>CAKSBP010000028.1 GCA_934438135.1 uncultured Clostridium sp. | reverse complement strand
AAAGTGGGGGATTTTAATAGAAAAGGAATCTGAAAGCCTTGAATTTATTGGCTTAGAGATTCCGAGAGATTATTATAGATAAAGGAGGTGCAGGTAATGTTTAGGCAAATCAAATATTTTCAAGGGGTTGTAAGAAATAACAGTTTTTCCAAAGCAGCGGAAGAATGTCATATATCACAGTCTGCTATATCGCAGCAGATACAGGCCTTAGAGAGAGAATTGGGATTTGCGTTATTAGTACGTAAAAACCGTAAATTTGAACTTACACCCGCGGGTGAGCACTTTTATCAGAAAAGTTTAATATTAACAGCGGATTACGAACGTATTTGCAGGGAATCAATGAAAATAGCAAATCATGATGAGACTGTGCTTCGGATTGGATTTTTAAGAGGATATGTAGGAACTGAACTTCATATGGCGGTGGAACAGTTCAACAAGAAGTATCCAGATGTAATCATCCAAATAGAACAAGGGAATCACGAAGAATTGTATTATCTGCTTCGATCGGAAGGCGTAGATTTGGTGTTTAATGATCAGCGACGTGCTTTCTCTGATGAATATGTTAATCTTATTTTAACAACCATGAGCAGTTACATAGAGATTTCATCTAGAAGTCCGTTGGCAGTTCTAAATAAAATTACTCCACAGGAGTTGAGGAATACACCCTGCATCTTGATTTCATCAAAGGAACAGCAGGATACGGAGCGTGATTATTATCGTGATGTCATAGGTTTTCATGGAGAATATTTGTTCGCGGAGAATTTAGAAGAAGCAAGGCTTATGGTAATTGGTGGAAATGCATTTATGCCGATAGAAGCAAGTACAAAGACAGTTAACTTTGATATGCCTATTGCAAGAATCCCACTGTATCGTGGGGAAAATCAAATAACAAGAAATTACTGTGCATTTTGGAAAACAGATAATTCTGGTTATTATATTGAAGAGTTTGCAGAAATGTTAAAATTACAATTTTTCGATTAGAATAACTTATACGAAAACCCTGAAAGTCAAATTGATTGTAGATATGGTATTTTATATAATGATTTCAAGTAAAAGAATTTGAAAAGAAAAGATATATCAATTAAGAATAGAAAGTGGTAGATGCAGAGCACACCAGAAAGGAATGAATATGAAAAAAGAAGTAATGATTGTGACAGGAGCGGGGCAGATTAGTATGGCAATTGCCAGAAGAATGGGATATGGAAAAAAGATTGTAATGGGAGATAAAAATCTTGAAAATGCCAAAGTAATTGCAGCAGTTATGAACAATGCAGGATTTGATGTGAAACCAGTCAAGATGGATCTCTCATCCAGGGAATCCATTAAAAGTCTAATTTCAAAGGCACAGGAATATGGAGAAATCAAGATGCTGGTAAATGGAGCAGGAGTTTCGCCTAGCCAAGCATCTATTGAAGCAATTTTGAAGGTTGACTTGTATGGAACAGCAGTGCTGCTGGAAGAAGTTGGAAAAGTGATAGCGGAAGGTGGCGTGGGTGTGACAATCTCCAGTCAGTCTGGATGGAGAATGCCACAGTTGACCGCAGAAGAAGATGCTGCACTTGCAACAACTTCTACAGAAGAATTGTTAAAACTCGATATTCTGCAGCCTGAGAATATTAAAGACACTCTTCATGCGTACCAGATGGCAAAACGTTGTAATGAGAAGCGTGTGATGGCACAGTCGGTGGAATGGGGCAAACGTGGAGCAAGGCTAAATGATATTGCACCAGGAATTATTGTGACACCGCTGGCGGTTGACGAATTTAATGGCCCTCGAGGAGAATTCTATAAAAATATGTTTGCAAAATGTCCGGCGGGAAGACCGGGAACGGCAGACGAAGTAGCCAATGTTGCAGAACTGCTTATGAGTGATAAAGGTGCTTTTATTACTGGTTCTACATTCTTAATTGATGGTGGAGCAACATCATCATATTATTATGGAACATTAAAATAGCTTTTTCTCAATAAATCCTTATAAATATTCACCTTTAACTTTCCTACAAAAATAAAAAACCTGGTACAGTAGGGAGCTGCACCAGGTTTATAAAAGGGGAGGATAAGTATTTAACTTTTCTTTTGTAGAAATGCTTTACCTATTGGAGGGGGATCCAGTTTGGTAAGCATATTATCAGATACAATCTGCATTTCAACTGTTTCGTTGTATCTGATAGTACTATTATTAACTGGATGAAAAAGTTTATACATAAAATTTAAAAAAAAATTTGAATTAGTTGAAAGTTAATTTATAATTATGATATACTGTATCTTGGATAGAAAACTGCATCTGTAAATGGACAGGCAGTTACGAAAATTTTTAAAAGGTGGTATTTTAAATGAGTTTATTATCAGATTGGCGTGAATATGCCTATAGTTTGGATACAAATTCAAAGGAAGGCCAGTTATTCTGGGCAAATTATTTTAATCTTGAGAAAGCTGTTTACGAGCAGATTTTAGCAAATCCAGACGAAGTAGTAACAGGTACTGTAGAAGAACTTGCTAAGAAGTATGGTATGAAATTGGATTTATTCGTTGGATTTTTAGATGGCATCAACGACAGCCTAAAAGAACAGAACCCAATTGATACAATGGAAAAAGATACAGAAGTAAACTTAGGCTATGATAAAGAACTTCTGTACAAAAACATGGTAGATGCGAAGGCAGAATGGCTTTATACACTTCCACAGTGGGATTCTTTATTAACAGAAGAAAGAAGAAAAGAGCTTTACCGTGAACAGAAAAAATCTGGTACTGTTGTAAAGGCAAAGAAAATCGGCCGTAACGATCCATGTCCATGTGGCAGCGGCAAAAAATATAAAAAATGCTGTGGTGCAAACCTATAAGCAGCAGATAGGAAAAGGGCTTTCCAATAGTGGAAAGTCCTTTTCTATTGCCAGTATTTATGGTTATGCTGGTATCTACGGCTATGCCAGTATTACGGCTATATTATTATTTAATTGCTTTATTTTGTTCGAATTCATGGAGTTCTTCAAACAAGGTATAACAGTATTCCTTTATTTTATCAAAAGAAACATGTTCATCCTGTAAAAGAACTTCTGCATTTGCAATGCCCTGTTCTAAGTTCTGGTATGTAGCATCGGATACGAATGTATTTCCCTTTTTGGCTTCGGATTCTTTCACGGTGGCAGTCATGATAGTATGTGCTTTTCGGGAAAGTGCTGCCAGGCAGTACTGTGCATTTTCTACATCCGTTTTTTTAGTGGAGACGCAGGCAAGTTCATAGTGGTCTTTGATATTGTTATCCTTTTCTTTCTGCCAGATAACGAAGGTATAGATGCCATCAGGAACGTTCTCCCAAGTGAAATCAGATGCTTTCTTTTTATAAGGAATTGACTGGAAACCAGACCATTCTTTCCAGATACCATTCTTCAGACCGCCCTTTTCATTGATATTAAAAGCTACTTTTTTAATAGTACATCCTGGTGCTGATTTGATGGTGACAGTGGAGCCGTCCACGTGAACAAGGGAACCAGTAAATTCTTCTTTGATAACGGGTTCTTTTTTCAACTCGGCTGTAATAGCGGCTTCTGCTTCCAGAACCTTTAGCTCTTCACTGATTTCTTCTGGAATTTCTTCTTTTTCTGGTTCGGTATAATATAATAGAAGCTTTTCGTCGGTAACAAGATTGACATTTGGCATATAAGTAATGTTATTCTGAGAGGTTTCTTCATTTGTCAGCAGATAACCGAATTCGCCGCCGGCAAGGAAACAGGTGGTACCAAATGCATCTAAGCCTAAAATCAATCCCGCTTTAGATAAATCACCGACTCTGGAACCATCTTTTTTATAGCGTACCAGCTTTACTACAGGAGTATAATCAGTTACAATATCGCCATTTATTTCAAATGGCAGGTAAGAATATTGCTCCTTTACCAGTCCAAAGCGACCTACATATTCCAGCTTAATATAATCATCTGCAATTGGAGTATAGTTACAGTTATTTGTGAGGTCAATTGGATCTCTTAATTCATATGCTGTAAAGTTACATCCTGCTTTTGGAAAATAAGGGTCTCTCTGACAATCAAAGAGCTGTCTGGCATTCCATTTCCACGCGTAAATGCCTTGATTTCTGTTCATATTATCGCTCATGTATGTATTCTCCTTTACTATTAAGATAGTTTACTATCAAAATGATTTACTCTTATATCATAACATAAAACATAAGAAATATCTTAGAAATATGCATAAATGTAAAAAAATAACTTTTTGAGGTAAGAAATCGTTTGCACTGTTTGTAATTAGTTGATGATTATTTATAAGAAATTCTAATAAGTAAAACTGTCATCAAAGGCTTATCCTGGAATATTATATAGTACATACTAGTTAGGAATAAAAAGTATGTAAAACATCTATAAGGACAGGATGGTTATTATGGAAATGGCAAAATCTAATTATGTTAACGACAGTATTAATCCAAATCTTTTTGAGGGGTCTAAGGAAGTTTTATTAATTCATGAAGGAACAAATTCGCCAGTCAGAGTACAAAATACGAATGAGGTATTACATGATGGGGTATATGTTTTAGATAAAGGTGACGGTTGGATCTTGGGAGAATCATCATTTCTTTCCAGTCAGATTCTTAATCCAGGGGAAACGGGTACTTTTAGTCAGTCAGTGACTAAATCTAGAGAATTCTCTGTTAATGTAAGTTTTTCAGTAGGATTTACTTTAGATTTTGTTGAAGCTTCCGTAGAATACGGATTCGGAATTACTATAGGGGAAGAGAGTACTATAGAAAAATCAGTTTCTACCACCGCTGACTCGGATGAATATGTTTATTATAAAGTTTATGCAACGTACAGAAAATACCAGGTACTGAGAGTAGCACATGGACAGCTGGTTGATGATGGCTCAATTTATAAATTAACTGGTATATGGCTTAGCAAAACATCTGCACCTACACGGGAAGGAATTAATCAGGCAAGCTTACTTGAAACTGGGGAAAGATGCATACTAACGATTCCTTCCAGCTCGGTGGAAAGAGAAATTCTTGACCTTGCTGCCGCTACAGAGAGTATAAATCTAACGGATGGACTGAATTTGAATCCATTTGGAAATCTCTATAGTTGGACTTCAAATGGCAGCTATCCTTGGACGAAAAAGCTTAACCTTAATATAACAATCACAGACTCAGGACAGAGGTATAGAATTTTAGCTTCCAAAACAGTAGATTTTAGTCTTTACTCGAATAATATGAACAATCTAGTTAGATTAAGCGAATCCTTAGGAGATGGTACAAATGAACATTATGTTGATATATCATTAGATGCTGGACAATATGTTCTTGCAATGAAAGCAAATACTTCGTATTCTGGAAACTACAATTACGGAATAATTTTCCAAAAATTTTGATGATTAGATAATTTAGTATTATTATATTCACTCAAAAAGAGACTGTTGCACGGCTGAGTAAAAATCAGCTGTGCATAGTCTCTTTTCTAGGGTACATTTTCTTTTTATTTATTCAACTGTAACCGATTTCGCCAGATTTCTAGGCTGGTCAACGTTTAATCCTCTTTTTACAGCTGTATAGTATGCAATATACTGTAATACAACAGCAGCAGCAAATGGAGCAAATTCATCCTTCACAGGAGGAAGTTTGATTAAATGGTCACATAAGGACGCATCCACCTGTGCATCTGCAGAAGTAATTAAAATAACCATAGCACCACGGGAACGAACTTCACGGATGTTAGAAATCATCTTAGGGAAAAGGTCTTTTTGTGTTGCAAGTGCAATAACAGGTACGTTATCGGTAATCAGAGAAATCGTTCCGTGTTTTAATTCACCAGCAGCGTATGCTTCGGAGTGAATGTAGCTGATTTCCTTTAACTTAATGGAACCTTCACACGAAAGGGCATAATCAAGACCGCGTCCGATGAAAAATAAATTCTGTGCATGTTCTAAGCGGTCGCTGATTGGCTTAATATCTGCATCATATCCGACTACTTTTTCTACTGCGTTTACGGTCTCTTCCAAGTCTTTGATATAAGTACGTGCATCCTCATCGGATAAGAGTCCTTTTACATGAGCGAACTGGAATGCAAATAAATACATGGCAGAAAGCTGAACGGTATATGCCTTTGTGCTGGCAACTGCGATTTCAGGTCCTGCATGGGTATATAGTACATAGCTGCTTTCGCGGGCAATGGAAGAACCTTTTACATTTACAATCGATAAAGTCGTGCATCCATTTTCATTTGCCAGGCGGAGTGCGGCAAGAGTGTCTGCTGTTTCACCAGACTGGGAAATTGTAATGACTAATGTATTTTCATCTAGGATTGGATTCTCATAACGGAATTCAGATGCAATGGCAACGGTTACTGGAATTCTCGTTAGTTTTTCAATCATGTTACGTCCAATCAGGCCGGCATGCATAGCAGTTCCGCAGGCGGTTATAATAACACGGTTAATATTTTTGAAAATATCAGTTGGAATGCCATCTTCTTCGAAAGAAGGAAGGCCATTCTGTACACGAGGGGAAATTGTTTTACGAAGTGCTTCCGGCTGTTCGTGGATTTCTTTTAACATAAAGTAATCATATCCGCCTTTTCTAGCAGCAGCAACATCCCAGTTTACGTGATACATTTTTGGCATAACAACCTGATGTTCTAAGTTTGTTACGACGATTTCGTCCTTTGTCAGTCTTGCAATATGGTTTTCCGGAAGCACAAAATAGTCTTTGGAATATTTAATTAAAGCAACCATATCGGAAGCAATGATGGAGCCTTCTTCACAGGAAGCTGCAACTAATGGACTGCCATAACGAATCGCATAAATTACGCCTGGCTGATCTGCAAACATAATACAGAATGCATAGGAACCTTCGAATTTTTTAATAGCTGTCTTAATAGCTTGAATTGGGTTACCAGTATAGCAGTCATTAATTACCATAGCAGCAATTTCAGTGTCTGTCTGGGAAACCGGAGTAAGTCCTTTTGCTTCTAATTCACTCTGAAGTTTTTTGTAATTTTCAATGATACCGTTATGAATCAGGGTAACCTGACCGGCTGTATGAGGGTGGGAGTTTGTGTCGGAAACACCGCCGTGGGTTGCCCATCTGGTATGGCCGATTCCGCAGGTTGTTTCTTCCTGACACTCTTTGGCAACTTTTTCACAGAGACGTTCTACCTTTCCTTCAGTTTTTACTGTATGGATAGAATTATCTGCAAAAAAAGCAATGCCGGCACTGTCGTAACCTCGGTACTCTAATTCCTTCAATCCTTCTGTTAATACGTCTTTGGCATCAAGCGTGCCAGTAAATCCAATAATACCGCACATAATAAAATCTCCTTTTAAATTAGATTCACCGGTTTTACTGTTGTTGTTATTCAGTTACCTGAAGCTTTAACAGTAAATAACACGTCCGGAAAACGCGAGGAAGCATCCGCCGAATTTTCGATCACTTCCTGCCTCGTCAACCTTTCAACGGCCCATAAAGGTACATGGCGCTAATTTTATTGTCTGGATTACAAAAAGAAAATATTAATAAACTTAATATAATGCAGACAAAAACATTTCTGTTTGACGGCCTGGGCTGGCCGATGCACGGAATCCGTGGCCGCACATACATTTAATCTATGCAGTCCATTTCAATTTTGTGCTATATAAGAGTAACATTCTTGACTAAAGATGTCAATTTATATCATCACTAAACATTTGAAATTTTCCAGCTATATGTTATCCATATTTAATAAAGAGAGTTGACAGGAACGGAGATTTGTGATAAAAATAGTTTGCATGGTTAATAGTTAACATGGTTAACAGTTTACGAGAGATTGTTAATGAAATTACGGGTTTGGGAGCCGGTAGTATATGAAAGCAATATTAGGGAAGAAAGGAGATTACATGGATCAAGAAGAGCAGTGTAGAGGATTTCTAAATACTCTGCATCAGTTTAAGAGAATGTCTTGCAAATTAAAACCATCTTCTCTTCCACATGGTGAGTTTATTACATTAGGAGCTATCCTGCATATAGGCAGGAAGCGGGAGAAAGAGGGAGCATTGGTCAAAGGAGTAAAAGTATCAGAGCTGGCGGGGGTTCTTCATACCTCAAAACCAGACGTTTCTAAAAAAATAAGAACTTTGGAAGAAAAAGGACTTATTACAAGGGTTCCGGATGTAAAAGACAAACGGGTTGTATTTTTAATTTTGACACCAGAAGGGGAACAGATATTTGAGGATGCCCAGAGGGACAGCGAACAGTTTATTATGGATGTATTTGCCCGAATGGGGAAAGAAGAGGCGGATGAATTTATTCTTCTATTAGATAAGATGGTTCAGGCAATGAAAGAAGAAATGGAAGAGAGAAATATTATTGGAAAGGGTGAAAAGCAGAGTGAAAAAGATTTTTAAGTATATGATGCAGCAGAAAGCAGCAGTATGTATTATTTTTATATTCTTGATTATTCAGGCATATTGTGATTTGGCACTGCCATCCTATACCTCAGACATTGTAGATGTTGGCATTTCAAAAGGCGGTATCAGTGAGGTAGTGCCGGAGTGTATTCGAGAGGAACAGTATACAGCACTTCAGGCATTTGTGTTTGGGGATAACCTAGAGCTTATGAAAGACAGTTATAAAAAAGTAGATTACGATAAGTTATCTGGCAAGAAGAAAAAGTCTTATGAAGACAAATATCCTGAAATTAAAGAACAGGCAGTTTATAAACTAACAGCAGATGAGGATGGAATCAAGGCATTAAAAGTTCCATTGATAGAAGCAGAAATGATGGTTGCTGCCCTACAGGAAAAGAAGCAGGATGTAAGTCAGATGGCTATGCTTCCAGAAGCACAGAGGCAGGAGATGATGAAGCAGATTTCTGATAAAATCGGCGGCATGACCGATACCGTACTTGATGCGATAGCTACGACATTTGTAAAAAACGAATATGAAGCACTTGGTATGGATCTTGGTAAAATTCAGAATCATTATATCCTGATTGCCGGTGCAAAAATGATAGGACTTTCTCTTTTAATGGTAGTTGTTTCTATCTGTGCCGGGTATTTTGCATCCAGAACAGCTGCAAAAGTAGGCCGTAATCTGCGAAGCAGTGTATTTAAGAAGGTAGTTTCCTTTTCAGGTGAAGAAATGGATCATTTCTCTACCGCTTCCTTAATTACAAGAAGTACAAATGATATCCAGCAGCTGCAGATGGTTATGGTTATGCTGCTTCGAATGGTTCTGTATGCACCAATCCTTGGTGTTGGTGGTGTACTTAAGGTACTTAATACAAATACTTCCATGGCATGGATTATTGCAGTAGCAGTGGGTGCTATTTTAGTTGTAGTAGGTAGTTTATTCTTTGTTGCAATGCCGAAGTTTAAAATGATGCAGACACTGGTTGACAGACTGAATCTGGTTACCAGGGAAATCCTTACAGGTATTCCGGTAATCCGTGCATTTAGTACAGAAAAATTCGAAGAGAAACGTTTTGAACGTGCAAATAAAGATTTAACAAAGACAATGTTATTTACCAATAGAACCATGACCGTTATGATGCCTGCAATGATGCTGATTGTAAACTGTGTATCCCTTGCGATCGTATGGTTTGGTGGAAAAAAAGTTGATCTTGGGACACTTCAGGTTGGAGACATGATTGCATTTATCACATATGCTATTCAGATTGTTTTGTCATTCCTGATGCTTACTATGATATCCATTATGCTTCCAAGAGCCGGTGTATCTGCAAATCGTATCGATGAAGTACTGACAACAAAAGTACGGTTAACGGATCCTGAAAATCCGCAAGATGTCAGCGAAACAGCAAGTAGAAAAGGTACGGTTACTTTTGAAAAAGTATTTTTTAAATATCCAGATGCTGATGGATATACATTGGAGAATATCTCCTTTACAGCAAAGCCGGGACAGACGACCGCATTTATCGGAAGTACAGGAAGTGGTAAATCGACACTTGTAAATTTAATTCCTCGTTTTTATGATGTTACCGAAGGTTCTGTAAAGATTGACGGCATTGATGTAAAAGATATGGCCCAAAAATCACTTCGTGATAGGTTAGGATTTGTTCCTCAGAAAGCAGTATTGTTTTCAGGTACCATTGAATCTAATTTAAAATATGGAAGAGAGGATATCAGTGACGCAGCAATGGAAAAAGCTGCAGAGATTGCTCAGGCAGCTGAATTTATTGCATCTAAGGAAGAAAAATATGAAAGTCCGATTGCCCAGGGTGGAAATAACGTCTCTGGTGGTCAGAAGCAGAGACTTTCCATTGCAAGAGCTATTGCAAAGAATCCAGAAATCTTTATATTTGATGACAGTTTCTCAGCACTTGACTTTAAGACAGATGCAGCCCTTCGTTCTGCTCTTCATAAAGAAATTTCAGAGAGTACTGTTTTGATTGTTGCCCAACGAATCAGCACTATTTTACATGCCGACCAGATTATTGTTATGGATGAAGGTAAAATTGTTGGAATGGGAACTCATGAAGAACTGCTTAAAAACTGCAAGGTATATTATCAGATTGCATCCAGTCAGCTGTCTGCAAAGGAACTCGAACAATACGGTGTGAAAGCAGATGTGTAGAAAGGAGCTGAAAAAGAATGAATGATGAAATGAAAAGCCAGTCCAAACACCCAAGAGGATCGGTAGGCCGTGCACATGGAAGAATGGGTGGTGAGAAAGCAAAAGATTTTAAAGGAACCATAGGGAAGCTTTTTAAATATATGAGCCAATATAAGGCAGCATTTTTTGCAGTTATTTTATTTGCTATCGGCAGTACGATTTTCAGTATTGTGGGACCAAAAATTGCTGGTAAGGCGACCACTGAAATTTTTAATGGTATTATGCGGAAGTATCAAGGAAACGGTGGCATTGATTTTGATAAAATTGCGCAGATTATTTTAACTTGTCTTGCACTTTATGTAATAAGTGCAGTATTTTCCTGGATTCAGGGTATTCTTATGACGGGAGTTTCTCAGAAAACCTGTTATCGTCTTCGTAAGGATCTTTCTGAAAAAATGAATCGTCTGCCAATGCATTATTATGATACGAAAACAAATGGTGAAATTCTTTCCCGTGTTACCAATGATATTGATACCCTTGGCCAGAGTTTAAACCAGAGTATTACTCAGCTGATTACATCAGTAACTACTATCATTGGTGTCCTGATTATGATGCTTACTATTAGTCCGCTTATGACGTTGGTAACACTTTTAATTATTCCGTTTTCTGGTATATTTATTGGAGTTGTTGTAAAGAAATCACAGAAATACTTTAAGGCACAGCAGGAATATTTAGGGCATATTAATGGTCAGATTGAGGAAGTTTACAGCGGCCACAATGTAGTACGTGTATTTAACCATGAAGAGCAGGTAGTCAAAGAATTTGATGATACCAATGCGATTTTATATGAATCTGCATGGAAATCTCAGTTTTTATCTGGCTTGATGATGCCAATCACTACCTTTATTGGAAATATTGGATATGTAGCTGTAGCTGTACTTGGTGGTATCCTTGCTGCTAAAGGAACGATTAAGGTTGGAGATATCCAGTCTTTTATTCAGTACGTAAAGAACTTTACCCAGCCAATCGGACAGATGGCACAGGTTTCCAATCTGTTACAGTCCATGGCAGCGGCTGCAGAGCGTGTATTTGAGTTCATGGAAGAAAAGGAAGAAGAACAGACCGTTGAAAATCCAGTTCATGTAAAAGGTCTTGAAGGAAATGTTTCTTTTGAAAATGTTTCTTTCGGATACAATGAAGATAAGATTATCATCAAAGATTTTAATGCAAAAGTCAAAGAGGGACAGAAAATCGCTATTGTTGGGCCGACGGGAGCTGGTAAGACGACCATGGTAAAACTTTTGATGCGCTTTTATGATGTAAATACCGGTTCTATTAAAATCGATGGACACGATATTCGTAATTTCAATCGAAGCGAGTTAAGACAGATGTTTGGTATGGTATTACAGGATACCTGGCTGTTTAAAGGAACCATTATGGAAAATATCCGTTACGGAAAGCTGGATGCAAGTGATGAAGAAGTTATTGCAGCAGCAAAAGCAGCACACGCTCATCATTTTATTTCCACACTTCCAGGTGGATATCAGATGGAACTGAATGAAGAAGCAAGTAATGTTTCTCAAGGACAGAAACAGCTGTTGACGATTGCCAGAGCAATTCTTGCTAACAATAAGATTTTAATTCTGGATGAAGCAACCAGTTCCGTGGATACTAGAACAGAAGTTCAGATTCAGAAAGCAATGGATAACCTGATGAAAGGCAGAACCAGTTTTATAATTGCCCATAGACTTTCTACGATTCGGGATGCGGATTTAATTCTGGTTATGCAGGAAGGTGACATTGTTGAACAGGGAAATCATGAAGAACTGATGAAAAAAGATGGTTTCTATGCGAAATTATATAACAGCCAGTTCGAAGAAACGGCATAAGAAACTGCTGTTATATATAGAAGAAATGCGTGTTGAAAAGGAAGTTTTCTTCCAATTCACACGCATTTTTATGTGGAACAGCCTTTAGCTGCTTATTTATAAAAATCCACAATTGTGTTGATATAAGGTTCTAGTACTTTGTTTTCTGAGAAGAAAATTTCATGCTTGGTATCTTTGGTATCTAAGAAACAAACTTGTTTTGCATGGGATACAAAGGTGTCATAGCCATCTGGCAGAACAAAACTATCATTTTCAGATTTAAACAAAAGAACTGGTGTTTTGATTTTCTCCAGATTTTCTGGAAGTAAAAGATTTTTTATACCATGTAGGGCTTCTTTCATCCATTTGAAAGAACCGGCAGAAGTCTGAAGCACTTCGTTGGCATCACATTGCTCCATATAATATTCATAACGTGCTCTGGAAGTAGATGGGCTGTTTTCAAAACAGTCAAATGGTGGGTATTTTTTCTGGGTGAAAATATAATGGCTGCCTTGTCCGATTGCATTGTAAAAGCCAGTAATTGCTTTCGTTAACGGAAGTGGAACACCATGGGTATGAATCTGCATCATCGGAGAAGTGAGCACAGCTTTCTGGAATGTATCTGGATACTGCTCCAGATACAGTGCACCGATTGCACCACCCATGGAATGCGCATATAAATGGAGAGGTTTTTCCTTAGAAGCAGGGATTACAATCTGGGTTATAAATGCATTTAAATCACTGACATAGTCATTAAAATTTTCAACATAAATCAGATATTTATCCTTCACATGGCGGTAGGATTTTCCGTGTCCTCTATGGTCAAGTCCAAACACATTGTATCCTGCCTGAAGGAAATAGTAAATCACTTCTTTGTATTTGTATATGGATTCAATAAAGCCATGAGAAATTACAATAGAGCCAATGGCATCTTTCTGAAGATAGGTTTCATAATATAGACGGATTTTATCGGAACTGTTAAAATAACCGGATTTTTTTCTTTCTTCCAGATAAGGAAGGATTATCTGCTGCATGCTGTCTGTATATTTGGATTCCGGAATACACCGAATATCACCATGATATGACAGGTCTAAAAATGTTTTTGTCTGAGACATGGAAGACTCCTTTCAAATATAAAATAAGGCGTGACGCCTCCTAAATAAATTGTAACGGGTGGAGGTGGGAATGTCAATCAGAAGAACGGCGGAGAAGTTTTCGATTGTAACTTTGATTTTTCTGTATTATAATGAAAGAAGAAAACGGGGTTAAGGAGAGAAAGACGTGAAAAGAAGATTAAGCTGGCTTACAGCCGCTGGATTTATGGTAGTGTTGTCCCTTTTTGTAACAGGATGTAAATCGAAAGAAGATACAGGAAGCAGTTCTCCGAAAGTAACAGTCCAGTCAGAGGTTCCAGAAGAACCAACGGTCACCGAACAGACCGAAATTGAAACATTTGACGTAAATGCACTGGAAAGTGAACTGACAGGAATCAGCTTAAGTATTCAGGCACAGGCGCATAATATTTATAAAGGCAGATTTGGAGACGAAGAAGTGATTGTTTCCATCTGGCCGGAGCCGAAACAGGATATTGCATATGTATCATTTGCCGGTTCTTATCATTCAGATAAATTATCTTTTGAATGTGAATTATCAGAGGATGGCATCCGCTATCAGAATAATGATTATTATCTTTTATTAAGGGAACAGACAGATGGAAAGTTAGCCGGGTATTATTATGAGACAGGAAGTAAAGTGGCAGAGTGCCAGCTGGATTTATCCTATATTAACGCCAGTCAGGATAGGGAACATCTTTATTCCATTGGTTCTGACAGTTCCGTAGAAAAATTTGCAGAGAAAATTATAGATTCTGTAAATGGTGAAGATTTAGAAACGTTTACGGAGTATATCCAGTATCCAATTACGATTACAATGGGTGATAAGCCTGTCACATTTGAATCAAAATCTGACTTTTTAAAATGGGATGAAGCGGATATATTTACGCAGGAATTTTTAAATGCAATGATGGATACGTATCCGGAATTTATGTTTTCCAACGGCGAAGATGGGGTTATGGTTGGAAGCGACTCATATAATGTATGGATTAATAAAAATGAAGATGGCAGGTTAAAAATCGTTGCAATGAATCATTGATTTATTTCAGGGCGTCTTCAGACGTCCTGTTATAATAAAATAAATAAGAACAGAGGAGGATGTTATTTATGGTAAACAGATTTATATTAAATGAAACATCTTATCATGGAAATGGGGCTGTCAGTAAGATTCCGGAAGAGGTTTCTGCAAGAGGATACAAAAAGGCATTGGTTTGTACAGGACCTTCTATTTTAAAACATGGTGTAACGAAAAAAGTAACAGATTTATTAGATGAAGCGGGCATGGCCTATGAAATTTACTCTGATATTAAAGCAAATCCAACGATCGAAAATGTCCAGAATGGTGTTCAAGCATTTAAAGATGCAGATGCAGATTATATTATTGCCATTGGTGGAGGCTCTCCAATTGATACAGCCAAAGGAATTGGCATTGTAGTAGAAAATCCAGAGTTTTCAGATATCCGGAGCCTGGAAGGAGTGGCACCGACAAAAAAGAAATCCGTTCCTGTTTTTGCTGTTCCGACAACAGCAGGTACAGCTGCTGAAGTTACGATTAATTATGTTATTACGGATGCCGAGAAAAACCGTAAAATGGTTTGTGTAGATGTACATGATATTCCGGTTGTAGCATTTGTTGATCCAGAAATGATGGCTTCTATGCCAAAAGGATTGACCGCAGCAACTGGTATGGATGCCTTGACGCATGCAATTGAGGGATATATTACAGCTGGTGCATGGGAAATGTCGGACATGTTTCATTTGAAAGCAATTGAAATCATTGCGAAAAACTTAAGAGGTGCCGTAGAAAATACAAGCGATGGCCGCGAGGGCATGGCACTTGGTCAATACATAGCTGGAATGGGATTCTCTAATGTGGGACTTGGAATTGTGCATTCCATGGCACATCCGCTAGGAGCACTTTATGATACGCCTCATGGTGTGGCAAATGCAATTATTCTTCCTACTGTTATGGAGTATAATGCAGAAGCAACGGGTGAAAAATACCGTGAAATCGCCAGAGTGATGGGGGTTGAAGGGGTAGATGCCATGAATCAGGAAGAATACAGAAAAGCAGCCATTGATGCAGTAAAAAAATTAGCTTCTGATGTTGGCATTCCAGCAGACTTAAAAGAAATTGTGAAGAAAGAAGATATTGGGTTTCTTGCGCAGTCTGCTTATGATGATGCATGCAGACCTGGAAATCCAAAAGAAACCAGTGTGGAAGATATTACGAAATTATATGAGTCTCTTTTATAATAGAATAGAAGAAAATGAAAATTTGGATGCCTGCAGGAAATATGCAGGCATCTTTTCTGACATAAAATTTTGGATTAAAATATCGAGAAAATAACTATTATGAATGTAAATTCAAAGCGAATTTTTTATACATCTGCTTTCACCTTGACGCCTTCCCTAAAAAAGGTGTAATATAGACAGGTAGAGTATCAATATAATGAAGTGATAAAAATGCAGGTGCCCTTTTTACGGAAAGGGAGAATAGGGAATCCGGTTGGAATCCGGAACTGCCTACACAACGGTAATGCAGACAGCATTTCAACATACCATTGCATCGTAAGATGTGAGAAGGTGAAATGACTGGTAGAAGCTAAGTCCGTAGACCTGCCTGTGTTTTTCGCAAAACAAGACTTTGGTAAGGAAAGGAGTGTTTTTTTCTTATGTCATTTTTTATGTTTATCATGCACGATCCTTAGCATGAATCTGTCAGGTAACTGGTTAACACAGATTTAGCGGAGGATGAATAATCATATGAAAAAATGGACAAAAGCAGCACAGAGTTTATTCTGTGTATTTATGGCATTTGTATTTGTCGTAACTTCTTTTACATTTACAAATGTAAAAGTAAGTGCAGAAGAAAAGAAATATGTTACAGTATGTATTGAACGTTTTACTATAGGACAGGGTTATTTTGTAGAGCCTACTTTAGTTGAAATTAAAGATGGAGAAACTGCAGGCGATGCATTAATGACATTATTCAAAGAGAAAAATATTGAGTATGAGAGTACAGGGAGTCTGTCTGAAGGCAACCTTTATTTAGCAGCTATCAAAGGTGCAGACACTGGAAAAGTAAATATTCCATCATTCATTACAGAAAATGGAGGACCATCTAATGAGGAGAATGATGGAAATAGTGATGATTATCTTGGTGAATTTGATTACTCTAGTATGTCAGGCTGGATGATTACCGTAAATAATACGATGATTGATCGAAGCTGTGCGGCATACGAAGTAAAAGACGGAGATGTTATCCGTTGGGCATTTACTCTTTGGGGATATGGAGCTGACCTTGGCTATAATACTGGATGGGGAAATGAACCATATTACAGTGAACCAGATAAGACACAGTTAATCAAAGCACTGGCACAGGCAAATCAGCTTGGAACCAGTTTCATTTCTTATAATCAGTCTGTTTATGACAACGCATATGCTGTGGCTTCTACGGTAGAAGAAACTCAGACAAAGGTAGATGCAGCAAAAGAGGCTCTTGTAACAGCAATAAATTCTTATAGTACCGATAACAGTGCTGCTGCAAATGTAAAAACACTGTCGTATACCATTGCAGATGCTACTAGTAAAACAGCAGATTATCTGCTGGGCAGTGTAACGAATCCAACTTGTGGCTCTATTGGTGGAGAATGGGCAGTTTTACAGCTGGCACGTTCCGGTAAAATCACAGCAGATTTTAAAAATACATATTTATCCAATTTATCTGCTTATGTAAAGGGGAAAAAAGGTGTTCTTCATTCCAAAAAACTGACGGAATATTCCAGAGTTATGATTGCACTGGCATCGTTAGGGGTGGATGCAACGGACTATGAAGGTTATAATTTGGTGAAACCATTGGCGGATTATGAGAATACCATTTGGCAGGGAATTAATGGCGGAATTTTTGCACTGATTGCATTGGATACCTTAAAATATGAAGTTCCAGCAGTGGCGGATGGCCGTACACAGAATAGCAGAGAAAAGCTGATTTCTTATATTTTATCTCAAAAACTAGATGGAGGCGGCTGGGCGTTGTCCGGAACAGCAGCTGATCCAGATATTACAGCTATGGCAATTCAGAGTCTGGCACCATATTATAGTTCTGATTTAGATGTCAAAGCAGCAGTAGATGAAGGATTAGCAAAGCTTTCTTCCTTACAGAATGAAGAGGGCGGATTCGCTTCCTGGGGAACCGTGAATTCGGAATCCGTTGCTCAGGTTATCTGTGCACTTTGTGCATTAGGAATTGATCCAGCAAAAGATTCCCGTTTTGTGAAAGAAGATGGTTCCTGGCTGTTATCAAATCTAATGTCTTTTGCTGTAAAGACTGGAGATACACTTAGTTTTGCACACACAGGAACAACCAGCAATCAGATGGCAACCGAGCAGGCAGGTTATGCCTTAGCAGCATATGAACGTCTGCTGGAAGGAAAGACAACACTTTATGATATGACAGATACCCAGATAAAAGATTCTACTGTGAATCAGATTGCTGCTGGAAATACAGCAGGAATTTCGGTTCCAGAATTTGTTGAAAATATAAAAGGTACAGAATTTACTATTCAGCTTCAGGCAGATTCTTATGCAGACAGCATGAAGATGCTGGATGGTGTGGTTAATATTCCAGATACAATTGAAGTAACAGATGTTTCTGCATCCAGCAATATCAGTGGAGGTTCCATGACTTGGAATGTTGATTCAGGAAAATTACGTTTTGTATATGGAGATTTAAATTCAGGCAAAGCCTTAACCGTTCTTTCTGCTTCTGAAAAGAATGCAGTTGTAATTACCTGTAAATTAAAAAATGCCTTGAAAGATACAGATAAGATTACGGTAGGCCTTAATTCCCTTCGTGAAATCACGGGTTCAAAGGAATATAAGGAAATGGCATCAAAAACTGTTAGCGTAGATATTCCATTAGTTACAGTAGATGTTAGTGCAACGGTTCTGTATACCGGTTCTGGAGATGACTTGATTCCAGCAGATAAAAAAGCAGTGAAAGTTGTGATTGCTGGAGTTGATACGGTTTCCAATGAAATCGGCTTCCAGCTTTCTAGTGCCACAGATTACTCAAAATTATACTTTTCTTCTGACTTTACCGATTATAGTGGGGAAAGAACCTATCTGATGGTTGTAGATAAGAATATAACTTTAGAGCAGCTGAATGCTGTAGAAAATTATAAAATTTACAAAGATACTACTATGAATTCATTGAAACTTGCAGATACAAATGGTGATGGTGTCATTGATGCACAGGATGCATTAAATGAAGTATCTCTTTGGCTTAGAAAAGCTCAGAAAGAGATTACTTCTGATTTAATCTTAAAATATAATGTAAATGGTGACAGTAGCATTGACAGTTTAGATGCTCTTGCTATTGTAGACTACTTTGTTTCTGCACAGAAATTTCCTGTTATAAAATCCTGATTTTAGAGGGAAATAAAAAAGCAGGTTGTGTAAATTTGCGTACACAGCCTGCAGTTATTTTTTTGTGTGTCGCAGCACACAGGCAGGAGAGTTGTGAAAGAAGAAACAAAGCGTAAATTAATCAAATATGGAAGAGTAATCCTTCCTATTCTTATCCTTGTGATACTTGGGAGCTATAAATTGTATACCATGAAAGTCCAAAATGTTCCGGATAGAATGGATGTTGGTGACAAAAAAGTTACGCAGGCATTTCAAGAGGCTAAGAAAGAACATAATATGCTGACTTTGACAGGAACGTCGGATAAGGCAGATTATGAGTGGTTTTATGCAGAAAATATGGTCACTGGCAGTAAAAAAACGGATTTAAATATTACGTTTACCAGCGATTATGATGATTATGTCAGAAAGCAAACCGGCGCTACAGAGGTGCTCGGTTATTATTTTAAAGAGAATGTAAAGTTGAATGGTCATCCACAGCTGACTTTAAAACTGAAAAACTGGAAAAATAAGGATATTAAACTATACCAGATTTGGAACAACCATTTGGTTTATGTGATGGATCCTATTGTTAATGATAATGACGGAAAAATAGAAGTAACCTATGAAGTTCAGGAAACAAAGGGAATTTTCTACCTGGCAGCAGGTGTTCATAATACAAAACTACAAGGTGGTCAGACCGTAAAACAACAGAATGGAACAAGGAAAGTCTCTGATGAAAAGACAAAAAAAGATTCTGGAAAATCGGAGAATAACAGAGCGGGGACGAATCATGAAAATAATAATTCTAGTGTAAAGAATCCATCTGGTTCGAATCATTCCAATTCTGGTGGAGGCAGCACAGGCAAGAATCATTCAGGAAATAGCTCTCATTCTAATAGTTCTTCTGGTTCTGGCAGTGGTGGAAAATATATAAATGATAAGAAGCCAAGTACGGAATCGGAAAGCCTTATGTATGCATCTGCCGCATTACGGAAGATTTCCGATGGAACTCAGACGGGACAGGATCAATATTTAACGGATCCAGTGCCGGCAGGAAAACCTCTTCCAGTAGAGCCAGGAAGTGCCAAGATAAATTATAACAAACCGCATACCTGTACTCTTTCTATTGACTGTAAGACTATTCTGGATAATAAAAAGGATCTTGAAAAAGAAAAGGAATCCTATGTACCAAAAGATGGCTGGATTATGAAGAAACGGACGGTTATTTTCTATGAAGGGGAATCGGTATTTGATGTTCTGCTTCGAGAAACGAAAAAGGAAAGCATTCAGATGGAATATTCTATGACGCCTATTTATAACTCTAATTATATAGAAGGAATTCATAATCTGTATGAGTTTGACTGTGGAAGATACTCTGGCTGGATGTACAAAGTAAACGGCTGGTATCCGAATTATGGATGTTCCCGTTATATGCTTGAGGACGGAGATGAGATTTGCTGGCGTTATACCTGTGATTTAGGAAAAGATGTGGGGTGTGAGTGGATTGGCGGTACAAAATAAATCCTTGTTTGCAAGAATGAATCCCTTCGTAAATTTTGTATACTTTGCTGGAATTATGGTGTTTACTGTATGTGTGCAGCATCCGGCAGTGCTTTTGGCAGGGGCAGTGGCATCCTTTGTATATTCGATTTATTTAGTCGGAGCCAGCCAGTTGATTTTTAATATAAAATTATTGTTTCTCATTGTGCTGACAACGATATTAAATCCTTTGTTTAATCATCAAGGAGCCACAATTTTGTTTTATCTCAATGAGAATCCAGTGACAAAAGAGGCCATTGTGTATGGTTTTGCTGCTGGAGTCATGTTATACGATATGCTGCTGGAGTTTTCTATTTTCAACAAGATTATGACCAGCGACAAAATTATCTGCGTGTTGTCTCATACGGTTCCGGTGTTTGCATTATTATTCACCATTTCTCTACGTTTTGTACCAATGTATCGGGCACAGTTGAAAAAAATAAAAGCTGCACAGAAGGGAGTTGGCTGTGACACTTCTCAGGGAAATGTGTTGGATCGCATTATCCATGGTATTGAAATTTTATCTGGACTGATTACGTGGGCATTGGAAAATGCACTGGAGACGTCGGATTCTATGAAAGCCCGTGGTTTTGGATTAAGAGGAAGAACATATTATACAAACAGCAGGTTTACCAGACTGGATAAACAGATGGCGGCAGTGGAGCTTTTGCTTTTGACAGCTGCAGGATTGGCAGTGTATCATGGTAGTTTTCATGCAGTCTATTTTCCGGAAATCTCGATTCAGCCTGCATTTGGGAAAGAAAAGATTTTGTATGCGGCATATCTTATATTTACCCTGCTTCCATTGATGATAGACATAAAGGAGGAAATGGTATGGCATTTATCGATATCCAGAATGTAACATTCCGATATCCCGGGGCAGAGACAGACAGTCTTTCGGAAATTAGCTTTTCAATGGAAAAAGGAGAATTTCTTCTTCTATTTGGAGAGACAGGATGTGGGAAATCCACTCTGCTTCGTCAGTTAAAACCTTCTATTTGCCCAGCTGGCAGAAAAACAGGGAAAATTTTGGTGAATGGAAGTGATATTTCTGAACTTTCCAAGAGGGAAGAAGCACTTCGTACCGGTTTTGTATTTCAAAATCCGGATAATCAGATTGTAACGGATAAGGTATGGCATGAACTGGCTTTTACATTGGAAAACCTGGGTGTGAAATCAGAGGAAATCCGGAATCGGGTGTCAGAACTCGCAGCATTTTTCGGAATCACAGACTGGTTCCATAAGTCAGTACACGAATTATCTGGCGGACAGAAGCAGATTTTAAATCTCGCATCGGTAATGATTGTTCAGCCTGAGCTGCTTTTATTGGATGAACCAACATCCCAGTTAGATCCGATTGCAGCACAAAAATTTATAGAACTGCTTTCCAGAATTAATGAGGAATTTCAAACAACGATTTTTATGTCAGAGCATCGTCTGGATGAGGTTTACCCACGGGCAGATCGCTGTCTGGTTATGGAAGAAGGAAAACTTTTGATGGTAGATCAGCCAGAGAAAGTAACAAAATTTTTAGCAGAAGAGAAGAAGCCGTATTTTGACCTGCTTCCATCTCAGGTGAAAATACCGGTGCGGATGTGCAACGATTATAATTGCAGGACAATTCGGCAGGCGAAGGATAGTTTAACTAAAAGTCAGGCAGACAGGAAAAAGAATGTGGTTTTTAAAAAGAATGAACTGCCTCCTACAATGCAGAAGAAACCGATTCTGGAAGTGAAAAATATCTGGTTCCGCTATGAAAAAGAGGGAAAGGATATTTTACGTGACTTTTCTATGTTCATAAATGAGGGAGATTTTCTTGCCATTTTAGGAGCGAATGGACAAGGGAAAAGTACATTATTAAATATTCTCTGCAATCTTACAAAGCCTTATCGGGGAAAAGTACTGATACAAAATAAAAAAGCAGGAAGAGGTCAAATTCCAAAAGAAATTGGATTGCTGCCACAGAATCCACAGACATTGTTTTTGAAAAGTACAGTAAAAGAAGATTTGGAAACTGTTTCCTATGAAATTCAGGATGTAGTAGAACTGCTCGGTCTGAAGGAAGTACTTTTCAGACATCCATATGACTTATCGGGAGGACAGCAGCAGATGGCAGCATTTGCCAAAGTGTTGCTGCGAAAACCGAAAATTCTTCTATTGGATGAACCGACGAAAGGAATTGATAAAATGAAGAGGGAACAGCTGGGAAAGGTACTTCGTCGGCTGAATGAAGAGGGAACGACGATTATTCTTGCATCCCATGATATTGATTTCTGCGCCGAGTATGCGAAAACCACGGGAATGCTTTTTGATGGAACTATGCTTTCTATGGGGAATGTGCAGGAGTTCTGCGAAAACCAGTATTTCTATACCACCAGCGTACGGAAAATTATGCGGAATATCCAGGATGGAATTGTGACGGAAGGGCAGGTGCATCAATTTGAAAATCAGGAGATTGAATAAAATAATAGTATTTCTGATACTGCCGATTCTTTTGGGAGTGGAGATGTTTTTTAGCAGTAAAGAAAGGGATTATCTCTTTATTACAATTATGCTGCTTTTAGTTATCTTTCCTGCATTTCTTGGATATTCGATTGACAAAAATGGAAAAAGGATTGTCATGATTGCATCTCTTGCGGCAATTGCATCCATTGGGCGGCTTGCATTTTTTATGCTGCCCCAGTTTAAGCCGGTACTGGCAATTGTAATTATTTCTTCCGTAACTCTCGGAAGTTATGAGGGATTTCTCGTGGGAGCACTGACTGGATTTTTATCCAATTTTTATTTTGGACAGGGACCGTGGACGGTGTGGCAGATGTTTTGTTTTGGACTGGTGGGCTTTCTGGCTGGACTTTTGTTTCAGAAAAAAAGGCCTGGAGTTATTGGAATCTGCTTGTATGGATTTCTGGTAACGATGATTGTATATGGTGGAATTATGAATTTTTATTCCGCAATGATGCTGTTTCACCACATTACGAAAGGGACGCTTCTGGCATCCTATGCATCAGGAATCCCATTTGATTTCATTCATGCAGTTTCCACGGTAGTTTTCCTTGGAATCTGTTACCAGCCATTTTGTAAGAAAATTGAGCGTATCAAGTTAAAATATGAGTTATAGGGAGGCAGACATGAAAAACTGGTCTAAGAAAAAGAAAACTGCAGTGACAGTGGCAGGTATACTTGGAATCGTATTGGCGGCTGTTCTTGTGTATCTGGTTTGGTCATATTTTCAGAAACCGCTGGTATCCATGAAATATCATAAAGGCTCTGAGAAAAATACAATTGTAGTTGATATGAAAGTATCAAAAATACGAAAGAATTTTCAGGCGGCAAGCTTTATTGTTGATTTTGATGAGGAAGCAATGACATTGGAAAAACTAAATCAAGGAACTATAAAAATAAAAGATAGTGGAACGAAGAAAACAAAGCTTCCATCTTGGGAGTGTGATGTCGATATCAGTAATAAAACTGGGAAGGTCAGTACCATGTACTTAGATATGTCAGCAGGGAATGCCCCATTTATACAGCGGAAGACGTCAGGTATTCTCTATCAGATGGTATTTAAAGTGAATAATCCAGATATGGAAAAGCAGAAAATAAAGATAAAAATTGAGCAGGCAACCTTTGCTTCCGTAAAAGAAGAGAAGTCCTTGTCTATGAAAAAGAAAAATATCAGGACGCGTGGATTAAAGATAAAATTATAAAAAGTATGTCTCATGGTTTTTGTAAAACTTAAAAGATGGTTATCAGAATTTTTTAGATATCGAGAAAAAGAAACCAATGACTAAATACGAAAACAGAAAACACCGTAGGAATATAATACAATTCCTACAGTGCCTGTTATTTAAATGAAAAATTATTTATTTTTATTCTTTTCTACTTCCTGCATTTTCATAGCACGGACTTTACAGGATAAACCGAATAAGTTGATGAAACCTTCTGCATCATGATGGTCATATAAATCACCAGTTGTGAAGGAAGCAATGCTTTCATTGTATAAGCTGTATGGAGAAGTTTCTCCGGCTTTGATAATGTTACCTTTGTAAAGTTTGAATTTTACTTCACCAGTAACATATTTCTGTGTGCTTTCGATAAAAGCCTGAACAGCTTCACGAAGAGGTGTGAACCATTTTCCTTCGTATACGATATCAGCTAATTTGTTACCCATAACTTTTTTCATAGTAGTAGTATCACGGTCAAGGATTAATTCCTCTAACTGCTGATGAGCTTCCATTAAGATAGTTCCACCAGGAGTTTCATAAACACCACGGGATTTCATGCCAACAACACGGTTTTCAACAATATCAACGATACCAATACCATGTTTTCCGCCTAATTCATTTAATTTACGGATGATATCAGAAACTTTCATTTCAACACCATTAACGCTCTTTGGAACACCGGCTTCAAATGTCATAGTAACATATTCACCTTCTTCAGGAGCTTTTTCAGGAGTGGTTCCTAATACTAATAAGTGGTCAAAGTTTGGTTCGTTAGAAGGATCTTCTAATTCAAGACCTTCATGGCTGATGTGCCATAAGTTACGGTCACGGCTGTAGCTTGTGTCAGCAGAGAAAGGTAAGTCGATGCCATGCTGTCTGCAATATTCAATTTCTTCTTCACGGGAATTCATAGTCCATGCATCATTTCTCCAAGCAGCGATAATCTTTAAATCTGGAGCAAGTGCTTTGATGCCTAATTCAAAACGAATCTGGTCATTACCTTTACCAGTAGCACCATGGCAGATGGCAGTAGCCCCTTCTTTACGAGCGATTTCAACTAATTTCTTTGCGATAACTGGACGAGCCATAGAAGTTCCTAATAAATATTTATTTTCATAAATAGAATTAGCCTGAACGCAAGGAACAACATATTCATCACAGAATTCATCGATAACATCTTCTATGTATAATTTGCTTGCACCACAGGATTTTGCTCTTTCTTCCAGACCGTCTAATTCTTCACCCTGTCCACAGTCGATGCAGCAGCAGATAACTTCATAATCAAAATTTTCTTTTAACCAAGGGATAATAGCTGTAGTGTCCAATCCACCTGAGTACGCAAGAATAACCTTTTCTTTCATATTAATAACCTCCGATATTTTTCTTATAGTAAACAGGTTTTTGTGTGCCTGTTTTTTATGATTATAAATATACATCAAGTTTAATTAATATGCAAGAACTATTTCAGGGAAAAGTTATTTAATTTTGAAAAAAGTACGAATTTACACATTTTTTAAGGAAAAAATAGTTTCATAAAAAACCTTGCATAATGATTCGCGTTGATGTATAATTATTAACAATTCTTTATTACAGTCGAAAAGAGGTAGATAATATGAAGCAGATAAATGGCGGAGTGACAGCGGTCCGGGGATTTTATGCAGCAGGTGTATTTGCTGGACTTAAGAAAAATGGAAAAAATGATATGGCGCTTGTTTATAGTGATGCCGATGCCACGACAGCAGGGGTATTTACTACTAATGTAGTGAAAGCAGCACCGGTAAAACGTGATATAGAAATCATTAAGAATAAGGAAACAGCAAGAGCTGTTGTCCTGAACGCAGGAAATGCCAATGCATGTACCGGAGAAGCCGGTATGAAGGCAAATGAAGCAATGGCAGAATCGGCGGCCCAGGCTCTTGGAGTAAAGGCAGACGATGTCTTAACCTGCTCTACTGGCGTAATCGGACAACTGTTACCAACAGATATCGTAGTAAAAGGTACAAAGATGCTTGTCCAGAAGAAAGACGCTTCATTAGAAGCAGGAACGAAAGCTGCTGAGGCAATTATGACAACTGATACATATAAAAAAGAATGTGCAGTAGAATTTACGATTGATGGAAAAACTGTTACATTAGGTGCTATGACAAAAGGTTCTGGAATGATTCATCCGAATATGGCTACGATGCTTTGCGTTGCTGTAACGGATCTTTCTATTTCAAAAGAACTGTTACAGGAAGCAGTCAGCACAGTTGTAAAAGATTCCTTTAATATGATTTCCGTTGACCGTGATACTTCTACCAATGATTCCTATATGATTTTAGCCAGTGGAAAAGCTGGAAATGCTAAGATTACAGAAAAAAATTCAGATTATGATACATTCGTAGAAGCATTGAGTTATGTTTCTGTTTATTTAGCAAAGAAAATGGCTGCTGACGGTGAAGGCTGCAGCAAATTAATTGAAGCAAAGGTTGTAAATGCTGCTTCCAAGGAAGAAGCAAAAGTACTTGCAAAGTCCATTATTACTTCCAATCTGGTAAAAGCAGCAGTATTTGGAAGTGATGCGAACTGGGGACGTATATTCTGCGCTATGGGTTATTCTGGTGTATCATTTAATCCGGATACGGTGGATTTATATGTAGAAAGCAAAGCTGGAAAATTGAAATTAGTTGAAAATGGTCTTGCCACAGACTACAGTGAAGAGTTTGCGACTGAGATTTTAAAAGGGAAAGAAGTAACGGCAACCGCTGATATGAAGGCCGGCAACGCTGAAGCAACTGCATGGGGCTGCGACCTGACTTATGATTATGTAAAGATTAACGGAGATTACCGTTCTTAATATATAATAGAAAGAAAGGCCTGGAGGAAAAGAAAATGGATGAATACATGCAGGAAATTTTAATTAAAGCACAGACATTGATTGAGGCATTGCCGTATATCAGAGATTTTAACAATAAGAAAATTGTTATTAAATATGGTGGAAGTGCAATGTTAGATAAAAAGCTGGAAGAGAGCGTTATCAAAGACGTTGCCCTGTTAAAACTGATTGGTATGAAACCAATTATTGTGCATGGCGGTGGCAAGGAAATTAGTAAATGGCTCAAGAAAGTTGGCAAGGAATCGGAATTTGTTAACGGATTTCGTGTGACAGATGCAGATACGATGGAAATTGCAGAGATGGTATTAAATAAAGTAAACAAAAATCTGGTTCAGATGGTGGAAAAGCTTGGTGTGAAAGCAGTCGGCATTACAGGTAAAGATGGTGGAACTTTGCGCTGCACTAAGAAAACAGTTCAAGGTGGAGATATTGGCTTTGTTGGAAATGTAGAATGGGTCAATGAAGAACTGATTGATACCTTATTAGATAATGATTTTATTCCTGTGATTGCACCAATCGGTCTTGGAGACGATTACGAATCCTATAACATCAATGCGGATGAAGCAGCATGTGCAGTTGCTTCTGCAATTGGAGCAGAAAAACTTGCTTTCTTAACTGATATTGAAGGCGTCTGCAAAGATCCGGATGACAAGAGTACATTGATTTCTGTTTTAACCCTGGCAGAAGCACATAAGATGATTACAGATGGTTATATCAGCGGTGGTATGCTTCCAAAAATAAATAACTGTATTGAAGCAGTTACAAATGGTGTAAACAGAGTACATATTCTGGATGGAAGAAGAGAGCACTGTCTCTTGCTTGAATTCTTTACGAAAAAAGGAATTGGTACGGCGATTATTGATGATCATAAAGCACTGTATCCTCATGAGAATAGTGAAGAAGAACTTGTAAAATAAGTTAGGAGGTTTTTGGTATGGCAGAGATGACAATGCAGCAGGAAATGGATCAGGCTGAAAAATATTTAATTCATACATACAATCGTCATAAAATTGTATTGGAAAAAGGGGACGGAGTTTATTTATATGATATGGATGGAAAAAAATATCTGGATTTTGGAGCCGGAATTGCAGTATTCGCCCTTGGATACAATAACAAGGCGTTTAACGATACGTTAAAAGAACAGATTGACAAACTGATTCATACATCCAACCTGTTTTACAATACTAACCTTGCAGATGCAGCAAAAAAAATCTGCGAAGCATCTGGCATGGATAAGGTATTTTTTACGAACAGTGGTACAGAAGCCATAGAAGGTGCCATTAAATTAGCTCGTAAATATGCATATGTAAATGGAAAGACTGGAAAAACAGAGATTATTTCCATGAATCATTCTTTCCATGGAAGAAGTATGGGGGCTCTTGCCGTAACTGGTACGAAAAAGTATCAGGATCCATTCCGTCCATTAATTGGTGGCGTTGTATTTGCAGATTATAATGATTTGGATAGTGTAAAGGCAGAAATAAATGAAAATACCTGTGCAATTATTATGG
The DNA here is from genome assembly GCA_934438135.1 of uncultured Clostridium sp. Classification (GTDB taxonomy): domain Bacteria; phylum Bacillota; class Clostridia; order Lachnospirales; family Lachnospiraceae; genus Clostridium_AI. The sequence continues at coordinate 20,348 of CAKSBP010000028.1, read as the reverse complement.
AAACAGTTCAGGGTGAAGGTGGTATTTATCCTGCAACGGAAGAATTCATTAAAGGTGTTCGTGCACTTTGTGACGAAAAAGGAATTCTGATGATTTGTGATGAAATCCAGTGTGGTATGGGAAGAACTGGTTCTATGTTTGCTTATCAGTCTTACGGAGTGAAACCAGATATTGTAACTTCTGCAAAAGCTCTTGGCTGCGGCGTTCCTGTTGGTGCATTTTTAGCAACAGAAGAAGTAGCAGAAGCATTAGTACCAGGGGATCATGGTACCACATACGGTGGTAATCCATTTGTAACCGCTGCTGTCCGCAAAGTATTTGATTTATTTGAGGAAGAAAAAGTTCTCGATAATGTAAATGAAGTTGCACCGTATCTTCAGGAAAAATTAGAAGAACTGGTAAAGAAATATGATGTTGTAAAAGAACAGCGTGGAAAAGGAATGATGCGTGGTCTGGAACTGACTTGCAAAGTTGGTCCGGTTGTTGCAAAAGCACTGGAAAACGGATTGATTTTAGTCAGCGCTGGTACTAACATTATCCGTTTCGTTCCACCTCTTATTATCAAAAGAGAGCATGTAGATGAAATGATTGAGAAACTGGAAAAAGCAATCCAGACAGTATAAAAGCGCGGCATTTCAAAGAATAATTGCCCTGCATATGACCAATACTATGAAAAAACAGGAGGTTGATCATATGTGGGGCATTTTAATTGCACTGTTATCGGGTGCGCTGATGAGCATTCAAGGTGTTTTTAATACAGGAGTAACAAAGCAGACCAGCATTTGGATGGCGGCGGGCTTTGTACAGCTTACAGCATTTGCTGTATGTGTCATTGCATGGTTTATGACAGGAAGAGAAAGCAGTGTCGGAGCATTGTTTCGGATTCCAGATAAATATATGCTTCTTGGCGGTGTTATGGGAGCATTTATTACGTTTACGGTGATTAAGAGTGTTGCAGGATTAGGTCCGGCAAGGGCAAATATGCTGATTTTGACTGCACAGATTATTGTAGCATACGTAATCGAACTGTTCGGTCTGTTTGGTTCAGAAAAAGCAGATTTTGAGTGGAAAAAACTTATTGCTGTCGGTATAATTGTTGGTGGGATTATTCTATTTAAATGGGATTCGAAATAATTTTGCGAAAAATTAAAAAAGGCTATTGTATTACGAAGTGCATTTAGGTAGAATAGAATGTGTCTCGTTATAAAAGGTATAGAGGTATTCTTTTTATAAGGAGAGATACTATGAAAAAAGATAAGAAACTCATTGGATTATGTATTGTTTTTGTCCTGCTTGCAGGAATTGCATATCAGTCGTTTTCTGGAAAGGAAGCATCTGAATCGATGATTCTGTCTGACAGTATAGAAACTTCAGAAAGTGATTTATACAGTTCTGGTACTGCTGGCACTGTAAGTTCTTACGAACCAGATTCGAATTGTTCCATAAACGAAAAGGAAGAAAGCCAGAAACTATCTGTAGAGACAGATGATTTAGGTACGGGAGGATTTTGTTATGTCTGTGGTTCTGTAAAGAAGCCCGGAGTATATGAATTTACAGAGGGGGATCGGATTACAGATTTAATTAAGATGGCAGATGGTCTTTTAAAGGATGCTGCGCCAGAGTGCCTGAATTTGGCGAAAACGGTTTCAGATGGCGAGAAAATTTATGTTCCTTCTGTAAAAGAAAGCAAGGAACAGAATTGGACACCAGGAGAGACAGCAGATTCTTCTGAAACAGGCTCATCAGAAACCAAAGAAGCACAGCAGGTGGATTTAAATACAGCAGATGCTGCCACACTTATGACACTTCCAGGCATTGGTCAGGCAAAAGCAGACAGTATACTGGCATATCGTGAGGAACATGGAAGTTTTCATAACATAGAAGAAATTAAAAATATTGAGGGAATTAAGGATGGAGTATTTCAAAAGCTCAAGAACTTAATTACAGTTCAATCATGAGGTGAAAGATTTTGGGAAAGAAAGTGCTGGTTGTCGATGATGAAAAATTAATAGTGAAAGGTATCCGTTTCAGTCTGGAACAGGACGGAATGGACGTTGATTGTGCCTATGACGGAGAAGAAGCCGTAGAAGCAGCTAAGAAAACAAATTATGATGTTGTTTTGCTGGATGTGATGCTTCCAAAACTGGATGGTTTTGAGGTCTGCCAGCAAATCCGTGAATTTTCAGACATGCCGATCATTATGCTGACTGCAAAAGGCGATGACATGGATAAAATTCTAGGTCTGGAATATGGCGCGGATGATTACATTACAAAACCATTTAATATTCTGGAAGTGAAAGCAAGAATCAAAGCAATCATGAGAAGAAGCGGCGGTAAGAAATCAAAAAAAGAAGAGGAAGACAGTAAAGTTGTTTCTTATGGCGATTTGAAAGTTGATTGCGAAAGCCGAAGGGTATTTACTGGAAACCGCGAAGTGAATCTAACGGCGAAAGAATTTGATCTGCTGGAACTTCTGATGTTAAATAAGAATAAAGTTTACAGCAGAGAAAGCCTGTTGAATACTGTCTGGGGATTTGACTATCCGGGCGATGTAAGAACCGTGGATGTGCATATCCGAAGACTCCGTGAAAAAATTGAAAAGAATCCAAGTGAACCACAGTATATACATACAAAGTGGGGAGTCGGGTATTTCTTTCAGAGTTAAGAATACAAGAGCTTAGTTCGAGAAAAAGAGAAAGCTTAAGAAGAGAAGGTTCCAGGAGAAAGGTTTTCCTGGGGCTTCTTTTTGGGTGCAGTGTGATAAAAGGCGGTGGTATGTTATTTTAAAAAAAGTAAAAGAATCCTTAAAGATATTTCAGAGTATGCGTCTGCAGCTGATTGTAGTGTGTATTCTGATAGGAATTCTTCCAATGGTGGTGTTGTCTCAGTTTGTAATTAATACGTATGAGTCCAGGGCTAAGCAGCAGAAAATTGTAGATTTAACGCATAATGTAAATATCATTTCCAATCTCCTGATTTCGTCCGGATTTTTTCTGGGTACAGACAGTACGGATGTTGACAGCGTGAAGACAGAGATTTCACAAGTGGCAGATATTTATGGCGGACGGATTATTGTTGTGAACAGTGGATTGAAAGTAATTCATGATACGTATGGTCTGGAAGAAGGAAAAACGCTCATTTCTGAGGAAGCAGTGAAAAGTATTCAAGGGACGGAGAGCAGATATATTGATGAAAATAATCAGTATATTGAATTGACCTGTCCAGTGGTAAATTCTGATTCCAGAGAGATTGCAGGTGGTATTATTACCAGTTTTTCCATTGAAGATATTCATACGGTATATGGGGAAATGAAAGAGCGTGCTATGCTGATTATTCTGGTACTTGCCATTCTGGTTGTTGTTATTTCCATTTTGTATTCTGGATTTATGTTAAAACCGCTGAAGCAGATGACAAATTCTTTTGACCGCTGGTCCAACGGCTATATGGATGAGAAGATTGAATTTAAGGGTGTAAAAGAAATGGAAACCATTTCAGATTCTTTCAATCATATGCTGGTAAGGCTTCAAAAATTAGAGGACAGTCGACAGGAATTCGTATCCAACGTATCTCATGAGTTAAAAACACCAATTACATCGATTAAAGTGCTTTCCGATTCTCTTTTGAGTCAGGAAGATGTACCAAATGAATTGTATCGGGAATTCCTGGTGGATATTACAGAAGAAGTAGAACGTGAGAATAAGATTGTAAACGATTTGTTATCCCTTGTAAAATTGGATAAAACACAGGGAGAAATGAATATTTCCACATTGAATATTAATGAACTGGTAGAGCAGATTATGAAACGCCTTCAGCCGATTGCGGATAAGCGGAATATTGAACTGGTATTTGAGACATTCCGTCCAGTTATGGCAGAAGTTGACGAAGTCAAGCTGTCTCTGGTGATTAACAATCTGATTGAAAATGCAATTAAATATAACTGCGATGGTGGCTGGGTTCATGTTACCTTAAATGCAGATCATAAGTTTTTCTATTTGAAAGTAGCAGATTGTGGCGTTGGAATTCCAGAAGATGCACAGGATTCTATTTTTGAACGTTTTTATCGTGTGGATAAGGCACGTTCCCGTGAAACAGGTGGTACTGGACTGGGACTTTCTATTACCAGAAATGCCGTACTGATGCATCGTGGTGCGATTAAAGTCTACAGTAAAGAACGGGAAGGTTCTACGTTTACCGTTCGTATCCCGTTAACTTATATTGCATAGGAGGTTGATAAAAATGAAACGAAAAAAATATCTTCTGCTTCTATTATTGGCCTTCGTAGGAATGCTTTCTCTGATTGGATGTAAAAAGAAGAATGGGAAAGAAGATGGGGTTAAGTATCAGGTTTATTTTAGCAATAATGATGGAACAGAGCTGGTGGGAGTGGCATATTATGCCCACAGCAGAACAAAGGAAGAACTGGTTTATGAGCTGCTGACCGATATGGACAAAGAGCCGGAGTCGTTAAAATATAAAAAAATTAAATCAGATAAGATACAGGTAACATCAATTAATCTGGGAGATAATGAACAGCTTACTCTTCATTATAATTCAGCCTATTCGACACTGCATGGTATTAATGAAATTCTATATCGGGCAGCAGTGGTGAAAACACTTTGTCAGATTAATGGAGTTGGCAGCGTAGAATTTTATGTTGCTGATCAGCCGTTGATGGAATCTACAGATAAGGCGGTAGGATTCCAAACATCAGATGATTTTATTGACAATACCGGCGGCAAGACGAATTTCTATCAGGATGTAAAAATGAATCTGTATTTTTCCAATGAGGATGGTACCAAACTAGTAGAAATTCCTGTCACAGTAAGATATGATGGGACGGTATCCTTGGAACAGCTGGTTCTAGAACGCCTTATTGCGGGACCAGATGACATTGAAAAAATTGATAAAAAGTCCGTCCGCAAGACGATTCCTGACGGAACAAAAGTAAGTAAAACATCCGTTAGAGAAGGTGTCTGCTATGTTTACCTGAATAAAGATTTTTTGGATAAAAGAGCAGATGTTTCAAATGAAGTGGCCATTTACTCCGTTGTAAATTCCCTATGCGAATTGTCAGCAGTAAATAAGGTGCAGTTTCTGATTGATGGGAAAACTGTTGCAATGTACCGGGAAAAGGTACCGTTTGATGTATTGTTTGAACGAAATCTGGATGTGGTGCAGACCAATTCATAAAAATATAAAAATAAAATCTGCCGTCAGGGAAATGGACGGCAGATTTCTTACAGGGAGGTATGTCTTTGGTCAAAAGACCTTTGTTCTGGCTATTTTGTCCTTTTATGTTAGGAATAGCCTCTAATAAATATATATGTTCGAAATTTCAGATTATTCTATTAATTCTGTTTTTTTTCTTATTTTCTATTCTTTTTTATTCTTTTCTAAAGGTGAAGTATTCTAAATTTACATCTCAGGATAAATGTATTTTATGGTTTCCTGTTGCATTTGGTATTGGGTGTTTTCTTACCTTTTCACAGATAACCCAGGAAAAATTGAAACTGCAGCCAAGGGAAGAACTCTTAGTAACCGTTTGGGGAGAGGTTGCAAAGTTGTCGGAAAAAGCAACGTATCAGGAAGTTTACTTAAAACAAGTCCAGATTCTGCCGGAAGGAAAAGAGAAAACGATGATTTCCTGGCTGGTTTATAAAGATAAAGATTTTACCCCACTTTATAATGGAGACCTGCTTACAATACAGGGGAAATTATCCTTATGTGAACGAGCTCGTAATCCAGGAAATTATGATGAGTATTTGTCTTATCAGGCGAAAAATATATACTACAAGTTACAAAAGGGTATCATAATAAATCGAGTGATAACAAAAAATCTAATTTACATAGGAATTGCAAAAATAAAAAAGAGAGTGACTTTAGTTTACGATGCGGTGTTAACAGAGTCGGATGGAGCGATCTTAAAGGCAATGGTGCTAGGGGATAAAAGTGCTTTAGATGCGGATATTAAAACTCTTTATCAAAAGGCAGGCATTTCGCATATTCTTGCGATTTCCGGTTTACATATTTCTATGATAGGACTTCTCTTGTTTTCTCTTCTGAAAAAGGCTGGAATACATCATAATCTGGCTTCTGTTCTCTGTATTCTTTTGATTTATCTTTATGGAATCTTAACGGGATTCAGCGTATCCACAAATCGTGCAGTTGTAATGATGGTGCTGTCTTTGACAGCTGTTCTGGTAAGCAGGACGTATGATTCTATGTCAGCAATCGCATTGAGTGGTTTTCTGATTTTATGCCAGCAGCCATTTCAGCTCTTTCAATGTGGATTTCAGCTTTCTTTTTTAGCCGTTATTAGTGCGGTGTGGTTTTATCCGGCTTGTCATGAATTTTTAGCAGAATGGATGGAACCTTTGACAAAACAAATGGAGTATAAAGAAAAGATGGAGGCATTCAGTTTGTCGGTAGTTTTCTGGAAGCTTGGAAGAAAAATAGGAAAGGCACTTCTGGCCAGTTCGGCAATCCAGTTGATTACTCTACCGGTATTGATGTGGTTTTACTTTGAATTTCCTGTTTTGTCGCCATTTCTGAACCTGCTGGTTCTGCCGTTTACGTCTCTTTTAATGATTTTAGCACTTCTTATTGCTCTTACTGGATGTTTCTTTCTGCCGCTTGCCAGTCTTTTTGCTGGAGGTGTTCACTATATTCTTTTCTTTTACCAGGTTTTATGCTGTCTATTTCATAATATTCCATATAATATGCAGATTACAGGAAGGCCAAAAGGATGGCAGGTATTCTTTTTTTATATTCTGATTCTTGTATTTACGTTTTCTGTAAAAATATATAAAAAGAAAAGATTGTCTGTTTTACTTCTGGCAGCTTGTTTTTGCTTATTCTGGCATGTACCAGAGAAAGGGATGGAAGTTACATTTCTGGATATCGGACAGGGTGACTGTATTTATATGCAGACAGAGTCTGGACTGCACCTTATGATGGATGGAGGGAGTACAGACGAAAGTGCAGTAGGGATATATCGCATACAGCCGTTTTTATTGTCCAAAGGAATTAAGGAACTAGATTACTGCTTTTTATCTCATATGGATACAGATCATATCAGTGGCATACAGGAGATTCTAAAAGGTGCGAAAGAGCCAGGAAATGTGCGGATTAATTGTATAGTTCTTCCGAAGACCAGCTTTATAGATGAAAAACTTATTACAATGTCACAGCAGGCAAAAGAAGTTGGTACCAAGGTTCTTTATCTGGAAAAGGGACAGAATTTTCATGCAGGAAAACTAGCAGTTACCTGTCTGCATCCGTATCCAGATTTTTATGCTGAGACGGAAAATGATTATTCGATGGTATTGGAAGTGCTGTATGGAAAGTTTAGCATGCTTTTAACAGGAGATGTGGGAGTAGATGGAGAAAACAGTATGTTGGAGGCGGGGGTGTTACACCGGAAGGAATATGACATTTTAAAAGCCGCTCACCATGGCTCTAAGTATACCAATTCTGCGGAATGGCTTGCTCGTATCCGACCGAAACTGACCATAATTTCTGCCGGATATAAAAACCGTTATGGACATCCTCATCGGGAAACTCTGGAACGGCTGGCGGCGGTGGAAAGCCAGGTTAGAAAGACGATGGATTATGGAGCAGTTACAATATTATTTCAGAATCAAAGGGCAAGTATTCAGCAGTTTTTGAAATAAATAAAAGTTTTTTTCATTTTTCACTTGAAACTTCTGCCTGAACCTAGTAAAATAGAAAAGGTGTTTTGATTGGTTCAGGTTAGAAGGAGTACTTTATGCAGACGATTAAAGAGCATATTAAGAAAAATGAATTCACACATTGTTATTTACTGTACGGTACAGAGAACTATTTGAAGAAGCTGTACAAGAATAAGCTTAAAGATGCGATTGTCGGCAGGGAGGAAACGATGAACTTTTCTCATTTTGAAGGAAAGTCAGCTGACCCTCAGGAAGTCATTCAGATTGCCGAGACATTACCGTTTTTTAGTGAGCGCAGGCTGATTTTAATTGAGAACAGCGGCTGGTTTAAGAGTCAGACCGATTTGGCAGATTATATGAAGCATGTGCCGGAAACTACGTACTTTGTTTTTGTAGAGAGTGAAGTTGATAAGCGGAACCGCCTTTATAAAGCGGTGAAGGATATGGGAACCATTTCTGAGATGAATGGGATGGATGAACATAATCTGGAGCTTTGGATTGTATCTCTTCTTCGTAACTCTGGTAAGAAGATTACGAAGGATACGCTTAAGTATTTCATGGACAAGTGTGGAATGGGAATGGATGGCATGGAGCAGGAGATCGAGAAGCTGGTTTGCTACGATATGGACAGTGATATTGTGACGAAGGATGATATTGATGCGGTGTGTACTACACAGGTATCGAGTCAGATCTTCCAGATGATTGATGCGATTGCTTCGAAACGACAGCAGCAGGCGATGGATTTATATTATGATCTGCTTACCTTAAGGGAAAAGCCTTTATCCATTCTGTTTTTAATCACCAGACATTTTAACATACTGCTTCAGATAAAGGAGCTTTCCGGACAGAATAAGTCTGAAATTGCGAAAAAAGCAGGTGTACCGCCATTTGCAGTTGGGAAATATGTATCGCAGGCTGGGAATTTCACTAGGCAGGGACTGTTGAATGGATTACGAGTATGTGTTGATATGGAGGAAAAGGTGAAGACGGGACGGATGGAAGAACAGATGGCTGTAGAGCTTCTGATTATCCAGTTCAGCCAGAAAAACATGTAATTTTACATTGTGGAGAGTTACTCAAGAGGCCGAAGAGGGAGCACTCGAAATGCTTTAGGGCGTAACTGCCGCGAGGGTTCAAATCCCTCACTCTCCGTTAGTCGGGACGTAATCGTAAGGTTACGTCCTTTTGTGTTATAGATGTATTTTACAATTGAGTGTAGAGAGAGGAGAATTGAAATGAGAGACGAAAAGTACTTTACCGAGGAAAATATGGAACATATATTGAGAGAAATGGGAGAGATATTCCGAGAGCGTGGGAAAGGAACGATAAATGAAATGCTGACGCCAGATTTTGTTTCCTGTAGTATCAAAGAGAAAACATATCTATCTGCTTACAAGACAGTAGAATGGATGAGAAATCCCAATGGTACATTGCATGGCGGATTTATGTCTTCGACTTTTGATAATGCCATGGGGATTTTGGCAAATTTTTACGGAAAGCAGAGCATGACCCAGACTGTTTCCATGCAGATATCGTATTTAAGCCCGGGAAGTATAGGAGAGCGTTTTATGATTCGCTCACGAGTATTGAAAGCGGGACGGACGATGCAGTATTTAAATGCGGAAGCGTGGATGGAAGGAAAAGAAGAAAAGCTGGTGGCGACAGCTACAGGAGTTTATTATACTCTTGGAGATAGAAAGTTGTTTGAGTATAAATAGAAAAGAGAGGTAATATGAAATATTTTGGTGAGGGATTTAGTGAAGGGCATAAAGAATTAAGTACGATAATTCGAAAAAAGGAATGTGTTGGACAGGCGAAAGAGTTATTTCTTTCCATACATGAAAAACTTCATTTATCTACGATGGCAGGGGGAGTAGAAAATGAAACAGATCGTCTGCTTCAGGATTTGACCCGAAAGGAGTATGGAATTATGCCTGGAAGCAAAGATGAAACCATTGCCTGGGTAATCTGGCATATTGCAAGAATTGAAGATTTAACAATGAATGTGTTAGTTGGTGGCCGGGAACAGGTTTTTAACGAAGAATGGATGTCGCGGATGCATATACATAGAAAAGATACTGGTAATGCTCTTACTGATGATGAAATCATGGGATTAAGTGGGGAAGTAAATATAAAAGAACTTTTGAATTATCGAAATGAAGTCGGTAGACGCACCAGAGAAATAGTTAGTCGTCTTACGGATACAGATATGAGAAGAAAAGTAAGAAGCGAAGATTTAGAGAGAATTCATCAGGAAGGTGGTGTGACCGACCAGGAAGATTCCATCTGGCTGTTAGATTTCTGGGGAAAGAAAGATGTTGCTGGACTTTTATTGATGCCCCCAACCAGACATGTAGTTCTACATTTAAACAGCTGCGGAAAATGGAAGGAGGAGATACGAAAGAGAAAAAAGTTTTTTAGAACGATATAATGAAAATGGATATGAAAACAATGTTAAGAAAAATAGGCAAAGGAATGGAGATTATTTTGCTGATTTTAAAAGTTCCATAAAAAAGTCAGAGAGCAGAAAGATTCTCTGACTTTTTTGCTGTTATTATAACGGTTAATGTAAAGAATTGAATTTTACTTTAATCTTATTTGTATCATCATCAATTTGATGGAAATATTCCATATCTGTTTTTTTGATATAAGCGTCAAAGAAATATGGACGCACTCGGTTGTAATTTACTTCGCTTTTATCAGTAAATGCATAATATAATATGAAATCAGAGTTTTTTATCTGACTGCTGATAAGATATCCAAAGAGACAATGCTCAAAGCTGTGATGACAGGCTTTCCACTGATGTATCTTTGGATATTTTAAAATTGGCTCATTGGTATCGCCATCTACCATGTGCCAGATTTCACCATATTCCTTATCAATCATAAACTGGAACCAGTATTTGTAAGTTTCATTTAAATAAGCGAGATAGCTCGGGTCGTTTAAACTCAAAATTCCACATGCCTGATCCAGTTCGGCAAGCTGCCACCATTCCTTTGTGTTATCAAAGGAACCGTCTTTGTTGTAGCGTCTGCCCCAGCTTCCAGGCGTATTTCTATCTGGTGCAACATAAGCATCTGCCAGTACTGCATCGATATTCGGACGGGCGAAGTTAATGAAGCTGGTTTCGTCTAAATAACATCCGATCTGATAAATTAGCCAGAATGTTTTAACAGAGTGACCAAAATCTGTGTGGCTGTTGCCGAAAGAATGATTTTTTTCCGAGGATTCATTTCCCCAGAAAAATCCGTACCGTTCGCTGTAAAAACGTTTAATAAGAATATTTACAATCATTTTTAAGTCGGATTTCCACTGAGTCTGATATGGTTCTGGAAGAGCGGGAGTGACTAGAAGCATGTAAGCATAAAGTTGATCCAGTTGAGCACTAATATCTACGGTTTTTGAAGCAATATCGCTTGGAAGCCAGGTAAAATAGCCTTTTCCACGGCTGAAATAATTACGGAAAATATACTCTTTGCATTCTAAAATCGTGTGCAGTGCATACGGGTCGTGTGTCAGATAGTAATACATACCGATACCAAGAAGACCGTAAGCAAGTTCCTGCGAATTCCGTTCTTTCTGCGAATCGCCCCAGGTACCGGATATACGGTTCTGGTTTGTAAACAGGCCGTGTGAATCATCCTTCGCATTCTGAATCATAGAATATGCACCTTTTTTGCAAAGCTGCAGGTATTTTTCCTCCCCAGTAATATGATAAGCAATACCGTAAGCATAGGTCTGGCGAGAGTGCATTTTGATATAATTACGCTCTAAGTCAATCAGATTTTTTGTTTCTGGGTCTTTTATGGCTTCTATGATTTCCGGAGGTAAATCTTTTCCATCTGGACTAAGTACCTGTCCGTGATTGCCACGGAAAGTTGGAAATAAGCTGTATTCCATCGTAATAGCATCGCTGCAGTCCCAGAATTTCAGCAGGTCATTATGTAAATGATTCAGCCAGTCCTTTGGCTGAGTGTGTTTTTTTACTAAGTCATTAATATCATAATCAATCACATATTTATCCGGATTAATAGTGCTGCGGATAAAATATGAAGGTCTTTTATTTAACATGGTCATCCTCCTGTTTGTTAGCTTCGTTTTCCTGAATGCTTAGAAAAGTTTCCAAAATGGCATTACAGTACTCGTCCAAATCAGTTGCAGAACGTCCGGTTACTAAATCGTCATCAACTACAATGTGTGATGGATCTGGTTTGAAGACTGCCCCTGCATTATAAATATCTGCAAGAACCACAGTGTGACAGATTACTTCTCGTCCTTTTAATAGTTCAGGTGTTGGTGTTAAGAGCCAGAGCGCATGTGACAGTGCACCTTTTACGATTTTTTTGTTTTTCATTGCCTTTATCATAAACTGTACAGCAGGAGGTGCCGTTAATAAGTCGGTACTTCCAATACTGCCAGCAGGCGGGATTTCCCTTAAACGGCATGCAACATAATTTGCAGCCACAAGAATAATGTCGTAATCATCTGGATCACAGGAAGCAATTTCCTTGTCCACATCCAGAACATAGAAATCTTCGTCGGGTTTTGTTTTATCGCAAAAAACAGAACGCTTTTCTTCGCCCCAGAGATAAGTCATAAAATCAACCTGGGCACCTAAATTTGTAAAGAAATTATAATATTTTTGTATTTCGTCATGTATATATTCGGTTTCTACAAGCACGGCAACTTTTCGTCCAGAGAGAACCGCATCTTTTTCTAAGCTATACATACGTCACCATCCTTTCATTGTAAATAGGCTTACATTATAGTATATGATAGAAAATGGAAAATTATTACTATTAATTTAAAATAAAAAGACTATGAAAAAACGTAGAAATGAAAGCACTTTTATTTGAAAAAGAATTAAATGTGCAAAATGTATATTTTTTTGTGTTATAAGTATGTTTACATATTTAGTTTTACCAGATATAATAGAATAAACAAATGCATTTGTAATAATAAGAGGTGATGAATATGAATAATTATAAGAAAGTAGTTACATTTTTGTGCAGTTTTACAATGGTTCTTTCACTTTTGTTTGTGAGCCCTTTCAGTGCGAAAGCTGGAAGCAGCACATCCTGGAATTTTAAAGATACAGCTTTTAAGAATCTGGGAACAATTAGTTCTTCAACAACAGTGAATAGTCTTGGTTTAATTGCCACCAGTGGAAAGACAATGTCTGTGAAATCAAATTCTGTCACAGTAAGTGGTACTTCCTATACATACTGCTTAGCACTTGGCGGTTCTGGATGTACATCTTACCGTGCTGTAAAAGTTCCTGTTTCTGGAAAGGATACCATTAAGGTTGTTCTTGATGCAGCAGCATCCAGAACATTAGTAGTAGCCAATGGCGATGGATCCCAGATTGGAACGATCTCAGCCGAAACAACAGCAGCATTACGAAGCTATTCCTATTCAGGAAATGCAGGATATGTATATCTGTACTCCAGCAATAGTAACATTAACCTTTATAAAATCCAGGTTGACAGCAGTAACGCATCAGTAAGCACTCCATCTGCACCAGCTTCCCCAGTTCCATCTACGTCAACTGGAAGCCAGATTGTTGTTTCAAATGGAGGAACTTCTCTTTCAAGTGCTCTCTCTAAAGCAAAGTCTGGAACAGTTATTGTAATTGATGGAACAGTAAAATCTGGTTCTGTATCGTTACCAGCTGGTGTTATTATTCAGGGAAAGAATAATGCAGTTATTGATTTTTCACAGACATCAGGCGGTGCACGTGGTATTACCATTGCAGACAATGGATGTACTTTACAGGATATTACGGTTAAAAATGCGGCAGACAATGGTATTTATGTAACAGGCTCTAGTAATACGTTTCGAAATGTAACAACCTGCTACAATAAGGATGCTGGTGTTCAGATTTGTAATGGCGGAGCAGATAATAAATTCTACAACTGCCATTCTCATCATAATGCAGACTCTACTGGAGAAAATGCAGATGGATTTGCATGTAAACTGCATTCTGGAACAGGCAATTATTTCGAAAGCTGTATTGCAGATTATAATGCAGATGATGGATGGGACTGTTATGCGGCACATGGTGCAGTTACATTTGTAAACTGTCAGGCAAATTACAATGGAAACTGCAATGGTATAAAAGGTGACGGAAATGGTTTTAAACTTGGCGGTGTTGATAATAAAACCAGCGGTGTTGCTGCACATCTTGACCCACTGCAGCATAAATTAACAGGATGCAGTGCAAAAGGAAATACAGCAACTGGATTTGATCGAAACAACCAGAACGGCGTGGTAACTATGATTAAATGTACTGCTGATTCCAATGGAAAGAAAAATTTCGGATGGCCATTAACAGGAACACCATCTGCATTAGGTTATAAAGTTACCTTTGGAAAAGCAATTATCCAGGATTGTACTTCTATTAATGGTAAAAATGATATTAGTGGTGCAACTTTAAAAGGAACCTGTATTGGTTTCTAAAAAATAAGAAAAAAGAGGGTATTTGATAGGAACTTCTTCATTTCTAGTGTATGAAATGGGGAAGTTCTTTTTATTTCGTTATTGAAATAATATGAAAACCATGGTATAATCCAATTCATACATATCATACAGATTAAGTAGGGAAAGGAGAAAGCTATGAGAAAAGGGAGAACGAAGAAGGGAATAGCTGTAATAGCTTTGTTAGTATTGATAACGGTTATTATTGGTGGCTGGAAGGCAGCTGGGACTGCAGGCAGTCCGCTTAATGACAGCCATGTAATTACAATTGCATATCTGCCTATTACCCATGCACTCCCGCTTTTTGAAGCGAAGAAACAGATCGAGGCGGAGAGCAGCTGGAAGGTGAAACTGGTTAAATATGGTTCTTGGCCGGAATTAATGGATGCACTAAGTACAGGACGTGTAGATGGAGCATCGGTACTGATGGAGCTGGCGGTGCGTGCCAGAGAACAGAATATAGGTTTGACTGGGGCAGCACTTGGCCATCATGAAGGAAATGCCATTGTGGTTCAGAACAATATTTCATCTGTGGATGAGTTAAAAGGAAAAAAAATTGCTATTCCACATAAACTGTCTACCCATAATTTATTGATTCGGGAAATGCTTTCAGAACATGGATTGTCTCCGGAAGATGTTACTTTAATTGAACTGTCTCCAGCAGAAATGCCAGCAGCTTTAAAGACAGGGCAGATTTCAGCATATTGTGTGGCAGAACCATTTGGTGCGAAAGCAGTAGAAAATGGATTTGGAAAAGTACTGTATCAGGCGGACGATTTGTGGAAAGATTCCGTATGCTGTGGACTGGTCTTTACAGATTCTTATTTAAAGAAGCAGTATGATGGGGCGAAAATATTTACCAGAGCGTATAGTAAAGCTGGAAAGACTCTAGATGCTTCTAAAGAGGAGGAACTTTCTATTGCATCAGAGAATTTTAAGGCTCCCAAAGATGTGCTGAAGCAGTCATTAGAATGGATTTCCTTTTCTGATTTACATATTACAAAAACAGAGTATAATACTATGATTTCAAGGATGAAACAAGAAAATCTTACAAAAGAACCGCCAGCCTACGAGGAATTCGTGGATAATGGGCTGTTAGGAGGAAATTAACATGAAAAAAATACTACATATAATAATACCATTTTTTCTGCTGATTGCTGTGTGGTGGATTGTCGGTGCAGTAAATCAGTTTAATCCATCTCTGTTTCCTACTCCAAAAGGTGTTTGGTTTGCATTTCTGGAAATGCTTAGGGAGCCAGGTTTCTTTGAAAATATTAAGGATAGTATGATACGGTTTTTCAGCGGATATCTGACGGCTGGCGTGGCAGCAGTTATTCTGGGACTTCTGCTTGGCTGGTTTCAGAAGGCATGGGCATTTGTCAATCCGGTAGTTCAGCTGTTACGTCCGATTTCTCCGATGGCATGGATGCCATTTATCGTTCTCTTTTTTGGAATTGGAGATCTGCCGGCAATTGTTATCATTTTCTTGTCTGCATTTTTTCCTGTGCTTTTGTCAACGGTCAGTGGAGTTAAGAATATTGATCCGGTTTACTTAAAAGTATCGAAAAATTACGGAGTGGGTCAGCCACAGGTTTTATTGAAAGTGGTATTTCCATCTGCATTTCCGAAAATTATGACGGGACTTCGTCTGGCAATTGGAACGGCATGGATTTTCCTGGTAGCAGGAGAAATGGCAGGTTCTCAGTCAGGGCTTGGTTATTTGATTATTGATGCCAGAAACAATCTTCGGAATGATATGCTGATGGCAGATATTCTTATTATTGGCCTGATTGGAATTTTGCTGGATGCACTTGCAGGACTGGCAGAAAGACGGATTTTTAAATTCTGGGGAATTGAAGGAAAGGCAGGGGAAGCATAATGTTTATTGAAGTGAAAGAGGTATCTGCGAAGTTTACTCAGAAGGGAAAGGAATTTACTGCACTTTCTAATGTAAATCTGGAAATTGAGCGGGGAGAATTTATTTGTCTGCTAGGACCTAGCGGCTGTGGAAAATCGACGTTACTGAATATGATGGCAGGATTTTTAAAACCAAGTACGGGAACGATTCGAATTGATGGAGAAGAAGTGAAAAAGCCTTCTTTAAAATATGTTACGATTTTTCAAAATTATGGACTGCTTCCTTGGCGCACGGTAGAAAAAAATGTGGAGCTTGGATTGGAAAGCAAGAAGATACCTAAAGAGGAACGGAAGAAGATTTCAGAGGAATATATTAATCTAGTAGGACTGGAGAAATTTAAACATTCTCATCCGTCAGAGCTTTCTGGTGGAATGCAGCAGAGGGTTGCCATTGCAAGAGCGTTAGCGGTAAATCCAGAAATTTTATTTATGGATGAACCACTTGGTGCTTTGGATGCCATTACCAGAATGAAATTACAGGATGATATTCTCAGGATTTCCAAGGAACAGAAAAAAACTGTTATTTTTGTAACACATGATATGGAAGAAGCAGTATATCTGGCTGACCGGATTGTAGTGATGACACCGAATCCAGGGAAGGTGAAAACGATTTTGAATATGAAGCAGGGAAGTTTCAGAGATCGAACCAGCAGTGAATTTTTAATGGCCAGGGATAAGGTATTCCAGGCATTTGAACTAAAGAAGGCACCGAAGCTGGAATACTACATTTAGAATGCAGGCATTGAATCCATTCTTCTTTTATGGTAAAATGACCATGTTGTTGAAAAAAGGAGGATATGGAAAGTGAAAAGAAAATTGATGAGTCTGTTACTCATTGCCTGCATGATTATTACGCTTCCCGTTCAGATGGTGAAAGCTGACGCAGTCGAAAGCGATGAAAAACCGTATTTATCCCTTGGAGCTGATTTATCCAGTGAGCAGAAGCAGAAAGTGCTCGAACTGCTTGGCGTTGACAGTTCCAGATTAGATGATTACACAGTAGGCCAGGTAACAAACGAAGAGGAACATAAATATCTTGGAAGCTACCTTTCAAATTCCGTTATTGGAACGAAAGCTCTTTCTTCCGTACTAGTAACAAAGACGGCAAAGGATTCCGGAATTACCGTAGACACACATAACATTACGTATTGTACAGCGACGATGTATTGTAATGCATTGACAACTGCCGGAATTGAAGATGCCGATGTTGTAGTAGCCGGTCCATTTAATATTACCGGAACAGCTGCTCTGGTTGGAACCATCAAAGCATATTCAGATATGACTGGTGAAGAAGTCAGTGCAGAAAGTGTGGATGCAGCAACTAATGAGCTGGTTCTGACAGGGGAACTTGGTGATGCCCTTGCTGAAGACAATGGTGACGATGAAACTGCCAAAGAAGATGCCGGAAAGCTTATGGCATTGGTAAAACAGAAGGTAGTAGAGGATAATTTATCTTCTACAAAGGATATAAAAGATGCAATCGATGATTCCTGTAAGGAATTGAACCTTAAGTTATCCGATGAGAATAAGGAAAAGGTAGCGAAGCTCATGGGAAAAATCTCAAAACTTGATCTGGATACGGACACTTTAAAGACACAGGCAAAAGATCTGTATAATAAATTGGCAAATCTAGATATTGATAAGCAGGGAATGTGGGATAAATTCTGCAGCTTTATGTCTAACCTAGGACATAGGATTAAGACATTTTTTGAAGGAATTTTTTAAAAAATGGAAGACTAAAAAGAATCTGATTTATAAAAATTGGATTCTTTTTTTGTGCGTCTCAGTGATAATTTCATATTTAAAGGGAGGCGGAACTTATATATGAAATGGGAACTTTTTTCAAAAAAATAGATATAATTATAGGATTTTAACTGAAACATATAAAAGTATTTTTTGAAAATATATAATACAAATGTACATGATAAATTGTATTTACACCATAATATAGGGAAAGAGGGAAAGTATGAAAGAAAAAAGAGTAAGGAATAATCTTTTAAAAATGGGGGCAGTTCTTCTACTCCTGATATTCTGTATACTGCCATGCCAAAAGACAGCAGTTAAGGCTGCCAGTGTTACAAAGACTTTGAATATAGAGGAGAATAATATTTGCTGGACAATTAATGTTTACGATGATGGAACTGTTGGCATAAAGCCGAAATCAAGAAGTGATTTTTCTGGAGATATTGTCATTCCGGCAGTAGTAGGAGATTACACAGTAAATAAAATAGAGAGAGGTGCGTTTGGACAAAATAATAATATTACAAGCGTAACCGTTCCAGAAGGGATTACTCAAATGGATGCCTACTCCTTTTATGACTGCAGTAATCTGGAAAGTGTTAATTTTCCAGAAGGTCTGATTAATATTGGAGAACTAGCATTTCAGAACTGTCCTAAACTGAAAGAAGTGTCTCTTCCATCTACGTTACAAAGTCTTGGGAAACAGGCATTTGAAAATTGTGATAGTATTGAAGAAATTTACATTCCTGCCGCACTTACAGATATATCGAATGGAGCACCGTTTGGTGAGTGTGATAATCTGGCAGCTTTTTCGGTTGATTCAGATAATCCAGCATTTATATCCAAAGACGGAATTCTTATGAGTAAAGATATGACGAAAATCATAAATTTCCCAGGTAAAAAGACGGGTTCTTACACAGCACCGTATGCACTAAAGGAGATTGTGCCATATGCGTTCGCTGGATGTCATTTAAGCGAGGTTACCTTTTGGTATGGAGTAAAGACTATTGACAAATTTGGATTTCACAATTCCAGACAGCTGACAAAAATAAATATTCCATCTAGTGTAACGAAACTTGGAGGTGAGGTACTGGCTGGATGCACCAGTCTGAAGAGTATCTTTATTCCATGGAGTGTAGGAGAGGTACCTGGAGGTATGTGTGTTGGCTGCACCGCACTTACGGATGTAACGATGGAGAAAGGAATATGGGGCATTGGTGTGGATGCATTTTGGGGAGATACAAGTCTTACTAATGTAACATTGTCTCCTAGTATAGGAATTATTCATAGTACTGCATTTGGGAAATGTACAAATCTGGAGCAGATAACGATTCCAGCCTCTGTTACTGATCTTGGAGATAAATATGAATGGGGTTTTGCATTTTTTGGGTGTACCGGATTGAAGTCTATTACGGTAGAAGACGGAAATACCGTATATTCTTCGCAGGATGGTGTGCTTCTAAATAAAGATAAGACATATCTAATATATGTTCCGAAAAAGAAAGCTGGAGCATATGTCGCTCCGTATTCTTTAAAGACAATTTCCAGACGGGCCTTCAAGGGGTGCAGTGACATAACAGAAGTTACTTTGTGGTATGGGTTAACGACCATTCAGGAGGAGGCATTCAGTCAATGCAGCAGTCTGACAAAAATAAATATTCCATCTAGTGTAACGGAGTTTTATAGCGGTGTATTCGAAGACTGTACGAGCCTGACCAGTATTCATATTCCATGGAGTATAAAAAGAATTCCGAAACGCATGTGTGCAGGATGTAGTGCTCTTACGGA
Source organism: uncultured Clostridium sp. (assembly GCA_934438135.1). Classification (GTDB taxonomy): domain Bacteria; phylum Bacillota; class Clostridia; order Lachnospirales; family Lachnospiraceae; genus Clostridium_AI. The sequence continues at coordinate 734 of CAKSBP010000028.1, read as the reverse complement.
CGTAGACATAGCAGATGGAGTATGGTGCATCGGAGCAAATGCATTTGAGAATGCGGTAAATTTAAAAAATGTAACGATTTCCTCTAATATGTCGCAGATTCGTTCTCATGCTTTTCTGAATTGTACTAGTCTGGAGCATATAACATTTCCAGCTAAGATGAGCGGGATTGGAGACTGTGTGTTCCAAGGATGTACGTCATTGATGGACATTTACATACCAGATAATGTTTCTATTCTTGAAGGAAATATATTCCTAGGCTGCACTGGACTGAAAAGTATTCGACTTCCGAAAGAAATTAGTGCGAAAGGAACGGTTTTCCGTAATTGCACCAGCTTATCGGATATCAATTATGCTGGAACAGAAGAAGATTGGAAAAATCATCCGACACTCCTGCAATATGATCCGACTGTAATTGGGAATGCAACAATACATTATAACTGTGAATAAGATTGAAAAATTATGCGAAATACATAGTGAATTGAAAAAATAGGAAACTCTCTCTGCTAAGGATGGTGGGGAGAGTTTTTTGTTATAGGTTAACAGAGTAAAAACATAGAAGTTTATTTTTTATAAATGGGGTTGATACATTTAGGAAAAAATGTTAGTATATAGGTACTGGCTAAAAAAGATAAATGGAAAAAAGTTCAAATTTTGCCCGGGAGTTTGACAGTTCAATACTCAAAAAATCTATCGCAGGCCTTGTAAAACCTGCTTTTTTTATGTCAATTTTTTT
>CAKSBP010000027.1 GCA_934438135.1 uncultured Clostridium sp. | reverse complement strand
ATACTGCATAATTCCATCTGTCTTCCTCTTTTCTAGTTCGCACACCGGCATCCTCTCGCCGGTTCCCCTGTTAACTTGACAAAACTCCAAAATAGGAGTTTGTCACTAAAATCTTTCCCATTATAACACATCTGTTTTTATTTATCCACTACAAAAAACAGAAAAGGGCCTGACCTGCATCTACAAGCCTGACCCTTCTCGCTATTCTAATAAGACTTCTTTTTGTATCTCATCACTATCAATTGTAATCTGATCTCTTCCGTGCTGCTTTGAATAATACATAGACCAGTCTGCCCGGTTTAAAAGTTCCCTTGGATCCTTACACGTTTTTGGGAACGATGTAAATCCAACACTGACATTTACGGTAACTTTTTTACCATGATGCATAATATCCAGCTTTTTCACTTCTCTATGTAATTTTTCAACAGCCGGATATGCTTCCTCCAGTCCCTTATTTGGAAAGATAATAACAAATTCTTCACCGCCATATCTTGCAGCAATCCCACCATACTCATTGGAAATCGTTTTAGCAAGGCTTGCGATTGTCTTTATAATTTCATCTCCAAACAGATGTCCATACGTATCATTAATCTTTTTAAAGAAATCAATATCAAACAGCGCTGCCGATAATGGTGCACGGTTTGTAATGGACTCATACATATACTGATTAAACAGTTTTGTAAGGTGTCTTCTATTATAAATTCCTGTCAATCCATCCAAGATTGCCATAGACTGCATTTCCTGATACAGATTTGCATTGTTTAGTCCAATCAAAAACTGCGACACAATTCCTTCAAAGAACTCCAGATTATCGCCAAATGCATCTTTCCTCCGGTGTCCAAGAAATAGTACTCCCATATGATGTTCCTGCTTAATTAAAGGAAGAATCAAAAGTGACTGAATCGATGATTCCGATAAAAATTCATATTTTTCTCCTATCACCTGATTATCACAGTAAATTTTATTATTCAGAATCAAAGGTTCAAAACAGTTATCCTCAATGCTCTTTGCCAAAGATTCCTCAAAGCTGCCACCTAACACTGTATTTATCTTATAAAGTATTTTCTTATTACTCATTGTCCCCTGCTTCAAAACAATCGCACATACATCCATACCGATTCGCTTGACGAAAGATTCTGTAATAAAATTCATCAGCTTATCCATGTCCAACGATGAAGAAATAAATTTTAGAATTTCATTCTGTATCCTCATTTCTTCATTCACATTATTGATTTTTACATACGCACTTTGAAGCTCAATCTTTTGTACCCCTAATAGTTCATTTGTACTCTTTACCTTCTCCTGATGAATACGCAGTTCATCATTTGTTTCATTTATTCTCTCAATCAGCCTGGTCTGGGCAAATACCTTTTCCTCATTTTCCTCAATCACACCTGAAAAAATATCTGTAAATACCTTAATTAGTGCAATTTCTAAAAACCAGACAACAAGAAATTCAAAGGTATAAAAATCATGTTTTCCTCTTACTGTCTGACTCACGGTAATGACCCCGATTAGTGCTGGAATATTAATTAATGCTAGAAAGATTTTCCTTACATATTCATCGGTAAAGTCAATTGTCAGAAACAATTCCGCTTCAAAAAGCACCAGGCACAACAATCCTATTCCCATAAAATATCTGCTACACGCTACAGACGTCAGAACAGTCATTGTCAGAATATGAATGTACTTAACAACCGCAAGCCACTTCAGCTTTACCGGCTTTACACCGAAAATAACAGCTTCCATAATCATAACCACTAACATTCCTAACGGCAGATAAATATAGATTGACTGTGATGCCTTCATAAACTGTATTCCACTATATATCAGAAATACAGCAAACAGAAGGCGGTGAAACCTGACAAACCTTTTTTGAAGCAATATAATCTGATCATACTCCAAGATTATTACTCCTCCCAATACAGTTCTACACGATCTCCATCATGTAGACTTGTCGTAAAATCTGCTATTTCAGCATTTACCTTAGTCACTAGCTTTGAGCTTTTAGCAGTACTGGTATCAAATGGATAAAAGTCAAGAACATCCACAAAGATATAATTTTCCTTTCCAGTCATCACCAAAGGACTGCCATTTATCACTATGGTAATTCCGTTGCTATTCTCTCTTTTTTCTGTATCTTTTTCCTGCACGTCCTCTTCAGAAGACTCTTGAGCCGATACAGCCGTTAATACATTGTACTTTGGCAGTTCGTATCGTATCGTAAAATTCTCATATACTTTGTCTGAAAGTTCCGCTGGCTCATTATTAACCGTAACTGGTATTTTAGTATCCAGATCCATAAATTGAAGAATCTGCTCCAACGTGTAATAATTTAATATTTTTAACCGATCTCCCTCTTTTATCTCATAATATTCAGAAACCAGTTCTCCATTCACCTGGACAAATTTAGGACATTCAATCTGTTTCCCATTGAAAACAAATGATATAACACTTTCATATTCTGGAAGTTCTCTTACTTCCAGTTTTGCATTCGCACCAGTAGTGGAAGATACAATCTCAATCTGATCATTGGGCTCAATTGCAGCAGAAATTCCAGTTTGTTTTCCATTCAAACGTACAACTGCCGCTTCTCCTGGTTCACCGCGTACCATACGCCTCTCGTCATCCAGATAATACGTAAGGGCATGACCTCTTTGCGGAAACAGTTCTTTATTCGGGAATCCAACCTGAATTGCTACATCTGCTATGGTCATTTTACTATTATCATATAGTTTGACACGTTGTCCATTCAACTGCACAAAAATAAAGTTATTCTTCTGCTCATAAAAATTCAGGCAGATACCAACTGGTGTTACAAGTGTTGAATCTTTTTTTACGAATTCTTCCAAAAATTCCACATCTCCCATGACTTCCTCTCCTCGAAGTGCCACTCGTTCTTTAGGAAGATCTAAGTACTCCGCAAGATACTTAGTAAATCCTGGAAGCTTACCGCCACCTCCAACTACAAATACCGCACTGACCGGCTTATCACCATTAAGTTCGATAATCTTAGAGGCTACATTTTTCGTAATCATCTGTACCGTGTCAGCTACCACATCCAAAACCTCTTTTGTATCAATCGTAAAAGAAAGTCCCATAATATCCTTATACGTAACTGTATCACTGTTCAGACATGTCATTTTTATTTCTTCTGCTGTTTTAAAATCTACCAGATAATTTTTTGCAATCTTTTCTGTAATTTCATCTCCTGCAAACGGTATCATTCCATATGCTACAATACTGCCGTCTTTTGTAATGGAAATATCAGATGTTCCGGCTCCCACATCAACAAGACCTATATTCAGCAGTCTGTAATTTTCTGGAATCGCTACATTAATCGCAGCAATTGGCTCCAATGTCAGATTCGCCACAAACAGTCCTGCTTTCTGTACAGCTGCATAAAGTCCGTCTATTACCTCTTCCGGAAGGAAAGTGGCAATCAGTTCTGTACCTGCCTTATTTGCTTTATGGCCTAAAAGATTCATAATTGCATAATCATTTAGATAATATCGGATAACAGTGTAACCGACACAGTAGAATTTTAGATTCTCCTTCACATCACTGCGGATTGTCTCATAAGCTTTCTCCACGGCAAGCAGATTCAATGAATGTATATGTTCTTCTTCTATAACCGTGTCTTCCTCGAATTCATAATCCGTTCGAACCGTAACTGTTTTCAGCACACGTCCGGCAGCCGCAATGCAAACATCATGAAGCGGACGTCCAATTTTTCCTTCAAGTTCCTGTCTGACCTCTGAAATCGTCTCAGCAACCTTATTAATATCGTGAATCTGCCCGTCTAACATAGCTCTAGTTTCATGAAAGCGAGAAACCTGTGCTACTACTTTAAACACCTTTCCCTCTTTGTAACCGACGGTACCAACAATGCTTCGGGTACCAATGTCCAGTCCAAAAACCAAGTGTTCAGGATATCGTATACTTCCTGGCATCTAGATTCCCCCATTTTTCTATTTCAAGTCAACTGAAACCAAGACAGCTTGATTTCATACCTGCAAGCTGTAATTGTCAGCTTTTGTCTCATTTTATCTCTTAGAAGTATTCGTTATCTGTTACAAGATAACAGTTGTATTATAACATATCACGCACTGCTAAACTAGTATTAATTTTAATTCTGAAAATATTTTTTCAATTTCTCCATTATTATCCAAAACCCTGGAGCACCTGTTTTGGAACTCGTTTTCGTGTTTCTGGTTCTTCATAATGGAATCAATTTTTTCATCCGTATAACCTCTGGATTCCTTTAGTCTTGCCCTTCTAATCTCTTCAGATGCAGTCACATACCAGAATTCATCACAAATATCTTCATAACCTGCTTCCAAAATAATCGCCGATTCTATGAAAACATAGCTATACAAACCACTTTGTCTAGCATGCTCTAAGCGTTCTTTAATATAATCTTTTACTCTTGGATGGATAATCTGGTTTAAGCATTCCAGCTTCATTTTATCCCCAAAAACAATTTTACTAATCATAGAACGGTTCAGTGTCTTATCTGGCAAAAGAACCTCTGTACCAAATTTCTTTACAATTTCCTCATAACATACTGCACCAGGCATCATGAGTTCAAATCCAATATCATCTGCAATCAGAATTTCTGCCGGGAACTTTTCCTTAATCATTTTTGCGACGGTGGATTTCCCACATCCAACGCCGCCAGTTAAACCTATAACCTTCATCTGCTTATCCTTCCTTTCCCCCTAGTGTGCTTCCAGCCAGTCTGCCCCCTCTTTTATATCGATTTCCAGTTCTACTGAAAGTTTTGCCGCATGAGTCATTTCTTCTCTTAAAATTTCCTTAACCGTTTCAATTTCATCTTTATGGGTTTCAATTAAAAGCTCATCATGGATCTGTAACAGCATCTGAGATTTTAGCTTCATGCTCTTTAACCGCTCATTAACACGTACCATCGCAATCTTAATAATATCTGCTGCCGTACCCTGGATTGGGGAGTTCATCGCTACTCTCTCTCCAAAATTTCTCTGTATAAAATTAGAAGATTTCAGTTCTGGAACTGGACGAATCCGGTGGAACATAGTTTCCACATATCCCTTTTCTTTCGCATGAACAACCTCTTCTTCCAAAAATTCTTTTACTCTTGGATATGTTTCAAAATATTTATGAATATAAGAATCTGCTTCTTTTTTTGTAATATTTAAATCCTGACTTAAGCCAAATGCACTGATACCATACACAATTCCAAAGTTTACTGCTTTCGCATTGCTCCTTTGAATGGATGTGACTTCTTCAAACGGTGTATGGAATACTTGGGAAGCGGTTATCCGATGGATATCTTCACCCTGTTTATAGGCGTCAATCAATTTTTCATCTCCTGACATATCTGCCAGTACTCTTAACTCAATCTGAGAATAATCCGCATCTACAAATACATATCCATCCTTTGGCACAAATACTTTTCGAATCTGTCGTCCCATTTCCATACGAATCGGAATATTCTGAAGGTTTGGTTCCGTACTGCTGATACGCCCTGTCGCTGTAATCGTCTGGTTAAATTTACCATGAATTCTTCCATCTTCCTGAATGTAAACAGAAAGTCCATCTGCATACGTGGATTTTAATTTCGTCAGCTGACGATAGGTAAGAATTTTCTCAATCACTGGATGCTCACATTTCAGCTTTTCTAAAATATCAGCGGATGTAGAATATCCCGTTTTTGTTTTCTTCGCAAATGGGAGCTGCATTTTTTCAAACAAAATAACCCCTAACTGTTTTGGTGAATTAATATTAAACGTTTCACCAACCATTTCGTAAATATCATGTTCCAGCTCTGCAATGGTTCCTTTCAGACTGTCTCCATATTCTTTCAATGCTTCCTTGTTCACATGAATCCCACGTTTTTCCATATCATACAGTGTTACTACTAATGGAAGTTCCACATCATAATAAAGAGAGGTCATCTGATAATCCTTCATCTGTTTTTCCAGCACAGGATATGCTAAAAATGGAACAAGTGCCATGTAGCAGGCATATTTTACAAATTCTTCTTTCTTTTCTGCTGCTTTTGTAAGGGTAGCTTTTCCAAAATAATCTTCATAGGAAGGAACTGTTAAATTCAGGTAGTCTCTCGCCAAATCATCATAATTATAAGAATCTTTCAGCGGATTTAATAAATAAGCAGCCACTTTACAGTCAAAATGGCGGTTGAAAAATTCACTTTCCACTAATGTATCTGGCATATGATATAAAAGTTCTTTTAAATCCAACACCGCAACGCTGCCCAAAAGCTTGGTTTTTTCAATCTGCTCTAATAAATAACTGCTTGTAATTTCTTCTTCTGTGGATAAAAAGCAGTTCTTTTTCTTGTCTTTTACCTGATAACACAGTGAAATTCCAAACAAGGATTCCTCCGTCTTTGTTTCCCCTAAATTACCAAATGTAAACTGTCCATCTTCCTCTGCTGAAAATTTCTTTGCATCTTCCGGCACTGAGAGCATCTGAAATCCTACCACAAAATCTTCTTTTTCAGCACAGTCACGGATTTCTTCAAAAACAGCATCTGCATCCGCTTTCTTTAAAATGCACTCAAACTCTTCCTCTTCCTTATCATTAGAAGAGACTTCACAGTCAAAACGACGAAGAAGATTTTTAAATTCCAGGTCTTTTAACATTTTATATGCATTTTTGTTGAAAATGTCGTCTATTGTTCCTTCTTTCAGATTGTAATCCAGAGAACAATCTGTCTTAATAGTTGCCAGTTTCTTACTCATCTGAGCAAGATCATAATTATTTTTTAACGCTTCTTTCGCACGGTTTGGTTTAATTTCTTCTACATGTTCATATGCATTTTCCAATGTCTGAAACTCTGTCAGGATTTTTAATGCTGTCTTCTCACCAATGCCTGGAACTCCTGGAATGTTATCTGCAGCATCACCCATTAATGCTTTCATTTCAATTACCTGATATGGCTCAATTCCATAACGGTCAATGACATCCTGTGTATTATAATCTTCAATCTCCGTACCAGTACGTTTCGTCTTTGGAATACGAATCTTAATATGTTGGGATGCTAACTGCAGCAAATCACGATCACCGGAAACCAGAGAAACTTCCAGCCCTTGTGCCTCACATTTCTTTGCCAGCGTTCCTAAAATATCATCTGCCTCATATCCGCCTTTCTCCACAATACGGATATTCATCGCCTGAAGCACTTCTTTAATCATAGGCACCTGCTCTCTCAATTCCTGAGGCATCGGTTTCCTGGTTCCCTTATACTCCTGAAACATTTCATGTCGGAACGTTGGCTGATGTACATCAAATGCCACGGTCAGATAGTCCGCCTGTTCTTCATCCAGTAATTTGAATAAAATATTTAAAAATCCATATACTGCATTAGTATGCAGTCCTTTTGAATTTGTAAGCGTAGGAATCCCGTAAAATGCCCTGTTTAAAATACTATGTCCATCAATTAAAACTATTTTCTTTTTCATATTCTCTCCTATCTGATTTTATACAAACCACAATCCTAATAATAACATAAACACACATAAAACAATTCTTTTTTTTATCTTTTGCATTTTGTGCTGAATAATTTTATCTTCCTGCTTATGTAAAAAGCCATCCAGATCGATGTGGAAGTTGTTTGCAATATTCTTATTTTCATCCAGCTGCTTCATTCCATTGAGTAAAGTAAAATATACTTCTAAATCATCTCGGCAGGAATCGCAGGTATTTATATGGTCCAGAAATTGTCCCAGTTTATCATCTTCCAAAGTTTCGTTAATAAACGGAGTAATTAGGCTTTGTGCTTCAAAACAAGTCATATTGCCACCTCATTACATATTTTTTTCAAAAACCTCTTGCATTATTCTACCACATGTGATAGAATAAGTCTCGTCTTGAGAACTAAAAAATAAAAAATTATTTTTCTGATTTTCATTTGCGGATGTGGCGGAATGGCAGACGCATCAGACTCAAAATCTGACGGGGGCAACTTCGTGCGGGTTCAAGTCCCGCTATCCGCATTACTTTTTTTGAAAACAGCTCTTTTAAATAGAGTTGTTTTTTATTTACAGCAAAATCGTTCTATCACAAAACTTTTCCAAAAAAAGAACAGGGTATGTATTTCTACACACTCTGTTCTAAAAAAATTATTTTTATTATTTTAACTAAACAGTTTTTAATTAGTATTTTGTAAATGTAAATTTGTGATCAAATGATGTATATAAATAGCAGACATCCGTATCTACTACCTTACCACTTGTTACATCAATATATAATCTTAGATATTCATCTGTTCCAAAAGTTTCACTACTTATTTCAGAAGGATTGCCATATGCACGAACATAAAACCAATAAGAGCAGGCACTTACATATACTTCCAGGCAATCATTGTATGCAGTTGCACCACTTGTGGAGGAACCCTGAAGCTTACCATTGGAACATGAAGATGCTGCAATTTTGGAATCAGCAGTTGAGTGTACTTTTTGGGCATAATGTATCCAGTAAGTGTCTGGTGTAAAATACGATGTTTCCCAGCTTAAATTTACTGCATTTCCATTAATATAAACTGCATTATTTGTAATTTCAACTAATTTACCAGTCTTAGAAACCAAAACTTTGGAAGAAGTTGAATTACGTTTCTGCACCCGCAGATTATAGGCATCACTTGTGCTAAATTTTCCATTATAGCTTGCTACATAAAAATAATAAGTCCCTGCTTCTAATGTAACACCTGCTGTTTGATTTCCACTACTTAACATTCCACCAAGAGAAGTAAAATTGCTATCATATAAGTTAACAAAATATTGATTACCACTTGGTACGTTCAACAAAGCAATGGTATAAGCTGATTTCTGGGTAACTGTAAAAGAAAACCAGTCTCTATCATAAACATTGTCAATTGTATTATTAACATTAATAGAGTCCGTATAGGCACGTGCGAAATATGTATTATCATCTGGTTCTGATGCATCAAACTGGGTTATTTGGTCAATTTCGAATTGAAGTGTAGAATTCGCAGTAACATTATTTGGTACAAATCTCAAGAAATAATATCCTTCATTGCTAACATAACTAAGCTGTTCCATAGCTGTGCCTGTATTTAAAGAATATCCAACAAGATTTAATGTGGTATCGTCCAACAAATACAAATACATATCATAATCACCAGTTGAAGGCGACTGCATCACTGCTGAAATTTTCGTATTCGCTGGGCAATGGAAATAATACCAATTTTCATCTGTATCAGCAACATCCGAAATTAACACATTCATATATTCATCACTTAAATAATATGCTGTATCAGCTGTAGCATTTGGCTTAGTCTGCTGTGTCGGTTCTACCGTCGGCTCTTCTGTCGGTTCTACCGTTGGTTCTTCTGTTGGTTCTACCGTTGGCTCTTCTGTCGGTTCTACCGTCGGCTCTTCTGTCGGTTCTTCCTGATTTTCTGCTAAATCAATCGCTAATTGTTTTGCATTCTTAGATAACGAATAGCTGTTGACTCCTTTTGATAATGATTCATTGACTGTAATCCCTTTAAACTGTTTTTTTGTATTAAGTTTCTTCGGCTTTCCTTCAAAAACACTGGCTTTATCAATTGTTTTCAAGTCATTCATAGATGAATTATCTGTATGTATTGAATTCCAGGAAATTTCCTGATTTTTATCATATGTAGTTTTTGCTGCGACTGAACCAGATTCTACATTCAATGCCAAAGCAGCAATCAAGATAATAGAAGTAATTTTCTTTAATTTCATTTTTTCTCCTTTCCAATTCTAACTTGTTGTTTTTTGATTACATTGTGATTATAACATAGTAAATCAGAAATCGGCAATATATTTTTTCATTTAATAACTTTTTTCTCCATAATTATATTATAAGACGTATAAGTTTCCCTATAATTGTGTTAAATTGTATTACTCAGTCAATAAGTATCCCTGCCAAATCAGCCACGATAAATTGTAAAAAACAGGACTGTCACAGAAAGAACTATTCTTTTCCATCCTGCAGCAGTCCTGTAAATTAACCTATATAATCAAGAATCTCAACAGGTTTTACACTCCTGCTGCAAATCCCATCACATTCTTCTCATAATCATCTCTGTGTTCATAAAAAATCCTCTTATGCCCACTGTCCGATACCTTAAACATCTGCTTCTTATCACCCTTTATGGCGTCATATATTTTCTGACTCATAGAAGCCGGTGCCACTTTATCCCCTTCACTGGCACACAAAAGTACTGGCACTTTCGTATTTTTAATATGTTCCGGCACATCCGTATCTCCATAAGTAATCGACAAACGAATACTTGTAATAATACTGCCACAGAATAGCATAAATGATGGAGAAGTTTTCGTATCTGTCCCCTTTATTTTCTGTGACATATAATCTCTTACACTGCTGTATGGCGAATCTAGAATCGCACCATTGACATCCTCATTGGCACCATCCATTCCCAGATAAACACCAATCGTTTCTGCCCCCATTCCAACACCATATAAAATAATTTTCTTATCCGGATCAATTTTATTACGGATATGAGCAACACAATCTGCAAGATCCTGTTTTTCCCATGCACCAAAAGTAGCGAACTTACAGGTACTTCCACCTGATGCGCGCTGGTCAAAAGATACTACATTATAGCCATTTTCCAGAAACATTTCTGCCTGAGGGAATAAACTGACCCTAGTGTCTCCCAAATCATGAATCATAATAACTGTATCCCTGTTTTTATCTCCATCTACTGTAATATAGGAAGCAGGTGTCCAATGGGAATACAAAGAAGAATGTACAGAAATTTTTCCAACATGGTACTTATCTTTAAATGCATCCATATCAAATCCCTGCTTTGCTACGAATTTTTTACTCTTATCGTGATTTGCCTTACTTGCATTGATGCTAAGCATTGAACCACGAAATACATTATTTCCAATATGCACTGCCCCTGCCACTGCTGCAATTACAGCAAGCACAAGTAGATTTCGAATGATACCTTTTAGTTTTTTCATAATCGTCCTCCATGTTACTTTTTATCGTATTGAAACAATTTATAATACTGAATCCGATTGTATTGATCCAGCAAGTCGGAATGAAGCGTACCTCGTACCGATAAGACATTATACTGATCCACAATCATCCGGGCCGTCATAACCGGATATTTTTCAAAAACCTTGCTCCGAAACGTATCCCAGGAATCAAAGGGAAGTCCCGCTGCATCTTTTAATACCATAGACAGATAATTAGCACTGACTTCATCGTACTTCACATCTTTCAGCTTGTAATTTGCCCAGATGTAATACGGAACTGTATAACGAAGCCGGAAATCATTATTGGTAAACTGTGTGTAGGAATGTCCAAACATTTCCTCATAGAAATTATTTCCAAGCCCAGGCTGATGGTCTCCATAAAATAAAATAACCGTTGGTTCATCGACCTTATTGAAATATTCAATCAAATGTTTCAGTGCATCATCCGTTTTGTCCACCAAAGACAAATACTGGTTTACTCTGCTGTCACTTACCCTGCCGCATTCAACCGTCTGATTATAATTATCTCCATGATAAAGATAACCTCCATGATTCTGCATAGTAACATTGAATACAAACAGCTTTTCTCCCTCCTTCTTCTTCTCAAACTGATTCTCAATCTGTGAAAAAGATTCATCATCACTTATGTAGTTTCGCACGTAATCCAGATTTTTTCCAAAATCCACACCCTCATGAATTTTAATTCCCGAAATATTTTTCGTGCTGGCCTGCGGATCAAAATCCTCTGCATCAATAAATTTGTTAAATCCAAACTCACCATACACTGTATCTCTACGCCAGCATTGTCCCCAGTATGGATGAATCGCAATGTCAGTGTAGCCTAATTTATGAAAATAGCTGCAAAGTGAATCCGTGTTTTCAGATACATACTGCATATATGGAATGCTGCCATACGGAAGCATTTCCAAAGTGTTTCCTGTCATGACCTCAAATTCTGTATTACAAGTACTTCCCCCCCAGACAGAAACATTCAGATGCCCGCTTACGACATTTTTTTGTTTCACCAGTCTGTGGCAGAACTCCAACGGATCTTTATTAGTGTCTAGGTCTCCCATAATACCCAAATCCGAAAATGCCTCATCCATAATAATAATGACATTAGGCAGTTTGCTCTTATCCAACGCTACACTATTGGTTTCATCATTGTAAGCTGCCAATTCTGCTTTCACACTATCTTTATCATAACCATCTGGCTGCTCTACTATCATTTCCTTATAATTTAAATAAAACGTAAGTACCGTTCCATTATTTACATTCATGTTTTCAACATCAAAATTATCGGCATTGTAATCTTCCCGTTCCCAAGAACTAATATAAATCATCAAAAAACAGGTAAAAAGAAGTGTTCCGATACGCATTCCTGCTTTTGACATTCTTCCTGCATGTTTTCCGACTATATTTTCTTCCATTGGAAGACAAATAACACATACGATTACAAGAATCAATGCACACGTCGCTGTAATCATATTCGATGTAATCTCAAATTTATAATTTCCCGATACCGCCATTGCCGTCTTAAATGCAGTCACATCCGCTGGAACTAAAGGTGTCTTACGAAGCACCAGTACAATTTCATCTACAAGAAATAAAAACCAGTTTATTCCCGTTGCCAGAATCAAGACCGGTGTCATCCGGAAAATGATAAGAAACAATACTCCCTGCAGTACAAAAAGGAGAAAGCAGTTTTGTAAAAATAGAAACAAATGCCCTCCTGCCGGTGAATAGTTCCAAATAGAAAATACTGAAAATACTGGTATAGCAAAAAACATCGCTGTCGACACCGCACCTTTTATGATTTCACTCTCGGTATCCACGCGATATAAATATACCACATATGCGATACCAAGCAGTACACAGGAATATATGGAATTTTCTAGATTATGTCCAGTCTTTGTAAGGCCAAGCGCAAAATATGTAAGATTGGCTGCCAACAGACATAGAAATACGGCTGTTCCTACTGTTCTTTTCTTCCTCGATACACTCGTCACCTTTTACACTTCCTTATTAATTCTTTTACTTAAATTTGCACAGCAAGTACATTATAACACTTTTCAAATCGAAGTAAACTATTTTATTCCCAGATATAACACTTCTAAATTTTCATTTTTTACTATTCCCTTTTTGCCAGAATCAAAAGCCTTCCATCTTTTACGGAATATTCGCATGTAACCAGCATGATATATGCATCTTTTTCTTCAAGCTCTTCCCCTGTATTCAATATGGTTAATTTTTCTGTTTCCTGCTTCCACACCTGAAACTCTTTCTCATTCTTCTTATGAATGGAATCTATTATATAATTCTCATTTTGATTTACATCCAGTTTTAATACTCTGACAATCTGATACGAACAAGCTCCATCCTCTGTAAACCAGCTTATTTTCTTATGATTTTCATAATAGTTTTTTTCCTCATAATCTACCAAGGCTCCAAACATCTGTTTTCCACGGATATGATGTCCATATATCACCATCATCTTTTCTTTTATACTACATGTTTCATCCAGAAACGGCACTCCAAAACGGCTTTTCTTTTTATAAAAATCATGAGTCAGGTAAAAAGAATTATCACGCTTTACAACCGGATAATCAATCGTCGTCCCAGCAATGGTAATCCACCCCACAAAATCCTTGTTCTTCTTTTTCATCTGTGTCAGATTTCTGTTTTTCTCTCCTTCAGCTTCTTCTGTCAGGCTTTCCTCTGTCTGCTGCTTAGAACTATTCTGTTTTTCTTTATGAACTATCTCCGATAATTCCCGAAACAGCAGTCTGCTTTCTGTGTCCTTTTTCTGCCGCACAACAAGATATCCCGTACATAAAAGAAATACAATCAGACACCCAATAAACAAAAACAGTTCCCATCGTATCTGTCCTTTTTCTTTTCTCATATTTATCTGAACTTTCCTTTCCTTTATTTCGTCCTAATATACCATAAAAAGACTGCATGCATCTATTTTTTCTGCATACAGTCTTTTGTTTCTTGATTTATTTTATTTTACGTTTCTTTCGAACCATTCGAGAACCCGCAAATAACATACCTGTGGAAGATACTGCTATTAATGCATAAAGCCAGATATTAGGAATAGACTTATCTCCTGTCTTTGGTACCATTCCATTTGATGCTGTTCCTGCAGCATTTGGCGGCATGGAGTTTGTTCCTGTGTATAGAGGTGTAGAAGGTATTCCTGATACAGGTGGTGTACCTGTTCCCGATGCAATCGGTGGTTTTGAACCATTACTTTCAATTCCATGTGGCGGTTTTGTTCCTGCTATGCCTGTTTCAATCGGTGGTTTTGCAGCAGACGGAGAAGGTTTTACTGGTATTACTGGTTTCAGCTTATTGTATACTGGAACTGTAACATTTTTTCCTGAAAGAATGATCGTTTGATATTCGGGAATTACATACGCTTTTGAAACTTCTGTACTTAATTCCCGAACAGTATAAGTTCCTGAAAATAATGTTCTTAAATCTATCGTTCCATTTGCATCTGTTGTATAAATACCATGGAATATAACCTTACCATCGTGAATTCCAGTTACTTCAAAAGAAAATCCTTGTTTCTTTCCATCTTCACAGGTTTTTATAATTTTCATATCTGCAGTTCTGACTATAGATGTACTTTCAGGTGGTTTTGGTGTCACAGATGGTGATGGCGATATCTCTGGCACAATTTCTGTTGGAACTGGTGGTACTACTTCTCCTGTCGGTGATACCGCTGCTTCTGTTGTTACTGGTGCTTCTGTCGGTGTCTCAGTAATTATTGGTGCCTCTGTCGTTATTGGTACTTCTGTCGGCTCTGATGTTTTCGGTGACAGTGTATTAAGCCATTCCAACGTTGCCGTTGTAATATTCTTTGCCGCATACTGCTGTGTGCCTTCCGGTACATCCACCATTTCACTATCTGTATAAAATACTACATATTTTGGTATCATATCAATCTGATAATCCTCAGGTGCTTTTGATTCAGTAACTTTATAAAGCACATCACGATCCAGATTAATAAATAATGCATTTCCTTTATAATTTGTAGTTTTTTCTTTGGAATATTTACTCACGTCCTCTATCCAGGATGAACCATCCATTTTCATTGCTGTCACTTTGAATACTGCACCAGCTAGAGTTTTTGTGTTATCCTCGGAATCTTTCTTGGTAATACGAATCATCGGTATTTTAAATGCTTCTGCAAACTGATTTGTATTAACGTCTATCATATTATCTGGTGTAACTTCTTGTGTTGTAATCTGAGTTGCATCATCTAAAAGCAGGGTAACCGAATTCTTTACATCACTTGCTTTTACATCTACAGTAATATAGGTCTGAAATTGAAGAATCAGCGTCTGTCTGCTATATTCCTCTGGTATTTTAAATACAAAACCAGCAGCAGACATATCCTCCATTGCAGCTTCTGTTATATCCGCTCCTAGCGGTGTTTTGCTTTTTATCTCTCCACTAGAAGCCACTTCTGCCCGATACAGTTTCATGCTTGCCGTGTCCAGTCCCTGCTGGTTCTGCAGAGACTCTACAATTCTTTTTCCTCCCAGTTCCATGCCATCTCGGTTAATTACAAGCTGCCAGGTTATTTTTCCAGTATTTGAATCATAGGTTCCACCTTTTTCAATTACCTGAGGTAGAACAGTATGAACTGCTGTGTCTTCCTGTCCGCTAATGGTTTCACCGTAAATCACACCTTTTAACTCTACTTTATTTGTTACTGTAATTTCACCAGGCTGCTTGGATAAACTCTGCAGGAAATAATCTTCTGTAAATTGAGTATAATACTCAATTTCATAAGTTTCATTGATAGAGGTTCCTTCTGTTTCAAACTCTACAGCGGCATTCTTTTTTCCAAATGTAAATATACACAGTGTTCCTTCTGCATTCTCTTTACACTGGATAACCGTTCCATCTGCAAATATAGCCTGACTACCTTCTACCACACCTGCTATCTCCGTATTGTCTGGCAGAATGCGTTTTACGGATTGCAGGTTATAGAAACGGCATCCTTCCGGCAGTGTATCTATAATAGAAGCCGTATCAATCGGCAGACAGGAAGGATTTACTACTGCCTTCCATTTAAGCGTACGGTTTGCACTATTATACTGCTGCATTACCTCTTTGCCTTCTGCATTCTTAACTGCTAAATCCGGTGCCTCTTTTAAAATATTATCTACTGGAACTGCATTTCCTGCATAAATATACTTGTTGATTGAATCGCCATTTTCATTTATATAATAAAAATAAGCATTATTACTGACTTTTTTAGGCGCACTTCCAGATGGAACAGTAAAAAGTTTTCCATCCACTACTTTTGTCTGTAAATGGATATCATAATATTCATTTTCCGTAATATCTCCAATATGAATTACTACCGTTCCATTGGCTTTCACATTATAGGTACGAGGAGCTGGATTGGCTGAATTATCATAAGTAAATACTACTTTCTTTGCCTTATCCCCTGTTGAACGATCTAGATACATTCCCCAAATCGATTCTCCTGTATCTGCTAACACAAGCTTTGTTGGATCCAATATATCTTTAATTTCCACATTTTTGGCATTCTGGGCATACTGATTCACACAGAAAAGCCATGTCTGAATCTGTGTTTTGGAATCATAGGATTCACTTGCCTTGCTTACCAGATTGTATTCTGCGGTTAAACCTTTCTCTGTTTCAATATTAAAATCAGATTCTCCCGGCCCATCTCCTTCTTTCCACTGCCAGACAAGTCTGGCACTGTTATCTAAAGAAAGCTTTCCCGAATTCTGGTTCTGTTCATCCTGTACTTCCTGATTTACTTTTGTTTTATACGTTATTTTAACGATTCCATCTGTATACTTTTCATAAGGAATCAGCATAACTGCTTTTTTACTTCCAGTGGACTCATCGATATACGTATAATAGAGAGCCTGACCGTCTGAAAGACCATTTGCATTTGCAAGATCATATAACTGTTTTACCTTAACTTCCGAAGCAGGTCTTTTAAATCCTGTTCTATCCTGTACCAAAGTAAGTTCTTTCTTTTCCGTTCCTATCTGCAGCTGCACTGGTTTATCCGTTTCATACATATGTACGTCTTCATTCAACTCATCTACCACATAGGCATAAACAGAGGAGGAAAAATAAGTACGCAGCGTAATGCTCCATTCGTATTCCGGACTTCCAGGTGCAATAATCTTTCCACCCTTTTCCACAAACGTCATCTTCATACGGGTCGTTGTTTCATCACTTTTCGTTAATGGTGTCTTCTTATCATCATCCAAAAATTCTGCTGTATTATGAAACGTCATATCAATTTTCTGCTGCTTCATATATGTATTAATATACGTGTCATTATCAAGGCACATACGAATAACCAGTTTACTTCCTGTTATTTTATTGGACTTGTCCGCATTCAGTTCCGGATAGGTATACAAAAATGTTCCATTGTTCACCGAATACTGAGCCGCTGACAGTTCATTTCCGTCTAACGTAACTTTGTTTACCATCAAATGTTTTGGAATCACATCTGAAATCGTTTTCCCATTTAAAGTTCCATTTTGGACAGATGGTGTAATAATATAATCTATGTATGGTACATCCACTGCATTTGGTGCTGTCTTGGAAATCTTATAAACTGTATCTTCCGTGGATGAGGATGGAGATGGTTCTACTGTCACATCCAGTGTAATTTCATCATTTGTTTTATCCCATGTATATTTATAGATTTTATTACCAATCTGACTGGTATCCAAATTCACATTGATACCGGAACCTGTTGACACATTCTTTCTATTATAAACAAGATTATTAAATAAAAATTTAAGATTTATTTTCCCATTGTCTCCTCTAGAAAAAGATATCTCACCAATTTCATCCTTATTTCCATCTGTTGTCTCAATCTTCTGAACATCTTCCTTCTCTTTAAAATACGTTTCATCACATGGAATCACTGCTGTAATCTGAGGGATATCCACTGAATTTACAATATTATTCTTATAAAACGCATCTCTTTCTTCTTCTGTTTCATAGTTTCCTAATTCATCACCATACTCCATGTCAATTTTATCTGAAACCTGTTCTAAGAAACTATCTTTCAGCTTTATGGAATATGCAAGCACCCCCATACTACTATAATCTAACTTAAATTCGTCAAAATATGCAGCGAGTTCCGGCTGTACCTCTAACATATTAGTGAAATTTTTCCCATCTACGTCACTGCTGTCCGCCTGTAATGCAGCACAAGGCATAATTGTCTGTACAATCATAATCAGACACAGCAGCCATGTTAATGTCTTTTTCATACGTTTCCTCCTGTTGTTATCTTTAAGTAATTAAATCACATATCAATATTGATAAATTATAACATGTTTTTGTTTCGATTCAAATACATTCAAGACAAAAACCTTTCTATCTTTTGAATTCCATTGATTTTTCGTAATTTCTCCATAATTTCATTGAGTTCTTCTCTCGTCTGAATCTGAAACGCCAAATGGATGGTCGTCATTCCATTCTGACTGGTTTTACTTCGGAGTACTTCAATATCAATCTGGCTGGCATACATAATTTCTGAAATATCTACCAGCATTCCAATTCTATTCTTCGCAATAATCCTGATTTCTGCTGAATACATTTCCTGTTCTTCTGGTTTTACTTCCTCCTGCCACTCTACCAGCAGCAGTTTATTCCTCTCTGAAGCATCCAGATGAATAATATTTACACAGTCGGTACGATGAATCGTCACGCCACGTCCTTTTGTCATATATCCGGTAATTTCATCATAAGGAACCGGACAGCAGCACTTTGCAAAACGAATTAATGGATGATTTACATTTCGAATAATAATTCCACAGGAACCATTTTCCTTTGTTTCTTCCATATCACGATATTCTTTCCTGTACTCTTCCATAATCCGATCAATGACTCTTCCTTCCTTCAATGCACCATGTCCAACAGCAGCTACAACTGCTTTCCAATCTTTCAAGCCATATTTTCGAATAATTTTATTCTGATATTTCTTAACATATAAAATATTTTCATCCATATTTTTCTGGGATGCATACTCATGAAGAAGCTGCTTTCCCTTTTTCAGGTTATGCTCCCACTGATCATCACGAAACCATGAATTTATTTTATTTTTTGCTTGAGTTGTCTTTGCAAGTCTGATCCATGACTTTTCTGGACCTTTTGAATTTTGAGATGTAATAATTTCAATCTGATCACCATTTTCTATCTGATAATCCAGTGGAACCGGATTGCTATTTACCCTGGCACCCACCATTTTATTTCCAATCGCAGTATGAATACTGTATGCGAAATCAATTACATTAGAACCATTTGGAAGATGCTTTACCTCACCCTGAGGAGTAAAGCAGTAAATCTGTCTGTCTAACAGATTAAAATCACTTTTTAGCAGACTCATAAATTCTTTATTATCGGACATATCCTGCTGCCACTCTAAAATCTGCTTGAGCCAGCTTAATTTTTCTTCATTGTGTTTCTTAATATTATCCGCCTGACCACTTTCCTTATATTTCCAATACGCAGTGATGCCATATTCTGATGTCATATGCATTTCACCAGTTCGTATCTGCACATCAAAAAGCCTGCCTGATTTCGAAAGAAGCGTAGTATGAATGGACTGATAGCGGTTTGTCTTTGGCATCGCGATAAAATCCTTAAATTTCTCCAGCACCGGTTTATAGTGATCATGAATCACACCAAGCACTTGATAACATTCCTGTATCGATGATACTATAATTCGGAACGTGAACACTTCCTGAAAATGTTCGATATCCTTATTCTGATTTATCATTTTCCGGTAAATACTAAACAAATGTTTTACATGTCCTGCTGCTTTGGCATGAATGCCAGACTGGTCGAGAAGATTCTGAAGTTCATGTATCATGCTGTTCATAAAACAATCACGTTCTTTTTCTGTCTTTTTCAATTTCTGCTGAAGACTGTCATATACATCCGGTCTTAAATATTTCAAGGATAAATCATCCAGTTCTGTCTTAATCTTCGAAATTCCCAGGCGATGTGCTAATGGTGCATAAATGTCAATGGTTTCCCTGGCAACTTTCACCTGCTTTTCCGGGGAACGGAAATTCAGCGTTCTGACGTTATGTAAGCGATCGGCAAGTTTAATAAGAATTACTCGGATATCCTGCGCCATTGCTAAAAACATTTTCTTTAAATTTTCTGCCTGTGCTTCTGTCTTATCATAATTTTTTGGTATCTGACCCAATTTAGTCACGCCATCTACTAAAAATGCTACTTCATCACCAAATTCCCTACGTACATCCTCCAAAGTCATATCCGTATCTTCGACGACATCATGCAGAAGTCCCGCACTGATAGTTTCCTTATCCAGGCGAAGATCTGTCAGAATCAGTCCGACACAAAGAGGATGAATGATATAATCCTCTCCGGATTTTCTTTTCTGCCCTTCATGAGCTTTAGATGCAACCCGATAAGCATGCTGAATCATAGAAATGTCTGAAGATGGATGGTACTTTAAAATATGTTCGATCAGACACTGATATAAATCCTCCGGTTTTGTAAATGATTCCGGGCTGGTTAATACACTTTCCTCTGTCCAGATATACTGCTCAAAACCAT
Organism: uncultured Clostridium sp.; assembly: GCA_934438135.1. Taxonomy (GTDB): domain Bacteria; phylum Bacillota; class Clostridia; order Lachnospirales; family Lachnospiraceae; genus Clostridium_AI. The sequence goes on along the minus strand of CAKSBP010000027.1, from coordinate 28,823 downwards.
AATTTTTATTCTTTCCATCATCTATCATATATACCACTCCACTCAAGAAATCTATTTTTCCATGTATCTATCGTAATGATTCTATGTCTTCTTTAAAATGTTAAGAGAAATTATATCATACTAAAGAAAGTGGTGCAAATATTTCATGTAAATTTTACATAACCAGCAATAATTTCTCACACAATACGTTGCTTCATTCCGTTCAAATCTGTTTTTTCTGATATACAAGTCCAAATATAATTCCGCAGATGCCTCCAGTAATATGTGAAATCTGTGAAATATTGTCCTGTCCCACAATTCCCTGTGTGATTTCATTCCCCATATATGCTGCTGCAACCAGAATCAGTGTTAATGGAATTCTCTGTTCCTTCATGGATGTAATGGAAGAAAGAAGAATCATCATAAATACAATTCCACTGGCTCCAAGTACTCTTACCTGAAAAAAAAGCAGATTCACCATTCCAGTAACAAAAGCTGTCAGCAGAATCATAACCAAAAGCTTCCGGCTCCCATACTTCTCCTCCAGCATCGGTCCGACTACCAGCAGCAGAAGCATATTATTCACATAATGTTCCCATCCTGCATGCCCCAAAACATGTCCAAACAGCCTGATATAAAAAAACGGGTCTGTCATAGAACTTTGGTATACGCTAAACAACATCAGATTAGCCATTCCTCCTGTCTTTTGATCAATAATAAGTACCAGAAATGATAATATTACAAACGTCAGTACAACTGGAGAATTATAATCAATTTTCCGAATCAGTTTCATTCTTTTGTTCCTCTCAGATCTCTGTTTTTTACGATTATATCCCTTTTGCTACAGTTATACAAGTCTAAACCGTTTTACAAGAACATTCATATTTTCTGCCTGAGCCGCCAGTTCCTCACTGGTTGCAGAAGATTCTTCTGCTGTCGAAGAATTTTCCTGTACTACTTCTGCAATCTGGTCTACTCCTATATCAATCTGTTCCATGGATTCCATCTGGGTAATGGATACTTCTTTCATATCTTTGGATGTCGAAGCAATTTTCTTCATTCCATCTATTACAAGTTTCATGGAATCAGAAACCCTTTTGGCTATAGCATCACCATCTTCTACTTCTTTAATACAGCCTTCGATCAACTGCCTTGTATTGGCTGCTGATTGAGCTGACTGCTCTGCTAAATTTCCAATCTGTTCTGCCACTACAGCAAACCCTCTGCCGGCTTCTCCTGCTCTTGCTGCCTCAATGGCTGCATTTAATGACAATAAATTCGTTTGAGAAGCTATATCTTCAATTTCTTCAATAATGTGTACGATCTGCATGGATGTATCACTAATTTTCTTCATTGCGTTCATCATTTCATTCATCTGCTGTCTGCTGACATCTGCTTCTCCTGCATAACGTGCTGCCTCCTGATATGCATCTTCTATATTTTCTGTAGTTTTACGTGCTCCTTCTGTAAGATCCATAACAGCTGCCTGAAGTTCTTCGATCGATGCTGCCTGATCTGCCGTTCCCTGAGCCAGGCTTTGTCCGACAGATGCCATATTGGATGCTCCAGCAGATACCTGCGTAGATGCTCCTTCAATTTGATGAAGAGTCTCATTCATCTGTATTTTCAACTGTTTCATTCCTGTACGGATAGAAATAAATTCACCCAAATATCGTTCCCATATCTTACTCTCTACTGCATAATTACCACTTGCCATTTCATTTAAAATAAATCCGATATCGCTGATTACCATAGTCAGGTTACCTGACATAATAGAAGCCTGTCCAATCATATCTGCTATCTCATCTTCATTTTCACATTGAGGAAACGGGTTTTTAATATCTCCAACTGCAAATGTCTTTAAACGCTTAATGAATGCATTCATTGGCTCACAGATCCCTTTGGCAATCTTATTTCCAAGTCTGCAGCACATATGCATATTCAGAACAAGCATAATCAATATACTCAATATACACATAATTTTAAAAACGAACAGCAGATTTTCCAGCCTATGACCAGTCTGCACATTCATTTCCATTAAATCTGCCATTCGAGAGTAGACTTTTTCATAAGTACTATCCAGTACTTCCGATGCCTCTTCCTGTGCCCCCCATCGTTCTTTTTTATCCATGCTTTGTCCCCGCTTTATAATCCGGGCATCCTGCTTCCAATAGTTCCGCACGTTAGCAGCCGCCTGCTCATACAGCTCCTTCTCTTTTTTAGTAACAAGCGTTTTCTTTACTTCTGCCATATACGTTTCAAACTTTTTCTTCTTGTTGTCATGAACTGTTACCGCCTGTTTTATCCGATTCGGATCAGAGTAAGCAATTACGGCCCTAGAAGCACTTCTGGAATCTGCAAACACAACCATTGCCTTTCCAATACTGCCTTGAGAAAATCCATAGTATTCAAGCACATATTCATAATTATGAGCCAAAACAAATATTGAAATCCCAGCAATTAAAGTTACTAAACTAAACACTATAGAAACCAGCAGAAATGCATTAACCAGCCTTTTTCGAATTCGCATTTTTTTCAGTTTTTTTAACATAAATTTACCCTCCACATTATATTTTTTAACAAAACAATCTCTGATAATCTATGTGTATAATTAACATCTCTTTATGTGGTATTTTTTTATTGATATATGTTAATATAACCTGAAGCTGGTTAGAAATTGTTCCATTTTTTTACGAAACAATTAAGATAGGTCTATAAGATCTGTTAAAAATTTGTCTAATTCCGTCTGAATTTTAAATCTATATTACGCTTTTATGGAGTTTATGTCAAGTTTTGGACTATTCATTGGAAATTTTCCCAAAAAGCAGAAGAAATAAAAATAAGATTCTTCTGCCTTCATCATTTTAACTAAGTTTGAATTTTTTCACAAGAGCATTTAAATTCTCTGCCTGAGCCGCCAGTTCCTCACTGATAGCAGAGGACTCTTCCGCAGTGGAGGAATTCTCCTGTATCACATCTGCTATCTGTGCCACACTGCCATCTATTTTTTTCATAGATATAAACTGAGCACCCGCCGCCTCTTTCATATTTTCGGAAACAAGTACAATTTTTTTCATTCCTTCAATAATCAATTCCATAGAGTCAGATGCTTTTTTCGCAGCCAGATTTCCATTTTTTACTTCTTTGACGCAGTTTTCAATCAGCTTTCTGGTATTCGCTGCCGCACCTGCTGACTGACTTGCCAGCCCTCCAATTTCTCCTGCCACTACTGCAAAACCTTTCCCTGCTTCTCCGGCTCTTGCAGCCTCAATCGATGCATTGAGCGATAAAAGATTTGTCTCAGAAGCAATTTCTTCCATTTGTTCAATAATATGTACAATTTTCATAGAAGTATCACTAATCCTATTCATTGCTTCTACCATTTCATTCATTTGAAACCTTCCTGCATCCGCCTCCTCTGCATGTCTGTCAGCCTCTTTGCAGGCACTGTTCATACTTTCCGTCGTCTGCTGTGCATTCTTTGTTATTGTTTCAATAGTTGCCCGAAGTTCTTCAATAGATGCTGCCTGTTCTGTTGTACCTTGTGCCAGACTCTGTCCTACTCCTGCCATACTGTCAGCACCTTGTGACACCTGTTCTGAAGATTTTTCTAATTGATGAAGGGTGCCATTCATCTGTAATTTCAACTGTTCCATACCAGAACGTATTGAAATAAACTCTCCCAGATATTTGTCCCAGTTTTTACTCTCTACTGCATAATTTCCATTCGACATTTCTCCTAAAACATAACCGATATCTCCAATTACTAATCCTAAATTTTCTGCCATCTCCTGGGCTTCTCGAATCATATCTGCAATTTCATCATCCTGTTCCAGCTGTGGAAATGGCTCCTTAAGATTTCCCTGTGCAAACGTCTTCAAACGTTTAATAAGTGCACCCATTGGTTCACAAATTTCATTTGACATATATTTTCCAAGCTTATCGCACATAATATAACTCATAATACTAAATAACACAACCAAAATGATACATATATTTTTCATCATATTAAGACGCTGCTCCATTATGTAACTGATACTGATATTCCGTTCCATAAGCTTTGACAATCTGGTATACACTTTCTCATAAACTGGATCCAAATTTCTTGATGCATCTGCCTGAGCTTCTCTTCGCTCTAATGCATCATCACTCTTTCCTTTTTCCACAATCTGTTCATCCAGTTCCCAGTATTTTGTTATATATATCTGTGCCTCATCAAATAATTTTCTCTCTTCTTTTGATACAATTGTCTTCTTTACTTCTTTCATATATTTTTCAAATTTCTGTTTTCTGTTATCATGAATATGTATCGATTCTATAATCCTATTTGGATCTGAATATGCAATCACCGCTCTTGCTGCACTCCTGGAATCTGAAAATGCCGTCATGGCTTTTCCTATATTTCCTTGTGAGAATCCATAGTTTTTTAATGCATATCGATAATTATGTGCCAGTATCATCATTACGGCTCCGACTAATAGGATTGTCAAAGTAGATATTCCTGACAACAGCCTATACGAGTAGATTAGTCTTTTCCTTATTCTCATTTTTTTCAACTTTTTAAACATGAACTTTCCTCCATATTCTTTTTGTACCTAAAACTGATTATCAATCAATTATACTGATATTGGTATTCTACTACTGTACTTACTCTCTCATAAAATGCAAACTTATCTTACTACTTTTGTTTAGTTTATGTCAAGGCTTGTCTTCTATAAGTATGATATAAAATAGTGAAATAAAAGCAAACAAAATGGCTGTCATGCATTCAGCACAACAGCCATTTTTTCCTATTCTAACTTTCACTATTTTCCTAAAAATCAACTTTTTTTCCGTAATAAATACATTCAAATAATTTCTGCATTTCTTCTGGTGTAATTTTTCTTGGATTTGTCAGCGTACAAGCATCCCCAACTGCAAGTTCAGAAATCTTTGCAATTTTTTCTTTGAATTCTTCTTCCTTGATACCAAATTCCTGTAATGTAAGTGGAATGTTCAGCTGTCTATTAAAGTCTGTAATCATATTACATAATTCTTCAATCAGTTCATCTTCTGTACCAGTAAACCCAACGCTTACTGCAATTTCTGCATATCTCTTTTTCACTTCTTCTGCATTAAACCGGATTACATATGGAAGGTAAATTGCATTTGCACAGCCGTGTGGAATGTGCCCTGTTGAAAAAGCAGCACCTGTCTTATGTGCCATAGAATGTACGATTCCAAGTGATGTATTGGTAAATGCCATTCCCGCAAGACATTGTGCGTAATGCATCTGCTCTCTTGCTGCCTTATCTCCATTATAAGAATCGACTAAATATTCCTTTACCATATGTATTGCTTTTAATGCCAGTGGGTCGGTAAATGGGGAATTCAATGTTGATACATACGCTTCAATCGCATGTGTCAATGCATCCATTCCGGTATGTGCTGTTAGTTTCTGTGGCATAGATTCCGCCAGTTCAGGATCCACAATTGCAATATCTGGTGTAATGTTAAAATCAGCAATTGGATATTTTACTCCTGTGCTGTAATCGGTAATAATTGAAAATGAAGTAACTTCAGATGCTGTCCCTGATGTAGATGGGATTGCCAAAAACTTCGCTTTTTTACGAAGTGTTGGAAATGTGTCTGCTGCAAGAAGTTCTTCGAAGGAGAGTTCTGGATATTCATAAAAAATCCACATTGCCTTTGCTGCATCAATCGGAGAACCGCCTCCCATTGCTACAATCCAATCAGGTTCAAATTCCTGCATGGCTTTTGCACCTTTCATAACTGTTTCAACTGATGGATCTGGTTCTACATTTTCAATCAGACGGGATTCAATTCCTGCTTCTTTTAAATAAGAGACTACTTTATCAACAAAGCCCAATCTCTTTAATGTACCGCCGCCAATTACAATAACAGCTTTTGTTCCCTTTAGTTGCTTTAACTGTGCAAGGGAATCTCTTCCATAAAAAACATCTCTTGGTAATGTAAATCTCATCATATTTTCCTTCTCCTTTTCCATATCATATTCCTTTTTCGGGTAACTTTATTATATCATCCAGTTAAAGGAAAAACAACTATAATTGGTTAATTTTTCTAAACATGCAATTTACCTACTCAATGTATTCAAACAAATGCTCCCCTTAACTTTCTATTTCTTTAAAGAAATAGAGATACATTTCTGCTTTTGGTATTTTCAAAAGCCTGCAGGATACTGCTATTTCATTTTGTGTAAATTCAAGTTTATTATTTAATCTCTGACTTACGGAAACTCTTCCAATCCCCAGTTCTTCTGCAAATGCTGCCTGTGTTCTGTATATTTCTTTTATTCTTCCTAATAATTTACTATAGTCATATCGAATTTCCTGTTTTTCACCCATTTTTTTATCCATATACATACTCTCCTTTGAATTAATTTAACAAAACCTAATGAATAAGCAATTTTAGTATATTCTAGTATTTTTTGCATTTCAATGCATTCCTCGTTAAAGTACATTTTTTACTCGCAAACGTTGCCTTAATCTCATATTGTAATAACAATGTTTTCTTTTTTCAATTCTGTAAATTCTTATTTTTCAATCTTTTCACTATGTAATATAGACTGTTCATCAATCATCTGCGAATACATTGCTGTAAATTCTTTCAGTATCTGTTTGTAATTTTTGGTGGAAATAGGTAATGATTTATTATCTGTCATAACTGCATGCGTTCCTGCAATCTTTGTAATATGCTTTCTATATTACTATAATTCCACGGTTAATTGTCAAAAAGGAGTTTGAAAGTCTCTGAAGCAGATTTCGGAGAGTTTCGTATACAATATCCCCTCTCTCCCGCTTCTGTCTGGATTGTTACTCCAGAGTTCTCCCGTTTCAGGTATAAAATTTCGTCTTCTTTCGGTGCATAATCAGCTTTCACTGCGTATAAATAAATTCACCTCTTGAGTCTCCTTTCCTTTGCATCTGATACATTCCCCCCTATATTTTATTTCAAAATGATATAAAAGTGTCAAAATAGCTTTCCTTCTGACACTTTATATCATTCTATAATTCCATATTATCACAAAAATAAGAATGCTACAATATAAACTCTTTTTTGTCTCTGTTTAATTTGTATTATTCCATAAAATCATTTGTGAAATCCAAACATTCTTAGCTTTGTAAACTTTTTATAACTCATTAACAGGCTTTTTCAAAATTCCTAACAGACACGCACCTGCAATTGTTCCCGCAGTCAAAGCCACTAGATATAGCAGAGGATTTCCTACTACTGGAAATACAAAAATTCCTCCATGCGGTGCCATTAAAGTACAGTCAAATACCATAGAAAGTGCACCTGCCAGTGCCGAACCAATAATGCAGGATGGAATAACCCGAATCGGATCTGCTGCTGCATAAGGGATGGCACCTTCTGAAATAAAGGAAAGTCCCATAATAAAATTGGTTGGTCCCGACTTTCTCTCCTGTTTCGTAAATTTATTTTTAAACAACAATGTTGCAAGCGCAATCGCACAAGGCGGTACCATTCCACCAACCATAACAGCTGCCATAATGGCATAATTTCCAGCTGCAATGGATGCAGTTCCAAATACATAGGCTGCCTTGTTAACTGGACCGCCAAGATCCACTGCCATCATTCCACCAAGTACAATTCCAAGAACAACCCGGCTGGCACCATTCATACTTACCAGTGCATTATTTAGTAACGTATTCAGTGCTCCAAGAGGCGGCTCGATAATATAAGTCATTAAGATACCAATAATCAGCAATCCAAGTACGGGATATAAAAGAACGGGTTTGATTCCATCTAAAGCATCCGGCAGATTTGCAAATAATTTTCGAAGGAATACAACCAGATAACCTGCAATAAAACCTGCTGCCAGAGCACCTAAGAAACCAGAACTTCCGTCTGCTGCCATTGCGCCTCCTACAAAACCAAGAAGCAATCCAGGCCTATCACCAATACTCATAGCAATGTAGCCTGCCAGAATTGGAAGCATAAATCCAAAAGCCACGCCCCCAAGGGATTTAAAAAATGCGGCATATGGCGTAATCATACCAAAATCAGCACGGACTTCTGCGGATGCCGTTTCCATATCCACCATTAATCCATCAATGAGGAAAGCAATAGCAATTAAAATTCCGCCTCCTACAACAAATGGAAGCATATGAGATACTCCATTCATCAAATGCTTATAAATGGTATGCCAGCCACCCTGTCCTTCCATGGAAGATGAACTGCCATCCTCACCATCACTCTTGGCTTTATATAAGGGAGCGTCTTTCTCCATAGCACGGCGTACCAGTTCATCTGCCTTACTGATTCCATCTGAAACCTGGCATTCAATTAATGGTTTTCCTGCAAACCGCTCCATTGGAACTTTCGTGTCTGCAGCTACAATAATACAGTCTGCCTCTTCAATCTCCTGTGTCGTCAAAACATTTTTAGCACCACCAGAACCCCTGGTTTCTACCTTAATAAAGCAGCCAAGTTCTTTCGCTTTTTTATCCAAAGCCTCTGCTGCCATGTAGGTATGTGCAATTCCGGTCGGGCATCCTGTAACTGCAAGGATTTTAACCGAACTATTATCTGGAGACTCCTTCTTTTCTTCTTTTTCTTCCTGATCGGCTTCATTAATAATATGAAGAAACTCATCCACGTTTTTTGCATTTTTCAAGTCAGAAACAAACTGTTCATTCATCATCAGTACAGATAATTTACTCAGCACATCTAGATGTACATTTTCCTTTGTATCTGGTGCTGCAATCAGGAAAATTAAATAAACCGGCTGGCCATCCAAAGAATCAAATTCTACACCTTCTTTGATTACCATAGCAGCAAGTCCTGGTTTCTTCACGGCACCACATTTTCCATGTGGAATTGCAATACCTTCCCCGATTCCAGTAGTTCCTTCTTCTTCCCGTTTCAATACCCGTTCCCGGTACTCGGAAACATTCGAAATTTTCCCAGACTTGTCCATAAGTTTTATAACCTGGTCTAAGGCTTCTTCCTTATTAGACGGACTTGCATCCAGACAAATACTGTTTGGATCTAATAAATCTGTAATTCTCATAATGACCTCCTGGCTATAACATTCTGTAAATTGTCTCAACCTGCTCTCTTGTTGCCAAATCTTTGGAAAATGCACTGGCACTTCCTGTAGAAATGCCCATTCTAAAGGCATGCCAGTAATCCTTTTCTTCCAAATATCCTGCCAGAAAACCAGCAACCATCGAATCTCCTGCACCAACTGAATTCACTACAGTTCCTTTGGGTGCCCGACTCTCTAGTACACTTCCGTCCTCTCCAAGAAAAACAGCTCCAGCTCCAGCCATAGAAATCAGAACATTTCTTGCTCCCATATCCTTCAGCTTTTTACCATAGATTTTGATTTCCTGAGGGTCTTTTAATTCCACTCCAAAAATTTCACCTAATTCATGATGATTTGGTTTAATAAGAAACGGATGCTTTTCCAACACCTTCACAAGCAGATCTTTCGTAGCATCCACAACTGTCAATACATGCATTCCAGATAATCGTTCCATAATTTCCTGATAAATTCCATCTGAAACAGAAGACGGAATACTACCTGCAAGAACAAGAATATCTCCCTCTTTCAGCTGATCCAACTTATTAAGCAGTCTCTCTACGTATTTTTTTCCAATATATGGGCCAAGAGCATTAATTTCCGTTTCCTGCTCTGCTTTTATTTTTATATTTATCCTGGACAGTCCAGAATCCAACCGGATAAAATCACTCTGACATCCTATTTCCTTCAGCCGTTTCTCAATTTCTTCTCCAGTAAAGCCGGCTGTAAAACCAAGTGCAGTGCTTTCAAATCCCAGATTTTTAAGCACAATAGAAACATTAACTCCTTTTCCACCAGGTAGAATGGTTTCTTCATAGGATCGGTTGGTTTCCCCCGATTTGAGTTTTTCTACATCCATAATATAATCCAAAGACGGATTAAGGGTGACTGTATATATCATATTGAAACCTCCGCTCTATCTAAAATCATATCACATAAGCCTCTTTTTATTATATACAATCACCCTTTAAATTAACGCCAGTTCGATCATTTCCCACTTTTTTCTTTAAAATCCTATATCATAAACTGACATAACCCTCAGTTTGGAAACAGTCCCACGCTGAATGCTTATGGTCTTTTCACCTTTATTCATGTCAAAAAAATTATCCGATAACACAAGATCAGAATCTAAATCATAAACCATTACATTTTTTGCGTAATTTTCAGCAGTTACCGTAATTTTATCCCCATCCTGTTTTACCTGTAATTTTGGATTCCGAAATTCAAAATGCTTCGGCATCGTAAGCAGACAGGTTCCAGAAGAAATGATACCATTTTTTGTTTCCAATGTATACGATACATAATGTTTTCTAACATTATAATTTTGAAAATTTAATTTATCTAACCAAGTTCCGGACATGGCTTCCACAGTTACTTCTTCACTTCCCTGTAATACAATCAGGCTGTCTGGTGTCCGCAGTTCCCATTTCACCGTTCCTGTTACCATATTTTTCGTTTCATTAGCTACATGAAGCCGTACCGACTGCTCCATTTCACTTGGTTCCAGAATGCAGTATGGTCTCTGCTGGATTTCTCCCATCTCCTCGCAGGATATATGTACAGGTTCAAAAGAACGTTTTTCTTCATACTGAAGTGCTTTCCAACGTCCATAATAATCAATACCTGACCAAGATGCTGCCGGCCAGATATCATTTAACTGCCATACAATGGTTCCCATACATCTGCCACGATTTCTCCGGTTATGCTCGATTCCATGCCGCATGGCTTCTGCCTGTAACAGCTGAGATGCATAAATCAGATGCGCAAAATCTTTCGGATACAGATACGTCTGGGAAAGATAGCTTAAAATCTTTCCATTTGCCCCACAGTTTCTTTGATGCATCTCCATTACCCTTGAAAAAATATTTCGGTCTTTCTCCTCTGTAAAAGTCTCAATTGTCTTTAAAGAAGGGAACGACTGAAAACCAAATTCAGACAGATAACGAAAATAGAACTTTCGAAACTCAGTAAACGGCTTTTCTCCATGCCAGACATCCCAATAATGCGTATCTCCTTTGTTTTCCTCCCATGGATTATCATAATTTCCACCAGAGGATGGAGAAGATGGCCAATAAAAGGTCTGCGGATCTTCTTGCTTTAAAATTCCAGGGATGATATATTCAAATAACTTAATATAATCACATTCCTGCTTTTTGCTTGGTTTCCAGCACTTATCCATTGTCTGGCTTTCCATCTCATTATTCCCGCACCACAAAGCGAGACAGGCATGATTTCTTATTCTCTGAACATTTTGTATTACTTCCTGACGGATATTTTCTTCGAACTCCTCCGTCAATTCTACACTTTCACAGGCGAACATAAAATCCTGCCATACAAGAAGTCCGAATTCATCACACAGTTCATAAAAGTAATCATCTGGATAAAAGCCACCTCCCCAGACACGGATTATATTATAATGACATGTCACACAATCCTTAAGAAGAGCTTTCGTCCGTTCTTTAGAACAACGTCCCAGCAGATTATCCTCTGGAATATAATTGGCTCCCATAGCAAAAATCTTCACGCCATTCACTTCATGAGCAAACCCATTTCCCCATTCATCTTTGTCTTGATTAATTGTCATTGTCCGAAGTCCGATTTTCTTCTCCCAGGTATCAAGTACTTCTTTGTTCTCATCCAAAAGTGTTACATTCACCTTGTATAAAGGATGTGCACCATAACCGTTTGGCCACCAAAGCTGTGGTTCTTCAAGCCATAACAGGTTCTCCGTATCTGCCAGATAACAGGTTCCATCTGGTGCGGTTACTTTAATTTCAATCTGATTATCTGAACCTTCTTTCAACCACTGACAATTCACATGGAAACCAAGTCCGACTCTTTCATCTTCATGCTTCTGTGTCACATATACATCATGAATTCTTCCTTTTGAATATCCCACTAGGGAAACATCCCGGAAAATACCTTCGTCTGGAAGTCTTGGTCCCCAATCCCAGCCAAACATGCAGTGTGCCTTTCGAAGATGTGGAAATCCTTCCATAGATTCTGTAACACCACCAGTATATACTTTTTCATTTTTCTGCTTTATGTACTGAATCGGAGAATATAATCTTATCTTTAACTCATTTTTTCCATCCTTTATAATAGAAGAAACATCAAACTCCCAGCTGCGATGCATATTATCACAGTGTCCAACATTCTCGCCATTTACAAAAACATCCGCTAATGTATCAATTCCATCCAGTACTAAAAAAATCTTTTCCTCCTGCATCAGTTCCTTACCTGCCCTAAATACCGTTTCAAAGCAGAAATCTTCTTCTGAGAGTTTCAGCACTTCCAGTTCATTTTCTCCGTAAAATGGGTCTTTCATCTCTCCATTTTCAAGCATCGTCTGATAAAGAGAGCCGGGAACAGCTGCATCTAGGAATTTCTTTTCTCCAATCATGTCACCGTCTGCCCGGCTCATCTTCCAGATACCATTTAATTTCATTTTTCTCAATTGTTCCACCTTCTTATTTTGTGCTACCTGCATACTAACACAGTCATATAGCTTAGAACAATGTGTTATCTTATCACATTAAGGTAGAAAACATTTTTAAAAAGGACTGTTTTAGTTTCATCATTAACGGACGCTTTTTCCACTCTTCATACGTAATTTCACGGCAGACTTCCATAGTTTCCACCAAATCTTTTTTGATACTGCCAATCACCTGCTTATCAGACATCCATACACCATTTTCATAATGCAGGTAAAAGCTTCGATAATCCATGTTAATCGTTCCAACAATACCACAATTTTCATTTATAATGGTTTTTGCATGAATAAATCCTGGCTCATATTCGAAAATACGTACCCCGTTTTTTAATAAATACCCATAATTATAATTGGTTAAAAGCTTTACATTTTTTTTATCCGGAATGTATGGTGTAATTATCCTTACATCTACTCCGCTCTGAACTGCAGAAATCAATACTTCATTCATGTCTGATTCAATAATCAGATATGGCGTGGTAATATATAAAAACTCTCCTGCATAGTCTATCATCTGCCGATAAATACTTTCGATTGGATTTTCCTGATTGTTGGCAGGGCCATCAGAAATAACATGACAGAATGTTTCTCCCGGTGCTTTTTTAAAAGTCGGCCGATATCTGTCAAAATCAATATCATTATGTCCTTGGCAGACTTCCCACATTTGCAGAAAGGTCACTGTCATTCCCCAGACTGCATTACCTTCTACCCGGATACCATTATCTTTCCAAACACCAAAACGTTTTACTAGATTAGCATATTCATCCGCAATATTAAATCCTCCAGTAAAACCTATATTTCCATCAATCACAATAATTTTCTGATGGCTTCGGTAATTCATATATAATTTATCCGTATATTTATGAATGGGGTTAAAAATACGGACTTCTACTCCATCCGCTTCTAGATTGCGTTTAAAGTATTTTCCGGTCCGAATCATAGCACCAAAATCATCGTACATGAATTTAACTTCTACACCCTGCCTTACCTTTTCCACTAAGATTTCATGAAGTTTATCCCAGATAGCTCCTTCTGCTACAATAAAAAAGTCAATTAAAATAAACTTTTCTGCCTTTTCCAATCCATCAAAAATTTCTTCAAAAGCATCTTCTCCCATGGAGAAATAGCGGATATCATTTCCGGAAAACAGGGGAAAATTATGAGATGACATGTAGCGGGACATTCTCGCTTCCAAAGGTCTTTCTTCCCAAAAATCCGCTTCCAGTTCTTTATCATGTTTCAGAAATTGTTTCCCATGTTCCATTATCTTTAAAATATTCCGGTCTAGTTTTTTCTTAGAATCTGGTCCACCCCAAAGCCAATACATGATATGTCCTGAAATCGGACACGCCAGTGCAATACAAATCCATGCAATTTTATAGGACGGGCTTCTATTATCATTAATTAATGTCAGTATCAGCATAATACTGCAAATCTCAAGTACAATATAGAAGTAAACTGTAAAGTTTCTCAGAATGAACGGCAGTATAATGATAATCGATATTTGGAGTAACGCGAGAAGTCCTACCAGACATACACTTAAAAAGCCGCTCATATTATTTTTTATTCGACCTTTTAGTTCCCGCTTAATTCGGTTCTTATGTTCGACGAATTTAGAATTCTCATTTTCTCGTTCTACCATTTAAAACTCCTTCTGTTCTTTTTTCTAGCTACAAAAATTTGACCTTATCCTGAATCATGTTATAATACATAAACAGGAGGTTTTCTATGTTAACATTTACAAATAAATTAACAGCAGCACTCCCTTATCAGTTTGACCCGAATCTGTCAATTCAACCCTCTGATTTGCTATTTTTTGATATTGAAACAACGGGACTGTCTGCTGACGTTTCCAGTGTCTATCTGATTGGATGCTGTTTTTATGAAAATAACTGCTGGAATCTGATACAGTGGTTCGCCGATGACTATATTAGTGAAAAAACTCTGCTGGAAGAATTTATACAGTTTTCCTCCAGATACAGGGTAATCGTACATTTTAATGGTTCCGGATTTGACATTCCTTATCTGGAAAAGAAAATGAAGCATCACCAAATAGCATTTTGTTTTTCAGATTTTCTATCCATTGATTTGTATAAAAAAATAAAGCCTTATAAGACTTTACTGCATCTTCCAAATGTAAAGCAGAAATCAGTGGAAAATTTTATCGGTATCCATAGAGAAGACGAATACAGTGGCGGCGAACTCATTGAAGTATACACTCAGTATATGAAAAGTAAATTTGCACGAACTAAGGATTTAAATCCATTGCTTCACAAACTGCTTCTTCATAATGCAGAAGATGTTTCCAACCTGATTCTTTTGTCATCCGTTCTTTCCTATAGTGATCTGTTTGAATCTCCGCATACGGTTACAAAAGCGTACCAAAAGGATTTTACTCTCTATTTAGAATTTACGCTGAAAAATCCAATAAAGAACCCGATTTTCTATGAAACGGAAGAAATCGCTCTTTCCGTCTGTAATCAGCTTGGTTCACTCCGGATTAAAACGTTTCAAGGAGAATACAAATATTTTTATCCAAATTATAAGGACTATTATTATCTTCCGTTGGAGGATACTGCAATTCATAAAAGTGTTGCTCAATTCGTGGACAAAGAACATAAAGTGAAAGCAAAAGCCGCTACCTGCTATATCAAAAAACAGGGGGTATTCATTCCACAGTTTACACTCGGCATGGAACCGAAATTTCAGATAAATGTAAAAGATAAAACTACGTTTCTGGAATTAACAGATTCCTTTCTTTCTGACAGCCGGATGCTGAGCGATTATGTAAGTATCCTTCTGAAAACAATCGTCCACAAAGCAAAACATCTTTCTAAATAAATTTTCCTGCAATCAAAAAGATTCCCACGTAAGTGAGAATCTTTTTGATATAAGTTAACTTACAAAGCCGAAATTATTCAGCTGAAATAATTTCCTTTTTATTATAGGAACCACAAGCTTTACATACTCTGTGTGGCATCATTAACTCTCCACATTTACTGCATTTTACAAGATTTGGAGCAGCCATTTTCCAATTTGCTCTTCTCTTGTCTCTTCTTGCTTTGGAAGATTTATTCTTTGGACAGATTGACATTTATTACACCTCCTTAAAATTCTTGAAGACATCTTGAAACTTTAACATTCTCGGATCGCCTACGGTACGGTCACAGTCGCAGGTTCCCTTGTTGAGATTCTTCCCACAGACACTGCATATACCCTTACAATCCTCCGAACACAAAACTTTCAATGGGAAATCCAGCAGCATCTCGTCATAAACAAGTATATCTACGTCTAGATTATATCCTTTGATATAATTTAATTCATCCCCATCGTCCGACTTATTCTGAGCAGTTTCTTCGAATCTAATATCCTTTGAAACTAAAATATGAAATGTTGTCTCAACCTCTTCAAGGCATCTACTACATGGAAGCATAAGTGAAACCTCTGTGGAAGCCCCCAGATGAATCTCACGCTCACCCGTACAGGTAATCGTTATATCAACCGGTTCTTTCTTCACAAAGTAATACTCTGTTCCATCCAGCTTAAAGCATTCCATTTCAATTGGAACTACAACGTGTTGAACCTTGTCCTTCACCGACATAATCTCTGATAAATTAATTAACATAAATTATCTCCAATCCTATACACTCGACGGATTTATACTAGGATTTTTCCACACTTTTTTATTTATACCACATACAGTATAAAAAGTCAATAAAAATTTGTTTATTCCGACAAATATCCAGCATAATTATTTTTCACTAAAAAGATTTGATTCATCAAAAAGAAAAGTCAGCTGTTTAAAACCAAACATTTCAAACAACCGGCTTTTCTCTCTATCTATCAGCTAAATGACCCGCCATAAGGTGGCCGGCTTATGCATCTAATGACTATACTAATGCTACTGTTTCACGAGCAATTGCTAATTCTTCATTTGTTGGAACAACAAATACCTTAACTTTAGAATCAGCTGTTGAAATCATTTTTTCTTCGCCACGAATACTATTTGCTTCTTCATCAACAGTAATGCCTAAATATCCAAGGTAAGAAAGAATTGCTTTTCTTGTTGCAGAGTCGTTTTCACCTACACCTGCTGTAAATGCGATTGCATCAACACCATTCATAGCTGCAACATAGCCACCAACTAATTTCGCAACATCATATGCGAACACGTCAAGAGCATTCTTCGCATAGTTATTGCCCTTAGATGCACCATCTGATAAATCTCTGAAGTCACTTGATAAACCATTAGACATACCAAGTACACCAGATTCTTTATTTAATACGTTCATGATTTCACTAACAGATTTATTTTCCTTTTTGCAAAGGAATTCAACGATAGCTGGATCAATGCTTCCGGATCTTGTTCCCATAGGCATACCTTCTAATGGAGTAAGACCCATACTTGTGTCAATAGATTCTCCGTTTACTACAGCTGAGATACTGGAACCATTACCCAAATGGCAGACAATAACTTTAGAATTATTTTTATCTAAACCAGCAAGCTCGATAAGGCGTTTGGATACAAAACTGTGGCTTGTTCCATGGAAACCATATCTTCTTACCTTATAATCTTCATAGTATTTTATTGGAAGACCATAAAGATAAGCTTTTTCTGGCATTGTCTGATGGAAAGCCGTATCGAATACCGCAACCATAGGAACGTTAGGAAGAGCCTGTCTGCAGGCATCAATACCAATTAAGTTCGCTGGATTGTGTAATGGTGCAAGGTCATTGCAGTCTTTGATTGCTGCGATAACTTCATCTGTAATTACTACAGATTTCGCAAATTTTTCTCCGCCGTGTACAACTCTGTGTCCTACTGCGCTGATAGAATCCAAATTCTTAATAACGCCTGTAGCAGGATCTACTAATGCATCTAATACGATCTGAATTGCATCTTTATGATCTTTCATTGTAGAATCTTTTACAATTTTTTCACCATCTGCTGGTTTAAATGTAAATCTTCCATCAATACCGATACGTTCGCAAAGACCAGAAGCAAGTACATGCTCTGTTTCAGAATCGATTAACTGGTATTTCAGAGAAGAACTTCCACAATTTATTACTAATACATCCATTTTTTCAAAACCTTCCTATATCTCTATTATTTTTCCTGTGAATGTGCCTGAGCCTGTACTGATGTAATTGCAATTACACCTACGATATCTTCCGCAGAGCATCCTCTGGATAAATCGTTAACAGGTTTTCCAATTCCCTGTGTTAAAGGACCGTAAGCTTCTGCTTTTGCAAGACGCTGTACTAATTTATATCCATTGTTTCCGGCATCTAAGTCAGGGAAGATTAATACGTTAGCATGTCCAGCGATTTCGCTTCCTGGAGCTTTTGAAGCACCAATACTTGGAACGATAGCTGCATCAACCTGGAATTCACCGTCTAACGCAATGTCAGGGTATAATTCTTTTGCAATCTTTGTTGCTTCTACAACTTTAGTAACATCAGCATGTTTTGCACTGCCTTTTGTAGAGTGAGAAATCATAGCAACTTTTGCATCTTCCTGAACTAAAAGTTCAAAACTTCTTGCACTTGTTGCTGCGATATGTGCTAATTCTTCGGATGTTGGGTTCTGGTTTAATCCGGAATCGCCAAATACGAAAATACCACCTGCACCATATTCACAGTCAGGTACTACCATTACGAAAATAGCAGATACAAGTTTTGTACCAGGTGCTGTTTTCAGGATCTGAAGAGATGGTCTTAATACATCTGCTGTTGCATGGCATGCACCTGCAACCATACCGTCTGCATCTCCTGCTTTAACCATAGTACAGCCGAAGTAGAGGTAATTTGTAGTAAGAATTACTCTTGCCTGTTCGGAAGTCATTCCTTTGCTCTTTCTTGCTTCTACTAAAACATCAACATACTGTTCTAATTTATCAGTTGTTTCAGGGTCAATGAACTGGGCACCTGATAAATCATAACCATAGTGTTCTGCTTTTTCAAGAATTTTATCCTTATTTCCAACTAATACTAAATCCGCAATATCTTCTTCCAGTACTTTTACAGCTGCCTGGATTGTTCTAACATCATTCGTTTCAGGTAAAACAATAGTCTTTTTGTCTTTTTTTGCTCTTTGTTTAATAATATCTATAAATGACACAATAAAGACTCCTTTCTCACAAGTATTCTGTTTTTCAATATTTTTATTCATTACGGCCGAAAGTAAATACATATATTTTATGTAAGACCCGTCCGTTCACCGTAGTTCATTATATACCAACGTAGTTAGATTAACAAGAGAGAAAACCTGTATTTTTGGTACTAAATTCAATACAATGATTGTTAAAAAGATCGCAATCTACTGATAATTTATCATCCGCAGATTGCGATCTTTTGTATAATTATTCACATTTAACTGTATATTTATCTTTCTTTTCCAAAGAAGAATAATGCAAGACATCCAGGACCTGTGTGGGATGCAATAACTGGTTCCATTGGTTCAATTATAAATTCTTTCACCTTGTATTTTTCCATAATCATATTTTTAAGATATACCGCATCTTCTTCACAATCCGCATGACTGATACCCATTACCTGGTCTTCTGGATTCTCTACCGTATCAAATAAATGATTGGCCAGTTCTTGAATAGCTTTTTTCCGTCCTCTTGCTTTACTCATAACAATAAGATGTCCTTCATTATCCACATGCATAACAGGTTTTACACTTAATGCAGAACCAAATACTGCTGCTGCTGTGGAAATTCTGCCGCCACGCTTTAGGAAAAACAAATCGTCTACGCTGAACCAGTGGCACAAATGAAGCTTATTCGTTTCCAGCCATTCAAAAACTTCGTCTATGGTTTTCCCTTCTTCTCTGAGTTTACAGGCTTCATATACCAAAAGCCCCTCTCCCAGAGATGCCGCAAGGGAATCCATATAAACAATTCTTCGTTCTGGATAGCTTTCCTTCAGATCTTCCATGGCTAATGATACAGACTGATAGGTTCCACTTAACCCAGATGAAAAGCCAATATAAAGTACGTCCTTTCCTTCTTTTAACAATTCTTCTATCAGTGTCAAAGCTGCTTGTGTATTTACTAGAGAAGTCCTTATATTACCTTTGTTTCTCAGTTTTTCATAAAAATAAGATAAATCATTCTCTTTTCCTCTTTCATAAGATAAAAACTCTTCCTCATCAATGAAATAAGAAAGAGATAGTACCTGAATGCCAAACTTGACTATAATCTCTTTTGGTAATGTTGCAGAACTGTCTGTGATAATTTCAAATTTCATATGAATCCCCCTTTGTGTCTTTTTTATGGGTGAATAATCCAATTCAAGTAATTCCTTCATTTATTATAAAGGAAATAAAACTTCAATGCAACCCCGTCTTCTCCTGCATCTTGCTAAATTTTACAGACATGCTATAATGAGTGAAAAAAGCAAAGTGAGGATATTAAATGAAAACAGCAGGCATTGTTGCTGAATATAATCCATTTCACAATGGGCATCTTTATCAATTAAAAAAAACAAAGGAAGAAACCGGCGCCGACTTTATAGTTATTGTTATGAGTGGTGATTTTGTACAACGTGGTTTTCCTGCCTTTCTTTCGAAATGGGAACGTGTCAAAATGGCGTTATCCTGTGGTGCCGATCTGGTAGTGGAACTTCCCACAAGATACGCTACCGCAAGTGCTGAGTTTTTCGCGGCTGGAGCTATTGCTCTTCTGGAAAATACAGGAACAGACTGTTTTTGTTTTGGAAGTGAATCTGGAGACATCCGCTCCATGGAAAAAATTGCAGACTATATTCACAAAGACTGTGATGATTTTAACAAAGCTATAGCACAGTTTACCAAATCCGGTCTTTCCTATCCTGCTGCCAGAAGCCAGGCTCTACTATCCTGTTTCCCGAAAAATGAAGTTTCAGACCTTTCTTCTCTGCTTTCCAGTCCAAATAATATTCTTGGAATCGAATACTTGAAAGCTTCATATCGTTTTCAAAGCAAAATGACCCCATATACGATCCAGAGAGTCTGTACAGGATACCATGAAGCAGACATTTCTTCTGCCAGCAAAGAGCAGATGATTATCAATTCTGCCACTGCGATTCGAAATGCAGTGCAGGCCGAAAATAATTTGGATCCTATCCGCCAAAGCATGCCTCTTTCTGCCCTTGAAGTCTTAGAAAATCTGCCGTCTGATTTATTTCCAATATCTCCAGATGCTTTATCCGATTTTCTTTTTTATAAATTACAGACTACATCACCAGAACAATTAACCGAATACATGGATATTTCTCCAGATTTTGCTCGTACTATTTTTAACAAACGGAACAATTTCGAAAATTTCACTCAATTTTCTCAGCTGCTAAAAAGCAGGCAGCTTACACAAACCCGGATTAACCGTGCACTGCTTCACTTAATTTTGAATCTGAAAAACTATACTTTAAAAGGATTAACCGCAAAAGAAACCGTTCCATATGTTCGTGTGCTTGGTTTTCGAAAATCAGCCGCATGCATCATGAAACGTGCGAAAGAAAATGGAATTCCTGTTATTACAAAGCTGGCAGATGCCAAGATTCTTCTTTCTAAATCTGCTTATGACATGCTGTCAGAAGATCTCTTTGCATCTGCCCTTTATAAAAGACTCGTTTTCTCCCAGTCCGGCATTCACCTGCCAAATGAGTTTCAGAAAACACCAATTATTTTTTAATTTATACTAATTCATCTAACTGTTCTACTAAATCTTTAAAGACACAAAGCGCCTCTTCTACCGGCTGCTTTGTGCTCATATCTACACCGGCTCCTTTTAGTAAATCAATTGGATCTTTGGAACTTCCACCGCAAAGGAAATTATGAATATAATCATGTACAGCACTTTCTCCCTCTGTCAGAATCTTTCTAGATAATGCAATCGCTGCAGAATATCCAGTTGCGTACTGATAAACATAGAATGAAGTATAAAAATGAGGAATTCTCGCCCATTCCATAGCAATATCTTCATCGATTATTACGTTGTCTCCATAATACTTTTTATTTAAATCATAATACAGTCCACATAATGCATCTACTGTCAGTGCTTCTCCTCTTTCAGCCATTTCATGGGCAAGCATTTCAAATTCTGCAAACATAGTCTGACGATACAATGTTGCACGGAACTGTTCCAGGTGATAATTAATTAAATACGCTTTCTGTTTCTTATCCGTACAATTTTTAATCATATGTGCCATTAAAAGTGCTTCATTGCAGGTAGAGGCCACTTCTGCTACAAAAATTCGATAACCGGCATAAGGATATGGCTGTGTTTTATCTGAATAATAGGAATGGATTGCATGCCCCATTTCATGTGCCAGAGTAAATACATTATTTAAATTATCCTGATAATTCAATAACACAAACGGATGTGTTCCATAAGCCCCCCAGGAATAAGCACCGCTTCGTTTTCCTTTATTTTCATATACATCAATCCATCCGCCGTTAAATCCTTCCTGTAATACCTGAGCATATTCTTCTCCTAATGGCTTCAGGCCTTCCAGTACAATTTTTTTTGCTTCTTCAAATGGCACTTCCATTTTAAAATCCGCTACAATTGGTGCATAAATATCATACATATGAAGTTCCTCTACACCAAGCGCACGTTTTCTAATTTCCATATAGCGGTACATAGATGGCAGATTTTCATGAACCGCTGCAATGAGATTCGTATATACCTCTTTTGGAATTCTGCTTCCATTCAAGGCCTGTTCCAGAGAAGATTCATATTTTCTTGCTTTAGAATAAAAAATATCTTTCTTTACATTAGTGGCAAACAAGCTTGCCAGTGAATTTTTATATTTTTTATAAGAAGAATATAATCCATGAAAAGTCTGCTCTCGAATACGTCGGTCATTGGACTCCATCAGACTGGTGTAACGGCCATGAGTAATTTCAATTTCTTCGCCATCTTCTCCTTGAATAACTGGGAATTTAATATCTGCATTGTTAAACATGGAGAAAGTATTCTGTGGACCGTCTGCAATTTCCTGAACCTGGGCAAGAAGTTCCTCCATTTCTGTAGAAAGTGTATGAGACTTATCCCGAAACACTTCATCAATCATCCGTTTATAAACAGAGAGCCTTTCCTCTTCCTTCAAAAACTGCTGTATTTTTTCTTCCGGAATGGAAAGAATTTCTGGTATGATAAAAGAAAGCTGACTCTTCACCTGCATCATTAGATTGGAAGCTTTGTCACATAAATCCTGATAAACACTGTCACCAGTATCTTCATGGTATTTCTGATTTGCATACACATATACCTTCTCCATCCGTTTATCAATTTCATCATTTTTTGACAGGAAGTCATATAAGTGGGACGCAGATTGACCCAAAGTTCCCTGGTAAGCTGCCAGTTCATTGGCCTGTTTCTTGATTTCCTCTACATCACGTTCCCATAACACATCCTTTTCATATAAATCATTGATATGCCATTTAAAGCTGACATCCACTTCACTACGTTTTTTTAAACTCTTTTCCATAAATATCTCCTTTCCTGATTTCAATACTATCTATGTTTTACTTTTTCCTAATTGAAATTGGTTATACCCTTTTACTATAAATCATAAAATAGAAGCAAGCAATACTTTTCATGAAAGCAGGCTGTTTATGAAAAAATGGCTCACAAGTTTGATTACCTTATTGTTTTTTCTGCTGCTTCTGATTTGTCCCCAGACAGCACTTACTGGAGCGAAAACAGGTCTTCTGCTCTGGTTCCAGACAGTACTTCCAACACTGCTTCCTTTTATGATTGTTTCCAATCTGATGGTTCAGTTTGGTGTAACAGACATTTTGTCTTCTATATTTTATCCTATTTTAGGGAAACTACTGAAAATCAGCAAATCTGGATGCTATCCGCTGATTATCGGTCTTCTCTCTGGTTATCCAGTTGGTGCCAAAGCCTGTGCTGACCTGGTCCGCCAGAAAAAAATCACATGCCGGGAAGGACAGTTTCTTCTCTGCTTTTGTAATAGTGCCAGCCCGATGTTTATCATCAGCTTTGTGACGGCATCCTGCCTGCATCGTCCAGCATGGGGGTATCTGGTTCTTGGCATTGTGGTTCTAAGTGGAATTTTGTCTGGATTCGTTTATCGATTCACTGTCGGAAGAAATGAAGAACCACTTTTATGTACAGCTGAAACCATCTCTTCTTCACAAACCAGCGAAATCCAGACACCATTTATGGTACTAGACTCTACCATATTAAATGCATTTGTTATTCTTGTAAAAATCGGAGGTTATATTATTTTGTTTTCCATTCTGGCAGAAATTTTGTCCAGCATTACAACTCTGCCATCCTGTATTCGATATTTCCTGATTGGATTTTTAGAAATCACCACAGGTGCTGCAGCTTTATCCACTGCACCTATGATTTTTCTAAAAAAAATAATCCTGACCAACTTTCTGACTGCATTCGGGGGACTTTCCAGCCAGGCCCAGACATACAGTGTACTCATTCACTCAGGATTATCCATTCGTACATATTTTATCTTCAAAATCGTAAGCGGCTGTTTTGCAGCTCTACTCACCTTTCTATTCATCTGCGTTGTCTAAAAAGGTGTCTTCATCAAACTGATAGTCCTCCTCGGAAGCCGGCTGTTCTTCCTTCTGCTGTGGTTCCATAGCAGGAGCTGCTTCCTCCTGTTCGCTGCCACCAAACAGTTCTTTCCGGTTACCTGCAATGACATCCAGACTTCCCTGAAGAGTCTGAATCAGACCTTCATACTGTGCTTTGGAAGATGCCAGTGACTTGGAAAATGACTTTTCCACTTCTCCAAGCAGATCATTTGTATAAGAAAGTGCACCAAGACGAATCTGATTGGCATCCTGATTCGCCTGCTCCAGCATTTGATTTGCCTGGTCAGTTGCCTGATTCACAATCTCCTGTGCCTGATAATATGCCTGCTGCATAATCTGATGCTCATCAATCAGTGCATTGGTCTGTGCTTCTGCTTCTGCCAGCATATTATTGGCTTTCTGCTGTGCTTCTGCCAGAATAGCATCTTTATTTGCAATAATTTTCTGATATCTCTTTATTTCATCCGGTGTCCTTAATCTTAACTCATCGAGTAAATCATATAATTCATCCTTAGGAACAATTACCTTCGTGGAAGATAACGGCTGCATCTTACAGCTCTCAACAAATTCATAAATATCTTCAATTAATTGTTCTATTTTACTTACGCCCATACGTAACGCTCCTTTTGTTTACATGAATTCAACTAAATTTTTCCTTTAACTTATCCACTACTAGAGATGGCACGATATGGCTCACATCGGAACCATAAGACGCAAACTCTTTTACTATACTGGAACTTATGTAGGAATACTCTACACTTGTCGTAAAAAATATAGTGTCTATCTTTGGATTAGCCTTATGGTTTACCTGTGCAATCTGCAATTCATATTCAAAATCAGATATAGCACGAAGTCCCCTGACTATAATACTTGCATTTTTCATCTCTGCATAATCTACTAATAAGCCACTGAAAGAATCTACTTCAACATTTTGTATATCTTTTGTGACCTCTCGAATCATGGAAACCCTCTCTTCCGGGGTAAATAACGCGTGCTTCGCACTATTATTCAAAACTCCAATTATCAGCTTGTCTACCACATTTGCTGCTCTTGTTATAATGTCCAAATGACCCAGAGTGATTGGATCAAAACTTCCAGGGTAAATCCCTATCTTCATCATTTTAACTCCCAATCCTTGCTTATTTCACTGTTAAAAACACATGCTTATTCGTCTTGTATTTTTTCTCTTTCTTAATCTGAAATTTTGTATCATCTATATAATAGAAAAGATCAGTCTCCAGTGATGCTTCTACAATAATCTGTGTATCTTCATTTACGAGATGCGAGCTTCCCAGCTTATATAACACTTCTTTTTCAAATTCATGATTGTATGGAGGATCCATAAAAATCACGTCAAAACTCTGTCCGCTGCTATTTAAACGCTCTAGTGCGTCAGAAACCGTAGTCTTTAACAATCTTCCCTGCTGTTCTAATCTTGTCTTCTTAAGGTTTTCCTGAATGCAGGTACAAGCTTCCTTCCCATTCTCCACAAATACAGCCTCTTTCGCTCCGCGGCTCAACGCTTCAATTCCAATTGCTCCGCTTCCGCTGAACAAATCTAAAAATCTCGCATCTGCCAGATACGGCTGCAGCATATTAAACAAGGTCTCTTTCGTCCGGTCTGTTGTCGGGCGGGTATCCAGTCCTGACGGTGTATTCAGCGGAATTCTTCTTGCCTTTCCTGCAATTACACGCATAACAATCTCCTTTGTATATATATCTATAATATCTATAGTTTATATCATAATTCTTCACATTTCAATACTAAAATGAAAAGATATCATAGTCTAAACTACCTATTTGACAGGAAAATCTCTGTTCATCATCTGCCTTTTGGGGCTTTCTATCTGTTAGTATAACACAATGCGAATCAATTTGTCAATTTTTTACAGAACTTTTTCAAGAAAAAGGAAGCCGATTCCTAAAAAACGGCTTCCCTTTTTTGACATCCTATCTGGATTTTCCAGATATTCTGCCTTTTCTCCTTTACGACAGAATCCAAATTTCTTATTCTTCTCCTGCCATCTTTTTCTCCTGCGCGGCAATCATTTTTTTCACCATCATTCCGCCGACACTACCATTTTCATATGAGGTTAAATCTCCGTTGTATCCGTGCTTCAATGGTACTCCAATTTCATTCGCTACCTCATATTTGAAGTTATCTAATGCTGCCTTTGCTTCTCGTACTTCAATTCTGTTTCTTCCTGACATAACGAACTCCTCCATTTCTTATTTCTGTGCTGAGATAGTAACACGTTGTTGAAATATTTCATGTTGTTGTTTGTTACGATAATAGTATGTGGAGAAGATAAAATTCTAAACTGGTAAGTTCCGTTTACGATTCCGTTTTGTGTAAAATTTCCTTTGGTATAAAAAGCTAAGAAATAATTCTCTATATACATCTTTTATTCGATTTTATTATCTTTCCGGTACTTTTCAAATGCTTTATCTGGATTTAGATGTACATTCTTAAAAAATACTGCCAGCCATATAATCACTGTCACTAAAAATGCTGCAATTCCAGCAAACAATGTTGCAATGCCGCCTGCTAAAAAAATTCCGGCATACAGAAACAGCTGATTCCGCATATCTCTCGCCATATAATCTTCATCATAACAGTTTCGCTGTTCTTTTGTCTTAAAATTATAGCCTGAAATCAGTATTGCGGCTTTTCCCTTGCGCACTGCAAAAAATATACCCAACAGAAGAAACAGTATTGCCATAATTTCTGAGGCCAATGCCAGACTTCCTATACTCATCTTATGTCTCCTTCTTCCTTTCATCGTTCAGGATAACTGTTTACTTTGACCACATATAACAGTATGCCTGCGTTCTTGCAGCAAATGCTTCGGTTCGGATTAATTTCCGTACTTCTTCCTTTGTAAACCAACCTGCTTCGATTTCTTCAAAAGTAGATGTACTTGGAGCGAATTCACCTGTAGCCGTTCCAACCACACAGACATTTTTTTCATTGCTGAATCCCACAGCACTATAACTGTCTGGAATAACATCTTTGATTTCAATTAAATCAAGTCCGGTCTCTTCTTTTAATTCACGCTTCGCACTCTCTTCCGGAATTTCACCTGGATCAATTAAACCAGCTGGGAAATTATAAACCCATTTTCCTGCTGCCATACGAAATTCTTTGTTTAACAAAATCCTGCTGCCATCTGTACTATGTACAATTACAACAACAGCATCTGTCTTATGTTCGATTAGTTTTTCTACCGTATCCATATCTGATTCCCGGCTTATCATCTCGTAAACTTTTTCTTTATGGTCAACTGTCTCATAAAACAAGTTATATCTAGTAATAAATTTTCCTTCTAGTACTTTTTTCATTCCTTTTAATTTCATATTTATCCTCGCCTTTCTAAAAACTCTTTCTTATTTTACTATACTTGATTGGGGATATGAAATCAATATAAAAAACAAGGCACTCTGCCTCGGATTTTCATCTCTGGCAAAGCACCCTGCTTCTGCTTATGCTTTCTTATGGCCTATTTACACAATCCTCTTAGTTTCCTAAAATATTTGTGCATATCTACCATCTTATCTGCATACTGCTATTTTTGCTGGCCCTGTGTTCCGGCCATTCTGGATTCATAGTCTGCTATCATTTTCTTTACCATATAGCCTCCTACGGATCCATTTTGATAGGAAGTTAAATCTCCATTGTATCCCTGTTTGAGGGGTACTCCGATTTCATTTGCCACTTCGTACTTGAATGTGTTTAATGCTGCTTTTGCTTCTGGTACTTCGACTCTGTTTCTTCCTGTTGACATAATAAACTCCTCCATTTCCTTACTTCAAAATCTTTGTTTGAAATAATTCTGTGTTGTTGTTTGTTACAATCCTAGTATATGTCGAATTAAAGATAATACACTGGTAATTTTGGGAGAAAGGAACGAATTATGGTAAGTCTAATGATTTAGTACCAATGCAGAGCTAACAGCAGACAAGGGCAAGAAAAAATATGTAATATATTTGTTATTTTTTCTCAATAAGACGGATTTCTTCTATTTCCTGCTGCATTTTTTATCTGTTCCCAGTTTTCTAATACCAGTTTCCCAATTTTCGGATCATACATTTTTCCAAGATTTTTCTGTATTTCTTCATAACAAAACCCCCAATTCTTTGCTTTTCTATAGCTTCGGCTGGATGTCATGGCATCTATGGAGTCACAGACTGCAATAATTCTCGAACCCAATGGAATTTCTATCCCTTTTAATCCCATAGGATATCCTTTTCCATCATATCTTTCATGATGAAAAAGTACAATCTGTTTCAAATCACTTAAATGCTCTGATCTACTTAAAATATCTGCACCAATCTGAGGATGTTTTTTCATAACCTCCCATTCCTCTTTGTTAAGCCTGCCTGGTTTATTTAAAATAGAATCTGCAATTCCAATTTTTCCAATATCATGAAGGTGTGCTGCAATGTGTATTTCCTCTATTTCAGAAGCTGCAAGCGGCATTTTCTTTAAAATTTCCAGTGTCATATCACTTACTCTTTGTGAATGTCCTGCTGTATATGGATCCTTTGCATCCAAAGCACCACTGATACACTCTATTATCTCATGATAATCAATTGTTTTTCTAATAAACCTGCTCATTTTTACCTCCTAAGATTATAATAATCTCTCGGAATCTCTAAGCCAATAAATTCAAGGCTTTCAGATTCCTTTTCTATTAAAATCCCCCACTTTT
>CAKSBP010000026.1 GCA_934438135.1 uncultured Clostridium sp. | reverse complement strand
GAGAATAATATTTACTTTTCAACGTGCAATGCCAGTGTTTTGCCGGCATGATCACTCAAGATTCCGAGAGATTATTTTATATTCAATTGGCCGTGTCACTTTAATGACAGCTGCAAAGGATACAAATATTACTGCTGCACACAAAGCAAGAGAAATCTTACCCAGTATGTTGTAGATTAAAATTCTATACCAGTTACGGTTTATAAGATACATAAGCGGTATGTTACTTACTACTAGGACAACCATCGTAATGTATTCCTTAACCGGCTCATAGAGCATTGCATCCAGTTTTGCCGTTACTACTCTCATATTACTAAGTTTCTTTGCAATCGGGAGCAGTGTACTCTTCAACTTTGCATCTTCCTGACATGAGACTAGGGCATCACACCATTCCTGAAAAACACTGTTATCCAGTTTCTTTTTCATATCTTTAAGGAGCTTCTTGATATCCGGATTAATCAGCTGTGCTTCGAACAGAAACTGTTCAAACACTTCTCTTACTGGGGAATTAATATACTTAATATTTTCTTCAACAGCAGATACAATGTTCTCTGACCTTATGTAACTGGATGTTACAATTGATAGTGCTGTTTCAAGTTCCTCATTCAGTAATTTTCTTAACCTAAATCCCAGTAGCTTCGTGTATAAGAACGGAGTAACTAGGCATCCTGTACCTAGAACAGCAGACAGAAAGTAATTTTTCAATACCATTCCAAGTAATATTCCTGACACAGATAGGATAAATGATATCATACAGATGACCGGAAATAACTGCTGCTTCTTATTTACCTTCAGGATGTTAACAGAATCATCAATCAGACCCAGAAACCAGTTTGTCTTTTTCTTTCCTGTAGCTATCAATACTCTGGTCTTGAGCTTTTTCTTTGGCTGCCATAAAAACAGCTTTGATATACCACTAACGAACTCTCCCAGCTTAATATCAAAAATCAAAATCGTACCAGTCAGGAAAACTATAAATGCTAATAATTCCAAAAATGAATTCATATTTATCCCTCCATAATACTTTTTATAGTCTGTTCATCAGCCGTTCCTTCTTTGAGGAGTTTCTGAAGATATTCGCTTATATTTCCTTTTTTCATAAACTCCCCTTCAATATGAACTTTTCCATTTTCATCAATACTCTTTTCCCTGACTTCGTATCTATACAAGGTATTGATTTTACTCCGTCCTTCCTCATCAATAACACACTCCGTTATCTCTTCGATTCTCCGGACATTATCATCGTACTTCTTGATGAATACCACAATAGGAAATGCTGTTTTAGCTGCTTCCACAAGAACCTCATTACTGTCATTGCTATTCTTACATAACGAGGCCATTCTGTTATAAGTAAGCCGGCAGGAACGTGCATGTGTGGTTGTAATAACCGTATGTCCGGTATTAGCTGCCTCCTGAGCTGCCAATGCCTCCTTTCCCTTCATTTCTGCAACACAAATGAAGTCCGGATCCATTGTCATCGCTGTTTCAAGTAACTTCTCCTGGTCTACCGTCTGCGCTGGGTCATCACTCTTCTTTGTAACTGTATGTACTACGTTATTCGCTACATTCCCTTTGTCATCCTTTACTACCAGGTTAAACTCTCTAACGTCCTCTTCAATCGTAAACAATCTCTTTGTATATGGAACCTGCGCCAAAAGATAACTCATAATAGTTGTTTTTCCAGAACCAGTTTCCCCTGTAATACACATACTAACTCCATTTATAAAAAGTGCCGTGAGCAGCGTTAAAATAGCTTCTGTGGTTGTTCCGTTATCAATAAAGTTTTGCCTTTTAAAATTTTTTGGATTAACAATACGAATGGATGCTGCCAATCCAACTGCATTATCAATACACTCTCCTCCTACGACCGTAATTCTTATTTTGCCGGATAAATGTCCCCTGACTATTGGACGGGAGTTATCCAGGGTAAGCCCCTTTTCCTGTCGTAAGAGCCTACGGATAATATCGTTACAATGCTGTGGAGAACGAAAGTGTTCCACACTTTCTGTCCTGCCATCTGAATAAGTAACTTTTACATCATTCCAGGCATTTATATTTACCTCTTCCACATCCGTTCTCTGTGGGTCTAGATATTGATCCAGCACTGAAAATCTTGTCATTTCATCTGTCAGCTTGTCTACGGTTTCTTCTAATGTATATCCTTCTGCCAGAAGTTTTCTTTTCATTAAGTACTGCCGGATATAGTTTTTCATCTGCTGCTCAATATTACCGTTCTTCTTCTTTTCCACTGTACTCATGAAGGATGCATAATTTTTAGACATATGCTTTTGAGTCCTTGTGAATAACTGTTGAAAATCCATTCTATCTGCTGAATCTTCCCTGCTAATTGTATTTTTAACATTTACTTCTTTCATAATTTATTTATCCCTCCTCTTTCTCCAGTAAAGAAACAATTTTATCAATGCCGGCATTATACGCTGAATCAGAACAAGCCGTAAAAAGCTTTCCTTCCATCATCTGAAGAGCAATCTCTTCCGAATATGGCAGTTCAACATCATTCCCGATTCTATTAGCCGCAATTTCTATCGGCTGCGTTGTCCTTGTCTTCGCTAAAACCCGGATATGATTTTCTTTTCCGTATCTGTTATCTACAATTAATGGCACATTGGAATCAAAAAAACTAAATGATTTTGTAGTTGCCTCTCCTATTCTTACTACATTATCCGCGGTTTCCAGTGCAACAGCTGTAAGCATATTGTAAGCTAAATTCGGAACACAATCGACAATTACATAATCAACGATACTTCTCATTTCTTCATATACCTTAAATACATTTTCCTTAGTACTATCACTGTATGAGAAAGCATTTTCACCTGGTGTATATCCCATCATGCAGATATATTCGGACGGTGTTACCACACATGAATTATATATGGTTGCTTCATCTACATCTGGCATTACCCATACATTCCCCATAGATTTAAGTTCCTTGGATACGGGAAGAATACACTTCATATCTGGTGCATTTATATCCGTAAATACTACCAGAGACTCTTTCTGCTGCTTTGCCAGACTAAGAGCAAGTTTAACAGATACCGTTGTTTTTCCGGCATCTCTGCTTCCCCAGACAGCAATCATTTTTCCATTCTTACTACTCATTTACGGTGTCCTCCTTCATCTCTTTTAGAATTTTGTCCTGCTCCTTTAGGAACTTGTTACATTTTCCTTCGTCACCGCGATAAACAAGTTCTATATGCAATTTCTGTGTTGCCTCCAGATTTGCTAACAGTTTTGACTGCTCTTCATCCGCAAGTAATGTAACGGTGTCGGCAACTTTCGTTTCTTCTGTAGTAGAATTTTCATCATCCTTTTCATTCCTGGTATTTTCATCTACATCATCCCCATCTGAAAGCGTACACGCCAGAACCTTAACATATTTTAATTCGATTGGAATACTTGTCTTTTGGTCATCAGTCGCAATGATAGATACTACATCCCCTGAAAAAAGCTTTCCAGAAAGTCCGGCAGCAAATGACTGAACGGTTACGGAAATAGCACCTTTACTTCCATCCAATTCCTCCAGGTATTCATCAGTGGCCAATGGTTTGTCACGTAAACGTTTGGCCACTGCATACTCATCTTTATATATATTTTCAGCTGCATAAGTGCCAATCACATTATTGGGGTTTTTCATATACTCTTCCGGAAGATTATAACTCCCTACTTTCGATTTCTTAACCATTTCCTTTGTAATCCTCTGTCCACGTTTCACATCCGAAGCAAACTGGACAACTTCTGTCTTTCCATCAATCTGCTTATTATAAACCGGCGTAATCAAAAAACATACCACCAATGCCAATAGGATACATGCAATTCCAATAACCGTTTTGTTCTTAAAAATTTTCACCTTTCGTTTCCACCTTTCTTTAAATAAAACTTACAAGTAAAAATCCCGCTGCCAAATATGGTATCAGCGGGATTTTCCTGTTCTTTTCCTTTTTCCTTCTTCCAAATATGAGATATTGAAAAGAAACAATGCCTAATCCAATAATCAAACCGGCGTATGCTCTTTTAAACCCAAGCATACATCCATTTGCAAAAATGAATTTCACATCACCTCCACCTATCTTATTCGTCTTTACTGCCACAAATAGAATCGGCGCTGTTAAAACACCAGCACATACTATCCTAAACAGAAAAATATGCGGAATTGAAACAAACGCCAAAGCAATAATAAGAAGATTCATCCAGTCCTGAACCCTCATTGTTTTATAATCCTTATACGCTGCGTATAAGATGAGTGAAAAATAGAGACCATTTATAATCATTCTAAATCTCCTTTTTCATTCTATATGGATAATACTTTTGAGATTTTCTAAATCTAATCATAAAACAAAGCTGGTCTATTACAGATGTATTACTTGAATCCCTTATGATGGTTAACACTGTTGTAGTTGGAATAACCAAGAATAGTAATACTGCTACAATCTGCTCTCCTGATATCATAAAAGTAAAATAGCTAATTACAGCTGCAAGTATAACAGTAATGACAGTAATTCTAACTTCTTTGGCACCATATCCTTCAAAGTACTCCCTTCGGTTTTTTATGCCCTGTGGCATATATAAGGCATTGTGCTCTTCTTCCAAAGAAATCTCTCCTTTCACGAAATGAAGTAAGTCATAATCGTTGCTTTGAATGTCCAGACGCAATTTACTAATATCGCAAAAATCACAACATGTTTAATTCTCTTTTCATAAATCTTTGAATCATCTGGATTCCATATGATTTTCACAAAACAATACAAAGCTCGAGTTGATGCACCAATATCGGCAATAGCAGTAAAAAAATCTATGACTTCTTTTAAAGTATCCATCTTAACTCCTTATCTACTCTATTTTTTGAAATTTCTTATTATCATAGATGCCTGGGTGACTTTTCCCATTGCTCCACCACCGCCTGTAGCTACCATTATAAACTCGGATAAGAATTGTGGTGTCTTAAGAGCGGAATTAATGGCTGCTATTCCAAACAAGAAATGTACGTTAATCATTAGCACAAGCGAAATCTTCAGCAAGACTATTTGCACAAATACAGTAAACAGTTCCTGAATTATTTTCTTCGTATAAACCTTAAATACTCCACCATCTGAATCCATTAGTCCGGATGAAGCCAATGGCACTCCACATTTCAAAACAAACAGCTCAAATCCTCGCTTTATAAACTGAATCCAGAGCAGTATATACAAAATGAGATATATTACAGCAACAATTACGAAAAGCAGCCCTTTACTCAGCAAACCGCTTATGGCCTGGGAGATTGTATCAGCTGTAATTTCTACATTCGCATCATTCATACTAGCAAGTGAGCTATCTATAAGTGCACTTATAATTTGTGTTCCTACGTCATATAAAGATGCATAGCACATAGCAATTGCTATGGCTTTTATAAAGTTAATACATAGAATTGATGGATCCATATCCGGATCTCCATCGCTCCATAAAACATATGTATTAAACCCTTTCTTCAAAAACTTCAGAACAATAAGATATATTCCATAACTGAATAGTACAGCGTATAGACCGGTAAAATCCATATTTAAGTTGCTTTTCATATATGTATCAGCATTCAAGGCAACATCAACGATGCTGCCCAGAAGCTTATCAAATTGTTTCAATGCGTCATTAATTAAATCATTTAAAAATCCCTTTATTCCGTCTGAGAATAAATCCTTTAAATCCATCCGTCTAACTCCCTTTTATGCACTGTAATCAAACGCATCCGTTACCTTTGTTCCCAGCTTAGGAATTATAACAGTTTTAAACAGTGCGTAAATTCCAGCAAGAAACAATGCTCCAATTACAATAGCAATTATATACTTTAGTGCTTCCTCTAGGAAATTTCCACTATTATCTTTTAACTTAGCAGCAACCTTTTCTGCCATTCTTCTTGTTTTAATATTACAAGCAATTACACCATTGTTTACTTTATCTAAAATTCTCTTTCTCATAATAAAACTCCTCCATTGTTTATTTATAATATCCAGTTATTACATTGATCATTGCCGAAACAACTGTTCCGCCAATTACACAAAACGCTGTAATTTTTAAACGTCTATCCCATTGACCCTGCTCCTGCTCGTTTGCTGCATTTTTTCTTAAGAAAAATACAAGAGCACAAAGACTTCCAACACTTGGAACCAAAACCAGAAGCCAAGCTGAAATATCATTTATCAGATTAGTTGTTCCTGTTGCAAGAACACTAGAACTAAATGAACCATCTGATGATTTTGAAGACTTAGTATCCGCTAACACTGTTATATTCGATAAAACAATAGCAGCCATACAATAACAAATGGCTGCCATTACACGAAATTTTTTATTTAGTTTCTTTAATTTCATATCTTATTACTCCTTTTGTTTAATAAGCAAAAAACATTCTTCTTAGGTGGACTTCTTCCTCTCATACAATCTATTCCCCTTCCTACATATTTATATTGGACATCATCTGTGCCATTAACGCTTCCTGTTCTTTTTTTTGTTTTACCTGCTGTTTTTTTATAATCGCCTCCTTGTATATATTCCATATTCCCCAGAGTTCCAATTTTTCATTAACCTCTCTTTCTGGTCTAAGACTCTCTCTTGAAGCCATAATTTTAATGTTATGAGCCTTGCTTCCCATTCCTAATATTTTATTGAAATGCCAGGAACATAAATCCGGCGAATAGCAAATAGCGGGAATATTGTCCTTTATTACAAGTGTATATGGCCTTTTGATTCTCGCTACCTCATCTGGCAATAATAACTCTCTTGCCATCAAACTAACGTTATTACTCGTAGAAGTATTGTTATACTTTTGATTTGATGCGCCCAGAGAATATGTTGATATTGTATATTTCCCAAGTTTCTTTGATATCAGTTCATTTGTATCTGGGTCATTCGCCTTTAGATACATCCATGTATCACAGTTATCACGAATTGTCTTGGCATTATCCTTTTCATATTTAGAATCAAGCTGTGAGGTACCTTGCAGAAAGATGTTATACCGTACTCCTTTACCAGCGCCTACCGATGTCATACTTGTGAACGTTGGTATCTTCGCAAAGTTTCCAAACTCATCACATAAATAATTAACTCTTCTCTCAAGACGTCCTCCTCTCTTATCGGCAGCACTACTTAACAACTGATATTGCTGTGCTATATACAACGTTGCAAGCTCATAATATGTCATTCTGTCATCCGGAAGAATGATGAATACTGCCATCTTCTTTTTCCCTATGTCCATTGTGTTATAATCACTCTTGCTGGTCATCTCCGCAATATATGGACTTGAAAATAACCTTAAAGTCATCAATGCTGAAGTATAAAAACTTCCTCTGGTCCTCGATGGTGCAATCTCTCCAACGGAAAGAAGTCCTTTTGACGGATGCTCATCCGGTAAATCCTTCATGTATTGATTTAGAGGTACCACCATTGCCTTTCCTACTGTAATAGGCGTACACATATTGGAAATAAAGTAAAATACATTTGTAAGATTCTGATATTTCTGATTCTCAGGTGCTCTGTTATCATATACGACAGCCATAATTGATGCTGCAATAATTGAAGCCTCACCATTGCTCCAAAGTTTCTCACCCTTGGCTTCTCCAACCAGCTGCGATGTAACATCCCAGGTATAATCAATAGCTCCTGGAATATCTCCATTATTCACACAATCAATTATGGACTGTAAATAGTTGTAATGTGTACTCTTCTTTGGATTCTTAAAATCCAATGTTACGATTTCATATCCCAAATTTCTTAGGAAAAAGCTTGTGTAACAATATAACTCTCCTTTGGGATCTGTTATTATCAGACTCTCTTCTGCAAGCCCCAGGGTACATATTGACTGTAATACAATGGTACGACCTTTACCTGACCTTGTAGCACCAATGATATGAACGTGCGAATCATCACCATTAAAGAAAATCGTTTCCTTATTCTTCTCATCTACTTTACCAAGAACAATTCCGCCATTTTCAATTTTTATCCCCTCCAGATACGGTTTCTCTACCTTTTTCCCTTTAATATCATCAAGGTTATGCCGCATCCATTCTTCAAATGGCTTTAAATCCAATTCATAATGGTCAAATGATTCCTTAAACTCAGACTTAGGTAGCCATCTTGCAGTACCACATTGTCCCTCACCAGCTGGAACAGGTGTAGTTATATTGTCTGTGACCTGAATCTGCCGGCTCTTATATGTCTGTTGGTTCCACATTAGACTGAACGTCCCGGCAAGAGTACCAATTCCTAAACAAAGCCCAAATAGTTTCATTCCATTTGGGCTTTGGGCAATATATCCTATGATATAGAATAAATTAAAGGATTCAAGATGAACCTTTCGCATTGTGCTATCCAGCGTGGCCAGATAATAAAATCCAACAATAACACCAATAATGAATACAATCCAAAACGTAATTAGTTTTCCTTTGTCTTTCTTCATGGTTCTGGTTCCTCTTTACATAATTCTTGCTTCTGAAAAGAGAAATGATATTCATCCTCTTCATAAAATCGAAATCCATGAGCTACCAACCAATCGATTTCAGCACCTATCCTATTATCAATTGACATTTCACCAAGCTCATTATGCATCCTCTCACTTATATCTTCACATAACTCTTCAAGCTGATCCTTTCTCTCTAGCAAAAGATTTATATTTTCCTGATTACATGGACATCTATGTAATACCGCGCACTTATTTTGCATAGATGTCTGACCATATTCATCATTTTTCAAATACATATGTTTTCCTAATAAAACCAACGTTGGATTTCCTGCTTCATTCGGTGCAAAACCTCTTACTAGTTCTATAGAAAATCTTGTTACATTAACTTTTTTACCCAAACTGTCTGTCAAAATCATATTCTCACACCTTTCTTAAGAACAGTTCTTCATTTTTCTTCTACATCTTTCTCATTTCTCATCGATTAATCGAAAGAAATAGGTAGGGATTTCATAATCTGGAATTTTCAATAACCTGCAGCTCAAATTTATTTCATTCTGCGTAAATTCTAATCGATTATTTAATCTCTGACTTAATGACACACGACCAATACCTAAATCTCTTGCGAAATTATCCTGAGTACCATAACACTCCTTGATTTTTCCAAGAAGCTTATTGTAATTATAGTGACACTTTTTTTGACACGTCTTATCCAATTTATTTTCCTCCTTATTCCTGTTCCCAATCTATTCCCTGGCCTTTGGCCAGTTCATTTATTCTCTCTTTCAATGCATTTCCTTCCAGGCTGCCATGAGAATTCCACTGCTGCTGAAATGGATAGTTCTTATATGAATTATCCTTTGTAATCTGCTCTGCAAACTGGATGAGCGACCTGCCCAGCTGTTTTTGTGCTTTTACGACACTCTGGTTACGGTTCTGCTTAACCTGGCGATTAAGTGCAAATTGTTTTTCTAATTCTTCTTTTGTAAGCGGATAAAAATTTTTATTTTTTACACCCAGCTTATCGCTGTTTATCTTCTTACCATTTGGCGTTGTATACGTAATATCCTTCCGGCTTTCTTCCCAGCGGATCTCATAGCCGAACTTACCCATTAAGGATATAAATTCTTCCCGGCTCTTTGCAACCTTTCGAACTTCCATACCACAATGCAGCGTTTCGGCTTTCCAGCTTCGTCCCTGCTGCCTTGCTCGGTACTCACCAGACTGAATGTGTTCTTTCTTCTTTTTGTGTGTAATTGATAATTCATACTTTCTGCAAAGCTCATCATTCCATTTTTGCAGAGCTGGTATTATCTCTCTCCCTTTATGCCAATTGTATCCATCCTCATAATTTACAGAGTTGATGACATAATGCGTATGAATATGAGCTTTATCGGTATGTACTGCGTATGTAATCTGGAAGCCTGCAAATTCCTTATGTTTTACAAATTCATCTGCTATTTTCTTTGCAAGTTCTGGTGTTACTTCACCTGGTGCAAAACTTTGAACAAGATGAAATGCCTGCCGTCCTGCTATTTCTCCTTCCGTCTTAGGACACTTATTATAAATAGACTTAGTAAGGACAAACTCATCATAAGCGGTATCCGGACTACAATAGACACCGCCCATCAAATGTTCCTGCGTCTTGTCTTCACGCTGTATGTAGTTAATTAACCGTTTTACACTTCCAAGAGATTTATAAGTTATCTTTTCACCATGCTTGTTTTTTTTTCCATTAATAAATTCAACAATAGCCATTTTATTTTTTTACCTCCTCGGCTGCGTCTTCTTATTAAGCTTAGTAAGTTCCTTATAAATTTTTTTCAATTCTTCCTTTGCTTCAAATATATCCGGACTTTGAATCAGCCCTTGATTAACTAATCTGGTGATCTGATTTAGATTCACGCCTATCTTATTTAGCTCCCTGGTAAATTCCTTCATGTTTGGTATTACCACGATAGCACTATCCAAACAGCAGTTTCTAACGTATCTGCTTAAATTAAGCCCAGCTTCTTTGGCACTATTTATCATCTTCTCTTTCTCTTCTACTGTTACCCTAATATGCAAATGAGCAGTTTCTGAATTACTATTATCTGTTTTTATACTCTGAAATTCTTTCGGAATACAATTTAGAATTACTAATTCACTCAAATTTCTGTAGTCCTTCAATTTAACCTGTTCCAGTAAATACGACTTTTCCTCGGAAGAAACTCTTACACTTATATACTTATCTCTAATTTAATTCACTCCTTCCAATTCATCTGCCAATTTTAGCTTCGTCCTAAGTAAAAAAATTGTACTTGCATTCTGAAATTCTTCAGCATTTCCTCTAAAAATAACATTACCTGCATTATCAAACTGAAGAATTAAAAAAGAAAATCCGGTATTGCTATTTGGATTTTCTTTGGCTGCTAATATAGCATTATCAAATTCACATAGCTGCTTAAAATCTTGCTCAACTAAAGTTTCAGACGTCTGAATACAATATTTGAATAATTTCATCGCATTTTCATCCATTCGTTTTCCATCACCTCCTTATCTCCACTTTACGAGTTCTATTTGATTTTTTACTAACCAAAAAAAGAACATTCTCACGTTCTTCAATAACTAGCCAACTCTCTGGCAATAAATTGTGCAGTTTAATAATTTCCTTCTGCCTCCGCGTTGGCTTTACTCCTCTTTTTCTCTTCATAAGCATTTTCTCCTTAAATTTCAGGCTCCAAATCTTCAATTTCAATATTTTCAACATTCTGCATCTGCTCTATTTTCTGCATAAAATCCTGTAATGATGCTCTCTTTTCAAATTCTCTGAGATCCTTTGCAACTGTAGCAACAATTTCCCTGACTTCATTGTTATCCCATCCAGGAGTTTTTTCAAAATTTCTTATTAATGTATTCATTCCAGCTTTGCACTGAACCAAATCCAAAGGATATCCCATATTGTTAGTAATCCCAAATGCTTTGCACTTATCATCCGGAAGCTTTATGTACTCTGTAAAAGCTTCCTTATAATTCTCGTAATTTTTAATTTTGGACTGGTTAGCATTTAAATCCTCAATAATATAAAAGTTTTTTATAAATGGACTTTGTCTATTTTTCCAATGTTGCTCCATATCACTTTTTAAGATTTCGTATGCAATCGGTGTTTCCTTTAACATATGTTTTTCTAAACCAAATTCAATGCCAAAATCTGCGGTAGTGATAAGATATTTTCCTTCCTCTTTATTATGCTGATTCCACTTATCAATAATAGAATCGATATTTAAATCCGAATTAACATTTTCACCAGTTACCTGTATCCAATCACTTTTAGAAATTGGTAGTGCTTCAAAATTTTTTTCTATGTCTTTCAATCTTTTATCGTTCATATCTAATCATCCTTCCTTTACAAATCCTAATTTCTATTCCACCAATCAACCATCAAAAAATATTAGTATAACCAGGTAAAATACTAGAAAAGAAATAAATGCACATGCTATCATCAGATACCAGACACATAAGAATAAATTTAATATTAATTTTAAGGCGCCTTCATTAAGATTAATTTTTTTATAATTGTGACTTTCCATCAATTCCGCTTCACCTCTATATTTTCCTGTCATGTTCTTCCTTTCTTTCAGAGGGCGTGGGATTCCTCCCACATCTTTTCTGGGGTTCGGGTCTCCCGACAAACTCTTTGTGTGACGTTAGGAACACAAAGGGGAAGCTTGCCAGCCAGTTAATTATGTATTTTTTTGCTCTGGCACTGAAAAGATACTGAAAAGAAATAATGCATATCCTCCTCCTTTTCTACTCAGGCTCCAGTTCATATGAAGCTTTTTCCATAACTAATTCTTTCTGTCTAGCTGCAATCCTTTTCATATCAGTAACAAGAACTTCATTCATATCTTTTTCTCTTAATTTTATGCGTTTAATTTTATACTTCCCTCCAAACTTTTCATAAATCTTAGCACATCCATCGTTTCCAGCCTCATCGTTATCTAACCCAAGCTTAATATCTGTTACTTCAGGATGGTCCAACAAATATTGTTCTAATGCATTATCTGCAGTACAACCAAGTGCTAATAAATGCTCATCTTCAACCAGTTCCATTCGATTGTAAATTTTATGTATAGATAAATAACTTAAAATATCTATTGGCGCTTCGGCCACAAAGAGAACTTTACCTTTTCCTGGTCTTGAAAAACCATATCTCTTATTAGATCCAAAAGCTTCACCTTTAAATGGATTCCCAGCTGTATATGTTCCTCGCATAGTGGCATATTTTTCATTTCCCTCTTTATCTCTTCCTATAAATACGCAATTATGTCTTTTATCTTCATAAAGTAGTTTTGCATTAACAAACTCTTGTACAATTTCAGGATGTATATACCTTGTCTTGACCAAGTAAGCAAATACATGTCGATATGAATGGTTTGCTTCAGGAAGCATGAATGGCTTTTTCTCTTTCTTCAACT
Organism: uncultured Clostridium sp.; assembly: GCA_934438135.1. Classification (GTDB taxonomy): domain Bacteria; phylum Bacillota; class Clostridia; order Lachnospirales; family Lachnospiraceae; genus Clostridium_AI. Next base: position 38,393 of record CAKSBP010000026.1, on the reverse strand, counting down.
TCTCATTCCTATCTGGATTCACAACATGGATTTCTCCTTCTTGGTTTAGCAGAGCTTCAACCGCTTCTTTCCAATTCATCTTTTCAAATTCCATCAGAAATTGTATTGGTCCACCACCTTTTTCTTCAGCAAACCAGAACCACTGATTTCTTTTTTTATCCAGAACAAGACCACCCATATCTGGAATTCTCAGTTCATCTCTTTTTTTGATAATAGAATAGCCTCTCATCTTTGCAAGTTCCACAATATCAATTCTATTTGCTTTATTTATCTGTTCATTCGTATATCTTTTATAATTACCTACCTGCGCATCCCTCATTAGCTTCACCTCCATCCAATATTAGATATAGAAAAAGAACAGTAATTGAATCACTGTTCTATTTCAAAATCTTCTTCAAGTTCCTTCATTCTCATTACCTGCTCTACTTGTGCAATCACCCCCTCCACTTTTTCCTTAGAATCTTCATCCATAAGTACCTCCACCTGCTTATCTACTTCGAGAAGTTTATTCAATTCAGCCTGATGTTTTAACTTCTCCTGCAGCTCATTTTCATGTAGAAAAACCTTTTCACTGTTTATTCTCGATTCTTCCATATCTACTTTATATCGCTCTATGTTTTTATCACATTGAATTAAGTACTTGTCCAAATTTAACTTCATTTTATTCTCTTATCCCCCTTGGTGTGATTGGAAATACATTTTTAATGCTGCCTTCACAATTTCCTTTACCTCTTCCTCACTTTGATTTTCGTTAAAATACTCTTTCATAACCTTAGATTCAATTTTAAATCCTCTTAAAATTGATTTTTTCTTTTTAGTTTTGGGGTTATAAGTACCATTTAAAACTTTCTTCATAACAACTTCATCAAGTTTACTCGCTTTTTGAAGTTCCCGAAGTTTTTTTGCCTTTTCTATATCTAACTTTTCGCCTATCTCAAGAAAATTTTCTAAATATGATTGATTATCTTCATTTAAATAAGATACTTCTATTGCTGCTGTAAAACTGATAGTTCCATCATCTACTAAATCTAATAGGTTTCTGTTCAGCTTATTAAGACGTAAATACCTAATTACATTCCTCCCAGACATATCATATTCTTGTCCTACAATATCACTAGATTTTAACTTGTCGACGATTCGTCCCGAAGTTGCCTCATCCCTCTGTTCATCGACTTCTAGCAATATTTTTATCTCCTCAATTAGATCTTTTCTTTTACCTTGACTTTTCAGTGCACTATGATGTTCTGATAATACAATTGCTCGTTCTGATAATTTCAAATCATTGAAACTTCTCTGTATTAGGTTCGTTTCCGTCACTATAAGCATTGCCATACTATTATCTGTACATTCAATGATACGAACTGGTACCTTCTCAAGTCCTACTATCTTAGCAGCATTTAAACGATTGTGGCCAGATAAAACTTCATACTCACTCAATCCATGTGCTCGTACTAGAAGAGGCATTAACACACCTAAATCTTTAATGCTTCTAACCATATCATCTAATCTTGCTCCTGTATAAAGCTTAAAGGGGTGATTTTTAAATGGAATTAACTTTTCCACATTCAGTTCTGTTACTACTCCAGCCTTTACTTCCTCTCCCCCACCGAATATATCATTTAAACTTGTTAATTTTTTACTTGTCTGTAATGGATTCCCCATATTCCATCACCTCCTGCGCAAAATTTTTATATGCAACCGATACTGGATTTTTTTTATCATATTCAAGAATAGATTTATTCTCCAATGTTGATTCTCCTACCTTAATTGATTTCGGAATGCAACTCTGATAAATGTAAACCACCTCTCCATATGCCTCTTCAATCATTTTTTTAATTGCCTTTGAGAGTTTCATTCTCTTTGTATACATTGTAAGCAAAATACCATCTATCTTAATTTCTGGATTAATCTTCTTTTTAGTTCTCATGATTGTCATAAGCAATAATTCCAGACCTTTCGCACTTAAATATTCCGGCGTTACCGGAATGATAACCGAGTTGCACGCTGCTAAGGCATTAATAGTAAGCATACCTAAACTCGGCGAACAATCTATAATTATGTATTCATAGTCATTTTTATATTCTTGCATAATACACTTTAAAATTGTCTCCCTGCTCATCGCATTCACCAGGCTAACCTCGATTGCAGAGAGTTCTATATTACAAGGAATTAAATCTAGTTTTCCGATATGCATAATATATTTTCCCTCTTCTGGGAGTTGTTTATCTTCAATTGCCATTCCCATCAGACTTGCTATTGTATGCTGTAAATCATCATTGTGATCTAATCCCAATGACACCGTCAGGCTCCCCTGTGGATCTAAGTCAATAAGCAGTACCCTTTTTCCCTGATCTGCTAATGCGTATCCTAAGTTCAACGCTGTGGTTGTCTTACCAACCCCACCTTTTTGATTCACTATTGCAATAATTTTACTCTTCATAATTCATTCCTCCTTGACTTTTTCATTCTCCTTCATTTAACTACTGGAGCAGTGTTGCAACACTACTCCAGAAAAGGAGAAACTATTTGTGCACCCCCGTAGCCGATAGGTCAGCTATGCTGCTAAAATAAGCAACAAAAAAAGGACAACCAATAATGATTATCCTTTTTTCATTGCTTACTTTATAAGAATTTATTTTGCTTCAGTTACTCAAACATATCATAACAATTTATCTTTGATAAGATATTGTACCGTCATCATAAAAGTATGCATACCAGTTGGATTCATAAGCTGCTTCTGCTGAAACTTCATATACCTCACCTAACCCTGCTGAACCGCTAACACCGAATGATGTGGACCCATTCTCATAGAAATCTCCACTAACTTGCCATAATATTTGATATGGACTTATAAGCTTACAAAAAATATCTCCCTCAAATTGGTAAGATACTCCGTTATACGAGCGATTCATTGTAACATTTTCAATGGATTGTATTCCCCAATAATTACCACTGCTACTAACTTTACACAAAACTTTAATCGATGGTTTATATCCTGATGTTACGTTAAGCTGGATACCAAAAGACTTGTATGATGTAGCTTGCAAACTTGCATTGATTTCTTTCTTTTCAAAGAAATTCTTAAAACAATTAACTTTTTTCAACATACCAGTTGATTCATTATGTACACTTATCTCATCTACATTTTGGGAGGAAATATCAATAATTCCACTTAATGTAGTACTATTCTTACTACTCGTTTTTTGTGCACTTACAACACTTCCATCAAAAAAAGTTGCGCTAAACATTAATGTAGCTGCTAAACAAAAACTAACTATTTTTTTAACTTTCATATACTCATCCTTTCTATACTTAATTTTCAATAACCGAAGCAAATAAATATTACCATATCCCAATGTTTTTTGTCAATATATCAATATTATTACCAATATTTTATGTGTCAATTGTACTTAAGTTAGAATATTTTTCTATATTTATAAATATCTAAATTATATCTGTATGTGTACACATCTAAACACCTGAGAACCATAAATAATCAAATATCCCAATCCTGCCTTTGCTGCCAAAAACTCACCAATAATAACTCCGACTAACGATAATCCGATATTTACTTTCATCTGGCTGATAATAACTGGAATATTACTTGGAAACACAACCTTCCACAACACATCCCTCTTATTTCCTCCAAGGGTTCGGATTAATTTAATCTTATCTTCTTCCACCGACTTAAAATTAGTATACAGCGTAATAATGGTTCCAAATACCGAAACGGAAATCGCTGCTATGATAATCGTTTTCATATTATTTCCCAGCCATACGATAAAAACCGGAGCAAGCGCTGACTTTGGCAGGCTGTTTAATACAACCAGATACGGTTCCAAAACTTTTGATATATTATCATTCCACCAAAGAAGCATTGCTGTTATAATTCCGAAAATATTTACCAACGCAAAACTAACCAGCGTTTCCGCCATGGTGATACCAATATGGTAAAACAACGTGCCGTCACCTGACATAGATACTATTGTCTGGATAACACGGCTTGGACTGCTAAAAATAAACGGGTCAATAAAACCGACCTGTGTTCCTGTTTCCCATAAAGCTGCCAATACAATAAAAACAGTTATCTGTGCTGTTAAAACTTTATTTCTGGTCCGCAGGTAACGCTTTACATAATCCCGCTGGGCCTCCGACACCTCTGTATCCAGCGTGACCAGTCTAAGCTTTCTTCTAGACAAAGCTCGCATTTTGGTTCAGCTCCTTCCAGATTACATTAAAATATTCCTGAAATTCCGGAGCACTCCTGGAACGAAACGGGGTTTTAACCCCATCCAATGTCAAATGAATATCAACCTCTGTTTTTACTTTTGCTGGTCTTCCAGATAGCACAACAATCCGGTCTGCCATACTGATTGCTTCTGCAATATCATGGGTAATCAGAATTGCCGTTTTTTGTTCTCTTTTCAATATTGCATAAATATCATCGGATACTTCCAGCCTGGTCTGATAATCCAGTGCAGAAAATGGTTCATCCAGAAGAAGAATATCTGGTTCAAGCAAAAGAGTTCGTATCAGTGCTGCTCTTTGACGCATTCCTCCTGACAACTCACTTGGCTTTGCATCCTGAAAAGCAATCAGCCCATAAGTTTCCAGCATCTGATTAATCAGCATATAACTGGAATCTGTCAGCTTATTCTGGATTTCCAGACCTAAAGTAACATTCTGAAGTGTTGTTCTCCAATCCAGCAGGTGATCTTTCTGCAGCATATAGCCAATATTTTTTCCAGCTTCTCTTGCTTCTTTTCCATTTATAAGAACTGTTCCCTGACTTGGTATTAAAAGACCTGCAATCAAGGAAAGCAGTGTGGATTTTCCACATCCGCTTGGTCCTACAACTGCAAGGAATTCACCTTCATGAACATCAAAACTGATATCGGATAATGTTAGTGTTTCCTGAGATAAATTATGATAGGAATAACTTAAATGATTGATTGATAACATTTCCCCCATTTAACTTCCTCCACTCCTAATAAGGTAAACCTTATAGTTCTATACCTCATTATATGACAGGAATTGCGGCGGGTGAACGAAAATCGTGATATTTCCTAATAACAGACAACAATTCCTCCATCATTAGCATATAAAGAACTGATTCCAGATGTATTGGCAATCACTACTTCTTCAAATGGAACTCGTTTTAAAATCTCATCTCTTACAAAAACTGCACGTTCATAATTATTGCAATGTGCAATTCCAAGCACTTTTCCTTTTACATCTGTAACTTCTTTTCTAGCATCTTCTGCAAGAGTTTCCAGTGCACGTTTCATTCCTCTTGCCTGATTCGCCTTAATAATGCTTCCATGTCCATCTGACGCCATAATCGGTTTAATATTCAGTGTATTACAGATAATTGCTTTTAATCCAGAAAGACGGCCGTTCTTTCTTAAACTTTCCAAAGTCTCCAACACAAATTTTGTCGCCATATGATCACGATATTCTTTGGCCTGTTTCACGACTTCTTCAAAAGAAAGGCCCTGTTTTACCAGTTCTTCTACTTTTAAAAGAATCAGTGTCTGACCAATAGAAGCACTTAAAGAATCAATAACTGCGATATTTTTTGCTTCATTCTCTTCCAGATACATATCACGGGCTACCATAGCACTGTTATAACTTCCACTTAATTTTGAAGACAATGTTACTACATAAACATCCTCTTCACCACTATATAATTTCATAAAAGCTTCTGGTGCAGGACACGCAGAAGAAGGACATTCCGGACTTGCCTTCATTTTCTCCAGAAATGCTTTCTGGTCAAATGTTTCATCATCAACAATAGTTTCTCCATCTATATTTATCGTTAAAGGAACCAGATGAATTCTGTTCTCTTCACGCATTTTTTCTGTAACATCTGTGCAGCTGTCGCCAATTAATCTATATTTCATTCCAGCATCCTCCATTGTATTCATTCACTTTCTTCCTTTCAAAAGGAATTAGCTGTAATAACAGTCTGTTTTGTCATTACATATAGTTTTCATTACTAGATAATATAGCACATTTGAAATATAACGTCAACCGATTGACAGGATCATTCGGTATTTCTTTCAAGATTTCCTGATTTTGGTATCCCTCTATGTATTTTTCAGATTCCTATATTATCTCCATTCAAGCACAAAAAATGCACTGCATCGGTTCAGAAACCGATACAGCGCATCTCTCTGTTTCATAAAGTGAAATCTATTTTGCCAGTTTTAACATAATTTCATTGCTTCTTGCAATGAATTTCGTTAATTCATCTGCTTCTAATGGCTTATGACTTAACATAGCTAAGTCATACAGCTGTTCACAAATCATATCTGTATTTTCAGATTCTTTATTTGCCAGCAGATACTGAACTAATTTATTGCTGGAGTTCAAAACTAAAGTCTGTCCACTTTGGAACATACCAGAATCCATCTGTCCGCCCATAGAATACATCTTCATCATATCCTGCATTCTTCTGCTTTCCTCAGAAAGAGTAATCATAGAAGAAACGGATTCATTTTTCAATTTTTCAACTTTTACTTCTAACTTATCATTATTTAAGGCTTTCTTAAACATTTCTGATAAAGTTTCTGTTTCTTTCTTGATTTCTTCCTCATCAATGCTTTCATCTTTAAAGCTGTTTGTAACATCAGCATCAATTCTCTGGAATTTTACTTTGTCATCACCAGCTTCTAACTGACTGATAAATGGCTGGTCAATATTTTGAGTTAAAACTAATGCATCCATTCCAGCTTCTTTAAACATATTAACATACTGGCTCTGCTGCTTTAAGTCTGTTGCATAGTATACTGTAGTTTTGTCTTCTTCCTTGTTGTCTTCTTTCTTTGCTGCGTCATCCTTATTATCTTCTACAGCTTCTGCTTCCTCTTTCTTAGGTTTTGCAGCTTCTACATATTCAGGAAGTGTAATATATTTGTCTTCTAAATTCTTGAAAATAATGAAATCTTTCATCTTTTCTCTGAACTTGTCATCTTTCAGGCAGCCATATTTAATGAATGGGTTAATATCTTCCCAATATTTTTCATAGTTTTCACGATCAACCTTGTACATTCCAGATAACTTATCTGCAACCTTCTTTGTAATATATTCGGAAATTTTCTTAACAAATCCATCGTTTTGAAGTGCACTACGGGATACGTTTAATGGAAGGTCTGGGCAGTCAATAACACCCTTTAACAGCATCAGGAATTCTGGAATAACTTCTTTGATATTATCTGCAATAAATACCTGGTTGTTATACAGTTTAATAACACCCTCTAAATTATCGTATTCTGTATTTACTTTAGGGAAATATAAAATACCTTTTAAGTTAAATGGATAGTCCATATTTAAATGAATCCAGAATAAAGGTTCTTTCCAGTCATGGAATACTTTTCTGTAAAATTCTTTATAGTCTTCGTCGCTGCATTCATTCGGATGTTTTGTCCAAAGAGGAGTTGTATCGTTTAATGCAACTGGACGTTTATTAATCTTAACTTTTTCCTGACGTGGAGAAACTTCAACTGTTTCTTTCTCGCCTTTTTCATTCTCACGTTCTTCTGTCTTCGCTTCTTCTACGATGTGCTCTACTACAACATCATCTTCACGAACATCAGCTTCATTAATTGTTTCATATTCCTGTTCTGCATTTGCCTTTTCAAAATAAATTTCATATGGCATAAAGGAACAATATTTATCCAGAATTTCTTTCACACGATAATCATTAGAAAATTCATAACTGTCTTCATTTAAATATAAGGTAATTTCTGTACCCCATTCTGCCTTCGTTCCCTCTTTCATGGAGAACTCTGTACCGCCTTCAGATTCCCAGAAAACAGCCTCTGCACCTTCACGATAAGATAATGTGTTAATTGTAACACGGTCTGCTACCATGAAGGCAGAATAAAATCCCAAACCAAAGTGTCCAATAATCTGGTCTTCATTCGCTTTATCTTTATATTTCTCTAAGAAATCAGTTGCACCGGAAAATGCGATCTGGTTAATATATTCTTTTACCTCGTCTGCAGTCATACCAATACCATTATCGATAAATGTTAATGTTTTATCTTCTGCATTAGCAATAACTTTAATTTTTTCTTTATAATCTTCTGGAAAAGTAACCTCACCCATCATTTCCAGCTTCTTCAGTTTCGTAATCGCATCACATCCGTTGGATACTAATTCACGTATAAAAATATCATGGTCTGAATATAACCATTTCTTAATAATAGGGAAAATATTTTCTGAATTAATAGACAAGCTTCCTTGTTCTTTCATCATTACAATCACTCCTCAAAAAAATTTATAAATACACGTATCAGTACGTGTTATATTCTCTTGTAGTATAAATATTAATACTCCATCGACCAAAAGTCAAGAAAAAATTAGCACTCATTTTAATTGAGTGCTAATAGCTTTTAAGATATCTCTTCAAATTCGATTTCGTAATATTTTAAAAACTTCTTCAAATCCAGTTCCCACTGCTCCTGCATGGTCTTGTCCATAGTAAAAATTTTATACGAAACTCCTGTTGTCAAAAACATTTCTCCCTTTTCGAATTTCATGTTCAGAAAAAACTGTGAAACCTCATCTACCGTTTGGTTCTGCTGCATTCTGTTTAAAATCCGGTATTTATTTTCTGTGGATAAAAGAAGAACAATTTTCATACTTCCCGGAACTTTACTTCCTTTTACCATCTGATAGACAAGAGGTCTTACCTTCTCCCATTTTACATAGTCTTTATCCTGAAGTATTTCCAATTCATCCGTATCAAACCATTCCTGATTCAGTTTTCCATCTATCTGAAACAAGCTAAATGTACGGATTTCCAGTTCGGACATTAAAAAATTATCAAACACATTTTTTATAAGAAGCTTTGACATAAAAGATTTTACATCTGTTATTTTTAATAGAAGCACTTAAGTCCCCCTTTTCTTTTTCAGCGATTTGACAAATATCAGTCACTCTTCTAAAATTATAGCATGCAAAATGCAAATAGAAAAGCATGGATAATAATAGGAAAGGACTGATTTCAAGTATGAACTCATCATTAACAAATTTAAAAACATTTATCGAGAAAGCCACTTCTCCATACCATGTAGTAGAAGAAAGCAAAAAAATTCTACTGGCAAACGGCTTCACTGAACTTCCACCACCCCAATCCTGGAATTTAAAACAAGGTGGACGCTACTTTATTGTTCCATTTGACACAACGCTCTATGCTTTTACCGTAGGAAATACTCTTTCAAAAACTCCTGCATTCCGTATCGCCACTGCCCATACCGACCATCCTTGTTTTCGTTTGAAACCGGTATGTGAGTTAAAAGAACATAGTTATTTGAAATTAAATACAGAAACTTACGGCGGACCAATTTTAAATACCTGGCTTGACCGTCCTTTATCTATTGCCGGAAAAGTCTGCTTAAAGAGCAGCGATGTCATGCATCCGGAAACGGTTCTTTTTGATGCAAAGAAACCTCTTGTTACCATCCCAAATCTTGCAATTCATATGAACCGTCAGATTAATAAAGGAGTGGAACTAAACAAACAGACAGATATTAATCCGATTATTGGACTGTTAAACAATAAACTGAACCAGGAACATTTCTTCCTGAATTATCTTGCTTCAGAATTGAATACCACTCCTGAAAATATACTGGCATGTGATTTAATGGTCTATAACTGTGAAGAACCCGTACTTCTGGGCATGGACAATGATTTTTTCTCTTCTCCACGCTTAGATAATCTCACTTCTGTTGTGGCCTGTCTAAATGGAATGATACACGATGCGAATGAAAAAGATATTCATATGATTGCACTTTACGATAATGAAGAAATTGGCAGCCGCACCAAACAGGGTGCAGACTCCATTCTTACTAATCTTGTATTAGAAAATATTTTAGATTCATTTCAGATTCCAAAAAAATCTTTATTTCAGTCTCTTCCGGATAGTATGATTCTTTCTGCAGATGTAGCACATGGACTTCATCCGAACTTTCCAGGAAAAAGTGATCCGGTTACTGTATGCGAGCTCGGAAAAGGCGTTGTATTCAAGCTGGATAGTAATCATAAATACGCTTTTGATTCAGAAGCAATTTCGATTCTACAGCAAATCTGCGAGACAAACAACATTGCTTACCAGAAATTTGCTAACCGCTCTGATATGCCAAGCGGAAGTACATTAGGTTCCATTATTTCTTCCTGGCTTCCAATGAAATCCATTGATATTGGTGTACCACTTCTGGCAATGCACTCCGCAAGAGAACTTATGGCCGCAAAAGACCAGTCTTCACTGGAACAGACTATCCTTTCTTTCTTCCTTGCATAAACCCAAAAGGCTATATATAATAGCTTCTGCCGTTACATATAGCCTTTCTTCGGTTTATTCTTTTCCAGAGTATCTGCTTCCAGGAAAACAACAACCGTTCTAGGTTTTATCGTATACGTTTTTTCCGTTACTAATTTTCCTTCGTTGGTAAAATCCGTATCTTCTTCACTGGACGTATCAATCAACACATGCCACGGTTTTCCCTTTAATGTATTTGGAAGACTGAATTCATGTGGCTCCCAATGAAAATTAAATGCAATATAAATATCCCGGTCAAACTGCCCTCTTCCTACTTTTGCATATTTTCCACACAAAAGCACTCCTAACTCACGGCTGTAATTCGAATAGTCTGGATACCATGCCTGCGTACCGTGAAAAGATAAATCCGGACATCCACAAGATATGTAATCCATTGTTTTCAGCTGTTCATCCATATGAAGAATCTTATGTTCCTTCCGAAATGCTGCAAGCTTTTTCACAAAATCAGTCAGCCACACATTCTTTTTCTTCTGATTCCAGTTTACCCAGGAAATCGGTCCATCCACACAATACGGATTATTATTTCCATCCTGACTGTTCCCAATTTCATCTCCTGCAAGCATAAGCGGTGTTCCCTGACTGAAAAACAACATAATCAAAGCATTCTTTATCTGACGTTTTCTAAGATCCATAACAGCTTTTCGTCTGGTTTTTCCTTCCCAGCCACAATTCCAGCTGTAGTTATAATCTGTACCATCTCTGCCGCTTTCTCCGTTTAATTCATTATGTTTCACATCATAAGAAACCATATCCATTAATGTCATACTATTGGTATTAGCAAGATAATTAATTTTTCCTTTATGACATGGATTGGCTTTAAGATTTTCTGCAAATCCCTGAACCTGTTCTTCATCCCCTTTAAGATAGCGTCTTGCAGATATCATAAAACTTTCATTGTCATCCGCAAGAAATTTATCTTCTGGATACTTTTCATCTGGATAAAGATAAGAAAGTGACCAGTCTGATGTAAAGAGTTTTACCTGTCCAAGAAGCGGATCTGTTGCAAGCAGCTTCTCTGGTATCCATTCCTTATTTAATTTGAATCCATCCACATCGTATTCCTGATGCCAGAACCTGAGACAGTCTACAATTAAATTCTGATTAGTATTGTAAGCAAAATAGAACTCCATGTATACTTCAATGTCACTTTCATGCAGCTTCTGTATCATTTCTTTTACTTCTCTACAAGGATTTTCTTTATCCTGGCAATACGAGGTCTTCGGAGCAAAATAGTTACTTTTCTCTGTATATCCCCAGTAATTTACCTTCCACTTTCCTTCTTCCTCCAGTGGATGATACACTGGCATAGTAATCGAAGAAGAAAATCCATATGGATTTATTCCCTGTTCAAACAAAATCTCATCAAACTCATAGCAAGGCATCAGTTCAACTGCATTCACACCTAAATCCTTCAAATATGGAATTTTTTCCTCTATTCCACGAAACGTTCCCTTAGCTTTTACTCCTGATGAAGAATCCTTTGTAAATCCTCTGACGTGCAGACGGTAAATAAATAAATCACTCAGTTTATAAATCTCTCTTGGATATTTTCTCCCTACCGGAATATCCATAACACTTACTGCTTTGCAGCGCACTTTGCTGTCTGCCATTGTATCATCGTGGAATTCTCCCCAGTTTTCACGTCCCGTAAGCTGTCTCGCATACGGGTCACAAAAATACAGCTCATTCACTTCATATATATAACCGCACTGGCTGCTGTCTGGCACAGTTACGATAATAGAAAAAATACTTCCGATCCGGTACCTCTGATCTACATTCACAATAATTTCAGCATTATCATCGTTACCAGGAAACAAATGAAGGTTCAGACTCTTTACATTCTGAACAGATATTGAAAATTGTATTCTTTTTTTATCCAGAATATAAGCACCTAAAGGCATTCCTACACCCTTTTCTGTTTTCTGTTTACTATAGTTTCCCTTTGTCACAATAAGCCTCCATCCTTTTTAACGGTTCGATTTCTCCGCCTCTATCTGCTCATTTAAATCATTTAAGTATACCCATCTGTCCATTTTCTCTTCTAGTAAATGCTCTGTTTCTTCTTTCTGCTTCATAATTTCCTGAAGCTTTGTATAATTATTGGCATTTTCTTCAACCTGTTTTTCCAACTGGCTGATTTTTCCTTCCAGCTTTTCAATTATACCATCAATTTCTGCAAATTCCTTCTGTTCATTATAGCTGAATTTCAGTTTCTGTACTCTTCGTCTGGTATCTACTGTATTTTTCTGTTTTGCTGGTTCATTATTTATGGTTGAAATCGTTACCTTGCATTTCTCTTTGTAATCTGTAAAACCACCTTCATACTGCGTAATCGTTCCTTGACCTTCAAATGCCAGAATACGGTTTACTACCCGATCCAGAAAATAACGGTCATGGGAAACGGTAATTACAATTCCATCAAAACCATCCAGATAATGTTCCAGTATTGTAAGTGTCTGGATATCCAAATCATTTGTAGGCTCATCTAGAATCAGTACATTTGGTGCTTCCATTAGTACCTTCAAAAGATACAGTCTTCGTTTTTCTCCACCAGACAATTTTCCAATAATAGAATACTGCATATTTGGTGTAAACAAAAATTTTTCAAGCATCTGCGATGCGGTAATTCTTCCATTCCCTGTATCAATGTATTCAGCAATGCCTCTGATATAATCAATCACTCGAAGAGAGGTATCCATAAATTCGTTTTCCTGTGAGAAATAACCGATTTTTACAGTCTGTCCCACTTCAATCTCCCCACTGTCCGGCTTCTGGATGCCAACAATCATTTTCAGAAGAGTACTCTTTCCACACCCATTATGTCCTACAATGCCAAGGCGTTCCCCTTTAACCATTGTATAACTAAAATCTTGAATCAGAACCTTTTCTTCAAATGCTTTGCAGATTTTATTGAGCACAATCGTCTTCTTTCCAAGACGACTGGATGCGTTAGTAATCTCTACATTTTTCTCCTCTACAATTTTTTCTCGGTCTCTTAATTCTTCAAATCTCTGAATATGCGCCTTCTGTTTTGTAGAACGTGCTCTTGCACCACGCATCATCCATTCCAAGTCCTGACGGTAAATGCTCGCTTTCTTACGTTCCGTCGCCAGTTCCATTTCTTCTCTCTCGGCTTTCAAAGTCAGAAATGTACTATAATTTCCTTCATACGTAAACAGCTTCTGTTTATCAATCTCCAAAATCTTATTGGTTACTTTATCTAAGAAATAACGGTCATGTGTTACCATAATCAAAGAACCTTTGTACTTATTCAGATAATCTTCCAGCCATTCTGTCATTTCATTATCCAAATGGTTGGTCGGCTCATCCAGCACAAGAATATCTGACGGGTTTAATAAGGTACGAACCAGTGCTGCCCTTTTTTTCTGGCCACCGGATAATGTGCCTGTTATAGCATCTGGCTCATAAATTCCCAGTTTGGCAAGCATTCCTTTTGCCTGTCCTTCTATATTCCAATTTTCATTATCGCTGGTAATATTGCGGATTACATTATTTATAATTGTATCCTTTTCATCAAATTCAGGTATCTGTGGCAGATAAGCTGCCTTAACTGCATTTCCTTTTGTTACCTTTCCTTCGTCTGGTTCTTCCAGTCCTACCAGTATTTTCAGGAAAGTAGACTTCCCTGTTCCATTTATGCCAATCACGCCTACTTTATCACCTTCATTTAATCCAAAGGATACCTGATTAAATAAAGTTTTCTCTCCGTAGATTTTCGTTAGTTTTTCTATTGTCATTAAATTCATATAATAAACTCCTCTGTGCACACATCTAATCCTCATTATACTATGAAAAATCAAGCAATACAAGATAGTTTACATCGCGATTCCACGACAGCAAATTGAAATGCCAGCAAAAAAGACTTGCAAATTATCATTTTTACTGTAAAATAGGGAGTAGATTTAAAATTTAGACAAAAAAAGAATCAAGCAGACAGTCACTTACCCCCGATGAACCAGCCGCATTTTGTGGTATATTCAGGACGGGGTAATTTAGCTGTTATGTGAAATTATAAAGAGAGGTAACGCAATGATACAGGCAAGTAATATCACACTCAGATTAGGAAAAAAAGCCCTTTTTGAGGACGTAAATATTAAATTTACTGAGGGTAATTGTTACGGTTTAATTGGAGCAAATGGTGCTGGTAAGTCTACATTCCTGCGTATTTTGTCCGGCGAACTGGAACCAACAAAGGGAGATATTATTATTACTCCAGGACAACGTCTGTCCTTCTTAAAACAGGATCACTTTAAATATGACCAGTACAATGTTCTGGATACGGTTATCATGGGTAACGAAAGACTCTATGAAATCATGAAGGAAAAAGAAAAAATTTATGCCAAAACTGATTTCACAGAAGAAGACGGGATTCGTGCCAGCGAATTAGAAAGTGAATTTGCAACATTAAACGGATGGGAAGCAGAATCTGATGCTGCTACTTTATTAAATGGTCTTGGTATCGAAACTGAACTTCACTACTTACAGATGTCCGAACTGAACGGTTCTCAGAAGGTGAAAGTTTTATTAGCACAGGCTTTATTTGGAAATCCTGATATCCTGCTGCTCGACGAACCTACCAACCACCTTGATTTAGAAGCTATCCGCTGGTTAGAAGAATTTTTAATTAACTTTGAGAATACGGTTATTGTAGTATCCCATGACCGTTACTTCCTGAATAAAGTATGTACTCATATCGCTGATATTGATTATGCGAAAATCCAGCTTTATTCCGGTAACTATGATTTCTGGTATGAATCCAGCCAGTTAATGATTAAACAGATGAAAGAAGCAAACAAAAAGAAAGAAGAAAAAATCAAAGAACTTCAGGAATTTATTCAAAGGTTCAGTGCAAATGCTTCCAAATCCAAACAGGCTACTTCCAGAAAAAGAGCACTTGAAAAAATTGAGCTTGATGACATTCGTCCATCCAGCAGAAAATACCCATATATAGACTTCCGTCCTGCAAGAGAAATTGGTAACGAAGTTCTTAGCGTTTCTAATCTTTCCAAGACAATTGACGGCGTTAAAGTATTGGATAATATTTCCTTTATTGTCGGACACGAAGATAAGATTGCATTTGTAGGAGGCAATACTCTTGCTGCTACCACATTATTCAAAATTCTTTCTGGAGAGATGGAACCAGATGAAGGAGAAATCAAATGGGGTATTACAACAAACCACGCATACTTCCCTAAGGATAATACAAAAGACTTTGACTGCGATGATATTATCGTAGACTGGCTGATGCAGTACTCTCCGGAAAAAGATGTTACGTATGTACGTGGCTTCCTTGGCAGAATGCTTTTTGCTGGTGAAGACGGCGTTAAGAAAGTAAACGTACTCTCCGGTGGTGAAAAAGTGCGTGTTATGTTATCCAAGATGATGATTATGGCTTCCAATGTTCTGATTATGGATGAACCTACAAATCATTTAGACATGGAATCTATCACAGCCCTGAATAACGGATTAATCAAATTCCCTGGTGTTGTATTATTTACTTCTCAGGATCATCAGTTTATCCAGACAATCGCAAACCGTATTATGGAAATCACTCCTGGCGGTTTAATCGATAAAATTACAACTTACGATGAATACCTGGAAAATGATGAACTTGCTCGTAAGAGACAGATTTTAAGCGTTCAGGATGAAGAAGATAACTAAGATAAAAGATACATGGGATGTTCCAAACGAACATCCCATTTTTTTAACAATCAGATAACTTGACAAACCTTACATAGATCCTGTAAAATGTGGAATACGTAACACTATAACAACTATTTTGAATGGAGATGATATTTTTGGACCCGAGCGACGTCATGCAGCTCATTATTTTATTTGTCTTACTTATGCTTTCTGCCTTTTTCTCTTCTGCAGAGACAGCACTTACCACGGTAAATAAGATTCGAATCCGTAATCTTGCCGAAGAAGGTGTAAAAGGTGCAAAAACGGTAAGCAGACTTATTGAGGATCCAACCAAGCTGTTAAGCGCAATACTAATTGGAAATAACATTGTAAACCTTTCGGCTTCCTCACTGGCAACTACGTTTACTATTAATATCTGCAAAAAGATGGGGGTACCCAATAGTGCCAGCGTTGGTGCAGGTTTAGCAACATTTTTACTGACATTATTAGTCCTGATTTTTGGTGAAATCACTCCAAAGTCACTGGCTACCATGTATGCAGAGAAGATTTCTCTTATATACGGAGGATTTATTTATTATTTTACCCAGCTGCTAACCCCGCTTATTTTTATTATAAACAAACTTTCCCGCGGCATGATGCTGCTTCTTCGAATTGATACGAATTACAAAGGTACTGGGATTACCGAAAGCGAACTCCGTACTATTGTAGATGTCAGCCATGAAGAAGGCGTCCTGGAAAGCGAAGAACGTAAGATGATTACAAACGTGGTTGATTTTGGGGATTCCCTGGCCAAGGATGTCATGGTTCCTCGAATTGATATGGAATTCGTAGATGTTGATTTAAACTATGATGAACTTGTTCATGAATTTTCGATTAACAAATTTTCCCGAATGCCAGTTTGTGAAGAATCCAGAGACAATGTCATTGGTATTATTAACCTAAAGGATGTTTTCTTTTATCAAGGTTCAAAAGAATCATTTAATATAAAAGATTTATTACGAGAACCATATTTCACTTATGAATTTAAAAAGACTTCCGAATTACTGATTGAAATGAGAAAGGCTTCCCGTTCTATAGCCATTGTTTTAGATGAATATGGTGCTACTGCTGGTCTCATTACATTAGAAGATTTACTGGAAGAAATCGTTGGTGAAATACGAGATGAATATGACAGTGATGAAGAAGAGCCAATCAAACAGATTGGGCCAAACGAATATATCGTAGATGGTTTTACAAAACTGGACGATGTAAATGAAACCATTGGTCTTGATTTAAAATCTGATGACTATGATTCAATTGCCGGTCATATTATTAACTTGCTAGAACATCTTCCATCAGATGGTGAAACCATTACGGATGAACATATTCAATATACCGTACAAAATGTCGATAAGAACAGAATAGATAAAATACATATTCTTGTTCTTCCTTCTGAAGATACGGAATAATTGTCTGGGGAAATTTTCCCCAGACTTTTTTATTTTTTTATTCGGGCTGCTCCAACGGCCATTCGATTAAACATTCCCGTCTGCCTGTTTCCAAAAGGATACCCCTGAAAAAACACAAGCATCCCCGGTTCCTCAATAGTACGATACCATTCTTCCTGCGAAATAACAGGTAGTGAAAAATGATAAGAAATACCATAATTTTTCGCAATTCGATTATACTGATTTATATATTCCTGAACCGCTGTCTCAATTGTTTCAATAATCGTATTTCTTCTTAGCTCATCAAACTCCCAGCCTTCCCACTGTAAATCATTTGGCAGTTCACTCTTTCTGTCATCATAATACCCTTCTATTACTGCCCCGTTTTTTTCATATTTCATATAAGCACCTAGAGTAAAATAAATTTTCTCCTGTCCTGTTTCATAAACAAATCCCTCCTCCTCTGCCAGAATCGGCATATGACTATCCCGCATTTCTTCTTTTTCCTGACTATAAACACTGATTCCATCCCAATCTACAAATACAATAACTGGAATAAAAAGATTACATAACCGCTTTGCATGTGGGTTCTCCATAATTCCAAGATTAATATGCAGACTATCAAAAAATTTCCGAAGCACAATGTCATGATTAAAAAATGGCTTTTCCCTGCTGTCTAGCTCTACTTCATCAAATAATGCAGTTTCCACAGCATTATCAATTGCCTGATTATAACGTTCCCGCTCTATCTGTACTGCTGCAATATCCGCTGCACGTATACTGTCTGCCAGAACAAACACAATCAATACTGCTGCAAAAATCATTCCCAAGTTAGATGCATTCACTGCGAATCATCCCTCCATATCTGGCACATAGCGTCTGAAACGGAAGTTTACGGCAGGTAACCATATGAAACAGCCTGGCTGCCAACGTAGCATCCTTGTTTTCTACTTTTACCATAAAAGAATCTCCCTGGTGCATAACAAATGTCTTTGTATCTCTTTCATAAATAGCCTCCTTCAAATCATCAGTATAATATCCTGTATAATAAAGATTTTCTGTTTCCATTTCATACTTTTTTTCATAGTAAGACATCTCAATCTCAAAAGTATGTCCAGACATAGCAAGTTTCTTTTCAAAACCTTCATACATCCCCATATTGAGATATCCTACATTTCGAACAGAATCTACAAAATAAATAACCTGTTCCTGTATGTAAACCTGCATCATATAATCCTGCTGACACACCATATAAAATAAAGGAATCAAAAAGAGCAATACCACTGTAACCATAATCTCTGTTATTCTTGAAAGTGCATTCATCTCCTTCACCCTTCTCCCGAAATTTCACAGGAAATAACATGCTGTTGTTTCATACTGCTTTCAACTTGAGTTTCCAGACTATGAAGACTTCCAAAAATGAATAGCAGGAGCGAAACTGCCATGCAGAACATACAGACCGAAAATGCACAATAAATACCGGATAATCCATTTTCCATCACTTACCTCCTTATTCCATCTGATTAAAAAGCAGACCGATGATGGTACGGTTTGCATCTCTAAGAACCGTTCCCATAAACTGTGCATTTGGATTGATATAATTCACATTAGATGGTTTCTGTGCATCCTTAACTGACACTTTACTGACCTCCCCAAGAGAAGTATCTTCATCACGCAAACACATGTTATAGTAATTTGTACTCTTATTCGTAATTACCTTTATTCCAAGCTCATTGTTCCTGAACTTTGTAATCACATTCATAACCTCGCTTCCAGAAACTTTCAATCCATCATACATTGATTTATCACTCTCATTAAACTCTGCATTTAATTTGCTAATCTGTCCTGCACCATCCGTTGCAGTATCTCTTGCCTCTCTTGCAATATAAAATCCTAGACTGATAACAATACAGGTAATAATTGTTCCTGCTGCTAAAAGTAATCCCTTTAAACTATTTTCCATCATTATCTCCTTTCAAATTATTGAACAAGTTTCAATTCCATGACATATTCCCTCAGCTGAACCAGACTTTCTAAAACAAACGGAATAATCAAATAGAGAAAAATAGTCAGAACCATTGGCATAAATGCAATCACTTTCCCAATAGCACCTCTGTTTTGTGCTCTTATCTCATTATCTTGCTTCTGCTTATATAACAGATATTTCTGCTGAGTTGCCAGACTATCCATTGCCTTTTTCATTCCTATTTCCTCACTTGCTATAAGTGCCTCCGCTATCTTCTGAAATGGAAGATAGGTTTCTTTTTCCTTTAACGTTTCTAATGCCTCAGAAGAATCACTACAATATTCATCCACACACTCCGCTAACGATGGATAAAAAATAACCGATGCTTTCTCAAGCCATTCCAATACTGTTAATACATCCGATTTATCCAGTTTAGCAAACATAGAAAGCAGACCATGAAAACGCATAACCTCCTGTTCCATCTCTGATTCCATCAGATAACACTTTACAAGCAGTCCAAAGAAAGGTACCTGATAAGCCAATACTGTAACTACTGTAACTAATAGGAATACTCCAAAAATATTCCATCCCTTAACCTGCCTGGACAGAACAAATAGAAATATAGAAAATAAACCTGTTAGAAAAGACATAAGAAGCCGGCTTGCACAAAATTCTTCTAATGATATTCTTGAAGAAATCTGCCGAAGCTTTTCATTAAGCATCTGAACCTGCTTCGGATGATGCTCACTCCACATAATAAAACAATATCGCACTAGAAAAAGCGATGCCACCTTTTGAAGCAGTGGACTTTGAAAGAAAAATATTTCCATATCTTCTTTCAGCCACATAACCACTTCATAACATCCAATTGTTGCCATTAAAAGAATATAACATACAACACATCCATAACTGTTATGATAATAACTGCTCAACTGTGGTAAATTAAAAATCCCCCATTTTTCAATAGAATATAAAAATAAAACCGGCAGAAGCACAATTGGAATCAATCCCATAAACAGATTCCTCATTCGTTCTTTTCTTAAAGACTCCTGATAAATCTGCTGTTCCAGACTATTTACAGCCTTCACATACGAAAATTCCGAATCCATTTTTCCATCACCATAAAGAACTTCCAGATAACTATATACTAAAAATGAATACAAATACGGACTAATACAATTATTTTGATATTCCCGAATCTGATCCACATCCTCCTGTAACAGCAAATCATAAATCTGCTGTAAATGATAAACTATTCCATTATCCAGTTTATCCATGGATTCTAATAGTGCTTCTTCCACACTACGAAGTGCGGCATAACGATTATAAAAAGTTCCAAGAAAAATACGAAATTCCTTTTGAAAGTTTCTTTCCAAATGCCCACGAATCAAAAGAAATAAATGCCGGCTCCATAAGTAAAACACCACACCTGCGATCATACCATAAAATATTGTCCATCTAAGAACTGCACATAAAATCAGGTAAAAAAATCCTGTCATACCATACACCAAAATCAGCATTACAAATGCTTCCGATTCTATAATCTCCTCTGGCTGTGGCTTCATCAATTCCAGCATACGTTTCAAAGAATGAAGATAAGCTTTAATAAATGGTACTTTTTCCATCGTATGATACAGAGAATGAAACAGATAAATTCTTCCTGCCCGCCAAACATCAGTTCTCACATACATCCCTCCAATATTTCATCTGTTCCACAAAACTGCTTTTATCTTCTCCTGACAGTTTTCCTAAAATCCGCCGCTGTGCTCCCTCGCTCAGCATATTTTTCACATGATATCCTCCATTCTCAAAAACAAGCAGCTCATTCAATTCAAACATTTTTTCTGCCTGTTCCCCAAAATAGCCATCCTTTTTTATAATCTCTGTTATCTTTGCCACATATCTGTGTCCATCATCTGCTTTTTCCATATGAATGTCAAAATCCAGAACATTGACTACCTGACTGGCAGCTACAGCTTCATTAGAAAACCCTCCAGCCTGAAGTAAAGCATTTCGAAAATAGAAAATCAAATCCATGGTTGTCTTAGCATGATGCGTAAACATCGTAAATGCAGAGGCAGCCTGTCCCATCTGAATCAGCCACGAACACACTTCCAATGAAGCTACCTCACCAAGAATATTTACCGTTCCATCTGTCTTCTTCTGAAACTCCAGTCCTTCCTGTCCTGATATATAGGCAGTTTCACGAAAAGTAACAATATTCCTTCTGGGATATACTTTACGAAGATGCAGTTCAAATGCCTGTTCCTGAATTCGGAGATTATACGATGGCTTTACAAACTGTATCATAGACATTAATAACGTAGTTTTTCCGCTCCCTTGCTCTCCGGTAACAGCGATCACCTGACATCCTTTCACCAGCCACTTTATCAACATAATCGGCAGCACATGGTTTTCATCTGTCAAAAGCTGCTTCATTTCTTTCTTTTCAACAGAATCGAATTTCCGAATAAAAAAGACCCAATTTTCACAAAACGGCGGCCTCGCCACTGCCACTCTGGAACCATCCGCCATTTCATTTACCAGATATCCCTTTACCTCTGAAAGCTGACCTGGATTGCGATACCGGTATATATTTTTACAAATGCGGATTAGTTCCCGCTCTGTCCTAAAACTCAGGAATGATAAATGTATAGATTTCCCCTTAAAAAAGACCCATACACTCTGTCCCAAAAATCCTCCGCTCTCCAATATCGTTTCAAACTGGGATGATGACGGAATCGTACCTGATACTCCTCCACTAATTCCATCCAGCTTTAAATCCAGAAGCCCATCCACTACGCCATTCCCTTTCAGTTCCTGGTAAAGCCGCTGTGCTGTAATATTTAACTTGTCAATAAAGCGAAGCGGCATTCCACAATTCTCTTCATAACATTCTTCCATGTCCTGTTCTGAAATCTCATAGAACCATTCGCCATTATCATCCATCTTAGGCTGATCCATCTGAAATTCTTCTGCCAGTTTTTCAAATGCAAGGACTCCATATTCCTGCCGATATTGATAAAGAACCATCTCAAACTTATCCTGTACCGACAATGCCAAAGGGCGTTCAAAAGGCAGAATGCAGTTAAAATCCTCCTCTGTCAGACGCAGACGAACCACAAGAATATCCTTAATAAAATCCACAACAAATATCTTCGCATCACAGTCTCCAACTACACAGTTTTTTAATGCTTTTCGTAAATCCTTTTTAAACATAATACGTGCGTCCAGTTCTCCCTTTGTCCGCACAATCTCATAAGGATTTTCCCGTAATGCCGTAGCAATAATTCCATGAACCGTTTTCTTTAAATAATCATATGTATAATAAAAGTGCTCCTGCCTCTTTTCCTTCTTTTTAAGTAGCAATCTTTGATTCCTCCCTAAGCCGCCCTGCTGTCTCCCAAATCATCTTAGAAGCCTTTATCACCTCTTGTATAAAATAATAATTTTCATCCTCCTGTTTGCACGCAAGATTCCTGGTTAGAAATTCAATCATGCTCCCAGATGAAAGAGCATCGTGAAATTCAATATTATAAGGTATTACCCCTGTCATTTCCTTTTCTATCTTGTAGCATTTCTGAATATTCTTCAGATTACAAAGCGACTGAGGCTGATAGTTTCCAATCAAGTAGACAGACTTATCCATAATTCCATGATATTCATGAAAAAAATTATCCATGACCTGTTTACTTTGGCACAGATTCACAACAACCAAATCCGCCTCATCCAATATAGTCTTGGTACTAAGATTCTGACTGCTGGCAGTATCTACAAACACATAATCCGCAGCATCTTCCAAAAATCCAAGCAGCGGATGGATAACCTGATTCAATTCATACTCAAAATACTCCTGATTCAAGTCCAGGTTTCTCGGAAGATAATACACTAGATTCTGCAAAAATTTCATTGAAATATCTTCCATAATATCCTCATAGGTATGATTGGAATGCACTCTTTTTATCAGGCTTTCCAAACCAGTCTGATCATAATAGGCAAACTGCTCCCTCAGAAAATTATGTACACTTCCCCTTGTATTTGTTAAAATATGTTCTAGATTGTGAATAGTACAGTGATTTTCAAATAAAATTGTTTTCTTCTTCTGTATCATGGAACACATGACTGCAATACAAGCCATATTACTCGTCGTTCCAGCCCTTCCATTGGTATTACTCCAAAACGCTATCTTCATAAGATATGAATACTCCCTTCAAAATCTGTTCTCGTTCTGGCTTTTGTATGTTTCATTCTTTCGTATGATAAACCCTAACTACTGGATCCTAATTCGATGTGAAAGAAAAGATAATTTAGATAAATATCATAGACTTTAAAAATAAATAATTTAACTTAGAAGCTTCTAATAGAATATAGAATAAAAAGACTTTTTACTACACATAATGATACCCTATTTACATGAATCTGTAAATAGGGTATTTGAGGTTTTCATTTCTCTATTTTGTGCTTTTTCGACTTTTTAAAACATAACTTCCGATTTTCTCTTTAAAAGTTTTCCGCCTGAAACAATTAAAACAACACCTGCAGCAATTCCCATTACTATTGTTAATATCCCGAATACTAAATTCTGTGTTCCTACAGACTTCATTGTTTTATAAATCTTTTCACTCATGGAAATCCTCCTTTATTTTACACCGTATTGTTCATAGTAAGCATCAATAGCCTTCTTTATGGTATCATCAATTACTATCTTACCATTATACGGCTTATTATATAAATGTTCAACCACTTCTTCCATTGTAACAATTGCAGATGCCTTCATACCAAATGTTTCTTCAATTTCCTCCAATGCACCTTTATTTCCAGTTCCACATTCCATACGGTTTACAGATACAACAAGTCCCGCTACTGTAACATCCCCCTGTGCTTTAATAATTGGCATTGTTTCACGAATAGATTTTCCTGATGTCGTGACATCTTCTACCATAATAATACGGTCTCCGTCGGAAATCGGACTTCCAAGAAGAATTCCAGTATCTCCATGATCCTTTACTTCTTTACGATTGGAACAATATTTTATATCTGCATTATACATTTCACTCATTGCCATGGATGTTGCCACACTAAGAGGAATTCCCTTGTAAGCAGGTCCAAATAAAATATCAAAATCAGTTCCAAATGTATTATTAATTGCCTTTGCATAGTACTGGCCTAATTTTCTTAACTGTTCACCTGTCCTGTAAAAACCTGTATTAATAAAAAACGGAGTTTTTCTTCCACTCTTTGTTACAAAATCTCCAAATTTAAGTACATTGGAATCCACCATAAATTCTATAAATTCTTTTTTATACTGTTCCATTCTTCCCAATCCTTTCTTATTTCACACATCCTATTAGTTCATTGATATCCAAAATGTTATTTTTCTTCATATATTTTTCAATTCCATTTATAATTTCTACCGTTGCCTGAGGATTTGTAAAATTAGCAGTTCCTACTGCAACTGCCGTAGCACCGGCCATAATAAATTCCAAAGCATCCTCTGCTGTCAGAATTCCGCCCATCCCAATAATTGGAATATTAACTGCCTGAGCTGTCTGATAGACCATACGTACTGCAACTGGTTTAATAGCAGGACCGGAAAGTCCACCCGTTTTATTTTTTAACGCAAATGTTCTGCGGTTTATATCAATTTTCATTCCTGTCAGCGTATTAATTAAGGACAGGGCATCTGCACCGCCTGCCTCTGCAGCTCTTGCCATTTCCGTAATATCCGTTACGTTAGGACTGAGCTTCATAATCACTGGATGCTTTGCATATCTCTTAACTTCCCTTGTAATCTCTTCTACTGCTTTCGGATTTTGTCCAAATGCAATCCCGCCTTCTTTTACATTTGGACAGGAAATATTAATCTCCATCATAGCGATATCTTCATCTGCAAGACGTTCTACTACTTCACAATAGTCTTTTGTAGTCTTCCCACATACATTTACAATAATTTTCGTATCATATCGTTTTAAAAATGGGATATCACGCTTTACAAATAAATCAATTCCCGGATTCTGAAGACCGACTGCATTCAGCATTCCTCCATAAGTCTCTGCAATTCTCGGTGTATCATTTCCTGTCCATGGTACATTGGCAACTCCTTTAGTTACTACCGCACCAAGCTGGTTTAGGTCAACAAATTCACTATACTCTTCTCCAGAACCAAATGTTCCGGATGCTGTCATAACAGGGTTCTTTAATGTTATCCCTGCAAGATTTACACTCATATTCATGGCATTCTCTCCTGTTTTGCTACTTTGCTTTTTCCTAAAATTCAATTTCCTCAGCATCAAATACTGGACCATCTTTGCAGATTCGTTTATTATTCACATTAGAATGGGTGTCCTTTTCCTTTGTCTTACATACACAGGCAAGACATGCACCAATTCCACATGCCATTTTTTCTTCCAGAGAAATCTGAGCTTTAATGCCGTTTTCTTTCGCGTAAGCTTTAATGCCACGAAGCATCGGCATTGGTCCACAGGCATAAATAATATCTGCTTCAATTCCCTGTTCCTTAATGGCATCGATTACATTTCCTTTTGTGCCAGCACTTCCATCTTCTGTGGAAACATAAACCCTTCCATACGGTTCAAATTCCTCTTTTAAAAAGAAATCATTGGTACGATAACCAAGAACAATGCTTTTTTCTATATCCAGACTTTTGGCAAGTTCTAACATTGGTGGAATTCCAATTCCTCCGCCAATTAAAACTGCTTTCTTCCCCTCTGCCTTAAAACCGTTTCCAAGAGGCCCCATAACTTCAACAGTATCTCCTGCATTTAATTTAGAAAACTCTTTCGTTCCATATCCGACTACACGAAATACCAGGCGAATCATTCCCTGTTCCTTATTGATTTCACAGATACTGATTGGTCTAGGTAAAAGTCTGCTTCCGTCTTTACAATACAAAGATACAAACTGTCCAGGCTTTGCATTTTCTGCAATGGTCTTCTCTTTAATAAAAAGGCTGTGAATGCCTTCTTCCAATTTGATATTGCTTGTTACAACCGCTGTTGTTTTTCTTTTCTCTGACATTTTCTTCTCCTGACCTATATGTTTTCCTGCTGCCTTCCGGCCTTCCATACTTCCAGATTCTCTCAGCCATCCAGGCATTTTTTCTATTATATCCAATCACTATATATTCGTCAATTCTGAATTTTGCTTAATTCTAACAGAAACCGCAAAAAAGCTGTTCCGGTTAATTATTCCGAAACAGCTTATTCCTATCGGTCTGCTATTGCACTGAAAATATCATTCTTCATGTCAATAACAGCCTGCCTGGAAGCGTCTGCAAAAGCATCTTCACCAAACTTCTTATACTGTTCCTGCTTATATGCTGCAATAATGCCTCTGGAAGAATTAACAATTGCACCAAGTCCATCCTTGTTAAAGTAATGAACCAGATCCGCTCCTTTTCCTCCCTGTGCACCATAGCCAGGAACTAAAATATACGTATTAGGCATAATATCACGAAGCACTTTTCCAATCTCTGGATAAGTAGCTCCTACCACAGCCCCTATATAGCTGTATTTATCTCCCATAAAGCTTTGTCCCCAGGTATCTACCATTTTGCCGACTAATTCATAAAGCGGCTTTCCATCTACGATTTTATCCTGAAACTCACCGCTGGATGGATTTGATGTCTTAACAAGAACAAAAATACCTTTGTTTTCTTCCTTACAGACATCAATAAATGGCTGTACACCATCTGAACCAAGATAAGGATTTACCGTCACAAAATCTTCATCAAATGGACTGATCTTCTTTGAACCTACCGTTACTTTACCTAAATGCGCAGCCGCATAAGCACCGGAAGTAGAACCAATATCACCACGCTTAATATCACCAATCACAACCAGTCCTTTTTCCTTACAGTAATCTATTGTCTTCTTAAATGCCTGCATCCCCGGAATTCCAAACTGTTCATACATCGCAGCCTGCGGTTTTACCGCTGGAATTAAATCAAAAACTGAATCAATAATTCCTTTGTTAAACTGCCAAATCGCCTCTGCTGCACCTTCTAATGTTTCACCATATTGGGAAAATGCTTCTTTTTTGAGCTTCTCAGGAATAAATTCCATCTTAGGATCCAATCCTACTACGATTGGTGAATTCAGTGTCTCAATCTTCTGTATCAGTTTGTTAATCATGGTTCTTCTCCTTCTTCAATTTACTGCAGTCCTTCTTCAAATAGAGCCTTTTCAATATCATGCAGAACATTTTTATTCATAATATAATCTTTGAATTCCTCTTTGGTAATCCACTTATATTCAATTAAATCTTCTGATAATACAACATCGTCCATCGCTGTCATGCACAAATAAGCCACACCAATATTGCAGACATCGCCTGTCATAAATGACCAGGTATACATAATTTTACTGATATATGCATCTATCCCTGTCATTTCCATTACATTCCGCAAGACGGCCTTGTCCAGTGATTCGCCAAAGACAACACCACCGTCAAGAAATTCCCACTGATAAGGGTCGGAAATCCGATCGTCATACCACTTCTTTACAATCAGATATTTGTCCTCACACTGAACAATTCCTTTTACAAGAATCCTGTATTTCCCCATAATCTGACCTCCCGTCCTTTTACCGGCGTTACGCCTGAAAAACATAATTCTTTATCCATTTGCCAAAACGCGAATGAAACTAAAAGTAATTATATCATATCATAGTTTATGAATCAATTCTTGCTGGCACGATACTTTTCTTTCTCTTTTCTTTTTTCTTTCCGAGACAATCTGAAATGAACATTTTCACGAATTAATGTATAGATAACAGACATAGTAGGAACACTTAACATAATTCCAACAAAACCAAACAGTCCACCTCCTACAGTGACTGCAAAAATCACCCAGATTCCAGGAAGGCCAATGGAACTTCCAACTACTCTTGGATAAATCAGATTATTCTCCAGCTGTTGCAGTATAGTCAAATAAATCAGAAACATCACCGCATTAATTGGGGATACCAGACCTAATAAAAGAAAAGATACGCCACCACCAATCCAGGCACCTACAACCGGAATCAACGCTGTTACTGCAATAAGCGTACTAATTAAAATAGCATAATCAAAACGGAAAATCTTCATTCCAACAAAACATAAGCCTCCAAGAATACAGGCTTCTGTCACCTGCCCAATAAGATATCTGCTGAAAATATCATTTACAAGACAGCCTACCATTGTCATCCAATCAGCTGCTTTCTCCGGCAGATAGGCACGGTTCATTTTCTTCAACTGTCTTAAAATATTTTCTTTTCCAGCAATCAGATTAATGGAAAATACAAGTGTAATAACCAGATTAAAAATCGTTGAAACAATATTCGTCGTCACAGAAATCAGTCTTGGCACAATATCTCCAACATAGTTAAGCACAACCTTGCTTATATTCTGTATAATATCGTTTAACTGTGTCATAACCTGCTGAATATCCATATTCTGAATATTATATTTTACCATGATTTCGTTTGCCCAGTCTTCCATCTGCCGTAAATACAGTGTTGTTCTTGATAAAAACAAATTCAGATTCGTAATAAGCTGTGGCACAATGAAGCAAAAAATCGCAATGATAATCACAAAAAATAAGATATAAGACGTTAGTATCGCAAGTCCTTTCGCCAGCCCCTGCTTCTTTATCTTCTTTTGATACAGTTCTTCAAAGAAGTTCGATGGCTTACTTAAAATAAACGCAATTACAATTCCCATTAAAAATGGTGATAACGTGTCAAACACCATAACCACAATTCCACGGATAAAATCGAACTTCAGCACAACAAAGAGCAGTACACAGGCATACGTAATAAGAAGTAATTTCTTTTTAAATTCCAGATCCTTCATATTCCCTCCATACCCTTTTTCTTTCCAATTTATTTACACCATTATAATCGTTTTCTGCTTCATATGCAATTAGAATAAAATGAAATTTATTTTATTGTTTTTTCATAATCATCTAAGAAATTATATTCTTCAGACTTTGTATGATAACCGATAATTGTGTCCAAATTTACATTATGAACACTTCGGAAGATATTTTTATCAATATTAGGATTGGTCTTTTTTAGTTTTTTTAATAAAATTTTCATCTCCTGACGCTTGGAACCACCACCGCCATTATCACATAAAGTACAGTTTTCTGTAAAACGACAGGCACACTGAATGAATGTAAGATCATGATAGGTTTTCCATGCAATAATATCATCCTCTTCCACCAGATACATTGGACGAATTAGTTCCATTCCCTCAAAATTCTGGCTGTGAAGCTTTGGCATCATGGTCTGTACCTGTCCACCATAAAACATTCCCATCATAATCGTTTCCACTACATCATTAAAATGATGTCCAAGAGCAATTTTATTACAGCCAAGTTTTTTCGCTTCCTGATACAGATAACCTCTTCTCATTCTCGCACAAAGATAACATGGACTTTCATCCACTTCTGCAACAATATCAAAAATATCCGTCTCAAACATAGTAATTGGGATATTTAATAATTTTGCATTATTAATAATTGTCTGTCTATTAATTGGATTATACCCAGGATCCATCACCATAAACACAAGTTCAAATTTCATGTTTCCATGTCTCTGCAGTTCCTGCATGAGTTTTGCCAAAATCATAGAATCCTTTCCACCAGACATGCAGACTGCGATTTTATCACCTTCTTTGATTAAATCATACTGCTTTATACCCTTTACAAATTTACGCCAGATTGGCTTTCTATATTTTGTAATCAGACTTCTTTCTATTTCTAAATACTTTTCCATTGTTTCTCCCTACCTATCTATTTGTTTTCTAAATTTTTATAGCAGATATCAAAACATCTTATAAATTCTTCTATTTCCCCCATGGTTGTCAAATGACTAAAGCTTAATCGGAAAGAACTCATGGCATTTTTTTTATCATGGGTCACTGCCAGTACCGGCCTGGATGGAGTATTTGGCACTGAGCAGGCTGACTTTGTGGAAATACAGATTCCCTGTTCATCCATTGCCTTCTGCATCAGCCCTGCCTTCACTCCTGACACGCTCATATTTAAAATATGAGGAACTGCATGTTCCGGGCTATTAATTCGAAGACGTGGATATTGTTTTTCCAGCAAACGAATTTTCTGATTCACTTTCTTTACTGTTTCGTATCGTTCTGCCTGTTTCATTACCGCCATTTCCAACGCCTTTAAAATAGATGCTGCCTGTCCGATACAAGGTGTCCCGCTTCGAAACATAGTAGTAGACACCCCTCCATGAATCAACGGTTCCAAAATCACTTCTTCTTTTCGTATCAAAACACCACATCCATTTAGTCCAAAAAATTTATGAGGAGTAAAAGACACTAAATCTGCCAATCCAAAATTAACTGGTATCTTACCAACTGCCTGGGTTGCATCTGTATGAAAAAATGCATTGGATTTTTCTTTCACCAGATTTTTGATTTCTTCAACTGGCTGACACACACCTAGTTCGCTGTCCACATAGCAGACTGACACTAAAATCGTATCTGGTCTTAACAGTTCCGATAAATGTTCCAAATCAACAGTTCCATCCTCCTTTATATCCACCAGATCAATTTCATATCCTTCATTCTGAAGTGCCGTCAAAGCTCCACTGACTGAAGAATGTTCCAGGTAAGTGGAAATAATATGTTTTCCCTGATTTCGATACATTCTGGCAATCCCCTTCACAGCCAGATTATTTGATTCACTGGCACCAGATGTATAAATAATTTCATTTGCATTTACTGACAGAATCCTCGCAATCTGCTCTGTAATCTCATCCATCCGTTCTTTTGCCGCAAAACCTGCTCTATGCCTGGAATTCGGATTTCCTGGATATTCTCTGGTGACCGTCACAAATGTATCGAAAACCTGCTCATCTACAGGTGTGTTGGCTGCATAATCCAAATAAATCACTGAAAAACCTCTTTTCTATTTTATATAAATTTTATATGAATAGTATAGATTTAAAGGATATATCCGTCAAGAAAAAATCCCTGCCAGCTTTCATAAAAAGAAATTTCCTATCGCATACAAAAAGCCATACACAGATAAACTGCATACAGCTCTCTCCTATTCTGCTAAAACATTAAAATTCCTAAATGTTCTAAAAGTATTTTTGTTCCAATTAGAATTAAAATAATTCCTCCGGAAATCTCCGCTTTTTTCTTGAACTTCATGCCAAAACGATTACCAATTGTCACTCCAATAATCGAAAGCACAAACGTGGTAATTCCAATCACCGTGATAGACTGTAAAATGGAAACCTTAAAAAATGCAAGCGTAATTCCAACTGCCAGTGCATCAATACTAGTAGCAACAGCCATAATCAGAAGTTCCTTATAATCCAGACGTTCCCCTGTGCCACTCTCTTCCTCTTCTCCTTTTATAGACTCATAAATCATCTTGCCACCAATATAAACAAGGAGTACAAAGGCAATCCAGTGATCAACGCTTGTAATATAGTCTTCAAACTGTTTTCCAAGAAGCCAGCCTGCCAGTGGCATAAGTGCCTGAAAGCCCCCAAAAAACAAGGCAATAATAACTGTGTGGTAATAATTGATTTTCTTCATGTTAAGTCCCTTACACAAGGCTACTGCAAAGGCGTCCATGGAAAGCCCCACACCAATGAAAAAAATTTCTAAAATACTCATAATTTCTTCCTTTCTTTCGTATACCAGAGCAGGTAAACTCATTTACATAACAACAGGTACACCTTATAGTATAAGCTGTACCTGATAATAACAGAACTTTTCCTGAGTTTTCATTCCTAAATAATTATATCCGGTACAGCAAAAAGCTATACACAAGTCTCATTATTTAAGACAAGCCAGGCTTACGCCAGTATGTTGACTTGCCACGCATCTGCGCTAATTACTCCCTCATGCAATGATTTTTTCATTCTACCATAAAAAGGATAACACGTCAATCTTTCCATAAAAAAATCAACTTTCTATTTATAAACTTCATAAAGAGAAAATTGATTTTTCACTCACTCTTCATCAGAAATCTGTTTGCAGTACCTTTTCTACCGCATTCGTTTTTTCTTATCAATTATATAGAAATTTATCTTAGAATAATGGTGCCACTAGAAGCAGCACTGCATCAAATAAACTTCCTAATGCACTGGTTTTACAGTCTTCCATCGCAATCTTTCTACTCTTTTCAATTGTTTCCAGACTATCCTGTTTTAAATCCATTACCGCCTTGCTCTGATACATAAAAGTTCCACATTCAAAATGTAGGAACAGGCTTCGGTAATCCATATTAATCGTCCCTACCACGGCATATTCATCGTCCGAAACATAACTTTTAGCATGAATAAAGCCAGGTGTATATTCGTAAATTTTAACGCCCGCCTTTAACAGTGATTTATAATTTGCCCTAGTCAGACGATATACGATTTTCTTATCTGGAATTCCCGGCGTAACCATTCTCACATCCACACCACGCTTTGCAGCCAGGCACAACGCTGACCTTAGTTCACTGTTTAAAATCAGATATGGTGTAAAAATGTATACATAATCTTTTGCCTGATTTAAAATATCCAGATAAATATTCTCTCCAGCAGTTTCATCATCCAGTGGACTATCGCTGAAGGGCTGCACATAGCCATCCGATTCAAATTCACCTTCAAAATACCTCTTTGGTCGGAAATCGTCCTGTTCTTCTTTAGAGGTACGGAATGCATTCCACATTTCCAGAAACATTACTGTAAAGTTCCATGCCGCATCACCAGTTACTTTCACACCAGTGTCTTTCCAATGTCCAAACTTAGACTGTTTATTAATATATTCATCGGAAATATTAATGCCGCCATTAAATGCTGTATGTCCATCAATTACAAGAATTTTCCGGTGATCACGATTATTCATTACCATAGATAAAAAGGGAACAACTGGATTAAATGCCATGCACTTAATCCCTTCTCTTTCAAGTGTCTGTGCATATCCAGGAGGAAGTAAAACGACACAGCCCATATCATCATAAATCAGGCGGACATCCACTCCCTGTTTTGCCTTCTCTACTAGAATTCCATGTATGGTATTCCACATTTCTCCTTCATGAATAATAAAATATTCCAGAAAAATAAAATGCTCTGCCTTTTTTAGTTCTTCCAGCATAGCCCCATACATCTTTTCACCAACTGGAAAGTACTCCGTTTTTGTATTCTTCCAGACTGGATAACCGTCTTTTTCACTTAGATAACGGAAACTACCGGACAGTCTCTGATTTTTCCCAACAATCTCATCCATCACTTCTGGTGCCTGTATAAGATACTTCTTCCATATTTCATGTTGATGCTCTATTTTTGCTCTTAATTTTCTGGATGGCTTTTTATCTCCAAAAAACAAATACATCAGAGATCCAAACAATGGAAGCGTCGTAATAATCAAAAGCCAGCCGATTTTAAACTCAGGTGTTCCATCTTTCTTTATAATATATAAAACAAAAGCAACACCAAGCAGAGTGAAAAATCCAGAAATAATTGCAGAATGACGGGTCAGTTTCAGAAAAAAGAGTACAAACCATCCAGTCTGAACCAATATCATCAATGCAGTAACAAAAATACGGCTTGTAATCAGTTTTCGATATTCTTTTCCAGACATATATGCCTCCTGTCTACACGTATACTATTTTGCTGTCGCTACATTAAGTTTATAATTTTTATCAAAATCTCCATTCTTTAAAAAGGACGAAAATAATGTGGTCAAAGTTGAAATGGCATTATCATCTGCTTCTTCTAAAATACCTCCGTCTACTGCTTTCTGCTTCATTTTATCTCCCTGTTCTGCAAGAAAACCAGTTACATCCTGCGTGGAAAGACCATTAAAAATACTACTCTTTTCATCATAGACCGTTACAGAATCCATATCTACATCATTGGATAGAATTGTAGATTTTGGCACCGTAATAGTAATCACTTCATCCTGTATTTCAAATTTTACTTGATCCAAGGCAACTCCTGCCTTTATGGTTCCATCATAAGAGATAGTAAACGACTTTGTTGTCAACGGGATATCATGGCTGAATGCCTGCTTTGTATTTTCATACTTTCCCATGTTCGTGTAAATATACTTTACAGTGGACAATTCTCCAATCTGCTTTAACTGCTGCTCTAATACATGAGACGTCATCTTTACTTTCTCATTAGTCTTTGCATCATTTTTCTCCTGCCATCTGGCACCAGTCTGGAATGCCAAAAGACCCGCTGTTACTACTAATATCAGAACCAGTATAACAACCAGCCTGCTGTTCCCCCCCTGGCTGCCTGCCATACGATTACTTTTTCTCTTAAGCATGCGAAATATACTCACCTTCCTCCTGGCAATCTTTTATCCATAAATGATAGTATATTACATTTATTCAACAAAAGAAATATCTTTTTCTTATTTTCCATTCCATAAAACGGGTACTGCTGAAATTTCCGGTTTTAGTTCAACAGTAACGTAGCAGTCAAAAATAATAGAAGCAGATGCACTGGATAAAACAGATAAAATACATACTTTAGCTTCATTCCTCTAGTGCCGTTGTACAATTTCACTGGAATCAAAGTTAGAAATGAACTAATTTCTCCCAGCGACATAATGGTCAACGCCATGCATCCTCCAAATATTTCCAAATCCTTTCGTTCCCGCAATTGATACATAACAGCAATGGTTACTACCCCCCATGCACCATAATCTGTTCTCAAAAAATAAGCTGCTGTGGCACAGACTGCCGTCACCGCCGTTGATAACAGAAAAGTTACCGTCTTTTTTCCATCCAGCTGTTTCTCCAGTTTATCCATTCCAAGCATTGCCGTCATACCAAAGAATAATGTAAAAAATACATTCTGATATCCCATATAAAATAACTGCTTGTTAAACGCCAAATCAAATGGTATTTCAGAAACCAATGCAAACACAAACAATCGGAACGCATACTTCTTCCGGCTCCTTGTATAGTAAAATCCTTCTACTAATAAAAAGCAGAATAAGGGAAACCCCAGCCTTCCAATCTCCCGAAGAACTGCATCCACTATAAACAATGCCTGATGCTGATGATAAACCTGCATCAGGACTTTGATACCACCCTTTTTGGCGTTCATCAAATATTGAGTCATCATTCGTTCCAAAATAACAGCACCAATATGATCAAAAAACATCGTAATAATGGCTATTAATTTTAATGTACTGCCTGCAATCCCCTTATTTTTCTTTTCTCCCATATGAATTCCCCATTCCTATATGATTTGGTAAATTTAATTCTACCAATATTGACCATAGTGTGCAATCTTCTTATTTTCTACGGATAGTTTTCTGTTCAAATAATTCATGGACATACTTTCTCTTTCCTTTGCGGTAATGGCTGTAAATCCAAATAATTCCAAACGGAATTAAAAAATAAACTCCACACACATCCAGTAATTTTTCAGATTTTGACTGATTCTGCGTATAATAAAATATTTTTAATCCGCCTGCCACTATCGAAAACAGCAGATTCATCCGTAAAAAAAATACTTTCTTCTTTTCCTTCACAAAAAGAAACATAATTGTATTTATAAGAAAGAATCCATATACCACAAGAATCCATATACCATCTTCCCCTGTTATTTTCCATTCCCATGTTTTCATTATTTCCAATTCCTTCTGAATGCTTCTTACCACTCCACGTATACCAAAACAGAAAACCACCAGATATCCACTTAACAGTTCATACATTCGATATCCCCGCCTCTGCTTTAGTGCTGCATAATGAAACAGGCTTCCAAGAAACCCTAGAACTAACATATAAAACATAAATAGCACTCGAAACGCTCCCTATCTGATTTCATTTTACATTCCAAAGGATTATTGTAATGGCTTTGTCATTATCTGTCCAGTACACCAATGTACAAAAACTGCCAGCATATCTGACACTGGCAGTTTTCTCTATTAATTTTCTTTACAATATTTATCCATCGTTTCTGCTACAACCTTTGCCTGAGCAACTGCTTCCACAACTGTCTTTGCCCCAGTTACGACATCGCCAGATGCAAATGTCCCAACTTTAGTTGTATGTCCTATTTCATCCGTTACTAAAAGTCCATGATGTGTAATTTCCAGTTCTTCTGTACTGGATACGATATTGGATTTTGGTGTTTGTCCAATAGCAATCAAAACAGAATCACATGCAAACAGTTCTTCCCGTTCTTCTTCCTCTGTCACATGAAAGCGAACCCCTTCCCGTTCAATAGAAACCGGTGTTCTGTGAAGAGAAAACTCTACTCCATCTTCAATGGCTTCTTTTACTTCTGCTTTGGATGCAGGTATTTCTTCAAAACTTTTTCGATAGAATACGGTTACACTTTCTGCTCCATTCCGCTTTGCCGTACGTGATGCATCCATGGCACTGTTTCCTGCCCCAATAACTGCAACTTTTTTTCCAAGGCGGTAAATTTCCGGTGTTTTTAAATAGTCAATTGCATAATGTACATTTCCGGCTGTCTCCCCTTTAATACCAAGTATTTTCGGATTCCATACCCCTGTTCCAATAAATACTGCCTTATAACCGTCTTCAAACAGTCTGTCCAATGTAATCACAGGACCGATTAATGTATTCGGACAAATCTGTACACCCAGCTCTATCAGCTTCTCTTCCATCTGATCAATCAGATGTTTTGGAAGTCTGTATTCTGGAATACCATAACGAAGCACACCGCCAATCTTTGGATGCATATCAAATATCGTAATACGATAACCTTTCTGTGCCAGGATAAATGCAATGGTAATCCCAGCTGGTCCACCACCGATAATTGCGATTTCATCTTTCTTTTCTGCCGGCTCTGTAAATTTTAAATGGGTTAAAAAATATTCCGAAATTTCTGTCTCGATTTTATAAAAGTCAACTGGTTTACCCTTAATTCCTTTAATACAGTTTCCGTTACACTGCTTTTCATGGGCACAAATCAGAGAACATACCAAGGATAATGGATTATTCTCAAAAAGTATTTTTCCTGCTTCTAACAGTTTTCCTTCCTGATACAGACGAATCACTTCCGGAATCGACGTACCAATTGGACAGTTCTGCTGACAGCGAGGTTTCTTACATAATAAACATTTATTTGCTTCCTCTTGATATAACATATTTGGTGTCTCCTTAACTAGTTTTTATCTTATGTGTATTATAATATCTTATTTTTTGAAAATAATAAAGCGTTTTTTGTATATTTTCTATAACTTTTTATTTTGTATTTGTTAATTTTTTGACTTTTTCTACATGTAATACATTCTATCATGTGAACAATATGTTTATTTTCTACTTTTATTTTTCACTATACGGGTCACCTGCAGAAACTGCTCGGTGCCCGTTTTCTCGTAAAAATTTTTAACATATACGGATTTACCATAAGCCATACGAAATAAAAATTAAGATGGAATCATTCTGGTTTTGAGCAGATTTCTCTTTTCCAGCCAAATCTGATTCTGACTATGCTGGGCAACAACTGTCATCCGTACTAGAAAACGCAATTCAGAAAAACCAGAAACTGTTTGGAAATCATCCGTTCCTGCTTGAACCTGAGAGAGAGAAGGCTTTCTGGCAAATGCCATATATAACATCTTATTACAGAGCTTATAAATTATGCAAAAACAGAACGGCAGTTTTGCTCCCTTTTCCCGTTCCAATCACCTTCGACAACATATTAACAATAAACGTCTTTTTCTGCATCCATAAATGCAATAGGAATATTTTCTATTTAAAGTATCAAGACTCACTGCACTTAATATCCTCCCTAATACAGCTTCTCATATTTTCGTAATAGTTCTTTACATTAAATTAATAAAATTTTAATTGTACTGCAATAGAATAGTTACAACTTCTTCGGAAAATACTAGTATAATAAAAAACGTTGAAAATACATAAGGTAAAGTACATTGTATTTATAATCTCTCGGAATCTTGAGTGATCATGCCGGCAAAACACTGGCATTGCACATTGAAAAGTAAATATTATTCTCAGAAC
>CAKSBP010000025.1 GCA_934438135.1 uncultured Clostridium sp. | reverse complement strand
GTCCGGTACTTATTCATGTTGTAAATGGGTTAGCCCTGGACCGAAAGAATGTCACACTAGCAGTAGGTGCGACCCTTCAGTTGACGGAAAGTCATCCAGATACAGAAAAGCCATTTACTTTTTCCTGGACATCCAGTGATCCTGCCAGAGTTACTGTTGATCAAAATGGTTTGATTACAGCAGTAAAAACAACGGATGGTGTACAAGATGTCATTATTACTCTTACTCAGACGTTTAGTGATGGTACGATGAAGCGTGCTACCTGTTCAGTAAAGGTTGTAACGACTGTTACTGACATTAAGCTGAATTATAGTACAGTAAATGTAGAAGTTGATAAGACAGTTACTATTCTTGCTACATTTACACCAAATGTAAGCACAGCACCAATTAAGTGGCTCTCATCTAATCCATCTATCGTAAATATGAGTGTTGCTAACGACAATAAGAGTGTGGTTATCACAGGTAAAACGCCTGGTACAACTGTAATTACTGCAGTAAATGCAGATAACTATGTTACTGCCAGCTGTACTGTAAAAGTTGTATCCCCTATTAAGACAATTGCGCTTGATCAAACACAGCTTACGGTCAAACTTAGCAAGCAGGAAGTGAAATTAAAAGCAACCTATACACCTGGAGATGCAACTAGTACAGATTTGAAGTGGAGCACATCCAATGCTTCTGTTGCAAAAGTTGATAATAGTGGACTAGTAACATTAGTTTCTGCTGGTACAGCGATTATTACGGTACAGCCGGTTTATAACCCGTATCTAACCATGGCACAATGTGTCATTACTGTTCAGCAGTCCACCAATGGACTAACGATGTCCCAGACAGAGCTGACTTTGGAAAAAGGAAGTTCGCAGAACCTAACCTGTACACTGACACCAGCCAATGCCTACGCAGATATTACATGGAAGTCCATGGATACTTCGGTGGCAACGGTAAGCAGCACTGGTAGAGTTACCGCTGTAAAGACAGGTAAAACCTACGTAATTGCAACAACAGAAAACGGATATTCCGCAACCTGTCTTGTTATTGTTACAGAGGCAGCATCTGGAATTACGCTGGATGTATATCATCTCTCTCTAGCAGTAGGAAAATCCTATCAGGTGACAGCTGTACCAAATCCAATCACCAGTTCTGAAAAGACCTTTACATGGACATCAAAGGATACGTCTATTGCGACAGTAAATGCATCTGGTAAAGTAACAGCAGTAAAATCAGGTGAAACAGTTATTTTAGTTAAGACTAAATCTGGTAAGGTGACCTATCTATATGTTAATGTTTATGATAAGGTTACGGGCATGAAATTAAATTACTCCAAGAAGACGGTTATAAAGGGCAAGAAGTTTACGCTGAAGCCAATATTTACACCGGCCAATGCGACGAATAAAAAAGTTACCTGGAAATCTTCTAACAGTAAAGTTGCCACAGTTTCATCTGGCGGCGTTGTAACTGGTGTAAGAGGCGGTTCTGCTATTATTACTGCAGTTTCCCAGGATGGAGGCTATGTTGCTGCCTGTATTGTCAAAGTAAAGCAGCCGGTAACTTCTATTACTTTAAATAAATCCAGTTATGCACTTGGAATAGGAAAATCAATTAAATTAAAGGCAACGGTTAAGTCTACGTATTCTTCCAAACAGAAATTGAAATGGACGTCATCCAATGTAAGAATTGCAACAGTATCTCAATCTGGTGTTGTAACTGGTAAGAAGAGAGGAACTGTTACCATTAAAGTACGTGCTACCGACGGCAGTGGTGTTTATGCAACTTGTAAGATTCGTGTTGTAAGACAGGTTACGAAAATTACACTGAATAAATCAACCATCAAAATGCTTGTTGGAAAGACAACGAAAATCAGTGCCAGAATAACTCCATCTTCTGCAACTTATAAATCTGTAATTTGGAGTTCCAGTGATTCTAAGATTGCAGCAGTAGATTCGCGAGGATATATTACAGCAAATGCTGTTGGAAGCTGTAAGATTTATGCCAAGGCAAAAGATAACAGTGGTAAGAGAGCTTACGTTATGGTTTATGTATCAAAAGCTGTTCCATCTACTGGAGTAAATATTTCAGCATCCGATAGGGATATGATTATGGTAAGAGGTACTTCTTCGATGGTAAACTATACGGTAGTACCAAACAATACAACGGATAAAGTACGCTTCTCCAGTGATAATAAGTCTGTAGCAAGTGTTTCTTCAACAGGACGTGTAACAGCTAGAAAGCCTGGTGTAGCTACCATTACTATTTCTACAAGCAGTGGAAAAGTCGGCATGGTAAATGTAACAGTAGTTGGGCTTAACAGAACGTCTGTTACAGCTGGACAGTATGAAAGAATCGAACTCTGGGTAGAACAGATGCCAACTGGAGTAAAATGGTATTCTGAAAATGCATCCATTGCATCTGTTGACAGCAGTGGCAGTGTTGTAACCCGTAAGAAGGGAACAACAAGAATTATTGCAAATGTAAGCGGTGTACGTCTGTACTGTACGATAAGAGTTATTTAAGAGAAACAAAGTTGTCTAACGGTGGTAATCCGTTTGGCTATGGTAAAACCATCTATTGGTGGATAGATAAAGTCAGAAGTGTGAAATGTGCATACTTCTGACTTTTCTTTTCAAATAAATTTCTTAGTGTTCTTAAAATTCAATTGATTCTGTTATATATCTTTTTATCCAAAATTAAAAATGCATATTGAATGTATGTTCGATTTGTGTTATTATATTTATAGAACATACGTTTGAGAACGGACGTTTTGTCAGGAGGTCGTTGCTATGCTAGCAAACTTACATGTGAAGAATCTTGCCATTATTGATGAGATTGAGATAGATTTTACGAAACATTTGAATATACTTACCGGTGAAACCGGAGCTGGAAAGTCCATTATTATAGGTTCTATTAATATTGCACTTGGAAGTAAAGTGCCTGCGGATATTATCCGCCATGGTGCAGACTATGGATTGGTTGAACTTGTTTTCCAGACCGAAGAAACGCAGGTGATTGATAAGTTACGTGAACTGGATCTTCCATATGAGGATGGTCAGGTGATTCTTTCCCGTAAACTGATGCGTGGAAGAAGTGTCTGTAAAATTAATGGAGAGACGGTACCCGTATCTGTAGTTCGTGAGTTAAGCGGTTATTTAATTGATATACATGGACAGCATGAGCATCAGTCTCTGTTGTATAAGACGAAGCATCTTGCGATTCTGGATCGTTATGCGAAGACGGAGATTGAAGACTTAAAGAGCCGGATTTCGAAGCTTTATTCGGAGTACCGCGGGATTCAGGAAGAGTTATCGGCATCTGGTATTTCTTTGGAAGAACGTCTTCGTGAGGTATCTTTCCTGGAATATGAGATTAATGAAATCGAAGCTGCGAATTTACGAATTGGAGAAGAAGAGGAACTGGATGAACAGTTTAAGAAGCTTTCCAATGTGAATATGCTGATGGAAGGGTTATCTTGCGTGTATCACTTTATGTCTTCCTGTGAAGATTCTGCATCTTCTCAGATTGGAAGAGCAGCTAGAAGTATGTCGAAGCTTTCCGGCATTGATTCTTCCGTTGATGGATTTGCCCAGCAGCTTGAGAATATTGACAGTCTGCTTACTGATTTGAATATTGAGATAAAAGATTATATGAACGAACTGAACTTTGATGAGGATGCCATGAAGGATATGGAAGAACGTTTGGATTTAATTCATCGACTGAAAGCTAAATATGGGAATTCTATCGAGAAGATTATGGAATATTATGAAAAGTCAAAATTAAAATTAGAAAAATATTCGAAATTTGAAGAATATCAAAGCCAGTTAAAAGAAAAACTAGAACTAATAGAGAATCAGCTGGAAGAAAACTGCAGCAGATTATCCGATATTCGTAAAAAAAATGCAACCAGTCTTTCAAAAGATATTTATCATGCATTAATTGAATTAAATTTCTTAGATGTAAAGTTTGATATTGTATTTCAGAAAATTGACCATTTTACACCGAATGGATACGATGATGTAGAATTTCATATTTCCACGAACCCAGGTGAGGCACTGAAACCTCTTGGAAAAGTTGCATCTGGTGGTGAATTATCCAGGGTAATGCTTGCTATTAAGTCGGTACTTGCGGATAATGATGTAATTGGAACCTTGATTTTTGATGAAATTGATGTGGGAGTCAGCGGAAGAACAGCACAGAAGGTATCGGAGCGTCTTTCATTTATTTCGAAGAAACATCAGGTTATCTGTATTACTCATCTTCCTCAGATTGCAGCAATGGCAGATGCACATTTTGTAATTGAGAAAGGAATTAAGGGAAGTAATACCGTAACTTCTATCCGTAAGCTGGAATTAAAAGAATCTGTCAAAGAACTGGCAAGAATTCTTGGTGGTGCTGTTATTACAGAGACCGTAATAAAAAGTGCTCGGGAAATGAAAGAACTTGCGGCAAAGACCAAAAACTACTAGTTTGAAAATAAGAATAGTCCACATACTATGAAGGATATACAAAGTCTGTATATCCTTTTTTTTATAGGAAAATTCAGATATTTATCTGGAAGAGTATTTTCTTATACATGGTATTTATTAGGAAACTATCAATGTCAAATATATACGAGGTGGGCTATGGAAATTCGAAAAATATACAGAAAAACGCTAGTAGTGGTTTTAGTAGTAATTTTATTTCTTATTGGATACTTCACCTATCAGGGAATTGACAAGCAGATTCCCAATTCGCTGCGTATTATTGTGAATCAAGAAGAAAAACTGAATTTTGAACTGCCCATTGAGGGTCAACTAAAGGCAGAAAAAGAGTCAGTTGGCACCTTATCTGTAAACAATAAAAAGCTGAATTCAAAGCAGATAAAATTGAATTTTTCCAAACCATTTAGTCTTTATTCCGAAGAGCCTGGAAGTTATAATGTAAAGCTGAAACTGTTTGGATTTCTAACGTATAAAAATATGAAAATTGATGTAGTAGAGCAGAAATATCTCTATGCATCTGGAAATTCCGTTGGTATTAATATAAATACAGATGGAATCCTTGTTTTGGGAACAGGAATTATTACTGGAAAAGATGGAATGAATTACGAACCATCATTAAATGTGTTGAAATCAGGTGACTATATATTAAAAGTAAATGGAAAATATGTCGATACTAAGAAAAAATTAATTAATTTTATTGAAAAATGCAATGGTAATGATATACAATTAGATGTGAGACGTAACAAACAAATGACAGAACTTATCGTGAAACCAATTTTGGCTTCGGATGGTTTATATAAAATCGGTGCATGGGTTCGTGATGACACACAAGGAATAGGAACTCTGACTTATGTAGATGAAAAAGGGGAATTTGGAGCATTAGGACATGGCATTACAGATATTGACACCGGTTTATTGATGAAAGTAAAGGAAGGAGGTCTTTATAAGGCAGATATTGTTCAGATAAATAAGGGAAAAAAAGGAACACCGGGAGAAGTCGTCGGTGTCATTAGAAAGGGTACAGGAGAAAAACAAGGAAATATAAGTAAAAATACAAGACAAGGAATTTTTGGGACAGTTGACAATATAGTGTTTGACTATAATGCCTGTAGAAAGTATCCTATGGGTCTGAAACAGGATGTAAAGACAGGAAAAGCAACAATATTATGCCAGTTATCCGATAAAGTGGAAGAATATGCAATTGAAATTGAAAAAATAGAATTAAATACAGAAAATTACAGCAAAGGTATCATCATTCATATTACTGACAAACGATTATTGTCTTTAACCAATGGAATTGTGCAGGGAATGAGTGGAAGTCCTATCATACAGAATGGAAAAATTATTGGTGCTGTAACCCATGTATTTGTTCAGGATTCGACGAGAGGATACGGTATATTTGTTGAAAATATGGTAAAATTCTCATAGAAAAAAATTATGTGTCCAATATTGCGATAAAAACAATTTGAAAAAATGGAAATATATGTATATAATACGGATATGGTAAAAAATTACAAAATATCAAATAAGAGTGTTATATTTCATAGTCGAATCGCAGAAATAGTTCTAATGAACTATCGATTGACGGAACATCCAAAAAAATGTATAATTTTTCTATGCGTGTAATTAGTTGATGAGGCTGATGAGATAATTAATTAAGGAGGAATTAAGAATAATGGCTAAAATTAAGGTAGCTGTTGTTGATGATAATGAAGCAACAGTAGAGACTCTGGTGGAGATTTTAAAGAAGGATGATGAGATCGAATTGGTGGGAACAGCATATGATGGGTTACAGGCACTAGAAATAGTAAAACAAAAAGAGCCTGATGTGCTGCTGTTAGATTTAATCATGCCGAAGCTTG
The DNA here is from genome assembly GCA_934438135.1 of uncultured Clostridium sp. Lineage (GTDB taxonomy): Bacteria > Bacillota > Clostridia > Lachnospirales > Lachnospiraceae > Clostridium_AI. The sequence continues at coordinate 44,983 of CAKSBP010000025.1, read as the reverse complement.
ATGGTTTAGGAGTGCTTGAACAGTTGAATAAGGAAAATGAATTCAAAAAAGTTCCTTCTGTTGTAGTTGTTAGTGCCGTTAGTACAGAGCATATTACAGAAAATGCATTTAATTTAGGAGCTAGTTATTATCTGTTAAAACCATTTGAACCATCAACTATTCTGTCTAGAATAAAACAGCTCAAACAAAGTCCGACAACTCATCCAGCTGTACAGAAGAGAGCACCGCTTTATGAATCGAAACCAGTTTCTCTGGAACACAATTTAGAATCTGATGTTACGAATATTATTCATGAAATCGGAGTGCCTGCGCACATTAAGGGATATCAGTATTTAAGAGATGCTATTATGATGTCTGTCAAAGATGGGGAAATGTTAAATTCTATTACAAAATTATTGTATCCATCCATTGCAAAGCAGCATAAAACAACACCGAGCCGTGTAGAAAGGGCTATTCGTCATGCAATTGAAGTTGCCTGGAGCCGTGGAAAAATGGATACGATTGATGAGTTATTTGGATATACTGTCAGCAATGGAAAGGGAAAACCGACCAATTCGGAGTTCGTTGCCTTGATTGCAGATAAAATCCGTCTGGAATATAAAATGAGAACCTGAAGCGATGAGGATGTTAATGAAGAGGTTTTTATGCAAGATAATGCTTTCATAATGAGGAAAAATCATGTATAATGACTTTAATAAATATTTAAGCGGCTGTTGCGCCGTACCCCATAAGACAGCATATTCAGGTGCGGGTTACAGCCAGAACGTTACATATTAGGGAGGAATCTTATGAAGAAAGTATTGTTCGTTGCTTCGGAAGTAGTACCATTTATAAAAACTGGTGGTCTTGCAGATGTAGTTGGTTCTTTGCCAAAATATATTGATAAAGAAAAGTTTGATGTTAGAGTTATGCTTCCAAAGTATCTGGCTATACCACAGGAATATCGGGAACAGTTAAGATATAAGACACATTTTTATATGAATCTTGCCTGGAGAAGCCAATATGTGGGAATACTGGAACTTGTGTATGATGGAGTGACATTTTATTTTGTAGATAATGAATACTATTTTGCAGGTCAGAAGCCATATGGAAATATATATGAAGATATTGAGAAGTTTGCATTTTTCTGTAAAGCCGCATTATCCTCACTGCCATTATTGGATTTCAGACCAGATATTATTCACTGTCATGATTGGCAGACTGGGCTGCTTCCAGTATATATTCATGATACATTTGCAGAAAATGAATTTTATCGCGGAATTAAGACAATTATGACCATACATAATTTGAAATTCCAGGGGATCTGGGATTTAAAGACGGTAAAAGATATTACCGGACTGAATGCTTCATATTTTACTCCAGATAAGCTGGAAGCATATGGAGATTCCAATTATTTAAAAGGCGGACTTGTTTATGCCGATAGAATAACAACTGTCAGTGAGACCTATGCCGAAGAGATTAAGACACCATTCTATGGAGAGAAGCTGGATGGATTGATTAATGCAAGGAGTAATTCACTTTGTGGAATTGTAAATGGTCTTGATTATAATGAGTACAATCCAGAAACCGACCCGTTGATTTATAAAAATTATAGTAAAAGCACGTTTCGACGTGAGAAATCCAAGAATAAACTTGGCCTGCAGCAGGAATTAGGCCTTAGAAAAGATGAAAAAGTATTTATGATAGGTATTGTATCCCGGCTGACAGATCAGAAGGGATTTGACTTGATTGATTATATGATTGAACAGATTTGTGAAGAAGATACTCAGCTTGTTGTATTAGGAACCGGTGAGGAGAAATATGAGAATTTGTTCCGACACTTTGAGTGGAAATACGGGGATCGTGTATCCGCTAATATTTACTATTCCAACGAGCGTTCTCATAAAATTTATGCAGCAAGTGATGCATTTTTAATGCCATCCTTGTTTGAACCATGTGGATTAAGCCAGCTTATGAGTCTTCGTTATGGTACAGTGCCGATTGTCCGTGAAACAGGAGGATTGAAGGATACGGTTATTCCTTATAATGAATATGAGGGAACCGGAACGGGATTTTCGTTCCGGAATTATAATGCTCATGAAATGATGGATACTATCCGTTATGCGAAAGATATCTATTATAACCACAAACGTGAGTGGAACAAGCTGATTGATCGTGGAATGGAATGTGATTTTTCCTGGAGAAATTCAGCCAAAAAATACGAAGAATTATATGAATCTATGTAATGTAAAGCGTTTTGTTAGAATTTAAAAAGAAGCTGTTGCGCTAAGAATGATATACCCCTTGTCAAGTAGACAGGATAAATATCAAAATCAGTGTGGCAGCTTCTTTTTGGTGCAAATTTATTGAATAATAATATATTATGAAAGTGCTTTCTTAAAACAAGGCGAAATACATTTGAAGCCAAGAGAAAATTGTTTAAAATAAATGATAAAATTAAAATATAAATATACATTTTGTTGACATTTACTTTAGGCGGTAATATAATAAGATTATGAATTAATTGTAGCTGTATAAAATACATAAAAAATAATGTAAGAGCTTACAAAATGCATTTGTATTGTATCTGCTTCAAAATCTGCACGAGAAGGAATGTGAATGGATGAGACTGAATGTAGACTTAATCAATGAATCTGGGATGGACTGCGTTGAGATGGAGTATGCTTCTATCGCAAAAAGCTTAGGAAGAAACTATGAGCTGATGTACACCGATGCATGGGGATTTGAATTGGCTGATCAGATAAAAGATATCAGTGTATCTCGATTTTCAGAAGATGAATTAAAGACTTTAAAAGAACAATATAAAAATACGGTGGGAAACAGGTTGTCTGCCGGAGACATAAAATGTGAAACATATTTAAAGCAGTATCACGGTATTGATGTACAGAAAGTAATCATTCATGATAAGGAGAGTGTGATACAGGAAATAAAGGCTCAGATTGATCAGAAACTTCCTGTTGCTATGTGGTTTGATCAGCATTATATGGCGTGGACAAAAGAGATTAGAAAAAATGGACCACTTCGCTATGCAGGACGGCTCTTAATACATGGATATGACGACGAACAACGTTCGTTCCAGTGTATTGATATCCATGGAAGGACAGAAAACCAAAGCATGCCTTATGATACTTTTAAGCAATTTTTAAATGAAACTAAGAGGCAGCTTACATACGATACATTTCAAGTTGTAGGAAAGGACATGCTGCCATCCTTAGATGAATTTTTTGGACATACAATAAAAAAGGTACTTGGCCAGACGAAAGAGCATCCGAATATGTTTATGGAAATGAAAAAATTTGCAGACTATGTTCGAACATCTTTGGATATGGAAAAAGAAATTGCAATCAGCCAGGGACCTAGAACTATGCCAAATACCCCAACACACATTATGTTTATTCGGAATTTTGTGCGTATTGCTAGAATGCGTAGCATGTATGCCTTGGCAGTGGAGTATTTGGGAAAAATACATAATGACAGACGTCTTTTTGAAATCAGTAATCAATTTCGAATCTTCAGTGCTAACTGGCATCAGATTGTTGCGATTTTGACAAAAGCTTTTTTTAGAGAAGACTATAGTAATTTAAATACAAAGCTTTATGAACATATACTTCTGTTTGCAGAAGAAGAGGAAAGAATGCTTTCCGATATAATGAATTTTAAGGAAAATGGCTCTAGTGAGAAGGAAGAAGAGGAAATCATTAATGTGACGGACTCTTCCGTTCAGATGACATTAGAAGATAAAGACTGTGAGCATGAAAGCTGTGACATTCGTCCTTATTTTAATAATCGTGCATTCGCATTGGAAAAGTCTAATGACTGCCATGCTGACTTTGATGGAATTGGGAACTACTTTTTACTGGAACCTGAAATGTCAAAGGAGGAGGTAAATGTAAAAGAAGTACCATTTCATGTCTGTTTTCATACAGAGGAAGCAGATAATGTAATGTGTCAGGGGCAGACTATTTCCTTGAAAAAGAAAAAATATGATGCTATAAGCCTGCTTGCTGCCTGTGATTCGGGTCCATTCTTTGGTCAGTTAAAAGTGACATACGAAGATGGCACGAAAGAAAAAATTGTATATGGATTTGGAGAATGGCGTTTTAAGATGTGTGAGTTTAGGGAGAAGATGGCACTGGAATGTGATAGGGTTTATCAGGGAAAAATTCATCCGGAGGAAAGAGGATATCTGTTTTATAAAGTGCTTCCACTAAAGCCTGAAAAAGCCGTTCAAAGTATCCAGCTTCCACAGTGTACAAACATGCATATTTTTTCTATCACATGTTCCAAAATAAAAGAGAGGTGATGGGATGAAATTAAATCTTAACATTGTTGAAGCAGCAGGAATGGTGTGTCAGGATATGGGGGCTGCCACAGCTACCAGAGGGCTTGGTCAGGATTATGAGTTAATGTATCAGGATGCATGGGGATTTCAGTATAATGATGAATTGGAATTTTGCTCCTTAAATCCAAAAGAATATGAATTATTTTACGGATATAGTAAAAAACAGCAGAAGGCAGTTTGTGAAAAATATAAAAATGCATTGGGAAGAAAAGTTTCTGGCGGTCAGAATCGACAGGAGAAATGGCTTTCGTTCTATCATGGAGTTGAAACACAGCATAAAAAGTTTAATACTCAGGAATTATATCTGGAAGGCATAAAAAAGCAGCTTGCAAAGGGAATTCCAGTTGAGATGTGGTTTGATCAGTATTTTATGCCATGGACGAAGGAAGTAAGGAAAAAAGCACCGTTACGCTACCAAGGGTATATGATGATTCATGGTTTTGACGAGGAAACAGGAGATTTTCATTGCATTGATATTCATGGAACCAGAACAGAAGAAGTTATGCCTATGAGAAATTTCCTTGCATTTTTGAAGGAACACCAAAGATACTGTTTTACTACATATAGACCGACAGGAGAGCAGAATCCTTTTCAAGTAAAACGCTTTTTGGAAAAAACACTTCAACGAATTGAAGGTATAGGGAATAAAAGTATATTCAACGAAATGAGAAGGCTTGCAGATGACATAGAAAAGAAATTTGATTTTCAGGAAGAGATTGCATTAAGCCAGGAATCAAAAGGCAGCCTGGCAGCACCTACTCATATCCTTTGTGTAAAAAGTTTTACAGAAGTATCCAGAATGCGTAATCTGTTTGCTTTGACACTGACGTATATCGGAGAGCGGGAAAACATGCCTGAGATTTTAAAACTAAGCGAACGGTTCCGGCTTCATGCAGCAAAGTGGCAGATTCTAGTAGCCATTCTTGGAAAAGCTTATTTTAAAAAGGATTTTAATGGACTGGATAAACAGCTTTCAGAACATATCCGCAGACTTGCAGACGAGGAAGAAGAAACAAAGGAGATTTTAAAGCAGCTTCTTGATGAAAGCAGAATAGAAAAAGTGAAGCATTTAAATGAGAACGAAGAAAAAAAACAAAAAGAGATTGGTAATGGGGAAGAAAAAAACGATTATGTATTTTGTGATTTAGTATCACTTTTCAATAATCGAGCATTTGCAGCAACACTTAAGAATGCAGAGAAAGCAGATTTTGATGGATTGGGGAATTATCTTCTGCGGGATATGCAGAAGGGAAAGCAGATGATTTTCTGCGGGGAACAGCCATTTCAATTAGGAAAAGAAGGAGAGGACAATATCTGCTGCACGAATCAGATAGTTTCGATACAGCCAGATGAATATTACAGTTTGAATATACTTGGAGCCTGCGATTCTGGAGCTTTTTATGGAAAACTGGAAATATCCTATCTGGATGGAGAAAAGCAGGAGTCTATCTTTGGTTTTGGAGAGTGGCGCTTTGGAAAGTGTGAATTTGGAGAAAAACTGGCGTGGCAGGGAGAACGTGTCTATTGGAATCAGGTAAATGCGGAAGAGAAAGGTTATCTGTTTTGGAAACGGATACCACTGAATCGGCAGAAAAAACTATGTCAGATAAAACTGCCGGACTGTAAAAATATGCATGTATTTTCAATCACCTTAAATAAATTATGTGAGGTTTAACACAGAGAAGGAGATATATGGGAAAGAGCAAAGACAAAGTTTTATTATATCAACATCCAGAAGAAATATTTGATAGACCATATCAGGAAATAGAACTTAACCGGGATGCGTATGAACCGGTGAAAGGGAAAGAAACGATACAGAAAAGAGAAAATGGTTTTTCTCTTTTCTTTGAAGATAGAAGTGAAATTCGTGTAACGATATATAATCCGAAAATGATACGTATACAGGCATTCCCAGATAATAAACAATTTCAGGAAGCCAGAAATATGACCAGACTGAAAGAGGGAACAGGAGATGAAAGATTTTGGTTCGTAGAAACAGAAAACAAAGTAGTCTGTAGAAATCAGTACCTTAAACTGGTATATGACCGAGAAACCAGAAATTTTGCTGTTTTTAATGATAGAGATGAAATTATGCTGGAATCTCTGCATGGAGGATTTTTATTTTCAGAAGAAAAACCAGAATTCAGCGGTTATCGAACAATGGCTCATTTTAAAATCAGTGAGGAGGAACAATTTTTTGGATTCGGCGGCCGAACGGCAAGACCTGACCGTCTGGGCAGTTCCGCAGATATGTTTAATGTAAAAGCAGGTGTAGTAAGCGGAGACTACGGTGGCTGTGCAGTACCTTTCTTCATAAGTACAAAAGGATATGGGTTCTTTTTGAATAACCCTTGGCCACATGTTTACTTTGATATGGGCAGGACAAAAAAAGAAGAATGGTTCTTTCATACACCGGGTGGAAACTGCGATATATTCTTGTTCTATGGTCCGACAATGGGAGAAATTGTAAGTGAGTATACGTCCCTTACGGGGCATATGCAGATTCCGGCAAAATGGATGCTGGGATTCTGGGCGAGCAGCCTGACCATTAAAAATGCAGAGGAACTTTTAGAAGCTGCGAGACGTTTCCGCAAAGAGCAGTTTCCATGTGATGTTCTGTTAATTGATGCCCAATGGCGTGTGGGACCTGAATTTTTGGAGCAGTATACAACTGGAGCAGAATATAAAAGCAATGATATCCGCTGGCACAAGAATTTTGGTGATAAAGACAAGCTTATAAAAGAATTAAAAGAAATGCATTTTAAGATTGGGCTTCATCTGAATTCAAGAAATTATTCAGAGGAGACAGAAAAATATGGAATAGAGCGTAATTATCTTCAAAAGCATAATGAAGAAACGGTGGCAAATTTCCTGGATGAAGAGGCAAATGCATTTTATCAGTCTATGATAGAAGAACGGGTAAAAGAAGGAGTGGATATCTGGTGGATTGATCATTCCGACCGTGTAGGCGGAGAAATTGCTCCGGGGATTCCAAGAAGGAACTTATTAGGAAATTACTGGTGTCAGTCAGTTGGTGAAGTTATGGAGAGAAATCAGAAAGAAAATGTTCTTTCCTTTACAAGAGGAAGCGGTATCGGAGGACAGAAGTATGGATTTCCATGGCCAGGGGATACATCCAATGGAATTGAGCATTTTGAAGAAGATTTATGGTTCTGTATGAATGCGGGATTAGCAGGATTCCCAATCTCTAGTGTGGATCTGGGAGGATTTAATCTAAGGCATCTGGTGTATGGACGAAAGCACTCAAAACAGTATAAAAATGACCAGGATATTTATAATGAAGTATTTGACGATGACAATATCATCCGCAGGGTCTGTCAGAGTCTTTTATGCATACCAGTGCCACGTATTCACAATAACTGGTGCACTCCACCCAAATTTCCCTGGAACTGCAATGACAGACTAAAAGGGGTATACAAAGAATTTCTAAAGGAGCGGTATCGACTGATTCCATATTATTATTCGGCAGCTGTTCATGGAGCAAAGACTGGAGAACCAATGCTGCGTCATCTGGCGTATGAATATGGAAATGACACTAATGTTTATGAAATTAGAAATGAGTGTCTGTTGGGATCAAGTATTCTGGCAGCACCGATTACGCAGAGCAATGTTACATCCAGAGAAGTATATCTGCCGAAAGGCATCTGGCATTCTATGTGGAGGGAAGAAACATTTACAGGGCCTGTAACCATAGAAGCGGATGCACCTTTTGAGGGATTGGAAGGACTTCCAATGTTTGTGAAAGATGGAAGTATTATAGCAAGGCAGGAAGCAGCTCTTTATATCGAGGAAGAGCCGGCGGATAAACTGATTTTAGATTATTATTTCAAAGAAAATGCAGAACTGTGTCTATATGAATCTGCAGAACAGATAAGTCATTTTGACGCGTGTCTGAAAGGAGAGTGTCTTAAACTTAATCTGGAAAATATTACAAAAGAGCCTAGAAGGTACCAGATTAGACTGCATGGCTGGAATTTAGGGGAAGAGCTTAGCTTTAAGAACTGCTATTTAACGGATGATATTATTTGGGATGGATCCGTTTCTGAAATCTGGATACAGGTAAAACCAGAAGAAACAGCTGAACTTTTACTACAGTATAGAAAGGAGAACAGGTATGAGAAAACTGGAATTATTTCAGGAAGTAAAAAAAGTTACCAGTGGTTATCTGGCACCGGAGGTTTATAGAGAAATTTATCAGACTGCATTAGAATCTCCAGAGGGAATGGTAGTTGATATTGGACCAGCACAGGGTGGAAGCACAATCAGCCTTGGGCTTGCAGCAAAAGACAGTAGAAGAAAGGGAAAAATTTACAGCATTGATGTATTTCAGAAATCTGCAGCATTAAAAAGTTATGACAACGTAGAAGAAAATGTAGTAAATCTCTATGAAAATGTAGAGCATTATGGTTTAAAGGATTTTGTGGAGGTACGTGTAGTTGGAAGAGATGATACGATGCTGACTAAGGAAACGGAACCAGTTTCTGTTCTGTTTATTGATGCTGACGGTGCCATTGACCGGGATTTTGAAGCTTTTTATAATCGTCTGCTACCGGGAGCTGGAATTATTATTGATGATTGTGAAAATCTAATTAATCTGCAGGCAAAGACAAGATTTTTAAAGTGGCAGACAAAGATGCAGGAAGAATGTTTTCTGAAAAGCTTAGGACTTTCTGATTTGGAAAGTTATACACCTCTTGGAAAACAGTATACTACTTATCAGTTTGTGTCCTATTTGAAAAAGAACGGTTATATAGAAGAAACGAAGAATATGAATGGAACTATATTTGCCAGAAAACCAGCAGCAGCTCCGGTCTTTAATGAAAACACAAAGAAGGAAATGAAAAAAATCCGTCAGGTAATCGTGGAGGAATTTGAAATCCGCCATAAAAAAATGCTGGAGATATATAAAGAAATAGCTTTGTCTGGCATTCAGATAGCCAGACAAAGTGGAGTAAAGGATATATTTCTTTTTGAAAATTATGAATACACTTTGAAACAAAGAATGCAGACAGTCAAAGTATATGAGTGGCATGAAAATCAGGAAGACTTTTTATCAGACGATTTGGTTTTACAGGATGTCCGTGCCGATGTTATTTCGGAAATACTAGAGCCGTTAAGCAGGAAGGAATGGTATGTGAATTCTACAGATGCTATAAAGGATGAAAGTGTACGGGCATGTTTTAAAAATAATGGGATAGAAGCCATCACAGCAGTTCCTGTGTTTATAGGACCAAAGTTCTGGGGATTTGCAGCATGCCTCTCCAAAAATGAAATCCTATCCTTAACAGAAGAACAAAAAGAAGAAATTGAAAAACTGACAAAAGAGATGGCGCTGGTAATTAAAAAGCAGCAGGATGCCATTTTGGCATTGACGGTGCTGGAATCATAGAAAGGAGTACATACATCATGGAACAGAAGGTTATAAATGTGATAAAAGAACTGATTGCAGATATATTAGAAAGCCAGGAGGAAATTTCAGAAGATGCCCGCCTTGTAGAGGACTTAGGAATTGATTCCGTTCTTATTTTACAATTGATAGCGAATATTGAAATGCAGTTTAATATTACATTTGATGATGAGGATCTGTTGGTAGATAAATTCAGCAGCATATCTTCCCTGGCAGATTATATTACAGAATTAATGGAGAAATAAGGTTTTTACATGGAGGAGGTTCTTATGTGGAATTTTGGTAAATACAAAAACAGAATTGCAGTAATTGATGATTTGGATCGGGAAGTAACCTATCAGAAGTTAGAAGCACAAGGAGATGCCTTGGCAGAACGGCTAGAAAAAAGATGCCTTGTTTTTATCATCTGCACAGGAACAATTGGAAGTCTTCTTGGCTATACTGCATGTCTCCGTCACCATATAGTTCCTTTGATGCTGCCAGAGACAATTGACCCAGGACTTTTAGAAAATCTGATAGAAACATATCATCCTCAGTTTATATGGAGACCAGAAGAAATACAGGAGGAAGAAAGTGAAAAATGTCTGTATCGCTCTTATGGTTATTCCTTGATGAAAACAGAATATAAGGAGGCTCCGGAATTTAATGAAAAGCTGGCCCTTCTTTTAACCACATCCGGTTCTACCGGAAGTCAGAAACTGGTTCGAATTAGTTATGAAAACTTAGAAAGCAATACAAACAGCATTGTGAAGTATTTGGAAATTAATCAAGATGAACGGGCTGTTCTGGCACTTCCGATGAGTTATACCTATGGGCTTTCTATTATAAATACTCATCTGGCAGCAGGGGGCAGCTTGATGCTGACCACCAAAAAAGTAATTCAGAAAGGATTCTGGGATTTTTTCAGACAGTATAAAGCAACTTCATTTTCTGCTGTTCCACATACTTATGATGTTCTTGATAAAATGCATTTTTTTCAGATGGAACTGCCAAGTCTTCGGACTATGACACAGGCAGGAGGAAAGCTGTCAAGGAATCTTCAGGAACAATATGGAACTTATGCCAAAGAGCGTGGAATACGTTTTGTGGTTATGTATGGCCAGACAGAAGCGACTGCAAGAATCAGTTATCTGCCTTATAAAGAATGTCTTAATAAGACAGGAAGCATAGGGATTGCTATACCGGATGGAAAACTTTCTATCTGGGATGAAGCAGGGGAAGAAGTGAAGGAAGCAAATGTCCAGGGAGAACTCGTTTATAAAGGAAAGAATGTGACGCTTGGATATGCTAAGAGTATGGAAGATTTAAAAAATGGAGATGAACGAGGCGGCATTCTACGTACTGGTGATATGGGATATTTTGATGAAGATGGTTATTTTTATGTCTGTGGAAGACGGGATCGTTATAGAAAAATTTATGGAAACCGGGTTTCTTTGGATGAAATTGAAAATCTAGTGCGAACCGGTCTGTCCATTGAAGAGACTGCCTGCGTAGGAATCGACGAAAAAGTATATATCTATATTACAGAAACAGAAAAAACAGAAGAGATTAGACAGTATCTTTCTAAGACAATGAATTTAAATAAGAATGTATTTCATGTAAGAGTGCTGGATGCCATTCCTAGAAATGACTCTGGAAAGATATTATATAAAAAGTTAAATGAGGCTGTTTTATGAGGATTGAACGAGTTACTAAGGATACCATTGAAATATGGAGCAGCCTCTGGCAGGAACAGGAGAAAAATATAGAGGGTTCTTTTATCCGTCCTATGCATAAAGCATATTTTCAGAATAAGTACCAGAAGACAGGAAAGATGAAAGGCTATTGTGTTAGAAAAGGAGAAAAAGCAGCAGCTTTTTTTGGAACAGAATATGCCAGGCAGGATGGATTTTGCACCGTTTCCTTTTCTGATTTTATAATGACCCCGCAATTCCGGGGAAAGGGTATTTTCACAGAAATGATAAAGCTGATTCAAGCGGAACTTTTTACAGATGGTGAAGTACTTGTATTTCATCCTATTAACCGACAGGCAATGATTAGCTGGAAGTTTGCATTAAATCCTTCTGCAACTTTCCGGCTAGACCGTTTTCTGGTTGGCATGAAAAAAGAAGAAAAAGCAGATACTACCCATTTCTTCCTCAAAGAAAAACAGGATCCGGAACAATATCTTGTGAAGCTGTCTGCTTTAAAACAAGGGAAGATACAGGCCGTTTTGATGGTAAATGAAATCCGGCGTGACACAATAAAAGGACTTGAAATCTGTGAAGTTTCAGGATTGGAAGAAGCAGATTTACCGGAACTGTTCACTGCATTGTTTGCTTGGATGACGCAGGAAGGTTATGATTTTTGTATGGTAAAAGTATCGGAGCATACGCCTTTACAGGAATGGCTGGAAGATTTAGAGGCATATCAGAAAGAAAAAGAAATTCTATATCAGTTTTTTGTATGTGACGAAGCATTAGTTCCTAAAATAAGGGAATGGAATCCGACAGTGGTTGGAGAGGTTCTGGATATCCCAAGGGAGGATGGACTGATTAAAAGATTTCAAGAGAAAATAAGGGACATATCGTCAGAAACAGAAAAAAACGGAGGCACCCATGAAGGATAAGAATACATATTCATTGAAAAGCAATTATCAATATGTATACCGGTTATTATGGAAATATAGTAAGAAAATTATTTTGTTTGGTATAATGGAAATTCTCTTCACTGTGATAGTTCCTCTGATAGGTGCAGCCATACCTGCGGTGATTGTAGCATTGGCAGAGGATGACATATCAATGGGACACCTGATGCAGAAACTGCTCTTTGTGTTTCTGTCTGTGGGCATTCTTTACGGAATACAGGCGTTTCTAAGGGGCAGGAACAATATGCAGTATATCCAGTTTGTCTATGGAAAGTCCACCAAGGATTTTGTCAGAAAATGTTTCTGTATCAACTATGATCTTCTGGAAAAAGAGAATACACATGTGAAGCAGCAGAAAGCTTCTAATTGTCTTTCTGAGAATTTTACCGGACTGGAAGGTTTTTTACGGCATAATGTGGAATTGGCAGCAGGTTTTAGTGGATTAGTTGTTTATCTCGCACTGATTACGAATGTGAGCATTTATATTGTTTTTCTTCTGCTTGGTATTTCTTTTTTACAAAAATTTGTCTACGATAAAGCGAAAAATTATGAAGCTGCGAATAAGACAAATAAAGCGAAAATCAATGTAGTGCAGGATTACATCCGAAGAGAAGCATACGACGTAAATGCAGGAAAAGATATCCGTCTGTATGGTCTTTCAAAATGGCTTAATCATATTTTTCTGCAGAAGAACGAGGAATTAAAACAGCTTTTAAGAAAAGAAAGAAGTTACTTTTATTTATATGATGTAACTGGTTTGTTATTACAGTTTATCCGGGATGCAGTATGTTATGCTTATCTTCTCTATCTTCTCTCAAAAGGGATGGAAGTTTCCAAGTTTGTATTTTATCTGGGAATTGTCAGTGGCTATGCCAGCTGGTTTAGCCGGATTTCTGATAGTATCGCACAGATTGGAAGAGATCATCTAATGATTTGTGATTTGAGAACATTTCTGGATATGCCGGAAATGGAAGAAGAAAAGGATGAGGAGTGTAAAGAAGATGATGTTCCATTAGATATTGTGTTTGAACACGTAACCTTTTGTTATGAAAATTCAGATAAAAAAATATTAGATGATGTAAGTTTTCATTTGGAAAATGGACAGAAGTATGCGTTGGTAGGAATAAATGGTGCAGGAAAGACAACGATTGTAAAACTTCTCTGTGGATTTTATAAGCCGACAAAAGGATGCATCTATATCAATGGGATAGATTCCAGGGTACTTAATCTGGGGGCATACTGGAAGAAAGTTGCGGTGGTATTTCAGGATGCATTTCTTCATTCCTTCTCCATTGCAGAAAACATCAGTGGACTGCCAATAGAAAAGACAGACAGAAAACGATGTCAGGAGGCGATTAGAAAAGCAGGGCTTGAAGAAAAGATAGAAAGCCTTCCAAATGGAATGGAAACTTATGTAAATAAGGATATTGCAGAAGATGGCATCTCTTTATCCGGAGGAGAAGTACAGAAGCTGATGCTTGCAAGAGCATTATATAAAGGTGGCAGTCTTCTGATTCTTGATGAACCAACAGCGGCATTGGATGCTTTGGCAGAAGATGAGATTTATCAGCGTTATCAGATTTTGATTCAGAATAAAATTTCCTTGTTTATTTCTCATCGTCTGGCATCTACCCGCTTCTGTGATACGATATTTTTTCTAAAAAACGGAAAAATTGTAGAACATGGAACCCATGATGAATTAATGGAACAGGCAGGAGAATACGCAGAAATGTTTCAAGTACAGAGCCAGTATTATCAGAAGGGAGAAAGCTAAGTGACATTCAAAGAAACTTTTGGAAACACAGTGAAATTTGTAAAACTAGTACGCAAAGACCAGAAAGGAATTGTTTGGATTCTTTTTGGTGGTTCTTTTATTTCTTCCCTGGTTCCTTTTATTAGTCTTCTGTATTCGGCAAAAATTTTGAATCTGGTTTCCAGTGGAAAGCGGAAAGAGTGCATTCCGGTTATTGTAGTTATGCTGATTCTGAATCTGGTTCTTGGATTGATTTCCAGAGGATGTGCACAGGTGCTGGAAGTATTAAAAAAGGCAAGTTATGAAACCGTGGAGCGGAAAACGGCATATCGTGCGTTTACCATGGATTATGAAGAACTGGAACGACCGAAGACCTTGGATGCGATAAGGCGTGTGAAGCAGGGCGAACAGACAGGAGGAGGAGTTGGAAATCAGATTTCCAATCTTAATATATTGGCTGGAGAGATTTGGACCATTGTATTTTCCTTTTTGTTTGTAATTCAGTTATTTCGAAAAATTCGTTTTGAAAGAAACGGATTCTTGACTTCTTCTAAGGCGTTATTTTTTATGCTTGTCTTATACATTGGAGTGGTGGCATTGACAGCGTGGTTTGCCAAGACTGCCAATAACAAATGCAATAAAATGCGTAAAAACAATGAACATAATAATTCGGTTGCGAACTATGTATTATCGTTATCATCGGATTATAAAAATGGAAAAGATATTCGGCTTTTTCATATGCAGAATCTGATTCTTCACTGTTATGAATTCTATTATGACAAATATGCATCCATGTATCTGATATGGGGAAGGTTAAATGGGATGGTAGGTGGAGGAATGATTTTCCTGTCACAGATTCCCGCACTTATTTCCTACGGTTTTGTTATTGCACAGGCAAGAAACCACATCATAGGAACCGGAGACATACTTTTGTATGCAGGTGCGATTAACCGTCTGACACAGGCAGTGCAGCAGGTAATGGTAACATATCATAGTTTTGCATATCGTATGGATTATTTAAAGACGTATGAAAGATTTATTGAACAGACAGAACTGAAAGAAGATGGGACGGTTTCCATCAAAGAGCTGCCGGAACATATAGAATTTGAATTTCAGAATGTGAATTTTTGCTATCCGGAAACAGAAAACCAAGTACTTCATGACGTAAATATGATACTTCGAAAAGGAGAAAAGATAGCAATTGTTGGACAGAACGGAGCAGGAAAGACGACATTTATTAAACTTTTATGCCGGTTCTATGAACCAACGAGTGGGAGAATTTTATTAAATGGAAGAGATATCAGAGTATATAAAAGAGAGGAATACCAGGCATTATTTTCAGCAGTATTTCAGGATTTTAAACTGTTTTCTTTCCCGGTTGGGGAAAACATTGCTGCTGGTTCCAAGATAGAAGAAGAGAGGGTTTGGAAAGCTCTGGAAGCAGTCGGCATGAAAGAAACTGTAGAAAGAATGCCGAAAAAACTGAACACAAGGCTTTACCGGCAGAATGGAGAGGGCATTGAAATTTCAGGTGGACAGGCACAGAAACTGGCAATTGCCAGAGCTCTTTATAAAAATGCTCCGGTTGTTGTATTAGATGAACCAGCTTCCGCACTGGATCCTTTTTCAGAAGCGGAAATTTATGAAGAGTTTAATGAGTTTGTAGCAGATAAAATGGCAGTATACATTTCCCATCGCATGAGCAGCTGTAAATTTTGTGAGCGGATTGTTGTTTTGGAACATGGGACCATTGCAGAAGAAGGAAAGCATGAAGAACTGCTTCGGCAGAATGGATTATATGCCAAATTATATCATACACAGGCACAATACTATATCTAGAAGAAATGAGAAGGAGAAAGCCTATGGAACATAAGTTATATCAGCTGACTATACCACAGAAATCTATATTAGATGGAGAACTTTATTTTCCGGAAGAGACGTTTCAGAATATTGGTGGTTATGTAATTTTTAACCAGCATGTCAGTATGGACCGGCTGAACGAAGCGTACAATATTTTATTAAAACAGTATGATGCATACCGAATCCGACTTACAAAAAGGGACGGTTCCTATGGTCAGTACATTGTGCCCTATGAACCGGAAACGTTGGAACTTCAGGAATTTACAGGAAGGGAGGAAGAGTTTGGTGAATTCCTAAAAGCATTCCGCAGGAGAATACTATTTCAGTGTGACGCACCGCTTTATCAAATGACAGCGGTTAAAATTCCTGATGGAAGGATTGGAGTGGCACTTGTAATTCATCATATGATTGCAGATGGATATACGCTGATTCAGCATGGACTGACAAAGATTTTAAAGTTATGTATTTCAGAAGACGAGGAAATGCATGAAGCATATTCTTATACAGATTTTATTGAAGCACAGGAAATATACCAGGAATCAGAAGAAAAGAAAAAAGATGCAGCCTTCTGGGAGCAGAAAATTTCTGAGTATAGTGGAGAAGCAGCATTTGCTCAGGTAACGAATTTAAAATGTCAGAATTTATTTTTTAGGGTAAATAAAACATTTTCTGATGAAATCAGGGAATTCTGCCGGAATCATGGTGTCAGCGTTTATCATTTATTTCTGGGAGCTGTTTTATATTATAAAAGCAGTATTACCCACAACAAAAGTGTTGTAGTTGGAACACCTATACTGAACCGGAAAAACAGGAAAGAGAAAGAAACGATGGGGATGTATGTCAATACACTTCCTATGTTTTTAAATATGGAAGAAACATGGACGGTACTTGATTTATTAAAGAAAGTAAAAGGAAATGCTTTCGATTTATTTAGACATCAGAAATATTCTTACCATGATATTCGAAGCCGATATGGAGAAGTAACAGGAGAATTGCAGAATCTGATGGAAATTCTTGTTTCTTATCAGAATGTAAGTGCAGCAGATTCCAAAATATCTGCTTTGGATTATGAATTAAAACTTTTTGAGCATGACACTACCATGGATGTGCTGCAGATTAATATTAATGATTATCAGAATACAGGTTCCTATTCTCTGGAATATAAGTTTCAGTGCAGACAGTTTACCCAGGAAGAAATGCAGCTCATACATAGACGCCTTTTAACTATTGTAAAGGAATTTATGCTGCATCCAGATAGCCGGATTTCAGACTGTGCCATATTAGATGAAGAGGAAGAGAAACTAATTGTTCATAGATTTAATGATACCAAAGAAAAATTTCCAGAGGCAGCAGAAGGAAAGACCGTAATGGATTTATTTGAGGAACAGGCAGCGAAAACGCCGGAACTTCCTGCGGTATTATTTGATGAAAGAAGTATGACCTACCGTGAATTCAACCAACGTGTAAACAGTCTGGCACATACGCTTAAGGATGCTGGAATTGGACCAGATGATATGGTTCCAGTCATTGCCCATCGTTCCTTTGAAATGATGATTGGTATTTATGCCGTATTAAAGGCTGGCGGCGCCTATGTTCCAGTTTCTCCTAATTATCCAGAGGCAAGAGTTCAGTATATTGTAAAAGACTGTGGTGCAAAAATCGTGTTAACAAACCAAGATCTTTCTTATACTTTGACGGTGCCGCTTCTTGATTTGAGACAAGAGAAGGTGGATGTCACAAAGGTGGAAAATCCAGTGCGGGTAAGCGGCTATAAGAACCTGGCTTATGTTATTTATACATCAGGAACCACTGGACAGCCCAAAGGTGTTATGATTGAACATGGTGCATTAATGAACCGTCTGTTATGGATGCAGAAAGCCTGGCCGATTGGAGAAGGAGACGTAATTTTACAGAAAACAACGTATACCTTCGATGTGTCAGTATGGGAGATTATCTGGTGGTCACAGACAGGAGCTGCTGTCAGCCTGTTAAGGCAGGGGGGAGAAATGGTTCCGGAAGAAATTGCAGACTGTATCCAGAAGACCAAGGTAACGACCATGCATTTTGTTCCATCAATGTTGGAGGCTTTTCTGGCAAGTGCAGCCTATCACCCAGAAAATATTAAGAAGTCAAAAAGCTTAAAACAGGTGTTTGCAAGTGGAGAAGCGTTAAAACCAGAACATGTAAAACGTTTTTTGGAATTATTTGGAGAAGGAGGAGATACTAAACTGGTAAATCTTTACGGACCAACCGAAGCAGCCATAGATGTAACCTGTTTTGTGTGTGACCATCCATATCCGTCTATCCCGATTGGAAAGCCAATCAGCAATATACAGCTTTACATTGTGGATCAGGAAAATCATCTCATGCCGGTTGGAGTATCAGGAGAACTTTGTATTGCCGGCGTGGGGCTTGGAAGAGGATATCTCAATAATCAGGAACTAACGGATCGTATTTTTGTTCCAAATCCATTTGGGGCAGGCAGAATGTATCGCACCAAGGACGTGGCAAAATGGATGCCGGATGGAAATATTACTTATCTTGGAAGAATGGATGAACAGGTAAAAATCCGTGGTTTCCGAATTGAATTAAACGAAATTGCTTCTGTTATCAATAGTCTTCCAAATGTTAGAACCTGTGCTGTTATTACGAAGCAGGACGCTTCGGGAAGCCGTCAGATTTATGCATATGTAGTTTCTGAACAGGGACCACTTGATATGAAAGAAATTCAGTCTGGTCTGGAGCAGAAGGTACCAGACTATATGATACCTTCTGGTATGATGCAGATAGATGAAATTCCAGTAACTCAGAATGGAAAGGTAAATAAAAAAGCCCTTCCAGATATTATCGCTGCAAGACTAACAGAATATATACCGCCAAAGAACCCAATTGAAACAGATTTATGTGAGATTTTTAGTGAAGTTTTAAATGTTGCAGAAGTTGGAACAAATGATAATTTCTTTGAACTTGGCGGAGATTCGATTAAAGCAATTCATATTGTGTCCAAATGCCAGGGAAAGGGATATGTTCTTAGCATTAAAGATATTCTTCTCAATAAAACCATAGAAAAGATAGCGCTTCGCTGCGCAAGAGAAGAAAAAGAAGAAGGCAGGCAGTATATCGGGGGAGCCGGATGGTATAAAACATCGGCAAGCCAGAAACGAATGTACCTTGCACAGCTGAAAAATAAGGAAAGTATTTTTTACAATGTTCCCGATTATGTAGCTGTGCCATTTGATATAGAACCAATAAGGCTGGAAGAATGCATGCGTCAACTGATGGAACGTCATGAAATCTTACGTACTACATTCCATATTGTGGATGGTGAGATTATGCAGCACATTCATCCATTTGAAGAAACCACATTCCAGGTAGAACAGATTATACTTTCTGAGGGGGAAGATACAAAAGAAGTAATTACTTCTTTAAACAGACCATATGACTTAGAACAGCTGCCACTGTTTCGTGTTACGTTGGTAAAAGAAACAGATGGAAAAACGGTATTGGTATTAAACCAGCATCACATTATTACTGATCATACTTCCTTTACCATTCTGGAGGAAGAACTTCTGGCACTCTATAACGGAAATACATTGCAGGAACCAGCTAATCAGTATCGTGACTTTGTGGCATGGGAAAACAGCATGGATGCCAAAAAACTGTTTGAGAGAGAGGAAAAATACTGGCTTAACAAGTTTTCTGGAAAACTTCCTCACAGTGAACTGCCTCTGGACTATAAACGAAGCATGGAGCCGGATAATGCAGGAGCAACCTATACCTATGAGTTAGATGAAAAACTGTTAAAGAGATTAAAAGAATTTTCCAAGAAGCACAATAGTACTTTGTTTGGAGTGATGTTTGCAGCTTACAATATCCTGCTTTCAAGGCTTACGAATGAAAAGGATATGATTATAGGTGTTCCGGTAAATAACAGAAAGCAGCTTCGCTTTGAACGAATGCTTGGTGTTTTCCTAAATACCTTGGCAATCCGCACACTGACTGCACCGGAGCAGACGTTTGTAGAGTTATTGGAAGAAGTAAATAAAAATCTTTTGGAAGCCATGGAAAATCAGGATTATCAGTTTGAAGAATTAATTGAACATCTGAATATCCGCCCTCAGCCAAACAGGACACCGTTGTTTGACTGCGTTATGAACTATATTTTTTATCGAGATAAACTTGCACTCTTAGAGAAAAGCCAGTTTGAAATGTTGAGATTGAATATGGATATTGATTCGGCAAAATTCGACATCACAATGTATATGTTTGACTGTGAAGAACAGTTCCGAATTTTATGTAACTATCGAAAACATTTATTCCGCGAAGAAACGATTCATTATTTTATCGGTGAATATGTAAGGCTGTTGAAACAGATTTGTGAAAGTGCAGATATCCCCATAGGAGATTATACTCTGTTTGAGCGAAAACTTCCTCATACCTATAAAGTCTTAGACAAAGAAAGCCTGGGACTGGTAAAAACCTTTGAACAGACTGTATATGAGTATGGAAATAAAGCAGCAGTACGGACTTTGACAGAAGAATATACTTATCAGGAATTAAATGAGCGTGCCAATGCAGTTGCAGAATTTATTCTTTCACAGGAAAAGACAGATGCAAAAGTCGGTCTGGTTTTTAAACATGGTGCCAAAATGATTGCTGCCCTGCTTGGTGCACTAAAGGCAGGAGCCATCTTTATTCCATTGGATCCGACCTATCCAGAAGAACGTCTTTCTTATATGTTAAAAGATTCGGAAACGGATATTTTAATTGCAGATCAGGAAAATTATATGCTGGCAGAGAAACTGGCGGCTGGCATAGAAAAGAATCTGAGTGTCTGCTGTATGGGAGGGGGCAGAAAGCAGGAAAATCCAGTGGTATCTTATAATAAAGAACAGATTGCATATATTATGTACACATCTGGCTCTACAGGACAGCCAAAGGGGGTTATCCAGACTCATGAAAATATTCTGGCTTTTATGAAGGGATATTGTAAAAACTATGGCATTACCAGTTCTGACCGGGTAAGTCTTCTGGCTTCCTACAGCCATGCAACTGGAATGATTGATATTTTTGCAGCCTTGTTAAATGGTGCAGCGATTTGCCCATATGATATTAAAAATGAAGGAAGTATGGAACATCTTCTTTCCTGGCTGGAACAGGAAGAAATTACAGTATATCATTCCGTTCCATCTGTATACCGTTATCTGCTTCGCTCGAAAGAAGTGGAAAATAAAACAAGTATTCGACTGATTGTGCTGGGCGGTGAAAGCATTACTGCCGGTGATGTAAAGCTTTACAAAGAACATTTTTCCAAAGACTGTGTATTTGTAAATCTCTTTGGATCTTCGGAAGTATTGGTAGCAGCAGGATTTAAAATTGCGTTTGATACAGAGCTGCCAGGGCAGACCGTGCCAATCGGCTATCTGGTGGACGAGGCAGACTGTTATATTTTAGATGAACAAGGAAAAGAGCAAGGCGTTTATGGTATTGGAGAAATGGTATACGCAAGTCCATATCTGGCGAAGGGTTATTGGAAACTGGAGGACAAGACAAAGCAGGTATTTACAAAAAATCCAGTTACCGGAGAGGGAATGGTCTATCGAAGTGGTGATTTAGGAAGGCTTTTGCCGGATGGACATTTTGAATACCTTGGAAGAAAGGATTTTCAAGTAAAAATCCGAGGCTATCGTATTGAAGTGGATGAAATAGAAGGCATTCTGGATGAGATAGAAGGCATTGAAAAGAGTGTTGTGCTGGCAAAACAAAATGCTCAGGGAGAATATTATCTTGCTGCATTTTATAAGGCTGTTTCAGAAGATATCAGTGAAGAAATGCTGAAAACATCTTTAAAGAAAACTGTTCCAGGTTACATGGTACCGTCCTATTTTATGCCGTTAAAAGAAATTCCTTTCACACCAAATGGGAAAATAGATCGACAGGCAGTGAAAGAAATGCCGGTTTATAAAGTTTTCTCAGAAGGTGCAAAACCTAGAAATGAACTAGATGAGAAATTAATGGTAATCTGGCAGGAAATTTTAGAAGTACCGGTAAATGGAATAGAAGATAATTTCTTTGAACTTGGCGGACATTCTCTCAATGTAACCTTGCTGGCAGGAAGAATCCAGAAAGAGTGGAATGCCCAGGTGGGCATTAAGGAAATTTTCGCTCATGGAATTCTATGGCAGTTAAGTGATTTTATTGCCCAGAAGATTCCAGAGGAACAGGGAACATTTATTTCCCTTAGCGAGTATGACAAAAAGGATGAAATTTATCCGATAGAGGAACGGGAATGGTATGTGGCATCGGCATCTCAGACACGTATGTATCTGACGAACCAGATGAATGAAGAAAGTACGGCGTATAATGTTCCAAATGTGCTGGATATTGATGGAGAGATTGATGTAGAACATTTTAAGAACAGCCTTTATTCCCTGATTAAGCGTCATGAGGCACTTCGAACTGGTTTTCAGATTGTTGACGGTGTTGTTATGCAGAAAATTTATTCGTTTGAGGAAATTAAGGAAGAAATCGAAATTAAAGAATTTACGCTGGAGGATACAGATGAAGCAAAAGAAGAGATGCTGGAGCACTTTGTCCGTCCGTTTGACCTTGGCAGACCGCCTCTTATCCGTTTAGGAATTGGAAAGACAGGGAATAAGAAATATTCCATGTTTTTCGACCTTCATCATATTATCTGTGACGGTACCTCAGTAGAAATCATGACAGCAGATTTAAGCAGAATTTATAATGGAGTTCCACTTGAACCACTGACGGTTACGTATAAAGATTATGCAGCATGGCAGCAGAGAAGGCGTAAGAACAGGCTTTTCCGTCAGGATGAAGCGTTTTGGCTGGAGGAATTTAAAACACCGCCAGCAATTCTAAACCTTCCAGTTGATTTTAAACGGCCGGAAGTAAGAAGTGATGAAGGCGCAGTGTATTACTTTACCATACCACAGGAACTAAAGGAAAAAATCAATCACACAGCTCTTGATACAAAAACGACATTATTTATGGTTCTTCTGGCAGGTCTTAATATTACATTATCAAAATATTGCCATCAGGAGGAAATTACAGTAGGAACTGCTATTGCAGGAAGAACAAAACCGGCGTTGGAAAACCTGGTAGGTGTGTTTATTAACACATTAGCAATTAAAAGTACACTGGACTGGAAAGTTAAGGTTTCTGATTATCTCATGCAGTTAAAAGAACAGGTGCTGAATGTGTATGAACATCAGGAGTATCCATTTGACGAACTAGTAGAAAAGGCAGGTGTTCTACAGGATACCAGCAGGGCACCTTTTATTGAAATTTTATTTTTGCTTCAGAATATGAAAGGGGAGAAGATGGTTTTAGGGAATGCGGATATGAAATTACATCCATTTAAGAAAATTTCTACAAAATTCGATTTATCGTTGGAAGCAACAGAAACCGACGCAGGAATCCATATAAAAACAGAATACTCCACAACTTTGTTGAAAGAAAGTTCTGTACAGAAATTTGCAGAGTACTGGATGAATGTACTGGAGCGGATTACCCGAGAACCAGAGATGCGGATAAAAGATATTATCCTTCTTACAAAAGAAGAAGCAGAACAGATGAATCAGGAAATAGAAGAACCTGATATCAGCATTGAATTTGATTTTTAATAAAAATACTACCAGGAGGAATGAATTATGCAGAAAGAATTATGGCTTGACATTCGTAAATTATCTAAGGAACAGATTGAGGTTTTAGTACCACTTGCAACAAACAATGGATATACTGGCATCTTTATGATGCCAGAACAGAAGGAAGTAATGAAAATGCTTCCAAAGCAGACTATACCAATGGTTTTCGCAACGAAGGCTGGAGTACCGGTCTGCAAAAAGCTGGCAGAAGAAAAAAAAGAAATCATATTCTTTGCAGAATCCATGGAGCTGTTACAGGAAATGGAAGGACAGAAAGGAATGTTCCTTCATGTAGACGATAGAGCATCTCTAGATAAAACCGTAGAAATAACAGGACAACTTAAAAATGTAATTATTGATTTCAAAGCCACAACCAATATTCCACTGGAATTAGTACTGGCATTTTCTCAGAAGAATCACTGTAAGATAATTAAAAAAGTAACAGCTGGAGAAGATGGATGGATTGCATCTATGGTTATGGAAATGGGAAGCCATGGAATCCTTCTGGAAACTTTCCAGGCAAAGGATATCTTATTATTAAAAGAAAAGCTGGAATCTTTAGAAGAGCAGAAATTAAATCTTCAGGAATTAACTGTAATTGAGAGTAAACATATTGGTATGGGCGACCGTGTCTGTATTGATACCACATCTATTCTAAAGCAGGATGAAGGATTTATTCTTGGCTCTACTTCAGATGGAGGAATTCTAGTCAGTTCAGAAACACATTTTCTTCCTTATATGGAATTAAGACCATTTCGTGTGAACGCAGGAGCTGTACATTTATATGCGTGGAATAAAGAAGACAAAACGGATTATCTTTCTGAATTAAAAGGTGGAAGCCAGATGATGGCAGTGGACAGCAAAGGAAATGTGCGTACTGTTGCTGTTGGACGGGTTAAAATAGAAAGACGTCCAATGCTTTTAGTCCGTGCAAAAGACAAACAGGGAATCGAAGTAAATGTCGTTCTTCAGGATGACTGGCATGTACGTGTTATTGGTGTAAAAGGAGAACCATTAAACTGTACCGAATTAAAACCAGGCGATAAAGTTCTTGGTTATACCTGCGAGTCCGGAAGACACGTTGGAATCAAAATAAATGAGCATATCATTGAGAAATAAGTGTATGTATTTCATATCAAAGTGAGGCGTTTACTATGAATTTGGGAAAAGAGAGAAGGATCAGCCGTATTATAAACGGTGCTGATGAAAATACAATTATTGTACCAATGGATCATGGAATTACATTGGGGCCGATTAAAGGAATTGCTGCAATAAAGGAAACCATCAGACAGCTGGCTAAAACGGAGGTAGATGGGATAATTCTTCATAAGGGGATTATCAGTGCCTGTGAAGAAGAACTTAGAAAATCGGATCTTGCTTTGATTATGCATCTTTCTGCCAGCACATGTTTAAGTACTTCATCTGGCTATAAAACTACGGTTGGAACAGTAGAAGAGGCAGTATGGTTTGGTTGTGACGGAGTTTCTGTTCAAGTGAATATTGGGGATGAGCAGGAATACAGAATGCTTTCAGAAGCCGGAAAAGCAGCAGGTGACTGTTATAAATATGGTATGCCGCTTCTTGCTATGATGTATGCAAGAGGGCCAAAGACAGGAAATGAACGTTCTCTGGAAATGGTAGAGCATGCAGCGAGAGTCGGTGCGGAATTAGGAGCAGACCTGGTAAAGGTAAATTACTGCGGAGACCCCAAAGCATTTGAAGAAGTAGTTAAAGGGTGTCCGGTTCCGGTTATTATCGCCGGTGGGAAAAAAGTGGAATCTGAGAAAGCTTTTTTACAGGAAGTAAAGGAAGCTATGACAACTGGCATCCGTGGTCTTTCAGTTGGAAGAAATGTATTTCAGAGTAATAATATGCCGGAACTGATTCATGAAATACATAAGCTGGTTCATTTAAAAGAGTTTTAAGATAGTGAAGGAGGAAAATGGAAATGGATAAAAATTCTTCATTTATAAGAGACTCCTTTGCATACTGGAATGGTGTGTTTCAGGATGATGCACTGGAAGTACTGGTTCAAAAATCCAGGAATGTGCCAGATTATGAAGAAGCAGTTCTGAAAAAGCAAATTAATGGAGCGGTGTGGGAACGGATTTCCAAACTTTCAAAAGGAAATTGCCTTACGATTTACACGGTACTGTTAAGTATCCTGGAAATTCAGATGAAGCGATGCTTTGACCAGAATACAACTGTAATCGGAGTTCCTACATATCACAAAGAAAGAGCAGGAAGCGTTAAACTGCTTCCTCTTAAACAGTCTCCAGAATTAAAAAATACTTATAAACAGCATCTGCTTGATACGAAGCAGGAATTAGAAGCATTTTATCATTTTCAGTCGTATTCCTTGGGGAATATTCCTGCATTAGAGGGATTGAAAGAAGAAAAACTTTATTATACTGTCACCATGATTATGAAAGAATTATATTCTAGAGGACAAATCCAACAGCTTTGTGGGAAGAGACATTCTCTTCAGATAATGGCGGAAATAACAGAAAATGCTTCAATGACTTTTACCTTTTCTTATAACAGGCTGCTATGTGGGCATGGTGAAATGGAAGTGTTTGCTGATACGTATATCTGGCTGCTGGAACAATGCATGAATCAGCTGGATATAAAACTGGATGAGCTTAGTATTACATCTCCAAAACAGAGGCAAAAAGTTCTTTCTGAGTTTAATCAGACTTTCGTTTCTATACCGGAAGGAAAAACAATCGTTGACGTATTTGAAGAGCAGGTGAAAAAGAATCCGAATGCAGACGCGGTTATCTGTGATGATAAAAAGCTTAGTTTTCAGGAACTAGACCGCTTGTCCGGACAGATTGCATCGTATTTAGTAAAGAAAGGACTTGAAAAAGAGCAGGTAGTAGGGATTCTTCTAAACAGAAGCTGTCTGCTTCCTGCTGCTATGCTTGGCATTTTAAAAGCAGGAGGAGCCTATCTGCCGATGGATCCGGAACATCCAAAAGACAGGATTTCTTACATGCTAGAAGACAGTCAGGCAGCATTTGTAATAACACAAACAGAGTTTAAATCAGAAATAGGAAATACAGATTCGGTGATAGATTTAGATCAGATAAGCAGTGAATTAAAGTCTGAGGAAAGCTTAAAAATCCCAGTGGGAAGCCGCAATCTTGCTTATATGATTTATACTTCTGGTTCCACTGGAAAACCAAAAGGTGTCATGATTGAACATGAACAGGTTATAAATTTTGTGGAAGGAATGAATCGGGGAGCAGGGCTTTGCAATTATAAAAATATACTTGGACTGACGACGGTTTCATTTGATATTTTCGGACTGGAAGTGTGGGGAAGTCTTTTAAATGGTCTCTCTCTTGTGCTGGTATTTCAGGGAAGCACTGTAGATGGAGATACCCTGGCAGAAATTTTAAAAAAATTTTCAGTGGATGTGTTACAGGCAACACCTTCCCGCCTTTTTCTGCTTCTGGAAAGTAAAAAGTTTGAAACAGCACTTGCTTCTGTTAAGGCAGTATTAATAGGGGGAGAAGCGGTTCCTGATACGTTATTGAAGAAACTTCAGAAAATGGGTCATTTTCGGATTTATGACGTATACGGTCCGACAGAAACGACAATCTGGTCAACACTTAAGGAAGTGACACAGGATGAGCGGATTACAATTGGAAAGCCAATGGCGAATACGCAGATTTACATTGTAAAAAATGGACAGCTTTGTGGTGTGGAAAGCGTTGGGGAAATCTGTATTGGTGGGCGAGGAGTCGGAAGAGGCTACTGGAACAGAGAAGAACTGACGAAAGAAAAATTTATAAAGAATCCATTTGGAGAAGGTAGAATTTATAAAACAGGTGATTTAGGAAAATGGCTGGAAGATGGGAAGCTTAAGTGTATGGGAAGAATGGATGACCAGGTAAAAATCCGCGGACTGCGTATTGAACTTGGTGAAATAACACATGCCATAAGAATGCTGGCAGATGTGACAGATGCTGCAACGGTTGTCAGGGAAAGAGCAGATGGCGGACAGCTGCTTTGTGCTTATGTAACATCCCATAAAAAGTTAAATGGAAAGCAGTTAAAGGAAGAGTTATTTCAAAGTCTTCCAGCTTATATGGTTCCGCAGTTTATCATGCAGTTAGAAAAGCTTCCGTTAAACCAGAATGGAAAGATAGATAAAAAGTCTCTTCCTGAAATATCCTATGAGAGCAGAGAGGTATACTGTGCACCTAGAAGCCAGACAGAGAAGGAAATTGCAGAAGTATTTGAGGAACTGTTTGAATTAAAGCAGGCAGGTATCTATGATAAATTTAATGATCTGGGAGGAAATTCCCTGATGGCAATTAAACTTCATGTTGCTCTTGAAAAACGAGGATATGCGTTTCAGGTATCAGATGCAGCCAAATATCAGACAGTAGAACAAATCGCAGCATTCCTTGATGGAAAAGTGGAGATGGAAGAAGAAAAACAACCTGAAAAAGAGTTGGAAGTGCAGCCAGCGGCAGAGATGGAAAAAGCAGATGGAAGTATTTGTATTTCAGGTATTGAACCATTTAATCTGTTTTATTTCAGGACCTGTTTCTTTAATGGAGCATTTTCTGTCATTCAATATTTTAATAGGGATGTTCTAAAATATGTGTTGAATACCATGAATGTCTACGATCAGGTTCCATTGTGGAATGTTGACATTTTAGAGGACGTCCGTTCCAGCGAAAATCCAGATTCTCTTCAATTCTTTGGACTGAAATATCTAGAATCAAAAGATTTCAATACCTTGCTGGAAGAGGATGGAATATCCTGGAGGAGCAGAGAAAACAGTCAGGAAATGATTCCTGATATTCAAAATGCAGTCAACAACGGACATCCGGTTATTGTTGGACTGGATTATTTTTACGAATCCATTCGCAAGGACACTTATCAGAAGGAACATGCTCTTCACTTTGTTCTGGTATATGGATATCATCCCGTAAGAAAGGTGTTTTATATTATAGAACATCATCATCGGGACAATCTTTCTTACGAAAAGCGTGAAATCAGCTATGAGGATTTAAATAATGCACATGCCATGGCATATCAGCTGGAAGCGTATCAGAAAGTTATGCCAAGTCTGTTCTTTGAATTCTGGGAAAGCAGAGAAGCAAAAACAGCAGAAGAGTTGATTTTACCAGAAAAATTTTATGTAGCGAATTATTGTTCTTATCAGAAGGAAGTGGAAAATGGCATTTATCGGCTTGATGATTTCCTGACGGAATATGAAAGTATGATTCAGGACAAAGAGCATATAGAAAAAAATGCCCGTTTCTTTTTAAGTCATCTGAATTCAATTATTAATGCAAAACTGGTCGAATTATACAAACTGAAACAAATTTTTGATGAGGACTTTTCCTTATGTCAGCTGCAGGAACAGATTACGGCACAATGGGAATCTGTAAGAATCCAGCTGGCAAAGTGCATGTATATGCAGGAATATTCGACTGTAAGGTTGAAAAAGAATATTGCCCGAATGGAGAAAATAATAGAATTGGAGAAAGAATATCTGGATACTGTTCTTGAATTAGAGAAAGAGGAGGCATAAAAATGAAAAATGGACAAAGCCAGGAAGAAGTTACAGTAAAGGTAACAGGGACCATTTCGGAGATTGTTTCTGCGGATGCAGAAATTGATTTTGAAGGTTCCATTACAGAAGATACACAGCTAAAAAATCTTGGAATTAATTCTTTGAATATCATTAAATTTATTGTAAAACTAGAAGATGAATTTGAAATGGAATTTGAGGATGATATGTTGAGAAGAGGAAAATTTGAAACAGTTGGAGACTTGGCAGAATATATTTATAAAACTTTACACAATCTATAGAAAACGCAATGAAATCAGAGGGTGCTTCGGTATCCTCTGAAAATGAATGCAGGCAGAAATCAGGGGGATGAAAGGATGACGGACATTATTGCAAACGGAAATTCAGCAGATATCTTTGATTATGATGAAGGCAGAGTTTTAAAATTATTTCATAAAGAATACATATTGGATGTAATTAAATATGAGGTGAAGAATACGAAATATGCCAATGAAGCGGGAATCCCGTCACCAAAATGTTATGGAATTATTGAAAAAGAAGGAAGAATCGGGATTCTATATGATAAAGTATACGGAAAAGAGTTTTTTCATACATTTACACAGGAAAAAGAAAATGCTTATTTAAAGCAGATGCTTATTTCTTTACATAAACAGATTCTAGCCTGTAAAGGAGATAAACTTAGATCCTATAAAGATGTTCTTTTATTTCAGGCAGGAGGAGATTGGAAACTTATGCGGAAAATTGCAAGGCTTCCAGACGGAG
This sequence comes from uncultured Clostridium sp., assembly GCA_934438135.1. Lineage (GTDB taxonomy): Bacteria > Bacillota > Clostridia > Lachnospirales > Lachnospiraceae > Clostridium_AI. The sequence continues at coordinate 14,985 of CAKSBP010000025.1, read as the reverse complement.
ATGCATTCTGTCATGGTGATTTTCATCCAGCAAATATTGTGTTTGGGGCAGATAAGAAACCGCTTGTAATTGATTTTCTGGATGCCTGCAGGGCACCAAAGGAATATGACATTGCGGTGTCCTATTATATTCTTGGGTATGCAAAAGTACGTGACAGCGATAAAGGGAAAGCACCATCTGATGAAATAAGAAGAAAACTGGCGAATGAATATTTGGAAGGAATGGGTGTTGGATTCCCGGAAATTGAAAGTTTTTTTGAAGTGTATCAAGAATTACGATGTGGAAAGTAGTATGATTTAAGCCTTTCAGAACGGTGCATAATTTCAGCTGTTGAGGAGAAAATAGAATTAGAATTGCACGTTATGGAGGGCTGATAAATGGAATTATTGGAAACCTTATTTTCCTTTGCAGGAGGATTGGGAATGTTTCTTTATGGAATGCATATTATGGGTGACGGACTGCAGAAAGCAGCTGGAGAAAAAATGAAACATTTTCTTGAAATTCTGACAAGTAACAGATTTATGGCGGTTTTGGTAGGCTCCTTAACTACTGCTATTATACAGAGCAGTTCGGCTACTACGGTTATGGTTGTTGGATTTGTAAATGCGGGTTTACTGACACTTACCCAGGCAACCGGAATTATTATGGGAGCTAATGTGGGAACCACCATAACAAGTTGGATTGTATCTTTAAATGAAATTCCATGGGCGGCTGTATTTAAGCCATCTTTTTTTGCACCTCTTCTGGTTGGAATTGGTGCATTTGTTGTTATGTCTGCAAAAACAGAAAAAAAACAGGATGCGGGAGAAATTCTGACTGGATTCGGTATTTTATTCATAGGGCTTGAATTTATGTCATCCGCAATTGAACCCTATAGTGATTCTCCTTTGTTTTCCAATGCATTTGCTGTATTAGGAAAAAAACCGTTCTTAGGTATTCTTGCTGGAGCTGCTGTTACAGCTATTATACAGAGTTCTTCTGCATCCGTTGGTATTCTTCAGACACTTGCCCTGAATGGAGTTGTAAACTGGAACAGTGCCGTTTACATTACACTGGGACAAAACATAGGAACTTGTATTACAGCCCTTTTATCCAGTACGGGAGCCAATAAAACGGCAAAACGGGCAGCAGTGATTCATCTTTTATTTAATGCAGTTGGAGCTATTGTATTTGGTATTGCACTATATATCATTTTTGCCTTGAATCATGCATTTGCGGTCAGCTCGATTAGTAGTGTTGATATTTCTATTTTTCATACAATTTTTAATATTACTAATACAATTCTATTATTTCCATTTGCAAATCTGCTGGTTAAAGTGTCTGGTGTACTTGTAAAGGATAATGACGAAAATGAGGAACATAATCTTATTAGAGAAACGCTGAAGCATTTAGATGATCGTATTCTTGAGACACCATCTTTTGCTATTGAAACAGCTGAAAAAGAAATTATTCAGATGGGAAAAATTTCTTTAGACAACTGTCGATTATCGATAGAATGTCTTATAGACAGGAAGAATAAGGAAGAAAAAGTGATTGAACAAGAGGAAATAATTGACAAGTTGGAACATTATATCACCCAATATTTAATAAAAATTAACAAACTATCCCTATCCGAGAGGCAGCAGCTGATTGTGAATCATATGTTTTATACAATCAGTAATATGGAACGAGTAGGTGATCATGCAGAAAATCTTGCAGAAATGTCACTGCATATGAGAAAGAAAAATCTAGTATTTTCAGAAGAAGCTATTGCGGATTTAAGAAAAATAAGCAGGCAGACACTGGACGCCTATGAAAATGCTGTTCTTGCCAGAGAAACAGAAAATATGGAATATGTCCAGAATGTAGTAAAGAGCGAAGACCTTGTAGATGCGATGGAACAGGAGATGAGAGAGTCTCATGTCTCTCGTCTTTCCAATGAATTCTGCACGACAGAAGCAGGCGTTTTATTTGTGGACACCCTCGTAAATCTAGAGAGAATTTCTGATCATTCCATGAATATAGCAGAATATTTAAAAGAAGAGTTAGACTAGAAAAACCTTTTCGAAAAAAAAGTAATTTTCCTCTTGAAATTTTGGAACTTATTAGTTAAAATGTTAAATGTAGATTGTGAAATTTGAAACAATCTGGGACATACCATGTTTATGGAATTAATCACTGCTCCGTCCTTGGGACAAGAACAGTAATTATAAAATTATTTATTCATAGGAGGAATATTTATCATGGCAGTAAAAGTAGCAATTAATGGGTTTGGACGTATCGGACGTCTTGCATTCAGACAAATGTTTGGAGCTGAAGGATATGAAGTAGTAGCAATCAATGACTTAACAAGTCCTAAAATGTTAGCTCACTTATTAAAATATGATTCATCACAGGGAAAATATGATAAATCTGTTGAAGCAAAAGAAGATTCTATCGTAGTTGACGGAAAAGAAATCAAAATTTATGCAAAAGCTAATGCAGAAGAACTTCCTTGGGGAGAAATCGGTGTTGATGTAGTTCTTGAGTGTACAGGATTCTACACATCAAAAGCTAAATCTGAAGCTCATATCAAAGCTGGTGCTAAGAAAGTTGTTATTTCTGCTCCTGCAGGAAATGATCTTCCTACAATCGTTTACAGCGTAAATGAAAAAACATTATCCAAAGATGATACAGTAATTTCTGCAGCATCTTGTACAACAAACTGTTTAGCACCTATGGCTAACACATTAAACAACTTAGCTAAAATCAAAAAAGGTTATATGACAACAATCCATGCTTACACAGGTGATCAGATGACACTTGATGGACCTCAGAGAAAAGGTGATTTAAGAAGAGCTCGTGCAGCTGCTGTTAATATCGTTCCTAACTCTACAGGTGCTGCTAAAGCAATTGGTTTAGTTATTCCTGAATTAAATGGTGTATTAGATGGCTGTGCTCAGCGTGTTCCTACCCCTACAGGTTCTTTAACACAGTTAATTGCCATCTGTGAAGGAACAGTAACAGAAGCTCAGGTTAATGAAGCTATGAAAGCTGCTACATCTGAATCTTTTGGTTACACAGAAGATGAAATCGTATCTTCCGATATCGTTGGTATGAGATTTGGTTCTTTATTCGATGCAACACAGACAAAATGTATGGATATGGGAGATGGCACAACAATGGTTAAGGTTGTTTCCTGGTATGATAATGAAAATTCATACACAAGCCAGATGGTTAGAACTATCAAATACTTCGCTGAATTAGCATAATTCAAAGATAATATTTGGTTTCATATTGGCCTATATAGGTCCGGTCTTTAGGGCCGGGCCTTTTTGGTCTTTTCCTATAAAGTTATAGAAAATGTTGCGAAGCGGTTCTGCCTGGATGGCTGCTGTATCCGGCATGCGCGCGTCGGGTATGGCTACGGAAAGGTGGATGGCTTTGAAAGGAGTTTATGTCATGTTAAATAAAAAATCAGTTGATGATATCAACGTTAAAGGTAAAAAAGTATTAGTACGTTGTGATTTCAATGTACCTTTACAGGATGGCAAGATTACAGATGAAAACCGTTTAGTAGCTGCTCTTCCTACTATTAAAAAATTAATTGGTGACGGCGGTAAAGTTATTTTATGCTCCCATTTAGGAAAACCTAAGGGAGAACCAAAACCAGAATTATCTTTAGCTCCAGTTGCGAAAAGATTATCTGAATTATTAGGACAGGAAGTTAAATTTGCTGCTGACGCTAACGTAGTTGGTGAAAATGCAAAAGCTGCTGTAGCTGCTATGAACGATGGTGATGTTGTTTTATTAGAAAATACACGTTATAGAGCAGAAGAAACAAAGAATGGCGAAGCATTCAGCAAAGAATTAGCTTCTTTATGCGAAATCTTTGTAAACGATGCTTTTGGTACAGCACATAGAGCACACTGTTCTAACGTTGGTGTTACACAGTTCGTTGATACAGCTGTTGTAGGTTACCTGATGCAGAAAGAAATTGATTTCTTGGGAAATGCTGTAAATAATCCAGAAAGACCTTTTGCAGCCATTCTTGGTGGTGCAAAAGTTTCTTCTAAGATTTCTGTTATTAACAATCTGTTAGACAAAGTTGATACATTAATTATCGGTGGTGGAATGGCTTATACATTCATGGCAGCACAAGGAAAAAAAGTTGGTAATTCCTTATTAGAGGAAGACTACAAACAGTATGCATTAGACATGCTGAAAAAAGCAGAAGAAAAAGGAGTTAAATTATTAATTCCTATTGATACTGTAATCGCTGATAACTTTGCTAATGATGCTAATACAAAAGTTATTGCAAAAGAAGAAGATATTCCTGATGGATGGGAAGGTCTTGACATCGGACCAGCTACTCAGAAATTATTTGCAGATGCTTTAGCAGATGCTAAGACAGTTGTCTGGAACGGACCAATGGGATGTTTCGAAATGTCTAACTTCGCAGCTGGTACAGTTGCAGTTGCAAAAGCTATGGCTGACTTAGATGCTACAACAATTATCGGTGGTGGAGATTCTGCTGCTGCTGTTAACATTTTAGGATTTGGTGACAAGATGACACATATCTCCACAGGTGGTGGTGCAAGTCTTGAATTTTTAGAGGGAAAAGATTTACCAGGCGTAGTTGCAGCAAACGATAAATAATTAATTTTCGATAAGAAGGAGAATGGGTTATGCGTAAAAAAATTATCGCTGGAAACTGGAAGATGAATAAAACTCCTAGTGAAACAGTTAAATTAATAGAAGAGTTAAAACCATTAGTAAAAAATGATGAAGTAGATGTTGTATTCTGTGTACCAGCTATTTCATTAACAACAGCAATCGAAGCTACTAAGGGAACAAACATTCAGATTGGTGCTGAAAATATGTTCTACGAAGAAAAAGGTGCCTACACTGGTGAGATTGCTCCTGATATGTTAACTGACATTGGTGTTAAATATGTCATTATCGGACATTCCGAGAGAAGAGAATATTTCGCTGAGACGAATGAAACAGTTAATAAAAAGGTTTTAAAAGCATTTGAACATGGACTGACTCCTATTATCTGCTGTGGTGAATCATTGACTCAGAGAGAACAGGGAATCACAATTGACTGGATTCGTCAACAGATTAAAATTGCTTTCTTAAATGTAACAAGTGAGCAGGCAAAAACAGCTGTTATCGCATATGAACCAATCTGGGCTATCGGAACTGGAAAAGTTGCAACGACAGAACAGGCACAGGAAGTGTGCTCCGCAATCCGTAAATGCATCGGTGAAATTTACGATGAGTCGACTGCAGCGGCTATTCGTATTCAGTATGGAGGAAGTGTTTCAGTAGCAAGTGCTCCTGAATTATTTGCACAGCCTGATATCGATGGCGGTTTGGTCGGAGGAGCTTCTCTGAAACCTGATTTTGGTCAAATCGTAAACTATAATAAATAATAGTATAAGCTCTGGCATGTCGGGCTTGTAATTGAAAAACAGCAGGCGGGCTATTTCGGTAGTCCGTCTGCTTTGCTGAAAGTAAATTGTAAGAACAAAAGGAGTACAACGATGAGTAAAAAACCTACTGTTTTAATGATTTTAGATGGTTATGGATTGAATGATAAAGAACAGGCAAATGCTGTAAAAGAAGCGAAAACCCCAGTTATGGATAAACTAATGAAAGAATATCCTTTTGTAAAAGGCTATGCAAGCGGCTTGGCTGTTGGTCTTCCAGATGGACAGATGGGGAATTCTGAAGTCGGCCATTTAAACATGGGTGCTGGACGTATTGTCTATCAGGAACTTACCAGAATTACAAAAGAGATTGAAGATGGCACTTTCTTTGAAAACAAAGCATTATTAGAAGCAGTTGAAAACTGCAAAAAAAATAATTCTGACTTACATTTATTTGGTTTGTTATCCAATGGTGGTGTTCACAGCCATAATACACATATGTATGGCTTATTAGAACTTGCTAAGAGAAACGGTTTGAAGAATGTATATTTACATGCATTCTTAGACGGTCGTGATACTGACCCGAAATCTGGAAAAGGTTTTGTAGAGCAGGCAGAAGCAAAAATGAAAGAAATCGGTGTTGGTGAAATCGCTTCCGTTATGGGACGTTACTATGTAATGGATCGTGATAACCGCTGGGATCGTGTAGAAAAAGCTTATAAAGTATTAGCAGAAGGAGAAGGTGTTTCTGCATCTTCAGCAGTAGAAGCTGTACAGCAGTCTTACGATAAAGGAGAAAATGATGAATTCGTTCTTCCTACAGTTGTAGAAAAAGATGGTAAGCCAGTTGCTACTGTAAAAGATAAAGATTCTGTTATTTTCTATAATTTCCGTCCAGACCGTGCAAGAGAAATTACAAGAACATTCTGTGATGATGAATTTACAGGCTTCCAACGTAAAAATGGAAGAATTAAGACAACTTTTGTTACTTTTACAGAATATGACGTAACAATTCCAAATAAAATTGTTGCTTTTCATAAGACAGAAATTACAAATACTCTTGGTGAATATCTTGCTAAGAATGGAAAAACACAGTTAAGAACAGCCGAAACAGAAAAATATGCACATGTTACCTTCTTCTTCAATGGTGGGAAAGAAGAGCCAAACGAAGGTGAAGAAAGACTTCTTGTAAAATCTCCAAAGGTTGCAACTTATGATTTGCAGCCTGAAATGAGTGCATTCCAGGTAGCTGATGGTTTAGTAGATGCAATCAAATCCAATAAATATGACGTAATTATCGTAAATTTTGCCAACCCTGATATGGTAGGCCATACAGGTGTAGAAGAGGCTGCAATCAAAGCGATAGAAGCAGTTGATAAATGTGTAGGCATGGCGGTAGAAGCAGTCAAAGAAGTGGATGGACAGATGTTTATCTGTGCTGATCATGGTAATGCAGAACAGCTTATTGATTACAATACAGGTGCGCCATTTACAGCACATACAACAAATCCTGTTCCATTTATTCTTGTAAACTACGATGAAGCTTATACGTTAAGAGAAGGTGGATGCCTGGCTGATATTGCTCCAACATTATTAGAAATGATGGAGATGAAACAGCCAGAAGAAATGACAGGGAAATCTCTTCTAATAAAGAAGTAACTTTCAGATAAAAAAGTAGGAAGGAGCAGATGTGTCCGGGACATTTGCTCCTTTTGAATTAGTTGTTGAAAAATAATGTATAATGTGGTAGAATACTTGTACAAATATGTTCGAATATTCGAATAATACACGAGTATTGGAGGTGTAGGTATGACTTGGTTACGTTCTATCGTATCAATTATATATGTTTTAATTTGTATTGCACTGACAGTAGTCGTAATGATGCAGGAAGGTAAATCAGCAGGTTTATCAGGCAGTATCAGTGGTGCAGCTGAAAGTTATTGGGGTAAAAATAAAGGCCGTTCCATGGAAGGCGCTTTAGTAAATACAACAAGAGTTCTATCAGCTTTATTTATCATCATTTCCGCATTATTATGCATGAACTGGTAGTAGACCAAAAGGTTAAGCTAGAATAAGGATTGTCAGAGATGACAGTCCTTTTTTACATTTAAGCTAAATTTAGATGCAGCTTACATAAAGAAATATACAAATCTGTCAAAAACTTGATAGTTATTTCCGATTTTGTGTGGTATACTATTATTAACAATAAACTGGGATGAAATGGAGAATGTGGATGTTAGATAAAATAATTTTGGAAGAAAAGAAAAGGTTAGTTTATGAATATATGCTCGATAAAGAGTACAAGCCACTCAAATTCAAAGAGATGGTAAACATACTGCAGGTTCCAAGAGCAGAGAAAGAAGATTTACGAGAAGTATTAGAGGCATTGATTGCAGAAGGAAAAATTTCCATTGACGTAAAGGGGAAATTTAGTGTTGCCAAGGATAGTGTAAAGGTGGGCAGTTATATTGGTACGCAGAAAGGATTTGGGTTTGTTCGTGTAGAAGGTGAAGATGAGGACATTTTCGTGCCAGAGAGTGCAACGAAAGGAGCACTTCATGGAGATATAGTTCAGGTTCAGGTATTAGAGCAAAAGACGGGAAAGCGAAGAGAAGGAAAAATCGTTGGAATCGTAGAACGTGGAACTGCTACTGTCGTTGGAACCTTTGCCAAGAGTAGAAATTTTGGTTTTGTGATTGCAGATAACCAGCGTTTTGGCAAGGATATTTACATTCCAAAATCACAGACGAAAGGTGCTGTCAGTGGTCATAAGGTAGTCGTTGAGATTACGAATTATGGAGGTAAAGATAAGAAGCCGGAAGGAAAAGTTATTGAAATTATCGGGCATATCAATGATCCTGGTGTTGATATTATGTCTATTGTAAAGGCCTTTGGACTGCCGGAAGAATATCCGGAAGAGGTTATGAGACAGGTGGAAGGAATTCCTTCTGAAGTTACTTCCAAGGACTGGGCCGGACGTATGGATATTCGTGACTGGCAGATGGTTACCATTGATGGAGAAGACGCAAAAGATTTAGATGATGCCATTACTTTAACGAAGGAAGGAGATATTTACAAATTAGGAGTTCATATCGCAGATGTTACGAATTATGTAACGGAAAATTCTCCTCTTGATAAAGAGGCGTTAAAGCGTGGAACCAGTATTTATCTGGTCGATCGTGTGATTCCAATGCTTCCACATGCACTTTCAAATGGAATTTGTTCTTTAAATGCTGGTGTAGACCGTCTTGCATTAAGCTGCTTTATGGACATTGATTCTAAAGGAAACGTAGTCGGCCATAAGATTGCAGAAACAGTTGTAAATGTAAGCCGAAGAATGTCTTATACAAGTGTGAAAAAGATTTTAGAGGATCATGATCCAGATGAATGCAAAGAATACGAAGAGTTGATTCCAATGTTCGAACGTATGGAAGACTTGGCAAAACTTCTTCGTGAAAGAAGAAGAAAACGTGGTTCCATTGATTTTGATTTTCCAGAAAGCAAGATTATTCTGGATGAGCAGGGAAGACCGATTGAGGTTAAGGCATATGAAAGAAATACAGCCACGAAAATCATTGAAGATTTTATGCTGATTGCCAATGAAACCATTGCGGAAGATTATTTCTGGCAGGAACTTCCATTTATTTACCGTACCCATGAGAATCCAGATCCGGAGAAGATTATGAAGCTGGGCATTTTCATTAATAATTTTGGTTATACCATTAAAATGTCACAGGATGAAATTCATCCAAAAGAATTGCAGAAATTAATTGAGAAGATAGAAGGAACACCAGAAGAAGCCTTAATCAGCAGATTAACTCTTCGTTCCATGAAACAGGCAAAATATACGGTAGACGGAGAAGGACATTTTGGTCTGGCTGCCAAATACTATTGTCATTTTACATCTCCAATACGTCGCTATCCGGATTTACAGATTCACCGTATTATTAAAGAAAATCTTCGTTCCGGACTTTCCGAAAAGAGAGTCAGCCATTATAATAGAATACTGCCGGAAGTTGCATTGCATTCCAGTATGATGGAGAGAAGAGCGGATGAGGCAGAGCGTGAAGTGGAAAAGATGAAGAAGGCAGAATATATGGCTGACTTTATTGGGGAAACATTCGAAGGTGTTATTTCTGGAATGAATACCTGGGGAATGTATGTGGAACTTCCAAACACAATTGAAGGAATGGTTCGTGTAACTTCATTAAGAGACGATTACTATTACTACGATGAAGAAAAATACGTCATGGTTGGAGAGCATACAAACAAGACTTATAATCTTGGTGAGACCATTACAGTTGAAGTAGCAGGCGTAGATAAGATGCTAAAGACTATCGATTTTGAACTTCCTGGTGATAGCGTGGAAGAAGATGCCGTTCCTTACAAAGCGAGGGATCGTAAGAAGAACGGACGGAGAAAGAAAAAGACTGTTGTTGTGAGAGAAGAATCAGCAGCACAGGATGAGAATGACAAGTCAGGAGAGTAAGTATGGCAGAAAAGACAAGAAAACTGATCGCAAATAATAAAAAAGCGCGTCATGATTATTTTATCGAGGATACTTATGAAGCCGGTATTGCGCTTCATGGTACTGAGGTGAAATCTCTGCGTATGGGAAGATGCAGCATTAAGGAATCTTTTGTACGTATTGAAAAGGGTGAAGTGGTTATTTATAATATGCATATCAGTCCTTACGAAAAGGGCAATATTTTTAATAAGGATCCACTTCGTATTCGAAAACTGCTTCTTCATAAGTATGAGATTAATAAAATCTCAGGTAAGATTGCACAGCAGGGTTATACTCTGGTTCCGTTAAATGTCTATTTATCTGGAAGTCTGGTGAAAGTAGAACTTGGTCTGGCAAGAGGTAAAAAACTTTATGATAAGCGCCAGGATATTGCGAAAAAGGATCAGCGCCGTGAGGCAGAACGAAACTTTAAAGTTCGTAATTTATAAAAAATACAGGCAGATAGAAGTTTTTATTAGTTCAGCCATGCCATTCATAATCAGTCAGAATCTACATTATGGATAGAATGGTTTCATATGGCTGGACTTTTTACAATTTCCGATTTCTGTCTGCTTGACAAATGAAATATTATATGGTAAAGTAGTAGCACGTTCAGGCGGTAGTATGCCTGACCAACTTTCAAACAACTGATTCGGGGTAGTAAAGGTTTCGACAGGGGTCTTGAAGTTGGAGAAGCTATCCGCATGCTATGCGTCAAATGGCAAATTAAAATTAAACGCTGAAGATAATTTAGCTTACGCAGCCTAGTGGCTGCTGTCTGATTTAGCAGCACCTACACTCTAAACTCAGGCATCGACTATGTAGGAAACGACGTATGCAAAGCTTTGAGCATACGGGCGTATTATGAAGCTACTGAAGCCGGAAGGATGTTCGTTTTCGCCCGGTAGAGGGAATGTCAAAGAACGGACTATGATAGTAGAAGTACAATGAATGGGCTTTTGGACACGGGTTCGACTCCCGTCTACTCCATCGTAAAACGCTAGTATTTACTGGCGTTTTATTTTTTATGTTGCATTTTGTGTTGAAACAAAAAAATTATAATACTGGGAAATAGGAGTGTCGCTTTAGTGATTTAAAAAAATCGCTAAAGCGACACTTCCTAATAAATTGTTTTAGATATTTATCCTGTCTACTTGACAAGGGGCATATCGTATTTTAGTATAACAACCCCATTTCTGCCCTAGCATATCGTAGAATAATATAAGAGAAAATAATAGAATTGTAGTCAGGCCCAGGCAGTCTCTAACTTCACAGGTTTTACTGCTACGGTCTTGCATTCCTGTTTCCCAGGCATCAGCATATCTAATAGACTCTCTAGATCAGCAATCTCATTTCCGGAAAAAGTTTCTAAGTTTGCTGCGTATAGTGATTCTACGGCAATACAGAGCATATAAAATTGTGTTACTGGAATCTTAAATTGTATTGTTTTATTATCTCTGGCATTTGATATCATAAATATTCTCCTTTCAAAGTAAAAATATTAATTTAGTATTAGGAACCGGTTCCTTGACTAGTTTTATTCTAGACTAGTTTTATTCTATCATATTTCCAGAAAATGTCAACTATAAAAACAGTAATTTTTTTACATTTCGCTATTAGAAGACGAATATTTATAAAATTCCCCACGTTCTTCCTAAAAAGAATGACGAAAAAAGGATTACTACCTCAAAAGACAGTAATCCTTCCTTCTATTGTTCTTTATCCGTTGTATATGTATCAATACATGTAAGTTCATGTACCCGTTTCAGGGCTTCCGCTTTTCCTGTGGCATTTAACAGCTGGTAATAGGAGAGCAGCTGTAGTTCTTCTTTTGTATGATAGTTATCTTTTGATTCGTTTACATAAATCTGATCTATCTGCGAATCATCCATAAGTTCCATAGGAACATCATGACCCATAAGCCAGGATTCATTTACTCGCAATGCCTTTGCAAGTAGAAAAATATTATTTTGCTTTGGTATGTATTTACCGGATAAATAAGAACTTAAAGAACCCTTGTTAATGCCAGTCTGTTGAATGATATCAACCTGACGCATATGTCTGAGATTCATGGCTGTACGAATTCTTTCTGCTATGATGCCCATCGATTAACTCCTTTCAACATAACCTTTCCTAATACTACCATATTGATTCGGAATAATCAACCAAAATGTAGAAATGCATAAGATTCTATCACATTCTGAATACTGGTTGACAAATATGTAAGATTATGATAATATTTATACAGTTTAGGAAACTAAACTTGAAAAGAGGTGATAGCATGAAGTATAATTACAGCAAGTTATTAGGTAAAATTAAGGAAAAATATGGTACACAGGAAAACTTTGCAAGAGCCCTGGGCATCGGACGCGTTTCCCTAAGCCAGCGGCTGAACAGCAAGCTTGAGTTCTCTCAGAATGAAATGAATAAGTCTATTGAATTATTAGGTCTGGATCCACTTGATATACCGGCTTATTTTTTTTCAGTAACAAGTTTGGAAAACTAAAATTACAATGTACATAGTCAGGGCAGGAAGTCTTAGAAAAATAAGCTTCCTGTCCTTTTTTGAACCTTAAAATGAAAAAACAGGGAGATTCTAAATATGAACAGATTCACATTTTTAACACATTTAAATTATAAAATAAGAAAAAGGAACAGTACGAGTTTTGTAGAGTAGGAGTGGATGTTATGGAATCAGTAAAAATACTTGTTGTAGATGATGAAAGCCGTATGAGAAAACTGGTGAAGGATTTCCTGGTAAAGCAGAAATACGAAGTGCTGGAAGCCGAGGATGGCGAACAGGCAGTAGAAATCTTTTTTAAAGTGAAAGATATTGCATTGATTATATTGGATGTTATGATGCCGAAAATGGATGGATGGCAGGTATGCCGGGAAATTAGACAGTATTCGAAAGTACCGATTATTATGCTTACAGCAAAATCAGATGAACGGGATGAGCTGCAGGGATTTGACTTAGGTGCAGATGAATATATTTCCAAGCCATTTAGCCCTAAAATTCTGGTTGCCAGAGTTGGTGCTATTTTAAGAAGATCCAACGTACTGGATGAGGACAAGTTTGAAATCGGAGGAATTGTCTTAGATCGGACAGCACATGAAGTAACCATTGATAATAAAACCGTGGAGCTGAGTTTCAAAGAATTTGAACTACTGTCTTACTTTGTAGAAAATAAAGGCGTTGCATTATCCAGAGAGAGAATTCTTAATAATGTGTGGAATTACGATTACTTTGGAGATGCCAGAACAATTGATACTCATGTAAAGAAGCTGAGAAGCAAAATGGGAGAGAAAGGAAATTACATTAAAACCATCTGGGGAATGGGGTATAAATTTGAGGTGGATGCTTAGTGAAAGAGAAGTTAAAGTCAATTAAGGGATCTATTCGGATTAAGCTGACATTAGTTCTGACCGGACTTGTGCTTTTGATTGTTGTACTTTTGTGGGTGATGAATCTGACCTTTTATCCCCAATATTATAAAAACAGTAAAATCGGCGTTTTAGAAGGCACTTATAAGCAGGTAAAACTTCTCTATATTGAGATGGAATCGGAAAGTGATATGTTGACTCATAATATGTATAATGATGTGTTTACTGCAAAGTTGGATCAGTTCAGTGAAAACTATGGGCTGTCTCTCTATGTATTTCAGAATAACAGAGTAACTATGGCGGGAAAAATGGATGGCATTTACAGCATCAAATATCCGCAGTTTATTAATAGTTATACAAAAGAGGAACTAAAAGGACATGTCAATAACCTGCTAGGTTACGAAGGCGATACCAGCGATATTAAACGTCTTAAATCAGAAGAACAGTATCATGTTTATCAGACATATGACAGTACGATAAAATCCCAGTACATTGAATTGCTGGGATATATTGATGCGGATACGATTATTTATATGCGTTCCAATCTAGAAGGAATGCAGCACAGCATTGAAAATACCAATACCTTTCTTGCTTACGTTGCGGTAATTGTAGGTCTGATTGGTGTCATTGCCATGTACTTTATCAGCCGGCGTTTTACTAACCCTATTCTGATTCTTGCCGATATTTCAAAGAAAATGTCCGATTTGGATTTTGAAGTAAAATATGAGGTGAAAAGCGATGATGAAATTGGAAAACTGGGAGAAAGTATTAATACCTTGTCAGATCGGCTCGAAAATACGATTTCGGAACTAAAAACGGCCAATAATGAATTAAAACTGGATAATGAACGGAAGACGCAGATTGATGAGATGCGGAAAGAGTTTCTTTCTAATGTTTCCCATGAATTAAAAACGCCGATTGCGTTAATTCAGGGGTATGCAGAAGGTCTGGTTGAAAATGTAAATGACGATCCGGAAAGCCGGGACTTTTACTGCGAAGTTATTATAGATGAAGCAAGAAAAATGAATAAGATGGTTAAAAAACTTTTGACACTGAATCAGATTGAGTTTGGAAATAATTTTGTGCAGATTGAGCATTTTGATATTATTCAGATGATGAAGTCCGTGCTTGCAAATACGGGAATTTTATTTCAACAAAAAGAGGTAAAGCTGGAATTTGAACATCCGGAAGAACTATTTGTCTGGACAGATGAATATCTGACGGAAGAAGTTTTTACAAACTTTGTGAGCAATGCACTGAATCACGTGGATGGAGAAAAAATTATTCGAATTACAACAGAAAACAGGGAAGATGTGCTGAGAATTTTTGTATTCAATACAGGAAAATGCATTCCAGAAGAGGAACTGGAGAAAATCTGGATTAAATTTTATAAAGTCGATAAGGCAAGGACTAGAGCCTATGGTGGAAATGGAATTGGTTTGTCTATTGTTAGTGCTATTATGAAATCACTGAACCGGGATTACGGTGTTTACAATACAGAAGATGGTGTTGTTTTCTGGTTTGATGTGGATATTAAAAATGAATAGAAAGAAAAGGTTTTTGGCATTTAGGATTGTTTTCTAATGTTTCTAGTGTTATGATAAGAGTAATAGGTGGATGAATGTATGATCTCTCGGAATCTTGAGTGATCATGCCGGCAAAACACTGGCATTGCACATTGAAAAGTAAATATTATTCTCA
>CAKSBP010000024.1 GCA_934438135.1 uncultured Clostridium sp. | reverse complement strand
CCATTAAAGCGGTACGCGAGCTGGGTTCAGAACGTCGTGAGACAGTTCGGTCCCTATCCGGCGCGGGCGCAGGATATTTGAGAGGAGCTGTCCTTAGTACGAGAGGACCGGGATGGACGAACCTCTGGTGTACCGGTTGCACTGCCAAGTGCACGGCCGGGTAGCCAAGTTTGGAAGGGATAAACGCTGAAGGCATCTAAGCGTGAAGCCCCCCTCAAGATAAGATATCCCATGGAGAAATCCAGTAAGACCCCTTGAAGACTACGAGGTGGATAGGACAGAGGTGGAAGTGCAGTAATGCATGGAGCTGACTGTTACTAATAGGTCGAGGGCTTAATCAAAGGGAAACGGATGAAAGCATTCAGTGTGTGGTTTTGAAGATATGGAGAGTTACAGGGAAGGACAGCAGAGGCTGTTCTTTTTTTGGTTTGCGTGCCATGTGTACGGTCTGTTTTTATAACTCTTTGTCCTTCTAGCTTGTATTTTGGGCAGATAATACATATAATATATAGAAAACGCCATATATGTTTAAATATGAAAGGCAGGGCTTTTATGAAGGACGGATTTTTAAAAGTATGTGCGGCAGCCATTAAGATTGAGGTTGGTAACCCAGTTTATAATGCCGAACGAATGATAGAAAAATTGGAAGAATGCAAAAAAGAGCAGGTCAAACTATTGGTTTTTCCAGAATTAAGTATGACAGGATATACGTGTAATGATTTATTTTTACAGGACATCCTATTGAAAGAAGCTTTAAATGGATTGAGAAAGGTTGCAGAAAGTACTCGTAACTGCGATATGGTAGTATTGACCGGTCTGCCAATGATGAAAGATGGAAAGCTATATAATGTAGCGGCTGTTTTATTTGAAGGAAGGATTTTAGGACTTATTCCTAAGAAAAATATACCGAATTACTCAGAATTTTATGAAGGCAGACATTTTAATGTAGGAAACGAAGAAGCAGAGTACATTAGAATAGAAGGACAGGAAGAACTTGTACCATTTGGAACGAATATTTTATTCCGTTGTTTAAATCAGAAGGAATTTATTCTTGGTGTGGAAATCTGTGAGGATGTGTGGGTTCCAATCCCCCCATCGTCTAGTCATGCATTGGCGGGAGCAACTGTAATTGCCAATTTGTCGGCTAGTGATGAAGTAACTGGAAAAGATATTTATAGAAGACAGCTGGTATCCAGTCAGTCGGGTCGACTGGTATGTGGTTATCTGTATGCAAATGCAGGTGAAGGAGAATCTTCTACGGATTTGGTCTATTCAGGACATAATTTAATTATAGAAAATGGGACAATCCTAAAGGAATCAGAGCGTTTTCAAAATCAGAGCGCAGTTTCTGAACTGGATCTTCAGAAGCTGGTCAATGAACGACGCAGAATAACAACCTATCATACGGAATATAAATATCAAAAAGGGTATTTATATGTAGATTTTGCATTTAATTATGTAGAAGAAACGAAATTAACAAGAAAATTTGACCAGAATCCATTTGTTCCTAGTTCTAAACAGGATAGGGAAAGAAGATGTCAGGAGATTTTAAATATTCAGGCATGCGGTCTTAAGAAAAGGCTTGCTCATACACATTGTGATACTGCGGTAATTGGAATCTCTGGAGGCTTGGATTCTACTCTGGCAATGCTGGTAACTACGTTGGCGTTTGATATGCTGGGACTTGATCGAAAAAATATTATTGCTGTTACAATGCCGTGTTTTGGAACGACAGACAGAACTTATGAAAATGCAGTGCAGCTGACTAAGATGCTTGGTGCTACGTTGAAGGAAATTCCGATTAATGATGCAGTTACCCTTCATTTAAATCAAATTGGACATGATTTGGATGTCCATGATGTTACGTATGAGAATGCACAGGCGAGAATGAGAACATTGATTCTAATGAACACAGCCAATCAATTAAATGGAATGGTAATTGGAACAGGAGATATGTCTGAACTGGCATTGGGATGGGCAACTTATAATGGAGATCATATGTCTATGTATGGTGTTAATGTTTCGGTTCCTAAGACACTTGTCCGCCATCTGGTTATGTATTATGCAGATACAGCAGATAATAAGAAGCTGTCTGAAATTCTCTATGATGTGTTAAATACACCGGTTAGTCCAGAGCTTCTTCCACCGAAGGATGGAAAGATTGCACAGAAGACAGAGGATATTGTGGGACCATATGAACTACATGATTTCTTCTTGTATTATATTCTGCGTTTTGGATTTATGCCACAGAAAGTATTTCGTCTTGCAAAAGAGGCATATGAAGATAAATATGATTTAAACACCATTTACAAATGGCTTAATAATTTTTACAGAAGATTTTTCGCACAGCAGTTTAAGCGTTCCTGTCTGCCGGATGGTCCAAAGGTAGGAAGTGTAGCAGTGTCTCCAAGAGGCGATTTAAGGATGCCAAGTGATGCATCTAGAGAAATCTGGCTGAATGATTTGAAAAAACTGGAGGAAACATATGGAGTTCGACTTTGAAGATTTTGTAGAAGAGGTTAAGTTTCAGATGACGCAATTTGATAACCTCACAGAAGAATTAATTCTTGGCTGGGAAGAGAAAGCTAGGACATGGATTGAGAAAAATAAAAATAAATCTTATCTTAAATATAAATCTGCCGATGATATTATGATTCGTGTGAAGAGCGAAGAATTAACAGAAGCAGAAGAAATTGCATTAAAATATTACCGTGCAGTAAGAGATAATGCACTGGAAGAATACTGGAAAAAATTCAAACTCTTATAAACAAATATGGGGAAAGCAGAAAACTGCTTTCCCTAATATGTATAATATTACGGTGTTGCTTTATCTATTGCATCTTCAACAGCCTGCAGAAGAAGCATCTGCGTATATTTATAGTCTTCTGATACCACCACATCTTCAGGGGCGACACCATTTACAAGCTGTTTTTCAATTCCCTTTAAGGCTGGTTCAACCAATGGATACATAGTTGTAACAGATTCGTCTAGATTCGAAATAGTTACATCATTTATATGGTTCTCATCTAAAACGACCTCTACATTGAGTGTAGTCTCTCCTAATGTAATCTGGTTTGTGTAAACGCCTGGAACGTATTGTGCTTTGTCTGAGGCCCCGGCACTGCCCTTACTTTTTGGCAGAAACATAAAGACGAGCAGAAGGATTAGTAAAATGCCAAGGCCTACAAAGATTGCCGTGTATATAATTTCTTTCAGTTGAATAATAACTATTCTGGTTTTTGACATGAGAACCTCCAACTACTAAATTTAAAGGATTAGATATAAACTTTATCTTTCACTGGCATTTAGTATATATTATAATTGTTATTAATATATAAATATGTGTGAAAATAAAAAAGTATGATAATTAATTTGCCCTTAACACTATTTTTATGCATGTACGGGAGGAAAATATGTCACTACAATTAATATTAGGAAGCTCGGGAGAAGGAAAATCTTATGAGCTTTATCATAAAATCATTGAAGATTCACAAAAAAATAAGAATAAAAATTACATTATAATCGTGCCGGAGCAGTTTACGCTGCAGACACAAAAGGATATTGTTTCCATGCATCCGAATCACGGAATTATGAATATTGATGTGCTTAGTTTCCTGCGTCTGTCATATCATATCTTGGAGGAAACCGGTGGAGGTGATATGACCGTTCTGGAGGAAACCGGAAAAAGCATGTTGGTGCGGAAAGCATTGGAAGAAGAAAAAGAAGAATTAGAGATATTTAAAGCAGATATTAAAAAACAGGGATTTACAAAAGAAATGAAATCACTGATATCTGAGTTCCTTCAGTACAGCATTAAAATAGAAGATTTGGAGAAAATGCTTCAGTTGTCAGAAAAGAAGCCGTTGTTACAGGCAAAGCTGAGCGATACGTTGAAAGTGTATACAAGATTCCGGGAACTTTTGGAGCATAAATATATAACTGCAGAAGAAGTACTGGAAGTACTTTGTGACGTTATTGAAAAGTCAGAAATCATAAAGAACAGTATTATCTGTTTTGATGGGTTTACTGGATTTACACCAAATCAGTATAAACTGTTAGAACAGCTGATGATTTTATGTCCGAAAATTTATGTAACGGTTACAATGGACAGGCGCGAGAAGCTGACAAGGAAAATGGAGGCATTTCATTTGTTCCACTTGAGCCGGGATACGATTGACCGTTTATACCGGATTGCGAAAAATACAGGAACAGAGATTTTAGAACCATGGTATGCAGGAAAAGAAGGATGTGTACCATATCGTTTTCAAAATAGTGAGGCACTGGCTTGTCTGGAACATAATTTATTCCGTTATCATTGGGAAAAATATACAAACAAACAGGATGATATTCGAATGTTCTGTGGGGCAAATCCAAAGAGTGAGATTATTTTTACAGTCAGTGAGATTAATCGGCTGATTCGGGATGAGGGATATCGCTATCGAGATATTGCGGTGGTAACTGGAGATGTCGAAAGCTATGCAGGGACAATTGAGCGGGAATATGAGAAAGCAGGATTTTCTTATTTTGTGGATTATAAGAAGGATATCCGGCAGAATCCATTTGTTGAGGTAGTTGGTGCACTTCTAAATATGTTTAACACGAACTTCTCTTATGAAGGAGTGCTACGTTATCTTCGCTCTGGCATGATACAGCTTACAGATGGGGAGACGGATTTACTGGAAAACTTTATTATTGCCTGTGGAATCCGTGGATATAAAACATACAGCAGGCCATTTAAGAGCCGAAGTAAGCGAAAGCAGGAAGAATTTCATTATGAACAATTAAATGAAATCCGTGTTAAAATGATGGAACCATTGGCAGATTTCTATGAGAAAATTTCAGGTGGAAAGCATACAGTATTGGATATTACAAGGGCATTGTATGATTTTATTATTGGAGAGGAACTGTATGAGAGAATAGAGGATTATCTGGAGAAATTTGAACAGGAAGAGAAGCCTCTTTTAGCGAAGGAATTCCAGCAGATTTATCAGATTCTTATGGATTTATTTGATAAAATGGTAGAACTTTTAGGAGCGGAAGAAGTAACTCTGAAAGAATATGAAGAACTTCTGGATACTGGATTATCAGAAATCAAAGTAGGACTGATTCCACCAGGTGTAGATCAGATTGTAGTGGGAGATATTGAGCGAACCCGTTTAAAAGATATTAAGGCATTATTTTTTATAGGTGTAAACGATGGAGTTATTCCAAAGGCTGGATCCAGCGGTGGAATTTTATCGGATATGGAACGTAATATGTTGAAAGAGGCAGATATTGAATTGGCACCAACTCAAAAGGAAAATGCGTTTACCGAGCAGTTTTATTTATATCTGAATCTGACCAGGCCGCAGAATAAGCTATATCTGACTTATTGTCAGGTTGGAGCAGATGGAAAGGCGAAAAAACCATCTTATTTGATTGGAAAGATGAAAAAAATATTTACGAATCTGGAAGTAGAAGAAGAGGAGACTTATAGACAGGATATGGTTCATATTCTGGATGGTGACTGCGGTATGGAAGTTTTACTGGAAGGATTGAGGCAGTATCCGGAGAAGGAACAGGGAGAGTTTTGGAAAGAATTATTCAGTTATTATAAAGAAGGAAAAACAGGGGATAAACTACGTCATTTAATCGATGGTGTTTATTATACAAACGAAGAAAAGGGACTGAGCAGAGCTGTGGTAAGAGCCTTATATGGAGATGAACTGACCAACAGTGTAACCAGACTGGAGCAGTTCGCATCCTGTGCATTCGCACATTTTATGGCATATGGGCTGGGACTCAAGGAGAGAAAACAGTTTCAACTGGCAATTCCAGATATCGGAGATTTGTTCCATGCATCCATTGAAAACTTCTCCAAAGCAATTAAAAAGCAAGGCTTTACGTGGCATGATTTAAGCAAGGAAGAGATGGAAGGACAGAGAGACTTATTTGTAAAAGAAGCAGTCATTCAGGCGGTAGAGGAACGGGGAAGCGACGTTATTTTCAGTTCCAGAAGAAGTGAGTATCTGGTTACCAGGCTGGAACGAATGACAAGCCGTACCATTTGGGCATTGTGCCAGCAGATTGCACAGGGAGACTTTGAACCGGCAGGATATGAAATTGCATTTGCACCTCTGGATAACCGGGAGTCAGCTACAATGGTTTTAAATGACCATGCAACCATGCGTCTGAAAGGACGAATTGACCGTATAGATGAATGTGAAGATGATGAAAACCTGTATTTAAAGGTAATTGATTATAAATCTGGCGGAACTGCATTTGATTTACAGAAGATATACTATGGATTACAGCTCCAGTTGGTTGTATACCTGGATGCCGCAATAGAATTAGCAGGCAAAACGCATCCTGTGAAAAAAATAATTCCAGCGGGAATCTTTTATTATAATATAAATGACCCAGTCATTGAAAAAGTATCTGGAAGGCCAAAGAAGGAAGAAATTGAGGAAGATATTTTAAAAGAACTGAAAGTAAATGGTCTGGTAAACAGTGACAAAGAGATTTTAATGAAACTGGATCATATTTTTGAAGAAGAGAAATCTGTAAAATCTAAGGTTATTCCAGTAGAGCTGACCGCAAAAGGAAAATTCAGTGCGTATTCCAGTGTAGCAGGGGAAAAGCAGTTTCATGACCTGCGGCGGTTTGTACGGAAGAAGATGGAGCAGTACGGAAAAGAAATTGTGGACGGAAAGACGGATATCGATCCGTATCAGTTAAATAAAAAGACGGCATGTGATTACTGCAGGTTTGATGGGATCTGTGGATTTGATCAGAAACTTCCAGGAAACCATTACCGTAATCTAAAGAAGATAGATCAAGAAAAGATATGGGAGGAGCTTCGTGGCGAAGATGGAGTGGACAAAGGAACAACAGAAGGTAATTGATTTAAAAGATAGAAATATTCTAGTCTCTGCGGCTGCCGGCTCTGGTAAGACAGCTGTTTTAGTAGAACGTATTATTCAGAAAGTTATAACAAAAGAAAATCCAATTGACATTGACAGACTGTTAATTGTTACGTTTACCAAAGCAGCAGCGTCGGAAATGAAAGAGCGTATTGGAAAAGCACTGGAGAAAAAATTAATGGAGAATCCAGATAACCTTCATCTTCAGAAGCAGATGACATTAATACACAGTGCTCATATTACGACAATTCACAGCTTTTGCAAGAACCTGATTGGAAATTATTTTAGTGTTATTAATTTGGACCCTGGCATGCGTCTGGTAGATGAAGTGGAATTAAAGCTGTTAAAAAGTGATGTGGCAGGTGTACTTCTGGAAAAATATTATGACGAGGGAAAGGACGAGTTTTATCATTTTATTGAAGCCTTTTCTACGGGAAAGACAGATGAAGGGCTGGAGAACCTGATTTTACAGTTGTATGATTTTTCTGTTAGTTATCCGTGGCCGAAAGAATGGCTGGAACAGCAGAAACGATCTCTAGAAATTGAAAATCTGGATGATTTAAAAAAAAGCAGTTGGATGAAATTTATGATGAATTACATCTGTAAAGTAGCAGCAGGACTTCCAGAGCAATGCAGGTATGCCAGAAGGCTTTGTCTGGAATCGGGAGGACCCGAACCTTATCTGGCGGCAATTGAATCCGATTTAGAATTGGTAGAAGAACTTGCTAAACAGACGGATTATGAAGGATTTGCAAACCTGTTAGCAGGACTTTCCTGGGAAAAACTGAAACGGGTAAAAAAGGATGAAGTGGATGCAGAACTTCAGGAAGAAGTTAAGGCAGTACGAAAACATGTAAAAGATATTGTAGATGGATTACGAAAAAAATTCTTTTTCCAGCCGGCGCAAGATATGCTGGAGGATATCCAGGGAACTAAGAAAGACTTATGCGTTCTTTTGGATTTGGCAAAGGATTTTTATGATATGTTTCAAGCAGAAAAACTGGAAAAGAAGGTTATGGATTTTAATGACTTGGAACACTACGCTTTGAATATTTTAATTAAAGGACATAATGGGGATAAAATGGAATACTCCGATGTGGCAGATGAATTAAGTGAATTTTATGAAGAAATTATGATAGATGAGTACCAGGACAGCAACTCGGTGCAGGAACTTTTGTTAAATAGTATTTCCAAAGAACGGTTTGGCAGGCCAAATGTATTTATGGTAGGAGATGTCAAACAGAGTATTTATAAGTTCCGTCTGGCAAGACCGGAGCTTTTTATGGAGAAGTTTGAAAGCTATCTTCCGTTTCAGGATGGAGATAGTAAATATCAAAGAATTGATTTGAAGAAAAATTTCCGAAGCCGTGGTGTAGTCCTTGATTTTACAAATTTTATTTTTAAGCAGATTATGCAGAAACAGTTAGGAAATATTGAATACGATGAGGATGCATATTTATATGAAGGCGCATCTTTCGAAGAAAGTGATGAAAATATTTCAGATAATGTGGAAGTGCTTCTAGTCAATGGAAGTACGGAACTAGAACCAGAAGACACAGGGGAAACTGAGGAACAGACGGCAAGAGAGCTGGAAGCAAGAGCAGTTGCCGCAAAAATCCGAAATCTGATGGGAATGGATGGAAAAGGAGAGCGTCTTCTGGTGTATGATGGGGATGAAAAGGTTTACAGAGGAGTAGAGTTCCGTGATATTGTAATTTTGCTTCGCACGGTTTCTGGATGGTCGGAAGATTTTATATCTGTTCTTGCAGAACTAGGCATTCCAGCGGTATCAGATACGCAGAGTGGTTATTTCTCGGCAATTGAAGTAAAGACAGTTTTAAATCTTCTTCAGATAATTGATAATCCAAAACAGGATATTCCGCTTGCAGCAGTGCTGTACTCTCCAATGTTTGGATTTGTATCAGAAGAATTGGCAAAAATCCGTGCAGATGCAAAGGATGTGGATTTATATGAATCCGTGATAAGATACAGTACCGATGGAGAAGAAGATGTGCTTCAGAAAAAAGCACAAAATTTCTTAGAAAAAATTTCACTTTACCGGAGTATGATGCCGTATACAAGTATTCGTAAAATCATAGAATTTATATTAGAAGACACAGGATATTATGAATATGCATCTGTTATGCCAGCAGGGGAACAGCGTGCAGCCAATCTTGATATGCTGGTAAAAAAAGCACAGGATTTTGAATCTACAAGTTACAAAGGTTTATTTCAGTTTAACCGATACATTGAAAAACTTCATAAGTATGACATTGATTTCGGTGAGGCATTTATCTCAAAGGATGGAATAAATGCAGTCCGTATCATGAGCATTCATAAGAGCAAGGGACTGGAGTTTCCAGTTGTGTTTGTTTCTGGATTAGGCAAGCAATTTAACATGCAGGATTCCAGAAGCAGACTGATTGTACAGGAGGAATTAGGGCTTGGTTCTGATTTTATCGATATAAGTATGAGAATTAAAAAAGTAACATTGCAAAAACGTGCAATTCAGAGTAAAATAAAATTAGAAAACCTAGGTGAAGAACTACGTGTATTATATGTGGCATTGACAAGAGCAAAAGAGAAACTTATCCTGACAGGATATGATAAAAAACTTGAACAGAAACAGATGAGCTGGATGAAAGAAAGTGATCGTGAACATATTCAGATGAGTTATCTGAATCTTTCAGAAGCGTCTTCTTATCTGGATTTTATAGGACCATGTCTGTATTATCCAAATTGTCTGCCGATTCAGATTACTGTTTTGGAGTGGACGGATTTTGTTATTCATGAGACGAACAGACAGGCAGAATCCTTGAACCAGAAAGAACAGCTGCTTGTGTGGAATTCCACATATGAATTTAATCCTGAGATAAAAAAACTGATAAGAAATCGTCTGGAATCAAAATATGCCTTTGAGAACGAACAAGAAATACCGGTGAAATTTACGGTATCAGAACTGAAACGAAGACAACGAGATTTAGAGGAAGAGCATCAGAGCCGGAATCTGCTGATAGAAGAGGCAGAAAAAGCAGAAAAAAGAGTTATGCCGGTTCCTAGGTTTATGACAGGTGAGACAGCTGAGACACCAGTACAAAAGGGAATACTCTATCATAAAGTCATGCAGAAAATCAATTTTAATTGCGTGAAGGGGGCAGAAGATATTGAGAGAGAATTAGAGCGAATGGTGGAAGAACAGATCATACTGGAGAAAGAAAAAGAAGATATAAGCAGAAAGAAACTGAATCAGTTCTTTCAGACGGATATGGCAAAGCGTATGGCTAAGGCAGAACGTGAACACTGTCTTTACAGAGAGCGGCAGTTTGTAATCGGAATTCCGGCAAAGGAACTCCCAGTTGGTGTATCCAGCGAAGAAATGGTCTTGATTCAGGGAGTTGTAGATGCTTATATGGAATGTGAAAAGGAAGTAGTCCTTATTGATTATAAAACGGATTATGTTGCAAGAAATGGTGAAGAGAAGTTTGTAGAACAGTATAAGATGCAGATTAAGTATTATAATAAGGCATTGGAACAGATTACAGGCAAGCCAGTGACAGAAAAGTATTTATACTCATTTTACTTAGGTAAATGGTACAAAATAGAATAAATCACATATTGGATATGTGGGGAGGATAATGGATATGAAAAAGAATGATAACAGGAACATGGTTAAGACAGCGAAACATCCACTTTCCAAAACAAACAGAAAAGGTCAGAAGAAAGAAAAAACGACAAGAACCAGAAGTATCCGCAGGACTCTGATTCTTGCGTTTCTTGCGCCTGTTTTGTGTATTGTGGGTCTTGGAATTGCTTCATACAGTATGGTATCAGACGCGATGCTTAAACAGTATGAGAAGTCTGCTAAGGATACCATGAATGCCAGCGGTAAATATATGAATATCATAACATCAAATATTTCAATGCAGCTGGTAAGAATATCATCTAGTACAAATTTTAAAAGTTATTATTATAAGAAACACTTGTCTATGATTGAACAGATGAATTCTTATCGGGAATTAAAGTCAGATTTGGTTACGTCAAGTGTAACGGTCAGTGGTCTTCAGAATATTTTTATTGTTGGAAAAGATAAGAACTCTTTATCTAATACAAATGTGAAATCTAATAAAGAACAGTATGATGATTTTCTAAAATCTGTCAAAGGTAAAGAATATTATAAAGATTCCTCGATGCAGCGTGTCTGGGCAGGACATCATGAGTTTATAGATGATGAACTGGGAATTGTACCGGAGTCCTATGGTATCTGCGTAACGATGCGTGGAAATAAAGGAGAAACATTCCTGATTGCAGATATTAAAACATCTTACATAGTGGACATTTTAAGTGATATGTATTTAAGTGGTTCGTACACTGCATTTGTTTCACCGGATGGAAGGGAAATTTATGCAGAGAAATCTAAGACTGGGAAGGATGGAAAATTCTTTACGAACTTAGAATGTTATAAAGAAGCTGTAAAGTCTTCAGAAGATGCTGGAAGTTCTTATGTAACTGTAAATGGTACAGAGTATTACTTTGTATATGAGAAAATTGGAGAAACAGAAGCCATGTTCTGCAATCTGATTCCAAAATCTTTTATGATGCAGAATGCAAGTGTTATTGGTAAGATTACCATTCTGATTACAGCAATTGCAGCATTTATTGCAATCATGATTGGACTGTTCTTATCCAGTAGTATCGGAAAAGCAATTCATGATATGGTTGGAGCAGTGAAACTGGCATCGGAAGGGGATTTGACGGTTTCCTTTGCAACAAAACGGAACGATGAATTTCGTATCTTATCAAAAAATATGCATTATATGCTGGAAAATATACGTGGGCTGGTTCAGGATGTCACAGAAGTAAGTGAAAGCGTTGGAAATTCAGCCAAGGGGCTTGCAAAGACATCAGATAATCTGCTGTTTTCATCTAAAGATGTTGCCAATGCGGTAAATGAAATGGCAGAGGGTGCCTGTAATCAGGTGGAAGATGCGGAGAACTGTATGGATAAGATGAACCGGCTTTCTGATCATATCAATGAGGTTTCAGAAAGTACAAAAGAAATGGATTCCATTTTCAATGTAACGAGAGATAAGGTAAATACAGGAATCAAGGTAGTAGATGACTTAAATACGAAGGCTCATGCTACTATCGATATTACCAGCCAGATTACAGATGGGATCCGTGAATTGGAGAAACAGTCTGCATCTATTGATGGAATTGTCCAGGTTATTAATGATATTTCAGAACAGACGGATCTGCTTTCCTTAAATGCATCCATTGAGGCTGCAAGAGCAGGAGAAGCAGGAAAAGGTTTTTCTGTTGTAGCAGAGGAAATCCGAAAGCTGGCATCAAAATCTTTGGAGGCAGCAGAGGAAATTCGAAAACTGGTATCTGCAATTCAGCAGCAGACAGAAACTACGGCATCATCGGCAAGAGATGCACAGGATATTATTGCTTCTCAGGAGGAGGCACTTAATAATACAGTAGCCGTGTTTGAACATATCAATGAAAATGTAAATGAATTGGTTGGAAAGATGAACCGAATTAAATCTGAAGTACAGGAAATTGAATCGGATAAAGGAGAAACTCTTACATCCATTCGTGAAATCGCATCGGTTTCCGAAGCATCCGCAGCATCTACGGAGGAAATCAGTGCAACAACAGTAAGCCAAACGGAAGAGATGGAAAGCATGTCTAAGTCAGCAGATGAACTAAGAGCAGATTCTGTCAGACTATTAAAGGCAATTGGCAAGTTTAAAGTATGATAAAGTAAAAATAAAAAGGCTATGTACGGGAAGGAATTCCTTGGTACATAGCCGTTTGTTTTTCTATTGTGATTCTTCTGATTCTGCTTTTTTCTGCTGTGCTGTTTTTTTTCGGTTGGCGAGAATACCGCCGATTCTTCCGCTTTCTTTGGCAGACAGGGAACGCCATCCGCTGGTAAATACTTTATCAAGAACGCCGATTTCATCAGCAATTTCATACTTCATTTGTTCTTCTTTGGATAATTCTCTTACATCATCCATACATTCAATTTCTTTCTTCTTTTTGGGCATTGTCAAACACTCCTTTTATTTTACTATGATCTAAAAAGAGTGTTCCCAATCAATATCCTGACTATACCTTATTTTTAGAGTAATTGATTCTGGCTTCCATGAACAAAGTGATTGATATGTAAGAATCCCTTTACAGCGATACAGATACCGCCATATAAAACAGAATCCTCCATTCTGGAAGTAAAAATCTGAGTCGTTTTATTTACGTTACAAGTTAAATGCTGCTTTATATCATTGAGTAATTCTGGAAGTTTTTGTGTAATCGGGCAGTTTAGAACTAAAATATCTGGTCTATACATATTCAGCACATTATTAATGCAGCAGGCAGTATATTTAGTAAACTGATTGATGATTTCCTGTGCAGCAGGCTGGCCGTTTTTATATTCAGTGTACAAACTTTCAAAAGAAGCATTGGAATTTCCTGAAAGTTTCTGATATTCTTTTAAAAGGGCTGGAGTAGAGAGATATTGTTCTAGACAGCCGTGATTTCCGCAGTAGCATGGCTTCCCATCTGCTTTTACAATAGAATGTCCAATTGTGCCCGTAAATCCATGGTTACCCTGATAGAGAACATGATCCATGACAATACCCAGGGAAATGGATTCGTGAATATTAATATTTGCAAGACTAGCGTATGTACTCTTGTAAGTGTATTCACCGATTGCAGAAAGACTGGCATCAGATTCTAAGTAAACGGGGATATGGAAAAACTGTTCCAATTCCTTTTTTAAATCGAATGTTATAAAATCATACTGGTTGGAGTATGTTACTTCATTATTATTAATTGTTCCATGAATCCCAATGGTAATGCCTACGATTCCAAAAATAGACTCTTTTGTAAGTTGTTCCATGGATTGAATGAGGGAAATAAGGCTGTTTAGGATTTGTGAGGAGTCTTTTGGAGTCTGAATTTTTTTAAATTTTGGGTCATCGCCTTTTAAATCCATTAGTGAAGCAGAAATGATTTCTTTTCCTAAGTCAATGCTGATTGCATATCCAGCTTTTTTATTAAAAGACAATAAAATCGGTTTTCTTCCGAATTTTGTTTCATCACTTCCGATTTCAATAACAAGTTTTTGGTTGATAAGTTCCTGAACAATAGAAGAAATGGTTGCTTTTGTAAGACAAAGTTTTTTAGATAAATAAGCCCTGGAAATGGGTTCTGAATTGATGATGTCTTCCAATACATTGGTGCAGTTAATACTGCGGATTAATTCTTTGCTGCCTCTAATCATGATGTCGTACCTTCCTTTATGTTATAATGTATTTTTTGGCAGATTTATTTTAACACATTTATATTCGACAAGCAACAAATGGTATGTTAGAATGTTAATGTTCGTTTGGACAAATGATATGCGTGAGTTTGAAAAGAGGTTAAGCATGGAAACATATACAGGCTTTGCAGAAGTTTATGATTTATTTATGGATAATGTTCCATATGAAGAATGGTGCAGCTACTTAAAAGGACTGCTTGTAGAAAACGGCGTGCAGGATGGTCTTGTGCTGGATTTAGGATGTGGTACTGGAAATGTAACAGAGATTCTTTCAAAAAATGGTTATGATATGATTGGAATTGATAATTCTGAAGAAATGCTTTCCATAGCCATGAAGAAAAATATAGATGAAAAGGTTCTGTATCTTTTACAGGATATGCGTGAGTTTGAACTGTATGGAACCATTAAGGCGGCGGTCAGTATCTGTGACAGTATGAACTATATTCTGGAAGAGGAAGATTTAAAGCAGGTATTCCGCCTTGTTAACAATTACCTTGACAGGAATGGAGTATTTATTTTTGATTTAAATACAGAGTATAAGTATAAAACAATTCTTGGTGAAAAGACAATTGCAGAAAACAGGGAAGAAAGCAGTTTTATCTGGGAAAACTATTATTATGAGGATGAGCAGGTAAATGAATATCAGCTTACCATTTTTGTAAAAGAAAAAGAACAGGATATGTATCAGAAGTTTCAGGAAACGCATTATCAGAGAGCCTATTCCGTAAAAACCATAAAGAGGCTGATTGAAGAAGCAGGTATGGAATTTGTAACAGCTTATGATGCTTTTACAAAAGAGCCGCCAAGAGAAGACAGTGAGCGTATTTATATTGTAGCGCGGGAAAAATGGCAGGAAAATAAATTATACGTTTAGAAAAGAGGTTAAAGGTATGTCAGATTATATTGTAAGAGCAACAGCAGCAGACAACCAAATCAGAGCGTTTGCAGCAACAACAAGAGACTTAGTAGAACATGCAAGAGATGCACATAATTTAAGTCCAATTGCAACAGCAGCATTAGGACGGCTTATGACAGCTGGTGCCATGATGGGAAGCATGATGAAGGGGGATAAGGATTTATTAACTCTTCAGATTAAGTGTAGCGGTCCCATTAAAGGTCTTACTGTAACAGCGGATTCTAAAGCAAATGTAAAAGGATATGTTATCAATCCAGCAGTTATGCTTCCTCCAAGCGAGCAGCACAAATTGGATGTTGGAAAAGCACTTGATCTTGGTGTGTTAAGCGTTATTAAGGATATGGGATTAAAAGATCCATATGTTGGACAGACAACCCTTCAGACTGGTGAAATTGCAGAAGATTTAACTTACTATTTTGCAACCAGTGAACAGGTACCATCAAGTGTTGCACTTGGCGTATTAATGAATAAAAACAATACCGTAAAACAGGCTGGTGGATTTATCATCCAATTGATGCCATTTGCAGATGAAGAAGTAATCGATAAGCTGGAGAAGAAAATCAGTGAGATTAATTCCATTACTGCGTTATTAGATAAGGACATGACACCGGAAATGATTCTGGAAGAAGTACTTGGTGAATTCGGTGTGGAAATCATGGAAAAGATTCCAACACAGTTCTACTGCAACTGTGATAAGGAAAGAGTAGAAAAAGCCTTAATCAGCGTTGGAAAGAAAGACATCCAGGAAATTATTGATGATGGAAAGCCAATCGAAGTAAATTGTCATTTTTGTAACACAAACTATACGTTTAGTGTGGATGAATTGAAAGAGATTTTGAAGAAGAGTAAGAAATAGAATTTTAAGAATAGAATAAAGGAGAGCCCATATAGTTTTATATCTGGGCTCTTATTTTTCGCCAATATATCCAGATAAAAACGTCATAATTACCAAAAAATAAAAAAAATTATATAAAATAATAAAAAAGTTGACACAAAAAAATAAAAAGTGATAAAATACAGTTAAAGAAAATATAATTTAAATTTAATAAAATTATAGGAGGATTTCTTTGAAAAAGATGCGAATTGCTGTCATCGATTCTGGAATTTCACGAGAATGCCCATGTAGAGAATCCGTTACAGAAGAGTATTCGATTCACCTTAAAGATGGGGAATGGGAAATAGAATCAGGACATGGTGAAGATAATGTTGGACATGGTACTGCAGTTTCAAATATTATTTATCGATACAATCCAGAGCTTGAAATCATAAATATAAAGATATCCGATCAGGAATCAAATATTGATTGTGAACAGTTATATGTCGCATTAAGATTTGTTTTAGAAGAGTTAGATATTGACTTTGTAAATGTTAGTGCGGGAATTACATATATAGATAATTATGACAGACTGGAACAGATTTGTAATGAATTAGCAGGTAAAGGCGTTTATATAGTATCTGCGTTTGATAACGAAGGTGCAGTTTCATATCCATCTGCGTTAGAATCAGTAATCGGAGTAGATACATCGGATGAATTCAAGAATAAGCATGAAGTTGTTTATTTAAATAACAGTTGTATTGATTTGGTTATTCCAGAACAGTTTTATCGAACTGTATGGAAAGACGGGAAGCGGACAATTTTAAAGGGAACCAGCTTTGCATGTGCAGCGGTTACCGCCCTTTTGGCGAAAAAGCTGTCTGAATGTAATGGAAGGAAACCTGGAAAAAAGGAATTACTGAAAGCGGCATGTACAAAAGAATTAAGTATTATTCAGCCAGACACGAAACAACAGAAAAGGCTGGAAATAAAAAAAGCAATTATATTTCCAGTGAATAAGGAAACTCATGCTGTTTTGAAATTTAGAGATTTATTGACATTTGAACTTCTAGATGTTTACGACGAAAAAAGGAATGGTTTAGTAGGAAAAAACTTATATGGAATGAAGATCCATTCTTATCAAGACATAAATTGGGAACAAGATTTCGACACAATTATACTATCTTGCACTTCAGAACTTTCAAAATTAACTCATGTAGATTACATCAAAAGCATATTAGAATCAGCACGGGAACATGGAAAAGCAGTTTACACATTTGAAGATTTAAAAACGGATTATGATAAAGTATTTTATCCAGGCAGCCAGTATTTAAAACCACCAAGAGAAAATCTTGGAAAGCTATGGAAACTATTAATTCCTGTGATAGGTGTATTTGGAACCAGTTCCAAGCAGGGAAAATATACGTTACAGCTTGAAATAAAAAGAAGATTGATGAAAATTGGATATAAGGTAGGACAGCTTGCAACAGAACCTTCTGGTTTCTTATTTGGAGCAGATCATGTATTTCATTTTGGATATGAAGCCGATGTGAAATTAACTCCTAAAGATGTAGTTTGTTTGTTAAACAAAATGATTTGGGAGAGCCAAAAGAAAGGAAACGATGTCCTCATAACAGGAAGTCAGTCTATGACGTTACATCAGTGTAATTCTAATTTGAAATATATGCCATTGCAGCAGCAGAATTTTCTTTTTGGAGTGCTTCCGGATTTTATAATTGTCTGTGTAAATCCACACGATGATATGGATTATATCAAAAGGACAATTAGCTATCTGAATTCAATTGATATTGGAAAAGTGTATGCAATTGCTATTTTTCCAGTGAAAATAGAACTCACTTTAAATGGGATGCAATATAAAAAGAGAACGCTTGAGAAAGAGGAGGTGGAAGAATATAAGCAGAGAATATATCAGGAATGCCAGCTTCCATCTTTTGAAATTGGTGAAGAAAAGGATATGGATTCCCTATGTGATTTGATTATTGATACATTAGCAGAGCCAGAAGAGACGGAATGACTGGAATCTGTGGAGAGATAGATTTTTCATTATATTTTATAAATCAGGAGGAAAAGTAATGATAAAGAAAAATCCATATGTACATACAATGTATAATTCATTAGGTGAATATGTAATATTGAATTCATATGATAATCGGGTTTTAAAGGCAAGTAAAGAACAGTCCAAACTTTACGAAACTGCATTTGAAACACAAGAAGCAGAGGAACAGATTATGAAGCAGTTGCTAGATAATAACATCTTATATGATGATGCAGAAACAGAGATTGACAGCTGTGATAAATTATATGAAGATTTTCTTAACAAATATAAGGATTTGCATCTGGTTATTCTACCAACCGATAATTGTAACTTCCGGTGTACATATTGCTATGAAATACACGAGAAAAGAGTGATTTTACCGGAAGTGCAAGAAGGAATTGTAAACTTTGTCAAAGATAATATTCAAAACTATAATGCTTTGAGGGTAGAGTGGTTTGGTGGAGAGCCTTTGTGCCAGAAAGGAATTATAAATGACTTGACAAGGCAGCTTAGAAGTATCTGCAGCGAACATAAAAAACCATATTATAGTTCCATGACAACGAATGGATATCTTCTTGACTATGAAACATTTAAGATTATGCATAAGAAAAACCATGTGATGCGCTATCAGATTACATTGGATGGAACAGCAGAGAGTCATAATATTCAGAGGGGATTAGCAGATGGCAAGCCTTCTTTTGATACCATTGTCAAGAATTTGAAGGATATAAGAGATAACTGTAAGTCACCAATTGTAAGCATTGCGATTCGTTGCAATATTACAGGGGAAGTGCTAAAGCATTTTGATGAGTATGTAAAATTTTTAATAGATGAATTTGGTGAAGATCCTAGGTTTGAGTTAATATGGAAAATTGCATGGGATGTTGGAAGCGGCGTATGTAAGGATTTTTGTGAGCAGAAATCACTGCATACTATCTTAGGCGAGCAAAAGGAAAAGGGACTTAGATTTGGAACCAATATGAGACAGTTCTTTAGGTATGGAAATATATGCTATGCATCCAATAGAAATTCCTTTGTAATAGGAACAGATGGAACCATTTACAAATGTACGATTGCCTTTGATGCTCCCGTTAATCATGTTGGAAAGCTGCATCAAAATGGTGAAATGGAACTTGATATGGACAAATATAATTA
Organism: uncultured Clostridium sp.; assembly: GCA_934438135.1. GTDB lineage: Bacteria > Bacillota > Clostridia > Lachnospirales > Lachnospiraceae > Clostridium_AI. The sequence continues at coordinate 32,871 of CAKSBP010000024.1, read as the reverse complement.
CTGGACACATCGCAAGGCTAATATTGATCATGAATTATGTGATAAATGTGATATATATCCAAGCTGCATGGGAATTTACTGTAATCTGAATAATGTTACACCAGAAGGTGAATTTGTATGTATTGGTTCCAAAGGATATGTAGATGATTTTCTGGAACATATATCACGTGTTGATAATTATGTTCTCAAACTGGAGGTATAGGTATGGAATTAGTAGATAGAGCGAAAGAGTGCTTAGAGGAAAGCGGTATTATTATTTATGAAGATGGAACCATTGAACCGATGCCGTCGGTTAGTTTTGTTACAGCGATATTATCTCTGGAGGATGAATTTGATATAGAATTTCCAGACGAATATTTGAATTTTGAAATTATGCAGGATTTGAAGCATTTGGGAGAAGCGATTCAGGCTATTTTAACTGACCAAACAGGCAGTTTAAAAATAGAGGCAGCGAAAGGAGGTGAAAACAATGAAGAAATTAGTTAAGAAAATTGACAAAAAAGAAAACTCAGTTGCTTTCTTTATTGGTGTTGATGAGAATACAGTTAATGGTGTCATTGGAAAATGTTCTACATCAAATTCAGGATGCAATTTCGTAAGCGGATGCTCATGATTAATGCAAGCTGAGCGTATTTAAGGAAAAAGAATTACAGGCAGAATTTTATTTTTGCCTGTAATTCTTTTATAATAGAACAAAAAACGGGAGGAACAGATTTATGTTAAAGAACTGTATGTATATGTACAAAAAAATCTGGTGCTATAGCAGGCTACGGATTATTCTGCTCTTTTTTATTGCATTTTTTTCGGGTTTAAATACATTGGCGGATTTGCTTTTCTATAAATTCATGATTGATGCCATTCAGTTTCACAAACCATTTTCGTATGTGATTGCGATTCTTGCAGTTCGATTAGGTATATTGCTGGCTACACAATGTGTTGATAATATTTCAAATACAGTAATTTTCCCGTTTTGCGATTTGAAAATTAAGCGGGGATTTTCAATGGAATTATATGAAAAAGTAAAAGATATTGATTTGCTTAGCTTTGATAATTCCAAATTCTATGACAAATATTCCAGGGCAATTAATGAAACCGAGTATCGTGCTTCTGGAATGCTTGGTACCCTAAGCAATATTCTGACGGTAACGATACAGGTAATTATAGTAGTCTGTACACTGGCTTATATTAATCCAATTGCCATTATTATAGCAGTTGTTGGTGCATTAGTAACGGCATGGGCAAATGTAGTAAATACCAAGTCGGTATACAATTATGAAATGAATAAAACAAGACTGAATAGAGGTTTTGATTATATAAAAAGAGTATTTTACATACCAGAATATTCAAAAGATATCCGGACAACTCATCTGAATAAAATTATGTTTAGAAAGTTTGAAGAACTGACTCATGAAAATACAGATGTAATTAAAAAATTTGCACCCAAAATTGCAACAGTTGCCATTCTTGGAAGCTGGGTATTTCAATTTCTTAATATTGGGGTAACCAGTGCGGTACTGGTAGGACAGGTTTATAAGGGAACACTGGGAATTGGTGATTTTGTGACGGCACTTTATGCGGTTAGTACGCTAAGTATTAATTTACTTCAGTTTTCTAATATTATTCCTCAATTTACAGAACATGCATTATTTATTAATAATTATGTAGAGGTATTGAATTATGAATCTGCCATAAAAAGTGAGCCGAATGCAATTGAGGTTTCAACTTCAGAAGCAAAAAGTATTTCTTTAAAAAATGTATCATTTTGTTATCCAGATGCTCCCCAAAATGCAATTGATGATGTAAGCTTACAGATTAAGAAAGGTGAAAAAATAGCGGTTGTCGGTGAAAATGGTGCTGGAAAATCAACATTAATTAAACTTCTCATAAGGCTGTATGAACCAGACAGTGGGGAAATACAACTGGATAATATTCCGTATTCCCATATAAAAAAGGAATGCATATCACAAACATATTCCGTTGTTCAGCAGGATTTTCAACATTATGCATTAAGTGTTGCAGAAAATATTTCGTTATCCAGCGAGGAAGCAGAAGATAGCAGAATCTCAGAGAATAAGGTAAATGCTGCAATTGAAAAGGTTGGATTGAAAGAGAAAATGGAGAGCCTGCCGCTTGGAATTCAGACACCTGTTACGAAAGAATTTGATGAAAATGGTGTGAACTTTTCAGGTGGACAACTACAGAAAATGGCCATTGCCCGTATGATTTATCAGGATTCAGGTGTGATGATTATGGATGAACCATCCAGTGCATTGGATCCTGTATCAGAAGCAAAGATATTTGATTTGATTTACCGCCTTGCAAAGGGAAAGACTTTGATCCTTATCTCACACCGTTTGTCTGGAGTGAAGGATATGGATAAGATTGTATTTTTAGAAAATGGGAAAATAGAGGAGATAGGAAATCATAATGAATTAATGAAACGAAACGGAAAATATGCGGAAATGTTCCGCATTCAGGCAGAAAGGTATGGTGAAAATGAAACAGAATAAAAGAGTACTGCCAATTAATATAAATCCATATATTCGTTCGTATACCTGGCATGCATTCATTCATGCGATTGCAGGAAACGAATATACAATTGGAAAGAAAATAGCGGATTTTTCCTTTTTAGGAGAAGAACCAGAACAGATGTTATGCTATGGTGTAGAAACAGATGGGAAAAGAACAAAGGATAGATATGAAGTATTTGCGAAACCATATGCGTATAATGCCAGACATTGTGTTTACCGTGCCTGTAAGGAAAAGGATGAGATAGCGGTACAGATAAATTATCAGCAGTATGCAGGTGAATGGAATAAAATCATAGTGTTTTTTGGGCATGGAAATGAGACGATGGAAAGCAATAATTTAAAACTGCAAAAGGCAGGAATTTATTCCGGAAAGGGATTTTTTTCTGTGATAAATAATGAACATAGGTGTGGAATTATTCACAAACCAGATTATCTGGAACCATCCTGGCTGAAAGTTACTTATGATAATGGAATGATTTCTTTCTATGGCGCAGGAAAGAAAGGGGAATGGGTTCTTCTTGGACAGATTCAGGAATCTGTGGATGAAAATGAGAAACTCTATCTAGGAGTATGTGTAGAACAGGAAGAAGGTAAGGATTATTTCAACTGGGTATATTCTAATTATATTCAGCTTGCTGGTGCTATCACATATGATACACCAGTTGATTTTTGTGCATATCCTTATCGGGACAGCACATATTTTTCATTAAATCCATGTGTGATTTTTCAACGCTCTAATTTCTGTCTGCTACAGGAGAGAGGAAAAAATATATTAGATTTTATAAAAGAAGCTATTGACTGTAATCGATATATTGAGTTTTTGTTGGAAGAAAAATATTTGACACGTTATGAAGCAAACAGATATCAATATAGCAGGATACATCAGAATCTGGTGTATGGTTATGACGAAACGAAGGAAGAATTGATGATTCTTGGAGTTGACAGTAATGGATATCCGATTAATGGTTCTGTTCCAAAGGAAGAATTTTTAAAGGCATTTTATGCAGGAGAATATGCATCAGGAATCTATACATTGGAATATAAGCCAGATGATTCAAATTATAGATTGAATGTGAAAAAAATAATTCAGCTGCTGGAAGACTATCTGGAAGGAAGAAATAGTTCAGAAGATTATGGAACTCTGGTAAATCCCATGGAATGTGTTTATGGAATCAAGCTATATGATGAGTTTGTCGAAAAGGATGGTGCAGAACGTATTTCTAAAGATTATCGAATTGCATTTACCTTTAGTGAGCATAAGAAAATCATGAAAGACAGAGTAGAGTTTCTGATAGAAAGAAAAATTATATCAAAAGCGGAGGCAGCGGATGTGATGATTCAGCTGAATCAAATATGTCTGGTCAGCAGCACTTTGTTAATATTGGTTCTTAAAAATCAGGGAAAGCCAGTAAAAAATTTAAAGCAGCGTCTAATTAAAAATATAGAACAGGTAAAGAAACTGGAGAAAGAATGTTATAGCAGCCTTATAGTTTTATTGAAAAGCAAATTGTAGAGTCTGCTTTTGTCATTCGGTTTTGAATGATATTAATAGGAACGCATCGGTTGGAAAATAGCTGATGCGTTTTTTTCTTAGAAAAATAGTATCTGACTGTATATATGAAAAGAGAAACTATTTGAAGTGTGGAAAATTACAATACTTGACAATTAATATTAAAAATGATAGAGTTTTATGGAGATATATCTTACAAAGACAGTATATATTATCTGAATCATGTAAAATAAAGGAAACGAAAATTATGAAAAGAAAAACAAAGGCACAGGTATTAGCAGTGTTTGGAATATTTGCAGGGACTTTTGGTACACAATTTGTTAGTGCTAATAATCATACTGATACATCGTATTATATTTCATATAATGGTGACGGAAGCGATACTTCAGTTAGTGCAAGAAGAAAGACAGATGCGACACCAGTATACGTTTACAACCAAGGAACAAGAGCACAAAGGACATCCATTGCTGGAACAAATTCAAGTAGTGATTCAGATGTATTCAGCTATAATAATTGTACATATAATGCATGGTATAAGGATGTTTCAGCTGGTTCCTATAAATATATCAGCAGCGTAGTTTATGAAAATGGTTATTCTTATGCATACCTTGTAATTGCACCAGTACAGCAGGTTTCTTGCGTGTTGAAGGGAGTATGGAGTCCAGATAGTATAGGAGCATAAAAGTTGAGATAACGAACACATGGGGGGATAACTCCCATGTGATTTTATAAAAAGGAAGCTGTATTATGAATAATTATAAAAAAGGTATCATTATTATTACAGTTGTCGCAATGTTTTGTGTCATTATTGCTGCTGTTAAAAAGAATGCTGGAAATAGTGTCAAGAATAACTTAGTTAGTCAGATGTTATCAGGAAGTGAAGCGGAGAAAGCATATAAAAAGGATGATAATGCTTTAAGTAGTGCAGCGGATAAAATTAGTCAGTATTTTTATGGTGTCCCTATTAGTGAACAGGAAGATACCGTTTTGGCTGATGGATATCGGTATTCTGTAACTAAAGTAGAAGTTACGAAAAAGAAAGGTAAATTTGAACATCCAGACTGGCCGGAATTTCAGTTTGACAGCCATGGAAATTTAATAAATGATTATACTTATGTAATTGTAGATATAAAAATAAAGTATCAAGAGGAAGTCTATAAAGAATTGGATGTTTATTTGAATAATCTTACATTACATGTTTTTGATAAAGACGGGAAAATTATAAATGCTTATGAAGCGGTGGCCTCAGATAATCCGATATCATTAGAGAAAAAAGAACATTTTAAAATGAAATTAAATATAGGTGATGAGGTTACAAGGAAAATTGTTTTTATTGTAAAGGATGCTGATTTAAAGGGAGAAGATTTTATTTTACATATTGATAATCATAATGGAAAAGGGGAACATATTGAAGATCAGCAATGTATACAATTGAATTTAGGGGAGAAGTAAAGTGAGAAGATTACTAAAGTCTGAATTAAATCGTTCTATTTGGAATAGAAACATGTTGTTGGCGCTTTCTATTGGTGTGGGAATTGGAATATGGCATGTCTGTCAGGTAGTTATTCCGTTGAGTAAATTATTAATGAGCAGCTTGAATTATAAAAATTCAGTTGATTATTGTCCGCAAAGCCTGTTTTACAGCTGGCTGGGGGGAAATACCTATCCGATGCAGTCTTATTTATATTTTTTGATTCTTCCGATTCTGGCAAGCCTGCCTTACGGAAGCTCCTTTTTTGAAGATCGTAAGAGTGGCTATATCAAAAGTATTTATATAAGAGCAGATAAGAGAAAATATCTATTTTCAAAATACATAGCTGTATTTGTTTCTGGTGGGATAGCTGTTGTATTACCCTTAATAGTAAATCTTGCAGTATCCGGTTTGTTTCTGCCGGATTTAATTCCAGAATCATACGGAAATGCAACGTTAAATCCTACATCATTTTTGTATAAATTATATTATACACATCCTTGGAGATATATTGTGGTTTTCTTAGTAATAGATTTTATTTTTGCTGGATTATTTGCAGGAATATCACTTACGGTAAGCTTTTTTGTTGAGTATAGGTTTTTTACAGTGATTGCATCTTTTTTTATATATATTTTCATATATTCGGTATGCAGTCTGACAGAACATACACAGTATGCTCCTAATTTCTTTTTAAATCCTGCAAATAATGAAAATAGAGGAATATCTTATATTGTAGGAGCAATTGTACTTTTCTTTCTATCTTTTGTGACTTTTTATGAGAAAGGGGTTAGAGAAGATGCATACTAAAAAAGGATATTTTCAAAATCCGTTCAAAGTATTAAAGAAATATCCGATTCACTTTTTAATTTGTACACTTGTAATAGTGATATTTATTATTTTATATTTTGAAAGTTCGAATAGTGGAATATCTGTATATGGAAGGTTATTTTCTCTTGCAGACTGTTATGTATGGATTATGAAACCAATTGCATTTGGATTTGTGATTTTACCGGTTACTTTATTTTTATCTATATTCATAACCGAGGAAGATTTGAATATTCTTAATGTACTTTGGTATTCTACAAAAAAGAATATATTCTTGAATCAAATATTAAAAATCGGATATTTGTCCTGTTTTATTAGCTTGATTTCTATGATTAGTACAGGAATAACAGGAATGTTTATGGTAGAAAAAACAATAAACTGGAATTGTGCATCCAGCGTATTCTGCATTTTAACTAAAAGGACAATAGAAAACATTTCGATATGGAAAGTAATGGGCGTGTTTTTTATAACATCGTGGGTTCGTCTGTTTTTATTTTGTACAGCAGCAAACTGCTTTTTGTGGATATATAGACAGAAGAGTATACCGTTTATTGCAATGTTAGTTATTACGTGTTCAGAAATTGTCAAACCGAAATATCCGCTTTTTTTTCTGTCTTTAAGTATGGATTATAGAGTATGGGGATGTATGAAACGAATTATACAATATGTTTCTTATGTGAGTATATCATCCATAATTTTATTTATGATAGCAAAGCTGGCAATACAAAGAAAGGAATTCATGGATGAAAAGTAGTAATTATAATAAGGGGTTGATGAAACAGATAAGATATGACGTGAAAACGGGAATCATTCTGGAATGGAAGAAATTGATTTTTGTTCCAGTGATTGTGTTCATATGCTGTATGTCGTTTATGTCTAAAGTAAAAGTATTTAGTACATATAGTAATATTTCAATACCGAACGTGGGAGATTATCTGGTAGAATTTTTTAAGGGCAAGGAATATTTAAAGGATTTTTCAGGAAAAGGGAAATTTGATCTGCCTATAGTATGGATTATAATTCATTTTTATTTTATTTTTATTGTGAGCAGTTATCCGTATAAGGATTTTACTGAAAGAGGGTATCAGTATCTTATACGAACTGAACGTAAGAGTGTATGGTGGATAAGTAAATGTGTTTGGGTTGGGGCTGTTACCATTGGATATTATGGATTAATTTATATTAGTATTATTTGTTTCGCTGTAATGAATGGAAGTGATAAGCTTATTCCTAATAGTACGATTGGAATTCATGTTTCAGAGATTGATATATCGAGAATAAGTATGCCAACCTTCTTTCTTCTAGTTATAATTATGCCGATTATGATTTCTTTTTCGATAGGAGTGGTAGAAATGACATTATCGTTCCTGTTTTCTCCGTTAGCAGCAATGTTAACGATTGTTATATATCTGATATCATCTGCGTATTGGTGCAGACCTTACCTGTTAGGAAATTATGAAATGCTGTATCGAAATATTAATATAATAAAAAACGGAGGAATGAATATAGAAACAGGATTAATTTTATGTGGCATATTTAGTTTTTGTGCAATTTTTATAGGATTAAGAAAATTTATATATATGGATTGTATTCAAAGAAAGGGTGAAATAGAATAAATATGTTTATTGAAGTAATAAACTATTCAAAAAAAATTGGAAAAGAGTTTGTATTAAAAGATGTCAGTATGAGTTTAGACAAAGGAAAAATATATGGACTTAAAGGGAAAAACGGTTCAGGAAAAACAATGCTTATGCGTGCAGTTTGTGGATTAATAAGACCTACATCTGGAAAGGTGGTTATTAATGGAGAAGAAATTGGACGAGAGCGTTCATTTCCAGAGAGTATTGGTGCATTGATTGAAAATCCTGGATTTATTGCAAATTATACAGGGCTTGAGAATTTGAAAAATTTAGCGGATATAAGAGAAAAGATTGATATGGATAGAATTCGTGATGTAATGGCAGAAACAGGTCTGAATCCAGATGATAAAAAAAAGTATAAAAAATATTCATTAGGGATGAAACAGAAATTAGGGATTGCAGCAGCTATAATGGAATATCCAGATATTATTATACTAGATGAGCCAACGAACGCTTTGGATGAGGCAAGTGTAGCAGGTCTGCGGAAAATTCTGCAGAAAGAAAAGCAAAGGGGAGCTGTTATAATTTTGTCTTCTCATGATTCGGAAGAACTCAAATTTCTTTCTGATGAAATATTTTTTATTGAGTCAGGAAAAATAAAAGGGCATACCATAAATGCAGGGAGGAATTCAGTAGATGAGGATGAGAAGAAGATATAAAGTAATTATAATAGCTGTTATTGTAATTATATTTGCCTCTCTTTTTGTATTAGGACAGGAAAAATTTCGTTCTACCTTTCCGCAGGCAGAAAATATTATTTATAATATAGGAGAAAAGGGAACATTAAGAGATGATAAAGTAGAGCTGAAGATAAAAAATTATAAATGGATGGGTCAGAAAGAGTTTGAAAAGAAATATGGTAAATTTGCAGATGCAATTCCTGGTTCAGAGTTAAAGATGTTATTAGTAGAAACGGAATTTTATAATAAGGATAAGGAAGAACATGTGGTGGAAGCCTATAATTATTATATTGAAACATTAGGATATTGTAATGGCGTAGGAATGGAAGGGTATTCTATGATTAACAAGAAGGATATGGCTTTTACATTAAAGGCGAAACAAAAGGAGGAGATAATACTTCCTTATACTATATTTGATTTTCAATTCAGAAAGAATAAATGGAAGAAAATAGAAAAGGAAAAATTTTATTTAACGGGTTCCTGGTATCCAGTAAAAAAAAGATGGAGTCTTTAAATTATGAAAAAATTTTACTTAAAAAATACCACAAAACTACCTCAAAAAAATACATTGTAAACCATTTCCCAATCGTGTAAACTTAAGATATCTCAAAGTATAGTCAGAGTATGTGAGTCAGGTGTGGTTCGCCGCACCTATTATGAAAATTTGGAGGGAAATTATGAATTACGGTTATTTCGATGAGGCAAACAGAGAATATGTCATTACAAAACCAAATACTCCAGCACCTTGGGCAAACTATTTAGGTTCACCAGCTTATGGAGCAATTATTTCAAACAATGCAGGTGGTTACAGCTTCGAGAAAAGCGGTGCCAATGGAAGAATTTTAAGATATCAGTTTAATGCAGAAGATAAGCCGGGAAGATACATTTATATTAGAGATGATGAAACAAAAGATTATTGGTCGGCATCCTGGCAGCCAGTCGGAAAAGATTTAAATACATATAAGAGCGAATGCCATCATGGTACTGCATACACGAACATGCTTGCATCTTATGCAGGGATTGATTCCGAAGCACTGTATTACGTACCATTAAATAAAACATATGAAGTCTGGAGGCTGAAATTAACCAATACAACAGACAAAGAACGTAAAATTTCTGCTTTTGCATATGCAGAATTTACAAATGATAATAATTATGAGCAGGATCAGGTGAATTTACAGTATACCTTATTTATTACCAGAACGTACTTTGAAGGAAATAAAATTGTACAGAAAATTAATGAAAACTGCACTGGTGATGCTGTTAACGGAAACAGTGCAAAATGCCGTTTCTTCGGACAGGCAGGACAGAAAGTCACTTCTTATAACGGTGATAAAAAAGCATTTATCGGAAATTATCATTCCTATGGAAATCCTGTTGCTGTTGAGAATGGAAAATGCGATAATGTATTAAACTATAATACAAACGGCTGTGGAGCACTTCATTCTGCACTGACATTAAAACCAGGCGAGACAAAAGTGGTTACCTATATATTAGGAATGAAAGCATCAGAAGAAGCAGACAAGATTATTGCTGCTTATGAAAATGCAGACAAGGTAGATGAAGAATTAGCAGAATTAAAAAAATTCTGGCATTCAAAATTAGAGAACTTAAAGGTAAATACACCAGATCCAGCATTTAACAGTATGATTAATACATGGAATGCTTACCAGTGCTTTATGACATTTAACTGGTCAAGAGCAGCATCGTTTACATACTGTGGACAGAGAAATGGTTACGGATATCGTGATACGGTTCAGGATATTCAAGGAGTTATCCATCTGGATCCAGAAGCTGCAGGCGATTCCATTCGTTTCATGCTTTCTGCTCAGGTTGATAACGGTGGTGGACTTCCATTAGTAAAATATGATCATAATCCAGGTCATGAAGGAACACCAGATGATCCTGAGTGGGTGAAAGAAACCGGACATCCTGCATATCGTGCAGATGATGCATTATGGCTGTTCCCAACAGTTTATAAATATGTAGTAGAAAGTGGAAATAAAAAATTTATAGATGAAGTAATTCCATATTCTAATAAAGGCGAAGGTACTGTTTATGACCATTTAAAACGTGCTATTCAGTTCTCTGAAGAACGTCTCGGTGATCATAACATGCCAGCAGGTCTCCATGCAGACTGGAATGACTGTTTAAGACTTGGTAAAAAAGGTGAGTCTACTTTCGTAGCATTACAGCTTTACTATGCATTTACTATTTTAAGAAAATTTGCAGTAGAGAAGAATGATACCGAGTATATTGCTTATCTTGAACAGAAACAGAAAGAACTTGGTGATACCATTCAGAAAGAATGTTGGGAAGGCGACCGTTTTGTTCGTGGTATTAAAGAAGATGGTCAGGTTATTGGTTCTAAGAAAGACCCAGAAGCAAGCATGTGGTTAAATCCTCAGTCATGGGCGGTTATCAGTGGTCTTGCAACGAAAGAACAGGCTGAAAAAGCATTAGAATCTGTTCATCGCGAACTGAATACAAAATACGGTGTAAGATTAATGGCACCTTCTTATAAAAATCATGCATTTGATGGTGCATTAGCCTTATTATTCAATGGTTCTACCAAAGAAAATGGTGGTATTTTTTCACAGCCACAGGGATGGATTATCCTTGCAGAGTCTTTGATGGGACATGGAAACAGAGCCTATGAATATTTCAAAGAAAGTTCACCGGCATCTCAGAATGACGATGCAGATACCAGATGCCTGGAACCTTACGTACATGGTCAGTTTACGGAAAGTGTAGAAAGTCCATTTGAGGGACGTTCCCACGTACATTGGTTAACAGGAACAGCTTCTACCGTTATGGTTGGATGCGTAGAAGGAATGTTAGGACTTCGCCCAGACCAGAATGGTTTAAGACTGGCTCCAGCAATTCCATCTGATTGGAAAGAAATTACTATAGAAAAAGTATTTCGTGGTAAAAAATTAAATATTAAAGTTCAGAACGAAAGCGGTGCAGAAGGTGGATACAAAGAATGCTTCCTAAATGGAGAAAAACTTGCTGAAAACTATATTCCTGCCGACTCCTTAAAAGATGTGAATGAAATTACATTAGTTATGTAAAATATATAAAATAATATTTTATAAACAATATTTCATTCTAAAAATGAGTATGCTATAATGAACAGGACAAAACGTTACGGAGGTAGGAAAAATGTATTCATTTGACGAGATACAAAACTTTGACCCTGAACTTTCTGTGGCCATTGAAAAAGAACTTGGAAGACAGAGAAGCCATATTGAGCTGATCGCTTCTGAAAACTTCGTTAGTAAAGCTGTTATGGCAGCAATGGGAAGTCCTTTAACGAATAAATATGCAGAGGGATATCCAGGAAAAAGATATTATGGCGGATGCGAATTCGTTGATATTGCAGAAGATCTTGCAAGAGACAGGGCAATGAAGTTATTCGACTGTACATATGCAAACGTACAGCCACATTCAGGCGCGCAGGCAAATTTAGCTGTATTTTTTGCTTTAGTAAAACCAGGTGATACTGTTATGGGTATGAACCTTGATCACGGCGGACATCTGACACACGGAAGTCCTGTTAATATTTCCGGAAGTTATTTTAACATCGTACCTTACGGAGTAAATGACGAAGGATTCATCGATTATGATGAAGTTGAAAGAATTGCAAAAGAAGCAAAACCAAAGATGATTATCGCAGGTGCAAGTGCTTACGCAAGAAAAATTGACTTCAAGAGATTTCGTGAAATCGCAGATGAAGTTGGTGCATTCTTAATGGTAGATATGGCTCACATTGCTGGACTTGTAGCAGCAGGTCTTCATGAAAGCCCAATTCCATATGCACATGTTACAACAACTACAACTCATAAAACGCTTCGTGGACCTAGAGGTGGTATGATTTTATCCAGCAGAGAATTTGCTGACGAACATAAATTAAATAAAGCAGTATTCCCAGGAATCCAAGGTGGTCCTTTAATGCATGTTATCGCAGGAAAGGCTGTCTGCTTTAAAGAAGCATTAGACCCAAGCTTCAAAGTCTATGCACAGAATATCATTGATAATGCACAGGCTCTTGCAAACGGTTTAATAAACAGAGGATTCGACATTGTTTCCGGTGGTACAGATAACCATTTAATGTTAGTAAACCTTGTAAACAAAGGAGTCACAGGTAAGGAAGCTGAGAAGTTATTGGATGCAGCTAACATCACATGTAATAAAAACACAGTTCCTAATGATCCGCAGTCACCTTTCGTAACAAGTGGTATCCGTTTGGGAACGGCTGCTGTTACAACAAGAGGATTTAATACATCTGATATGGACGTTGTAGCAGATGCTATTGCAATGCTAATCAACGACGTAGATGCAAATAAAGAAAAAGCAATGGCTATGGTTAAGGAATTAACTGACAAACATCCATTGTACTAAGATAGAGGTTTTAAGAAGAAGAGACTAGGTAAGAGATTATCCGGTCTCTTTTTTCATGCATTCAATCAGTTGTATCAAACCTTACACTGTCAATATTCTTGTTACAAAACTGACAAATTATCTATATAAAGTAAAGGAAAAACTAAGGTGGAGGAAAAATATGAAAAGAGGAAAATATATTAAAATCCCAACCTATACAACACCCTGAAAATTTGTTATAATTATCGTTATGAACAAAATCCATAAAACAATAGGAGAAGTGCAATGAAAGATTTTCAGATATTCAGCGATTCTTCATGTGATATACCAGAGTCTCTTACTAAAGAGTATAATATCCGAGTGATTCCTTACTATGTAACATTTGATCAGGAACATTATTTTAAAGAACATGAAGAGATTACGAATGAAGATTATTATAAAAAAATTTCAGAAAAACGTGTATATCCGAAGACATCATTACCATCAGTCCAGGATTATATGAATGCCTTTCAGGAAGCACTTGATCAAGGAAAAGATGTGCTTTGTTTTTGTCTGACTGCCAAGTTCAGTGGTTCTTACCAGTCAGCAGTCAATGCGAAAAATATCCTGGAAGAAGAAAATGAAAATGCGAAAATTGTGATTGTTGACTCTATTCAGGCAACAGCTGGGCAGGGACTGGTTGTGCTTCAGGCGGCTTACATGAAAAAAGCAGGAATGGATATCGATGCAGTAGAAGCTAAGATAAATGAAATTAAAAATACCGCAAGAATTATGTTTACCGTAGATACATTAGATTATCTGCAAAAGGGAGGAAGAATTGGAAAAGTAACTTCCCTTGCAGGGGCTATGCTCAATTTAAAACCAATGATTGTTTTAAAGGACAAGGAACTGCAGCCATATTCTAATGTACGTGGACGTAAGAAGGCATTGGATAAAGTACTTGCTATGGTAGAGGAGTATTTTGAAGAGACAGGTGATAGTTATGCAGATTATGATTTCTGTATGGCGAATGCAACTACGCTGAAAGAAACTAAAAAGGTGCAGGAACGTTTAGAAGAATTAATTGGAAGAAAAATCACATATCCGGTTTTTCAGATTGGTGTAACAGTGGGAACTTACACAGGTCCGGGACCAGTCGGAGTATGTTTTGTTAAAAAATTTAATGCGTAAGAAAAGGTAATTTATGAAGGGAAGGATTCAGATGGATGCAAGACAGCAGGCATTTAAAAATCAGGCCTTAGGGATCATAAAGAAGCTTGAGCTTCGAGGCATGGAAGGATTTTATTGTGAGAATAAGGAACAGGCACTTTTAAAAGCATTAGAACTTATGAAACCGGGAAGTTCGATTACATGGGGTGGTTCTGAAACATTAAAAGAAATTGGTATGTTTGATGCGATTCAGAAAGCAGATTATGTGTTATATGACCGTGATAAGGTGGAAACGCCAGAAGAAAAGAAAGCATTTTATGCAAAACAGGTTGCAGCAGATTACTTTCTGATGAGTACCAATGCGATTACTTTAGATGGTCAGCTTGTTAATATTGATGGAAATGGAAATCGGGTAGCCTGCTTGATTACAGGTCCTGAAAATGTGATTGTTATTGCAGGAAAAAATAAAGTTTCAGTGAATGTAGAACAGGCCATTGACCGTGTCAGAAATATTGCTTCACCTCCAAATGCAGTACGCCTTAATAAGCACACTGGATGTTTTGAGCTTGGAAGATGTGTGGACTGCCTGAATGATGACTGCATCTGCTGTCATACTGTCGTTACTAGGAATTCCAGAGTGAAGAACCGAATTAAAGTAATTTTAGTTGGAGAAGAACTTGGTTATTAAGAAAAATACGTTATGATAAAAAAACACCTGCATACAATAGTAATATATATTGTATGCAGGTGAATTTTATGACGAAAAAAAAGAACTGGCTTGTCTCTGTTACTGCCTTGGTTCTGCCTATAGTTGTTGGAATTGTGTCAAATAAAGTAACGGGGATGACAACAACGCCTTATCCAAACCAACCGCTTTTGATACCGCCGTCACAGGCATTTCCTATTATATGGACGATTTTATTTGTCCTAATGGGAATTGCTTTTTATCAGGTGATAAATGCAGATGTGGACAGCCAGATAAAGAAAACAGCTGCTGCTGTATTTCTATTACAGTTAATATTTAATTTTCTGTGGCCTGTATTTTTCTTTCGATTAAGAATGTGTCGGGCAGCATTTCTTGTGATTTGTATCTTGTGGTTTCTAATCTTTTTAAATGTCGTTATTTTTTATCGGATAAAAAAATCGGCAGGATTTCTGCTGATACCATATTTATTATGGGTGGGATTTGCAATTTACTTAAATATAGGATTTTGCGTTTTAAATTAACTCTGCTATAATAATGAAATGCGCAATGAGACAGAGAAATTATAAAAGCACATAAGAGATAAAATTTTGAATTTATGCAGGAAGGAGAACAGGGGATTCATCAGCCAGAAGAGATGGAGGATGTACCTGATGAAAGCAATGAAAAAACTAATTATTGCAGAAAAACCATCTGTTGCAAAGAACATAGCCGATGCAGTAGGAGCGAAGAACCGAGGAAATGGCTATATTGAGGGCGAGCATTATGTAATCACCTGGGCATTTGGGCATTTGCTTCAGCTTTATGATGCGAAGGATTATGATCCAGTGATGAAAAGCTGGCGTCTGGAAAATTTCCCGTTTATTCCGAGCGAATATAAATATAAAATCAAATCAGATGGCAAAGATAAATCAAAGGTGGATGCTGGTGCCAGAAATCAGATTCAGCTGATCAAAAATCTGATTGCCAGAGATGATATTGAAGGCGTTATATCTGCAACGGATGATGACCGTGAGGGACAGGTTATTTCCGATGAAATTTTGATGTACTTAAATGTGGAGAAGCCGACAGAGCGTCTTCTTCTAAATGAATGGACGGCAGATGAAGTAAAAAAAGGCTTAAGTCATCTGAAAAAGAATAGTGAAATGCAGTCTCTTCAGGATGCCGGAATCGGCCGTCAGCTGGCAGACTGGCTGATTGGGATTAACCTGACATCGGTAGCCACTGTAAAATACCGTGCAGATGACAATATTAAAGTTCTGAATATTGGACGTGTTTTACTGCCAACATTAAAAATTATTTATGATCGTGATAAGGAAATTGAAAAATTTAAATCCTCAAAATATTATAAGCTTCTAGCTCAGTTTCAAACTATAGAAAACGAGGAATTTGAAGGGGTTTATCATGAAAAAAACAATGAAAAGTTTGAGGATAAGGCTTATTTAGAGGGAATCACCAAAGAGTTAAAGGGGAAACCTGCGGTTATTATCTCTAAGAAAGTGGAAAAAAAGAAAGATTATCCACCCTTTTTATTTAACTTATCAAATCTACAGGGATTTGTAACGAGTAAATACAAAGGCTGGACATCCGATAAAGTGCTAAAAACAGCCCAGTCTTTATATGAAAAGAAATTTATTACGTATCCTAGAACTGCTAGTTTAGCGTTGGATGAGAGTATTAAGGATAAGACGAAAAAGGCATTGGAAATCCATCGGAATTGTTCACAGTTTAAGGATGAGATTAAATTTCATACATCAAAGCGTGTGTTTGATAGTAAGAAGGTAGAGAGCCACTCGGCTATTATTCCAACTTACGTACTGCCAAAGACACTGACAGAAGATGAAAAGATTGTTTATCAGGCAATCCGTAACCGTTTCCTTGCGCAGTTTATGCCAGTAGCAGAATATGAGGAAACGACTTTGGAAATCAAGGTGCAAGACGAAGTATTAAAAGGTATTTTCATAGCAAAAGGAAAAGTTGTTTTAGTAGAGGGGTGGAAAAAGGTTGAAAAAGTTGAAACCAAAGAAAACTTTCTGCCTCATGCGGAAGAAAAACAGGAATTGACGGTAAAGAAATTTAATATTTCTGAAGTTATCCGTAAACCACCAAAGCCACATACGGAAAAAACATTACTTCGTGTCATGGAGACTTGTGGCAAGAGCATGGGAAATGAGGAAAATGAAAATTCGGAAGAAATGATGGCTTCTATCTTAAGTGGATTCAGTATCGGAACACCAGCCACCAGGGCGGAAACCATTAAGAAATTAAAGGATGTCGGTTATATTAAAACAAAAGGAAAGAGCCTTGTTTGTACAGAACTTGGAAGAATGATAGTGGAAACTTTCCCGGTAAAAGAATTAATCGATTTAGAGTATACCGGACGTCTGGAGAAAACATTATCTGATATTGAAAAGAAAAAATTCTCCAAACAGGATTTTATGAGTATGATTACGGAGTTTGTCTGCAAATCGGTGGATGATATTAAAAATGATGCCAAATTTGGAGCAAAAGCAAGTGCACCAAAAGACGCCAATGTGGTAGGAATCTGTCCAGACTGTGGAAGCCCTGTTGTAGAATCGGATAAAGCCTTCGGCTGCAGTAATTGGCGTAATGGCTGTAAATTTACAATCTGGAAAGATGATAAATATATTGCTTCGTTTGGGAAAAAAGTCTCTGAGCAGATGGTAAAAATTCTTCTGGAAGGCGGTCGAGTTGGTTTCCATGGATGTGTCAGCAAAAATGGAAATAAATTTTCGGCTTATTTCTATTATAAGAAGGATGAGAAGACCGGAAGGCATAACTGGAGTATGGAGTTTTTGGACGGGAGATAGTGGGAAGAGAGAAAGACTGCTGTGGAGGTAATATCTGCAGCAGTTTTTTGTGTTTATGATAGAATACTAATAATAAATGTATCAGTAGATTTTCAGTCTTCCTATTTCCTGTTTGCAAAATACCACCATATGCGGTAAAATTATCTCATGTATTAAAATTATGACATAAATAAAGGACAGGTTAAGAAAACAATGGAGTAAGGGAGGAATCATTTTGGGAATTGAAGACGTTACAGTAGATAATCTGTATGATTTGGAGCAGACTATTGCAAAAGGATTATTCAGAGGAATAGCATATCCATGGAAGGTACTTCCTCTAATCAAGAATTATATTATGACATTAGGTTCGCAGCTTTCTTTGAATGAATATGATCTTGTAGGAAGAGATGTTTGGATTGCAAAAACAGCAAAGGTAGCACCAACAGCATGTATTAATGGCCCTGCGATTATTGGAAATAATGCAGAAATCCGTCACTGTGCATTTATTAGAGGAGCTGTAATTATCGGGGAAGGCTGTGTAGTTGGAAATTCAACAGAATTAAAAAATGTAATTTTATTTAATGGAGTACAGGTTCCTCATTATAATTATGTAGGAGATTCTATTTTAGGATACAAATCACATATGGGAGCTGGCTCTATTACATCCAATGTAAAATCAGATAAAACACTTGTCGCTGTAAAAAATGGAGATAAGCAGTATCAGACTGGACTGAAAAAAGTGGGAGCCTTTTTAGGTGATTATGTAGAAATTGGCTGTAACAGCGTATTAAATCCAGGAACAGTAATTGGAAAAAATTCAAATGTATATCCATTATCTATGGTTCGTGGCGTGATACCGGCAAACAGTATTTATAAAAAGGCTGGAGAAGTCAGCAACAAGAGATAATATGGGATCGAGTATTTTAGTAATAGAGAACAGGCGGTTGTAGAAAAAAATTACAGCCGCCTGGTTTTATATAACTTGAAAATGATAAATGTTCATCATGTTTATCAAAAAAAACAATACTAATTTTTGGATTTTATTAAAAAAATAGGTAGACTAATTTGTCATTTTATGAGAAAATAGAAACCGAGTGTGGAGTCAAATCAATTTTTAATAATTGAGATGAAAGACCATCACACAAGTTCGCGTCTCGGCGCAGAATAGAAAGACAATATATAAATTTGTATTGTAGAACGTAATTTTGAAAGGAGTCTCAACATGATTTATTCACAGGAAGTAGAAAATATGTGCCCAATTGCACAAGGGGTTAACCATGGAGCTGCTCCAATCCCAGAAGAAGCTAAATGGGTGAAGGCAAAAGAAATCAAAGACATTTCCGGATTTACACATGGTATTGGCTGGTGTGCACCACAGCAGGGAACTTGCAAATTAACTCTTAATGTTAAAGAAGGCGTTATTCAGGAAGCATTAGTTGAAACAATCGGATGTTCAGGTATGACACATTCAGCTGCTATGGCATCCGAAATCTTACCAGGAAGAACAATCTTAGAAGCACTTAATACTGACTTAGTTTGTGATGCAATTAACACAGCTATGAGAGAATTATTCTTACAGATCGTTTATGGTAGATCACAGTCCGCTTTCTCTGAAGGTGGTTTAACAATCGGTGCTGGTCTTGAAGATTTGGGTAAAGGTCTTCGTTCCCAGGTTGGTACTATGTACGGTACACTGAAAAAAGGTCCTCGTTATCTTGAAATGACAGATGGTTATGTTACAGGAATTGCTTTAAACGAAGAAAATGAAATCATCGGTTATAAATTCGTTAACTTTGGTAAGATGATGGACTTCATCAAAGCTGGTGATGATGCTAACACAGCATTTGAAAAAGCTCAGGGTCAGTATGGCCGTGTTGATGATGCAGTTAAAATCGTTGACCCAAGAAAAGAATAATTAACATTTATTCTTGACATTTTTCTTTAAAAGATTAAGGAGGATTTTATAAAATGGCTTTATTTGAATCATATGAAAGAAGAATAGATAAGATCAATTCTGTACTTAACAGCTACGGAATTGCTTCTATTGAAGAAGCTGCAGAAATTACAAAAGCTGCCGGATTAGATGTTTATAACATGGTGAAAGGCATTCAGCCAATCTGCTTCGAAAATGCATGTTGGGCTTACACAGTAGGTGCTGCTATCGCGATCAAAAAAGGTGCTAAAAAAGCTTCTGAAGCTGCTGCCGCAATTGGTGAAGGCCTTCAGGCTTTCTGTATTCCAGGTTCTGTTGCTGACCAGAGAAAAGTAGGTTTAGGACATGGTAACTTAGGAAAAATGCTTTTAGAAGAAGATACAGAATGTTTCGCATTTTTAGCAGGTCACGAGTCTTTCGCAGCTGCTGAAGGTGCTATCGGTATCGCAGAAAAAGCAAATAAAGTACGTCAAAAACCATTACGTGTAATCTTAAACGGTCTTGGAAAAGATGCTGCTCAGATTATCGCTCGTATCAATGGTTTCACATATATTGAGACAGAGATGGATTATTATACAGGAGAAGTAAAAGAAGTTTTCCGTAAACCTTATTCTACAGGTCTTCGTGCAAAAGTTAACTGCTATGGTGCTAATGATGTAACAGAAGGTGTTGCAATTATGCACAAAGAAGGCGTTGATGTTTCTATTACAGGTAACTCAACAAACCCAACTCGTTTCCAGCATCCAGTAGCTGGTACTTATAAAAAAGAATGTATCGAACAGGGTAAAAAATACTTTTCAGTAGCATCCGGTGGTGGTACAGGCCGTACACTTCACCCAGATAACATGGCTGCTGGTCCTGCTTCCTATGGTATGACAGATACAATGGGACGTATGCACAGTGATGCTCAGTTCGCTGGTTCTTCTTCCGTACCTGCTCATGTTGAAATGATGGGTCTTATCGGAATGGGTAACAACCCAATGGTTGGTGCTACAGTTGCTGTTGCAGTATCTGTTGAAGAGGCTGCTAAGGCAGGTAAATTTTAAGGAATTCCAGTAATAGTTTTATGATGTAGTTAAGAGTAGTTAAACGTAGGAAAATGTAGTCTATTTATATACTATTCCTACACTACTCTTACATAATAATTGTATACGGATTGACAATCTTTCAGTTATTACAAAGGGTCTCTAGGTAAAGTATTGCCGTAGAGGCTTTTTTTATACATAAGGGTATATATATATCTTTCTAAAAAAAATAAAGGTGGATGAAATTACAACAATGGCAAAAGACAAAATGAGTAGGTGTTCTCTTATTCGACAACTGCCAAATTTGATTACGGCATATCGGTTGATATGCAGTCTTCTTTTATATTTTTTTCTACATCAGTTTCTCGCATCTGGTTACAAGCCAGAATACTATTGGATTTGTTTTGCTGTAATGATTTCTGCATGGATTAGTGATTTTGTAGATGGAAATATCGCAAGGAAGTTTATGTGTGAATCGAAATTTGGTGCATATTTTGATGTTCTTACAGACTGTGTATTTATTTTTTCGCTGCATGTACAGTTGACGGAATGGAAAATAGTACCATTATGGTTTGATTTTATTATATTAGAGAAAATCGTAAACTATATGTGGACTTCTAAAGTAGTCTGTATGTGTGGTGGAGAGGAATTCTGTTTTATACGAGATCCAATAGGAAAACTGGTTTCTGCTTTTTTTTATGTAGTACCATTTTTGGCATGTATGGAATGTTTTCTAACAGATGGGCAGAATGATTATACAATGGCAGTTATTTATCTTCTTAGCATATTTGCAGTTGTTTCTTCTGTTACAAGGATTTCTACTGTAGTTGGAAAATGGAGAGTATGGATACATAATCTACGTGAAATCGGTGTCAGAAAGCGTAAAGAAGAATAGGAGGAATCATATGAGAAAACTAAATGGAATATTAGCAGCCTTAACAATTCTTTTTCTTGTAGTACATGGATTACTTGCCTGTCTGTGTATGATGGGAATTCTGCCATATCATTTTTTTTACACAATGGCAGGAAGAAGGCTGACAATTATTGCAGGATGTCATATTCTGATTAGTATTATTTTGATGATACAGGAGCAGCATGTTCGTAAAAAAATAAAGGTCTACTATAAGGAAAATAAAGATACGATGCAGCAGATGCTTACAGGAATAGGAATCATTGTTTTTGGAGTACTTCATATCTGTTTATACTCCTTTTCCAAAATTGATGCCCATCCGGAAAGTATGGAATTAGTGGCAAAACATTTTATTGTAGATACATTGCTTTTTACATCTTTATGTATGCATTTAAGTATCAGCATTCCAAGAATCTGTATTTCATGGGGACTGTTTACAAAAGAAGATACGCTGAAAAAGGTATGTAAAGTGAGTCAGTGGATTATGGCATTTGTACTGGTATTTTTGATGGCTGGAGAAATTATATTTTACATATTGTAGAAAGGAAGCGGATATAGCATGAAACGAATTTTGATTATAGGATGTGGACTTGCTGGTTTATCAGCAGCTGTAAAATCTGCTCAGTCCGGGAATGAAGTGATAATGATTTCACCCGCACCTTCTGAACGTACCCAGTCAGTCATGGCGATGGGTGGAATTAATGCTGCATTAAATACAAAAGAACAGGATGATTCGGTGAAACAGCATTTTCAGGATACAATGAAGAGCGGAGCAGGAATTTGTTGTTCTAAGGCAGTGAAGCAGATGACTAATGATGCACCAGAGATTATTAAGTGGCTTTCTGATATGGGAGCAAGCTTTACACGGGATGAACATGGAAATGTAGATTTACGTTATTTTGGCGGCCAGAAAAAAATGAGGACTGCTTATGCAGGAGCAAGGACAGGAAAGCAGCTTGTAACCGCATTGACCGCAGAGTGCAGAAAATATGAGGCAAAAGGGCTGGTCAAAAGAATGACTGGATGGCGTTTGCTATCTTTTGCAATGACAAGCCAGGGAGCATGTGCAGGAGCCGTTTTTTTTGAGGAACATACAGAAGAAATCAAACAAATTGAAGCAGATGTGGTGATTCTTGCTTCAGGCGGGCCAAATCGTGTTTTTGGAAAAACGACTGGTTCTCTTCACTGTGATGGTAGTGCAGCTGGACAAGCACTTATGCAGGGAGTGACTCTCGGAAATCCAGAAATGATTCAGTACCATCCGACGACCATTGATACGCCAGTAAAAAGAATGCTGATTACAGAGGCGGCCAGAGGACAAGGCGGAAGGCTTTATACTATCCGTGATGGAAAGCCTTGGTATTTTATGGAGGAGTGGTATCCGGAATTTGGTGCATTAATGCCAAGAGATGTGGTATCGAGGAGTATTTTTAAGGTATGCAGTCATATGGGACTTGGTATTGATGGTGAGAATAAGGTATATCTTGATATTACATTTCTTCCGGAAGACGTAATTTCAGTGAAGCTGGATGAGGTTGTAAATGTCTGCAAGCGGTATCTGCATCTTAATCCGGCAAAAGAACCAATACCAGTATATCCGGGAGTACATTATTTTATGGGTGGAATTAAAACCGATGAAAGGCACCAGACCAATATTCCACGCTTGTTTGCAGCAGGAGAATGCTCCTGTCAGTATCATGGAGCAAACCGTCTTGGAGGAAATTCTCTGCTTGGTGCAATACATGGCGGCTGGATGGCAGCCGTGGCAGGAAATGAATTAGAAAGCCTGAATGGAAAACAGAAACAACAGGCACTGTCAGAGCAGAAATCGGAGGAAATGAAACGATATCAGAGCTGGAAGCAACAGAGAAAATGGAATGGATCAGATACTTGGAAGGCAGAAGAACAGCTGGCTTCAATTATGAAGGGAAGCATGGGAATTTACCGGAACGAAAAGCAGCTTAAACAGGCATTACAGCAGCTGAAAGCACTGTATAAAATCTGTCCGGACTGTAACAGCCGTGGAAATTACTACGAATACCGTAGGCTTCCAGCCATGATTGTTATGGCAGAGGCAATGGTAAAAGGTGCACTAGAGAGAAGGGAAAGCCGTGGTGCTCATCAAAGAGAAGAATATCCAGATACCAACGATAAGGAGTTCCGAAAGATTACTTGTGTTTCTTGGAATAATGAAGGAATTTCTATTGATTTTGAAGCGGAAGGGGATGAAGAAGCATGAGTGGTATAAAAGTCAGAATTCAAAGACAGGATGGACCAAAGGAGAAACCATATGCACAGATATTTCTATATAAGGGAGATGTAAAAGTACCAGTTACAACGATGCTTCAGAATCTGAATCGACAGGAAAACCTGAAGGATATAGAAGGCAGAGAAGCCAGACCAGTTAAATGGGAATGCAGTTGTGAGCAGGGTCTTTGTGGAAGCTGTGCTATGGTTGTAAATGGAAAACCAGGACTAGGATGTCAGATTTTCTGCCATGAAGCATTAGACAAAAATAGAGAAATTTCTATTTTACCGTTAAGTAAGTTTCCAGTTATTCAGGATTTAATGATTGACCGGACAGAAATGTTTGAATCAATGAAAAAAATGAAGTTATGGCTGGAACATCCAGCAAGGATTGAAAAGAAGCAGGTACCATTTCAGTATGAGGTTTCTCAGTGTCTGATGTGTGGATGCTGTTTGGAAGTCTGCCCGAATTATCATCCAGGGGATTTATTTCTGGGAGCACCGGCTGCAGCTGCAGCTGTAAAATTAATGGAACAGGAAAAGGGAGAAGCTGAAAGAAAGCAATTAAAGAAAAATTATAACAGGCATGTATATAAGGGCTGTGTAAAGTCTCTTGCCTGTCAGGACATCTGTCCAATGCATATTCCAACTGGAACAGCGATTTCCAAAATGAACCGGTTGTCCGTCTGGACTTTATGGAATCTGTTTCAAAAATAATAAGGCAGGAGAAGGGGATAAATCAAAGGGAGAGTATAGAAGCGGATTCCAATATTATACTTTTCATCTTTCTGAAAAAAGAATGGAACAGGCATATGAAATGTGATAAGATGGAAAGATGGGTGCACAGCACATCCCAAAATATAAGTTGGAATCAGAGGAATCGAAATGAAGAAAATAGCTGGACTAGTCATTTTATTAGCCGTTAGCCTCATTACAGGAGGAGCCATGGTAAGATACCGTGTGATTTCTGTTAATGCTTTTTTAGTCGGAAAGTATGATGTGACAGGGGTTGATGTGTCACATTATCAGGGAAAGATAAACTGGAATACCATGGAGAAGCAGGGTATTGGATTTGCCATCATTAAAGCAACGGAAGGAAGTGGAAGTCAGGATAAGCAGTTTGCGGTCAACTGGAAGCAGGCAGAGAAAACCGATTTAATAATTGGAGCATATCATTTCTTTAGTTTTGACAGTGCGGCAGAAACACAGGCAGAAAATTATATCCAGACAGTTGGCAGTTTGAAAGGAAAACTTCCACCAGTTGTGGATTTTGAATATTATGGAGGGAAACAGAGTAATCCTCCCAAAGAAGAGGAAACCAGAGAGAAACTTCAAAGACTGCTCGCGATTTTAGAAGAAGAATATGGGGAAAAACCGATTGTTTATGCAACCATGAAAACATATAAGCGTTATCTGAAAGGATATTTTGATATATATCCATTATGGATTCGAAATGTGTATTATTCACCAGAAATTGACATGCGAGGAAAGTGGACATTCTGGCAGTATTCTGATGAGGGAATAATGGAAGGATATAAAGGAAAAGAAAAATACATTGATTTAAATGTATTTCATGGAAGCAGGGAAGAATTGAAACAGCTTGTTATAAAATAGAAGAATTTGTGCCTGGCTATTTCAAAGTAAGGTGAGCCTGCCGAAATACTATGTAGAACTATATTGTTAAGAAATAAGGAGGAAATCATATGAATGAAATGAGTCAGGCAGCTTATCTGAATACAGCATCTACCTATCAGAATATTCAGACAAAGCAGAAAGAAGATAAAACATCAGCTGTACAAACGCAGTCATCTGATGGAAAGAAAGAAGTAAAAGGTGCAGGGACCTACGGAAATCCAAAGCTTAGTGATAAGGCATTGGATTACTATAATTCCCTGAAGAAAAAGTATGGAAATTTGAATTTTGTCTTGGTATCTTCCGATAAGAAACAGGAAGCAGAGATGATGAAAGGAAGCTTTGCCAGAAGTGGAAGTCTCACTGTATTAATTGATACGGATAAAATTGAGCGTATGGCAGAAGATGAGACGTATCGCAGTCAAATCGAAAGCAAAATTTCCAATGCTTCATCGGGAATATCCCAGCTGGCTGCACGCTTAGGGCAGTCAGCTTCCTATGTTACAGCATATGGCATGACTATGGATAAGAGTGGAAATGCTTCTTATTTTGCTGTACTTGATAAATCTCTTGTGGCGCAGAAAAAGCGTATAGAGAAAAAAGCAGAAGAAAAGAAAGAAGAGAAAAAGGCGGATGCAAAGAAAGCAAAAAAGGAAGAGGCAGAAAAACGGCTTGAAGAAAGACGTACTAAGGCTGAAAAAGAGTCATCAGATACAGTTACCATTACAGCGGATTCGATTGAAAGCCTGATAAAAAAAATACAGGATTACGAAGCCTATTCTCATAGTGATTTTATTCAGTCAAAAGCAGAAAAATACATAGGACAGTCGGTAGATTATCGTCTATAAAAGCGGTCTAGTACATAATAAAAATGCATAATAAGTATAGAATTTTAACACGTTATACAAGGCGGTTACAGTTTTATTGACGTATTGTTTTCTGGAAGGTAAGATGAGAGAATAGCAGATTACTTTTTGTAATTACCATCTGCTATCAGAAAGGGGAAGCTTATGCGAAAAAACTGGAAAGGGTATGCAGCAGTGCTCTCAGCCACTGCTATGGTATTTGGAAGTGTTTACAGTATGCCTTTAGCTGCCCATGCAGCAAAAGCAGTGCAGGAGAAAGCAGTATCTGCACTTTCTATTCAGGCAGATACTGCGAATTACACGGCAAGAGACAGTTATTATGATATGAACGATACCAGTGTAAACAGGTTATCCTCGGCACATTTTCAGATTATCTGGGGTAATGGAGATACCACTGGAACTGTGACGAAAGCATTTGTGCAGGGAAATCTGGAAAATCTGGAGAATATCCGCTCCTTTTATCTTAATGAATTACATATGAAGGATCCTGGACAATCCAATAATACTAGTGTGTATGGAACAGGATACTACAAGACGAATATTTATATTGCAAATACAGGTCTTTCTAAACTGGAGGATGATTGGGCATATATGAGTGTAGATACTCAGGATTTTGGTTATATAGTTGTAAATCCTGGTGCTATGCGTGTGGATGAGCCAAGCTGGGTGCTGCCTCATGAATATGCGCATGTAATTACGTATCATCAGGGTGGAGTTGTCAATGGAGAATGGTATGAAGCAATGGCAAACTGGTATCGTGATCAGTTTCTTGGAAGTGAATATTATCGTTACGGAAATCATGTATATGGACCTGCATCAGATTTCTTCCAGCCGATTGTACTAAATTCAGATTACTATTTTCCACATCTGAAAAATTATTATGATTGCTGGCCGCTCCTGTTATATGTGACAGAAAATCCAGATAATATGACTGGATTAGGTGTCAGTCTGATGAATCAGGTGGTAAGTGATAAAACAACAGATGATACGATGTTTAGCAGGCTGGAACGTCTCTCTGGAACTTCTGTCAAAGATATTTTAGGTGGTTATGCAAGAAGAATGGTAACTATGGACTTTAAGAGACAGTCATGTTATCTTACTTATTTAAATGAGGTTTTACAGGAAAGCAGTAATTATAGTAAAATTTATACCACTTTGAACCAGAATAATGGATGGCTTACCGTTTCTTCGAATCGTGCTCCAATGCAGGGTGGTTATAATATTATTCCATTGAATGTGGATCTTTCAAAGAAACAGGTAACGGTTAATTTCCAGGGAACCAGCACCCAAAGTGATGCGGATTATCGGGTATCCATTGTTTCTAAAACAGCAGATAATAAGACACGTTATTCTACTATGTGGAATGGCGGAGAAAACACATTAACCCTTCATGGAGATGAGACAGCGGTATATCTTGTTGTCTGTGCAACACCGGATACGATGAAAGTACTGGAAACTTATAACTTGGATGCGGTTGGAACCAGATATCCATATAAAATCCAGGTATCTTCTTCTGATACAACAGTATCCCAGAAACCAAGTGCAGCACCAAGCGTTCAGCCAAGTGCAAAACCGACTACAGAACCAAGCATTGTGCCAACGGTAATACCATCACAATCGGTAACAGGAGAAGCCGTTCCGACTGTATCGGTAAATACTACGGCAAATTCTAGTCTGGTACAGAATTATGTCATTTCTGCGAAAGGAGAAGGAAGTATTAATTTATCCAAAGTAAAAATCCGTTATTATTTCAGTCAGGATGGAGAAAAAACACAGAAGTTCTGGTGTGATAATGCTGGAATCTCCTACAATCAGGAACCTTGGTACATAAACTGTACAAATGATGTAAGCGCATCTTATGGAATTGGTTATGTAGAACTTAACTTTGGAGGAAATTATAGCCTTTCTGAGGAAAATGGAACCGTAACAATTGGTGCCAGAATCAGTAATGCAGATTGGTCGTCCTTTGCAGATTTTAAAGAATTAAAAACAGAAGTCTATTATGATGGACAGCTGATTCAGTAATTAAAGGATCTAAAAATCCGTCTGGTGTAAATTACAATGCCAGGCGGATTTTTTTTGTTATATAATAGGTAACATAAAACTAGAAGAAATCAGGAGTGGAAATATGTTAAAAATCAAAGAACAGATAGAAACTTTTCAGCCTTATAATGAGCAGGAGAAACAAGATAAAAAGGTACTGCTTAAATATTTGGAGCATGGAAAAACTGTATTTACAAGAGAAGATGAAACTGCACATATGACAGCATCCGCATGGGTGGTCAATCAGGATAGAAGCAAGGTATTAATGATATATCATAATATTTATGATTCCTGGGCATGGACAGGAGGGCACGCAGATGGAGAAACCGATCTGCTGGCGGTGGCAGTTCGGGAAGTTAAAGAAGAGACCGGAATTCAAATGGTAAAGCCTGTAACAGAAGAAATTTTATCACTAGAAATTCTTCCTGTAGCAGGACATGTAAAGCACGGAAAATATGTATCTTCTCATTTACACTTAAATATTACGTATTTATTAGAGACAGACGACAAGTATGAACTGGCAGTAAAACCGGATGAGAACAGCGGCGTGAAATGGTTTACGCCGGAAGGAGCAATTCAGGCATGCAGTGAGCCATGGATGCGTGGTATTTACCAGAAATTAAATGAGAAGTGCGGCCTGACCCCAAAAGACATGGGAAAGGATTTGGAAAAGAGCAGATGATTCTTCATTAAGTTTTTTGAGTGGTTTTGTATTTTAAACCGTATAGGTATGTAGAAAACTTCAAAGGGAGGAAACAATGGAGGAGAAAAAGTTATTACGGCTTTTAAAGAAAAGCCCGGAAGACGGGATAAAAGAAGCTATGCATACTTATGGAAAAGCGGTAGAAACCATTTGTACAAATTTCCTGTCGGATTTAAGCCAGCGTGATATTGAGGAAGCTATTGCAGATACATTTATCAAACTTTGGCAGAATGCAGATAAAATAAAATTAGATAAAGAAAATTCTTTAAAAAGCTATCTATATGCCATTGCCAGAAATACTGCAAGGGATAAAAGGAGAAAGCTTCAAAAAGAAAGTTATTTTCCGCTGGAGGAAGTCCTCTTAGACTTACCATCGGAATTAAATGTAGAGCAGGAATTTGCAAAGCGAAGCAATGAAAAAATCCTTTATGAGTGTCTGAATGAATTTGGAGAGCCGGATAAATCAGTTTTTCTGCTCCGGTATTTTTATGGAGAAAAGATAAAATCCATTGCCAACAGGGTTGGTCTTTCGGAAAAGAAAACGGAAAATATTTTATACCGGGGTAAAAGAAAATTAGAGCAGACCTTGCAGAAAAGGGGGATTTTTCATGAATAGACTGGATGAATTAATAACAAAGACGGAACAATTTGAGGCTATTGATATGGAAGCCGGATCCATGGCACCAGAAACCGAAGAAAGAGTTTCTAAGCTGATTCAGAAAAAAATTCAGCAGGTAAAACCAAGAAAACGAAAGAAGTGGAAAGTATTTTTCGTATTAGCAGCAGCGACTATGTTATTTGGAAGTATTGGTATGGCAGCAGAAAAAAATAACTGGGATATTGCTATTAGGAAGTATATGGGACTTGAGAATACAGATACTGTGCAGCTGCCAAATGGAAGTGTACAGCTTGATAAGAAAGATACCGAAACAAATGGTACGGATAAATTAAAGGTGACAGCAGTTTCTTCTGTAGGAGACAAAAATTCGTTTTATCTTAGAGTAGATACCGATTACAAACTTCCAGCAGATTACAATCCAGATACGGATTATTATACATTTGATAATTTTCATTTTAATATGGCAAGAAAGAAAAATGGGGCTGGCATGAGTGGATTTTCCAGTTATGGGTGCACTATGGAGACGATGGAGCAGAATGGTTATTTGAGTGTAATGTTTTATGTTTCAGACTGCAAAGAAGTGAATCGTAAGTATATTACGTTGGAACTTTCTGATTTAATACTCTATCAAGGGAATCTGGATAAGGATAAAACAGAAAAAATGATATTTCCAGGAGAATGGAAAATAGAATGGAGATTTGATTATCAGTCAAATGTGAAAACGTATCATCCATTCCGATTTGTTACCTGCAATGGAGTAAAGAGCCTGGTAAATAAAATTGAAGTTTCTCCGATTTCTATCCGCGTCGAAGCAGTGAAAAACCCGAAAGTGAAAATCACAGAAGATAGTAGTATTACAATTAAAGAAGTAACTATGAAAGATGGAACGAAAATTAATCTAGAAAATAGCGGTTCTGGTGGAAATCGAAATAATATGTGGCTGAATGCTTTCGTGGAATTGTATCAGTTCGGAGGAAAGGCGTTGGATACGAATCAGATACAGAGTATTACTATTGGAAATCGGGAAATTAAATTTTAAATGGTTAAAATCCTATGGCGTTTCCAGTAAAACTATTCTATAATAGTTTTATTCAATAAAGATTAGGAAGGATGCAGAATGTGGCAGAGGGTATGTTTTGATACAGATTTATACCATTTTATAAGTTGGTTTTTTGTATATAGCATATTGGGCTGGATAGTGGAATCTATTTATATGTCTTTTTGCAACAGAAAGCTGACAAACCGAGGCTTTATTCATGGACCGGTGTGCCCAATATATGGAGTTGGTGCACTCACGGTCTATTACATATTAAAGCCATTTCAAAGAAAATATTTGTCTTTGTATATATTAGGATGTATTGTGCCGACATTTCTGGAATATTGTACGGCGAAATTAACAAGACAGATGTTTGGAATTGTATGGTGGGATTACCGGAACAAGCCGTTTAATTACAAGGGCATTATTTGTCTGAAAGCACAATAGTATGGGGATTTTATACCCTTTTTCTCTTTTTGTTTTTACAAAAAACAGTAGAACGGATTGTTTCATTTTTTCCAGAGAGAGAAGGGGAAAAATTTCTTACTATGCTTTTGATTTACTTTGTAATTGATCTTTCTATTTGTCTTCGAAAGGCATGGAAAGGTGAGACAGAGACAACAGAGAATAATTCTCTGGCAATGTGACAAAATGGAGTGATACAGGTGATATTAAGGATACCGCATTATTATCGGAATTTTAAATGTTCCGCAGATAAGTGCAGCGACAGCTGCTGTATTGGATGGGAAATTGACCTGGATGAAGATACTTATGATTACTACAGCCAGATTCCTGGAGAATTTGGTGACTACCTTCGTTCCAAAATAACGGATGGAGAGGAGAAAAGTTTTATTTTAAATGGAGAACGCTGTCCGTTTTTAAATGAACAGAATTTATGTGAGATTTACACCGAACTGGGAGAAACAGCATTATGTGAAATCTGCACAGAATACCCGAGGTTTACTTTGGAGTATGAAGATGTAAGAGAAAAGTGTTTAGGGCTTTCCTGTGAAGAGGCTGGAAAACTGGTTTTATTATCAGAAGAACTATTTTCTTATGAAGAGTTTTCCATACCGGAAATGTTTGACGCTCAGGGAGAGGCGGCCTGCGAATCTGAATTTACTCCAGCAGAAAAACAGTTTGTGAATACATTGGAACTGGTAAGGGATAAGTCGATTGTTTTATTACAGAAGAGGACGATGCCAGTAGAAGAAAGGCTTTGTCTCTTACTTCTTATGTGTAGTGAAATCCAGGAATCCTTGGAATTAAATCAGTTTGATGAAATTGTGCAGACTATAAAAAAATATGATGATTTGGAATATCGCCGAATCCGTCTTGTATCTTACAAAGATAAGAAAGGAATACAGAAGCAGTTTGTCGAGCGAATCCGTATTTTTCATGAGTTGGAAGTGCTGGGC
This sequence comes from uncultured Clostridium sp., assembly GCA_934438135.1. Lineage (GTDB taxonomy): Bacteria > Bacillota > Clostridia > Lachnospirales > Lachnospiraceae > Clostridium_AI. The sequence goes on along the minus strand of CAKSBP010000024.1, from coordinate 737 downwards.
GAAGAATGGAGTCAGACACTTTTAAAGGTGGAGAAGGAATTTTCTGTAGAAGAGGGGAAAGAGCAGCATTACAGGCTGTCACTTGAGAATTACTGGAATTACATAAAAGAGAGAGAATATGAATGGGAACAGCTGTTAGTCTATTTCACATTCCGTTATTTTATGAAGACTGTTTATGATGGAGATGTATTAGGAAAAGCAAAGTTTGTGGCAGTAGCATTTCTTATGATACGAGATATGGATACCCAGCGTTATATTTCCCAGAATAAAACATTTACCCAGCAAGATCGAGTGGATACCGCCAGAATTTATTCTAAAGAGGTAGAGCACTCGGAGGAAAATCTGAAGTATCTGGCAGAAGCATTTGGCCAGGAAAGTGTATTTGAGACTGGAGAAATGATAAAGCAGATATTAGTTTAAATAAAAGAAACATTTCGTAGAAATCAATGTCTTAATTTAATGACATTGATTTCTCTTTTATTTATGATTGTTGTTCATTTCATTATCTAAGACAATAGGATAAAATTTGAAATTTACAATATATAATTCCGTATATTATAATATAATGTAATTTAATTTATTGTTGCCTGTATAAAAAGGAGATAAGGTTGAAAAAGAATAGTAGAGGGTATCCATTTCCTTAATTGCATCACAACAAGGCCATCTTGCGGTGGTCACTTTAAAAATTGAATATGTAGCAAAGTTAAGGTTTATTCCGTTGCTGACTTGATTTTATA
>CAKSBP010000023.1 GCA_934438135.1 uncultured Clostridium sp. | reverse complement strand
GTTGATATCCTTCCTCGTTCAAAGTATAATTCTTATGTAAAAATATAGATTTTCGCATACTTATATTTTACACCAACAGCCGGACTTTTCGAGGTCCGGCTGTATTTTTTTATAAAGAAAAGAAGCTGCGCACTAATTAATTAGTGCGACAGCCCCTTTTTCTGAGAAAACAAATATGTTAAAATGGAGAAAACATTTTTGCTAGGAGGAAGAAAACATGAAATATGAAAATCCAGTTTTGCGCGGAATGTATCCGGATCCAAGTGTTATTAAAGTAAAAAATATTTACTATATGGTATGCAGCACTATGCACCTATTCCCAGGGGTGCCTGTATTTGAAAGTAAAGACTTAGTAAACTGGAAACAGATTGGACATTGTCTGACCAGAAGAAGTCAGGTTAATCTGGACAAGGTGAACAGCTCAGGTGGTATTTTCGCACCAACCATTCGTTATCACAAAGGCCGTTTTTATATGGTAACAACGAATAGTACATATGGAAAGAATTTTTATGTTTATACGGATGATATTTATGGAGAATGGTCCGAATCGATTATTGTGGAGCAGGGCGGAATTGACCCATCCCTTTATTTTGAAGGAGACAAAGCGTACTTTATGAGTACGGACGAGGAGAAAGAGAATAAAGGTAAGAATGCAATTTATCAGTGTGAAATTGATATTGAGACTGGTAAGAAGCTGACTGAAAGTACAATTATCTGGCGGGGAACCGGCGGACGTTATCTGGAAGGACCACATTTATACCGTATTAACGATATGTATTATCTGATGGCTGCGGAAGGTGGAACGGAGTACGGACATATGATTACTTATGCCAGAGGAAAATCCATAAATGGTCCATTCGAATCCTATGCAGGAAATCCAGTGCTGACAAATCGAAATCTCGGAGGCTATGTATTGCAGGGGGTAGGACATGGTGATTTAGTAGAAGATGAGCAGGGAAACTGGTGGATTCTGCATCTGGGATTTCGTCAGGAAGAACGTTATGTTACGTTTCATCAGCTAGGACGTGAAGTCTGCCTGACACCGGTTACCTGGGATGAAAACGGCTGGTTTACTGCTGGGGAAGATGGAATTTGTAAAATAGAATTTGAAACAGATCGTATTCCGGATTCTGTCGTACAAGAACTTCCATCTGAGTATACCATGGAAAATACGGAATGGAAGAAAGACTGGTGTACCATTCGTATTCCAGACGCTGCCCGTTATGAATTAGGAAAGAACTATGTGAAGCTTCTTGGCAGCAGTGTGAATTTAAGTGATATAGATGCACCAGCATTTATTGGACTTCGCCAGAAGGACTTTGATGCAGTTATTACCTGTGATGTAAAAGTCAGTGAGGGAGAAGCCGGACTTTCTTTATATCTGGATGAGTCTCATCATTATGATCTTTTTGTAAATGCAGATAAAAAGGCAGGAGAACGTCTTTGTATTGGTGACATTAAATCCATAGAAGCAGAGTGTCCGGCAGCAGAAGAGAACATTATGTTAAAAATAACAGCAGATGCTTTGTTCTATACTTTTACGGTTATTTCTGACGGTAAAGAAACGGTGCTTGGAAAAGCTCAGTGCAGATATCTTTCTTCCGAAGTTGCAGGAGGATTCACTGGTGTAATTATCGGTATGTATGCAACTGGAAATGGAAAGGACTGTAAAGAGCCAGCTGAATTTACAAATTACCGCATACAGTATGTAAGAAATAAAAAATAGTAACATGTATTCTTCAAATGTAATGTAAATCAGCGTGCAGAAATTTTATAAGAAATGTAAGGCGTGTACAGAAAACGGTATGCGTCTTTTTTGGTGAAAAATTGTGCAGACACCAAGACTTGACATTTTTGGCTAGTTAGTATATACTAACTTTATAATGCAAATGAGAATCAATTTCAAATAAAAAGTGGAGGAGGTACCTGTATGTCAGTATGCCAGTGCAGTAAAACAAAAAAAAGAACGCAGGATACAAGGAGTTATCAGCGTGCCAGCATGCAGAAAGACAGGATTCTGGAAAAATTAAGGGAGCGTGGACTTCGAATTACCAAGCAGCGCTTAACCATTATTGATATTATTCTGGAAAATGATTGTTCCTGTTGTAAAGAGATTTATTACAAGGCGTCAAAAATGGACAGCGGAATTGGAACGGCGACAGTTTATCGAATGGTGAATACATTAGAGGAAATTGGAGCAATCAGCCGCAAAAACATGTATAAAATTGGTTATTCAAATAGCTGTTCACTGGAAGATGCATGCCAGATTGTTTTAGATGATGAGACGGTGTATCATCTGACAGCGAAGGACTGGAATGCAGTGATTCAGGAAGGGCTTCGCCAGTATGGATATTTGGACGGAGATCAGAATATTGTTTCGGTAACAGTAAAAGAGTGTGAATGTCCAGAGGAAAGCCACTGTTAGATGCAGACAGAAATAGTAGAAGAAAACTGGAGGAACTTATGAAACCAATAAATTATCTGCTCAAACCAATGTGTTATGTACTGGCAGCAGTTATCTGCATCATGATGTTTTTTAGTGGAAGCCAGATAGTCAGTGCGCAGGAACTAAAATCATCCAGTCAGGTGACAGCAGTTATTTCGGAGGAGAAAGAGGTATATGCAGATGTCTTTATAGCAACGGACACAGATGATGAAATGTCCACTCTTGCAAAGACACCAGATATAACCTTATCTGGCTGGGAGAAAATTGTGGAGTATCTAAAATCAAACGATAAAATTTCCCAGTTGACCATTTATCTAAAAGGAAATACGGTTGTCCCAAAGGAAATATGGATACTTCTGGAAAAACGAGCGATTGTTTTACGTCTGGTAGTGGATGAGTTTATTACTTGGGAAATCAAAGGAACAGATATTGGTGCAGGTAAAAAGCAGGATTTGGATATGGGAGCTGTTCTGGGGTTGGAAACAGTTTCGGAAAACACGATTAGAGATATGCTAAAGGAAGTACATGGTGACAGTGCTTCTGGAACGGCGTCTTACACTCAGATTCATTTGAATCATGATGGAGAGTATGGTTTTTCTGGAAAGCTGGTATTTACAGCGGGAACCCAATACAGTGGGTACGACGCCAGATTGTATTATTATAATCCAGAGGAGAAAACATTGGAATCTCCGGCATCCAGTAAGATTTCAGAAAAGGGAGCTACTGATTTTACTCTGACACACGCATCGGATTATGTTATGTATGTATTAGAAAAGACAAATGAAACAAAAATGTCTACGTTAGTAAAGACATACAGAAAAAAAATGAATATAACCTTAGTGATACTAGCTGGAATTTTCCTTTCTCTTGAAACTGCAAAAAAGGCAGGGATTGGAACTTGGCTGGTTCGTAGAAAAGCGAGGGTGGACATACAGAATGAGCAGGAAAAAGATAAGGTGTAAAATAACGAATGGATTTATGGCAGCAGTGCTGGTTCTAATTGCGGCAGTAATGTTGGATGGGAACAAAGCGGAAGCAGAAGGAAGGCAGCTTGTGAAAATGGAATTTGAAGAAATTCAGGAAAAAGCAACAAAAGAACCAAAAAATAATACAGCAATGAATGCAGGAATTACACTTCCAGGATTTGAAAAACTTATAGTTTTCCAGGGAGAAAAAAACGTTTCTGTTGATTTTTATAATCCAGAGAAAAACCCTTGTAATCTGACAATTGTCATAAAACTTTCCGATTCTGGAAAGGTGGTCTATCAGTCAAAGCTGATTGCACCAGGGCAGCATTTGTATCAAATCCAATTAAAAACCCTATTAAAAAAAGGGAGCTATGAAGCAGATATGATTTATCAGGCATATGAACTTAACGATAACACTCCTTTAAACGGTGCCAGTATGAAATGCCAGATAATTGTAAAATAGAGATGACAGCATAAGGAGACAGAAGATGAAACAAACGGTGATAAATAGGAAAAAACAGATTGCCATGGTTATGGCGATGGTTCTACTTTTATTAAACATAAACATAACAGTTTCAGCAGCGAAAACGACAGCAGATGGAAACTATACGGTGGCTGTTACAGCAAAAAAGACAGGAACAGATTCGACCAGCATGTTAGATTCTTATTTATATAAAACAGCAGACTTGATAATTGCAGATGGAAAAGGAACACTGCATTTTTATGTGAAAAAATATTACAGTCTAGGCATTGAATGTCTGGAGTTCATTGCAGATAAAAACAAGAAATTAGAAAAAACAGACGAAGCCGCCGTAATTGATGGCGAAGTCTATGATGCATATAAATATGAATTAAAAGATTTAGATACGGAATCTTATGAGATGGAATCCAAAATTATTATTATGGGAATGGATGTAAGTTTTGAACTGGTAATTGATTGGAAAAAGCAGATGGAAGGCTCTACCGAGTTTTTACCAGATAACAGTGAATCGGAAGAAGAAAGCAGACAGGAAGTTTCCATAAGTGCGGAAGTGGAAGAAACAAATGAAGCATCTTATCAGGTAACAATTCCGGCATCGATTGGACTGGGTACACTTTCCAAAACAGAAAATTCAGCAGCAGAATATGAAGTTTCTGTGGAAATTTCTGGATTTTCTGACGGGAGCTTTGTAGCTGTCAGTGCACCAGCTACTGGGACACTGAAAAAAAATACTTCTAATATTTCATTTACCAATGATTTTGGTACACAAAAATTTACAAAAAGTACAGCTAAGAAAGCAAAAATTCAGGTAAAAGCAGAGGAAGTCCAGCAGGCAGAAGCAGGAAGTTATGTAGGAACAACGGTATTTACCATTCAGTATAAAAAGTAGAGGAAACGAAAATGCTCAAAAAATTATATATAATGTTGGCACTGACGGTTTTTGCTTTGGTGTTTCCAGCAAAATTACAGGCAGCCGATGCAGGGATTTATACTGCAACAACAACTGCATACTATGCTCATCCGGAAACTGGCGAAGTAGAAGATCCAGGAAATAACGCAGGGATCGGACAGCCTATGACAGAAAGCGTGCTTCAAAGAGCCGCATTGGTTGAAATCGATAAGAATCAGAATACGTATATAACTCTAAGGATTGGTATGCTGGATCAGCTTGGAGAGGTATCTTTTGCCTCACAGCCATCAAAAAATGTATCTTTTCAGGCATCCAGTGCACAGCTGATGCAGAAAAACAGCAGTAATCAAACGGCGGATTACCGTTTTAAAGTTTCATCAGAAACAGGAACTATTCGCATCAGCGTGTATGTAACACCCATGGGAAGAAGCGTTATTTTTTATGGAAAATTAAGTGGATTGAGAGCAGGAAGCGGAGATTTTAAAACAGTTCTGACATCCAAAGATTTAGAAGAAAAAGAAACCAAAGCATCCGAAAATCCTCCATCTGTAAATGGAAATGTTTCATCTGGAGGAAGCAGTTTTGTAACTGTAGAAAAAGAAGAAGCAGACAATTTTTCTACACAGCAGAATGAAAAAGAAACGGATAAAAAGCAGGAAAGTAGTTCTGGGCCGGAAATTGTGGAAGTCACAGAAAAATCCAATGAACCAGAAATAGCAGAGGAAGAGGATTCTAAAGAAGTAGTAATGGAAGATTTCAAGGAAACAGAAGAAAAAAGCAGTGGATTAACTGTTATTTATAATAATAAGGATACGGAAGAAAAAGAAGCAGAAACCGTGACTACAATCGTAGAAGAGGATGCGAAAAGCAACCGGATTTTACTGGCAGTCTGCATTATTGCAAGTGTAGATTTACTGATAACTCTAGTATTTGGTATCTACTATATCATAAGAAGAAGGAAAGAAAGACAGATTATCGGAGGATAGAAATTTGAAAAAACAAATAAAACGATTCATGACACTTAGCGTAATGTGCATAGGCGTGTTTGCCCTGACTGCATGTGGAAAAATACAATCCGATACAGATACAGCACAACAGACAAAAAATGGAGGAATCGTTGTGACCAGTGTATCCATTGCGGAAATTATGGATAAGTTAGGTCTTGAACTGGCAGGTGTTCCAAAAACAAGTTATGATTTGCCGGAACGCTATAAAAATGTGAAAGAAGTAGGAAGCCCAATGTCACCAGATATGGAAATTCTTGCAGATATGGAGCCGGAATGGGTGTTGAGTCCAGCCAGCCTTCAGAATGATTTAAAATCCAAATATGAGCAGATTCATGTAAATGCAGCCTTTCTTGATTTAGAAAGTGTGGAAGGAATGTTTGAATCCATTACAGATTTAGGAAAATTGTTTGACCGACAGAAAGAAGCAGATGCATTGCTATCTCAATATGAAACATTTATGCAGGAATATCAGGAAATGCATGTCAATAAAGACAAACCTACCGTGCTGATTTTAATGGGATTTCCAGGTTCCTATTCGGTGGCAACGGATAAATCCTATGTGGGAAATCTGGTAGAACTTGCAGGTGGCACGAATGTTTATTCTGGTGAATCCACTGATTTTATTTCTGTAAATACAGAAGACTTATTGTCTAAGAATCCGGATATTATTCTTCGTACTTCCCATGCAATGCCAGAAGAAGCAGCAGAAATGTTTGAAGAAGAATTTAACAATAATGATATTTGGAAAAACTTCAATGCAGTAGCAGATGGAAAGGTTTATGACTTGGAAAATGGACTTTACGGCATGAGTGCAACGTTAGATTATCAGGAAGCAGTGACAGGATTAGGAGAATTATTCTATGAGAAATAAAACAATTCGAAATACCGTTTTTTTTGGTGTATTTCTGGTGGCTTTATTTGCATTATTTTTTGTATCTATCCAGATTGGTACACTGAAAGTAACTCTTCCACAGCTGTTTCGTGGGCTGTTTGTAGAATACGACAAAACTGTAAACAGTATTGTAAATCTTCGTTTTCCTAGAATTATGATTTCCATGCTTGCAGGGGCTTCATTGGCAGTTTCTGGTGTATTGTTACAGGCTGCATTAAAAAATCCACTTGCAGATCCCGGAATTATTGGAGTTTCCAGTGGTGCAGCGTTTTTTTCAACTATTATGACAGCCTTCTTTCCAACACTCTACTTTTTTGGTCCGATGTTTGCCTTTTTAGGCGGAATGATTTCCTTTTTTATCATATATGTCGTAACTGGAAGAAAATCCATGAGCCCAGTGCATCTGATTTTAACTGGTGTGGCTATGAATGCTTTGTGGGAAGGGTTTTCTACCGTATTTGGAACAATGCAGAATGGAAGTTTGTCTGGAAGTGCTGCGGCTGTTCAAAGCAATATTACTATGAAAACCTGGTCAGATGTAAAATTTCTTGCTGCTTATGTGTTCGTTGGATTAGTAATGAGTTTATGTTTGGCATCAAAATGTAATTTACTATTATTGGAAGATAAAACGGCTAGAAGTATTGGTGTGGATATTCATAGACTTCGTTTTGTGGTATCTGTAACTGCTGTGCTGTTAGCATCCATTTCTACAGCCGTTGTGGGAACAGTAAGCTTTCTCGCCTTGATTGTTCCTCATATTGCAAAAATCTTAGTTGGATCAGATAATCGTAGATTGGTTCCCTTTTCCATAATTCTTGGGGCATTTTTATTTTTACTGGCGGATACCATCGGAAGAACGATTGCTTATCCATATGAAGTAGCGGCATCGGTCATTCTGGCGATTATTGGAGGACCGTTACTCATTCTACTATTGAAAAGGAGTAGAAACCGCTATGAAAGTTAATCAGTTATCATTTTCCTATGGAAAAAAAGAAATTCTTCACGACATTTCTTTTGAAATAAAAAAAGGGAGTGTAACCACGGTACTTGGTGCCAATGGTTCTGGAAAATCGACGTTATTTCAGTTAATGACAAAAAATCTGAAGCCGGAAAAAGGCAGTGTTTCTCTGGAAGGCATTGATATTGGAAAAATGAAAATCCGTGAATTTGCTAGAAAGGCAGCGATTGTTCATCAGCATAACCGGGCAGAAGATGATTTGACAGTGCGGGAATTGGTAAGCTACGGAAGAATTCCACATCGAGTACCTGGTCATGGAAAAACAGATGAGGATGAGAAGAAAATAAGTTGGGCATTGGAAGTGACGGGGCTTTTGGAATTGGCTGACCGGCCAATGGGAAAACTTTCTGGTGGACAGAGACAGCGGGCTTTTCTTGCAATGTCGCTGGCACAGGATACGGAATATTTATTTTTAGATGAACCAACGACATTTCTAGATATCCGTTATCAGGAGGAAATTCTAAAACTGGTGCGGAAGTTAAATCAGGAATACAATATTACGGTTATTATGGTACTCCATGAAATGAATCAGGCCATTGGATACAGTGACGAGTTAATTGCACTCAGTAATGGGAAGATTGTGGCAAAGGGAACACCCGAAGAAGTAATGACGGCAGAAAATCTGAAGACTATCTATGATATTGATGCAAGGATTATTGAAAAGGACGGAAGACGCTACGTATTACTGTAAAGGATACATTGCAGCTAGTGTGTAAAATTTTTTTGTTTATTCAATAATTTTAACAAAAATTTCTGTCACATAATCTTTTATATTTTTTGCAGTAAAGTCATCTATAATATAAAACTCAAAGTAATCATTACAGCTATGGATATCATGGGAAAATTTGTATTGGATAAGCCTTTTATAAGCTTCATCTATAGTGTTCCAATGACCTACATGATAGGCTGTCAGATAAGCACCTTCTGGAAGAACTTTATAGTTTCCTTTGGGAGGCTTAGACTCCAGAAGAAGTGCAATTGAGTGATATTCGTCATAAATACCATGTTCTACTTGATTAGCATGCTGAATATAGGCGATGTCATAATCGTACTTGCCTTCATAGGACTCAAATTCTGTAATGAGTTCATTTGTTTTTAAATAAAGAGATTTATCCGAAGTACACTCTAATTCTTTCTGGATGTAGTATCTATTTGGATATTTTTTGACTGCAACTTTAGAGCAGTCTATTTCCTGGGCTGCTAATATTTTATTCTTTCGCTGGAACATCCAGTTTTTTGCTGCTTCGAGCTTTGCAATTTCTGCATCAATTTGTGCGCTTCTTTTGTTGAAAATTTTTAAAAAATTTTCAGGACTTCTGTGATCCAAAAAAATTTTGATTTCTTCCAAAGACATTCCAAGGTCTTTTAACAGTAAAATTGTATTAAAAGATTCCATTTGATATAAGGAATAATATCGATAATTCTGTTCGGTTACGATTTCTGGACAAAACAGCTTGATTTCATCATAATGGAAGAGAGTATGTTTTGTAACGCCCATAAGTTTGGCGAATTCTCCAGTAGTCATATAGTTATTCCGTTTCATGAATTTAAAAACCTCCTAAGTTAGTTCATTCTATAATTTTCTTGACTATAGGGTAACCCTATAGTATATAGTGACAGATGTCAAGAAATTTATTGCTAGATTCATTTGAAAACGAAGGGAAATTATGTTATGAGTACATCAATTAATCAGAATTTTACAACAAGGAATCTTCTACGATTTGCATTGCCATCTATTATCATGATGGTATTTATGTCATTGTATACCATCGTAGATGGAATCTTTGTTTCGCGTTATGTAGGAAGTAATGCATTGTCCTCTTTAAATATTGTTTATCCAGTGATTACAATTGTGATTGCCATTGCTACCATGCTAGCGACTGGTGGAAATGCCATTATCAGCAGGCTTTTAGGAGAAGGAAAGGAAAAAGAAGCACGAGAGTGTCTGTCTCAGTTTGTAGTACTTGGTTTCATCGTCAGTATAATTGTGATGGTAATTACATTCTGTTTTCTCACACCGATTTGCTTTTTATTAGGGGCAAACCAAATACTCCTTTTAGACTGCCAGACATATTTAAAAATTAGTATTCTGTTTGCACCATTTTGTATGCTGCAGGTATAGCAAATGCTATTTTGGATTATCTTCTTATTGTAGTGTTTGACATGGGGATAGCAGGAGCAGCTCTTGCTACTGGAATTGGTCAAATGCTTCCAGCTATTGCAGGGATTTTCTTCTTTTGGATATCCAAAAAAGAACTGCATTTTACGTTTTTTAAGATTCGGCCCAAAGAAATCGCTATGGCCTGTTATAATGGTTCTTCGGAAATGATTAGTCAGTTATCCAATGCACTGATTACATTTTTATTTAACATTATTTTAATAAATCTGGTAGGAGAATCTGGAGTAGCAGCGATTACTATTCTTTTATATGGACAATTTCTGTTTAATGCATTTAATATGGGATTCTCCATTGGAATCAGTCCCATTGTAGGATTTCAGTATGGTTCTGGAAATAAGAAACAATTAAGAAAAATATATAAGGTTTCTATGATATTTGTTATAGTAGCATCTGCAGTGATTACAGTTATTTCCATTATATCCGCTGCGCCGCTGGTTAGGATTTTTACAAAGGATGCTGCTACTGCTTCACTTGCAGTTTCCGGATTTAAGATTTTTGCTTTGAACTTTTTATTTAGTGGAATTAACATTGCATCTTCCGGATTTTTCACAGCTCTTTCAAATGGAAAAGTATCTGCTGTTATTTCCTTTTCAAGAACGTTAGTGTTTCTTGTTGCCAGTCTTTTGACATTACCTCATATCTGGGGGGTGTACGGAGTTTGGATTGCAGTGCCAGCAGCAGAATTTATGACGTTGTTTTTATGTATTTTTATGCATCTTAAGTATTTTTGGAGAACTGGGAAGAACCAATATATTTAAACAGTATGTGTCAGAAAAAAATTATTGTCATTGCCAAAGAATCTCTCTTAAGGTAAAATAAAACATAAACGTACCAAATGAGAGGAAGAAAAAATGCCAAAAGTGATAAAACCAGATTATTATGATACGTTCACATGTATTGCAGGAGAATGTTCTATTACATGTTGTCAGGAGTGGAAAATTGAACTAGATGAAGCTACTTATGAGAAGTGGGATAAGAAGAAAGTATTCAATTCGAAAGAAAAGTATTTGAATCACTTTGTAGAAGAAGAGGAAAGAGTGATTCACTTAGATAGACAAAGAAGATGTCCATTTTTAAATAAACAGAAACTCTGCAGCCTGGTTTTGGAATATGGAGATTCCATTCTTTCTCAAACTTGTGCTATGTTCCCACGGGAAATACAGGATTTTCCTGATAGAAAAGAATGCTGCCTGGCACCTTGTTGTCCGGCAGTAATTGATATTCTAAGAAAACAGGATAAAATTCAGTTTACAGGGGATATAAATGAGATAGAAGATGAATATTTTAAAATGCGTATGTATTTTATTTCATTGATACAGGACGAAAAGCTGCCGGTATCTAGGGGATTAATGATTATTTTTTATCTAATTTTAGATTTTCAGGATAAAAAAGAATCCTGGGAGAATTATAAGTTAGAAATCGTACCGAAAGAATTTAATCATGCAATCGATGAGATGGAATTTTCATCGTTCGATACGTTTATGGAACGAAATGAACTGTTTCTGGATTTGATAGAAAATTACCGCAAAGAAAACATGTATAAAAACTATCTGGAGGAAACATCGTTATTGGCAGATCAGATTTCCAAGGCTGGTGGATTAGAGAAACTGAGCGAAAAACTGGAGGAATTCAGAGTGCAGATTTTTTCATATCATAAGTTGTTTCGAAATTATCTGGCTTCAGAATTATTTGGCAGCAGTCTGGTTCCGGGAATTGATTTGGAAACGATGACGGTCTTGTACCAGTGGATTTCTATAGAGTACGGAGAAATCTTACATCTGATTTTCCTACGCTGGGTTACAGAAGGAATGAAAAAGATATCTTATGAAATGATACGGGATTCGATTGTCATAATCTCTCGAATGACAGGATATGATGAGGAGGGCATTTGTGAATATATGAGAAATGCGTTCCATAGAATGCAGTGGGATTGGGGATATTTTGCACTGATTGTAGGAGATGGAGATTGGAGGCGTTCATAATTATATTTTAAATTTTAATAAGGAGGGTTGTATATGAAAGATGAGGTAGAAAGGAAACGAGCAGTGGATATTCCTGTTATGATATATATGGGAATTTCTCTGTTGATTCTTTTTTGGGGGCGTTTTTTCTTAAGCTGTGGGGATGAAATGGGATTCTGTATTCTTACGCTTTATCTGATTCTTCCGGCAGCCGGCTTTATCTGTTCCCTTCTGGAAAGTAGGAAAAAGGCATGGGAAAAATGGCTGTTGCCGATTTTATTTGGTATTATCGGCTGGGTTATACCGATTCTAATTTTCAGGAGCAGTATCAGCCAGCTGACAGAAGAAGACGGGATTGCTCTTTTGTATGCTATGGCACCGTCTTTTTTGGGAATGGCTGTAGGAAGTGCTGCCTTTTGCTGGAAGCGGAGAGGATGTAAAAAAATTTAAAAATGAACTATGAAAGATTTTGGATGGAAAGGATAAGTATAATTAAGCAGATACATAGGAGAATATAAAATATGCAGATATCTTTATCAGAACATTTTACGTATAAAAAGTTATTAAAATTCACAATTCCATCGGTAGTGATGATGATTTTTACCTCTATTTATGGAGTTGTGGATGGTATTTTTGTATCCAACTTTGTTGGTAAAACGTCATTTGCAGCAGTAAATTTGATTATGCCCTTTTTGATGCTGTTTGGTGCAGCTGGCTTTATGATAGGAACAGGTGGAAGTGCACTTGTTTCTAAGACAATGGGGGAAGGTGACAGAGAGAAAGCAAACAGTTTGTTTTCCATGCTGGTTTATGTGTCCATAGTGCTTGGTGTTATTTTTTCCGTAGTCGGAATTATTTTCATCCGGCCTATTGCTGTAATCTTAGGAGCAGAGGGAACCATGATTGGTGATTGTGTCCGTTATGGGCGTGTCCTGCTTCTGGTGCTTACAGCGTTTATTTTACAAAATGTATTCCAAAGTTTTTTAGTTACAGCAGAAAGACCCCAGCTTGGTCTTGTGGTTACCGTTATTGCGGGGTTGACAAATATGGTTCTGGATGCACTTTTTGTGGCAGGATTTCGCTGGGGATTAATTGGTGCAGCCGCAGCAACTGCTATCAGCCAGCTTGTGGGAGGTATTGTGCCGCTGATATATTTTATGTTATCAAATACATGTTCCCTGAAGCTGACAAAAACAAACTGGGATGGAAAAGCATTTTTGAAAACATGCACAAATGGATCATCTGAATTAATGACAAATATATCGTTGTCCCTTGTTAATATTTTGTACAATTTCCAGCTTATGAAGTTTGCAGGAGAAAATGGTGTTGCGGCATATGGAGTTATTATGTATGTCGATTTTATCTTTGTTGGCGTATTTATAGGATATTCTATCGGAACTGCACCTATTATAGGATATCATTATGGTTCAGGCAATTCATTAGAACTTAAAAGTCTGTTTCGTAAAAGCCTTGTGATTATTTTGGTATGTGCGGTTATTATGACTGCATTAGCAGAAATACTGGCACTGCCACTTGCCAATATTTTTGTAGGATATGATACACATTTACTTAAAATGACACGACTAGGATTTATGTTGTATTCTATTTCCTTTTTATTTTCTGGTTTTAATATATTCGGTTCAGGATTTTTTACGGCACTGAATGATGGTTTGGTGTCGGCAATAATTTCTTTCCTGCGAACCCTGCTGTTTCAGATAAGTGCAGTTATGATATTACCTATATTTCTGGGGATTCAAGGAATTTGGCTGTCGATTGTGGCAGCGGAATTGATTTCCCTATTGGTTACTACCTATTTCTTTTTTACACTTCGGAGAAAATATAATTATGGTTAATAAAATAGTAAAGCACCCTGCAAAACGGATACAGGGTGTTTTCTCAATATTAGGGATTATTCATGGAAGCTTTTTAAGAGATAATTGATATAATCTGAGATTTCAGAAGTAGATTGGCATTGACTGTTAGATATTTCTTTTGCTTCTTTGATTCGATTCATGGACTGGTTGACAGATAATCCAATTGCTTTAAAAGAATCTTCTACATTATCAGAGATATCTTTACTTTGTGTAGATAATTTTCTCATCTCGGATGCTACAATGGCGAAACCAGCACCTGCGGCACCCACTCTTGCTGCTTCAATTGCAGCATTTAGGCTGAGCAGATTTGTTTGTCTTGAGATGCCATGAATGGATTGAATTGCCTGATTTCCGGCTGCGATATTTTCGTTTACAATTTTGAACTCCTGTTCAATGGAATCCATTCGCTCATTTAATTCAGATGTTGCTTTTGTGATAGACCGTATGGATTCAATTAAGCTTAGAAATGTTTCATCAACTTGATTTTCTTTTTCTATGTTAATCGATATAGAAAAATATCCCACAACAGATTTATTATCAAAAATAGGAGATATGATGGATTTAATAGGAACAGTTCCTGTGGCTTCTTTCGGTACAAAATTTATTACAGATTTACCGGTGGCAGCTATTTCGTTTAAGACATCCTCATATCCAGATGAACGGATATTTGTTCCGATTTCAAATGGAAATTTTAATATATCTGTCTCAAACAATGCTAAATATTTTTCTGTATCAGAGATAGCGATTGCAGAATCAGTTTGCAAAAATTGTCTATACAAAGGTGCGGTTTCAATTAACTTTTCAAGTAGTGCATTCATTAAGATTTCTTCCTTTACATATGATATTTATAGTATGTATCGTATGGAATGGAGTGACTCAGTAGTGGAATTTTATGGATGTTCATGATTGCTATTGTCCAACCCCAATAATATGCCAGAAAACGATATCTGCATACTGATAAGTATCCAAGGAACGATTGTAAGAGTCCAGGTCATGGGCAGCAAGCAGAATCTTTTCTCCTGCCTTGAGGACAAAAAGGCTGTGATAAATGATTCCAGTATTATTTTGAAGTTGAATAATGTCACCAGCAATAATGCCGTCATGGGTAGTAATCACTGCCTGTGGTCCGGCATTTTTATTGTTCTTTAGAAAGTCATACAAAAATCTGGCACCAGTCCAAGATGGAGTTCGATTGGAGAGATTTTTATAGTACCAGCCGTAAGTAGGGGTATTGTTCATGCGTTTTGCTCCTGCATACAGACATTGGGATATAAAATTGGTACAGTCTCCACCAAGGTTTGCGAAGTTATAATAGTCTGGGTTTCGTCGTAATGCCCATTTCCTGGCATAGGAAATGGCGGCCTCGCGGTCATAAGGAAAGAGTGGTTTCATAGGATCACCTCAGGGTTATTCTATGCAGAGAAAATAGAAAATGGAACTGGTATCAATCATATTAAAGTTGATACCTTTATTTTTTTAGTATAAAATTCCATACGGAATCATTGAAAAATTATATTATATGAAATATAATGTAAACATATATATAAAACTACTTGCATTAGACACTTTAAAAACATTTTTATATACAGATATGACAATATATTCGCAATAGCATTTGTATATTTACAAGGAGGGATTCGATGCGAAAAGAGGCAGTTTACCATGTTTGTGATATTCCATATGCATTTCCTGTTGGAAAAAAGCAGTTAAAGGTTCGTTTAAGGGCGGCACGGAATGATGTGCAGGAATGCTCTGTGTTTCATGCAGATCGATATGATGTAGATAATACAGGAGAAGAACAGACCCAGTTACTGCGAAGTTCATGGGATGAAAATTTTGATTATTTTGAAGGAATTATTCTGGCAGAAACGAAGAGAGTAAAATATAAATTTTTCCTGAAAGGGCAGGATGGAGAAGAAGCATGGTTTGGTGAAAATGGTTTTTCTGAGGAATATGGAAAAGCTGGAGTTTTTCAATTTCCGTTTATTTGTGAGAGTGAAATTGTAAAAAATCCTGAATGGACTAAGAAGGCAGTTGTTTATCAAATTCTTCCTGATCGATTCTGTAATGGTGATACTAGTATCGATCCTGAATGTACGCAGCCATGGGATACAGAACCTAGCGGTGATTCGTTTTTTGGAGGTGATTTAAAGGGCATTCTTCAGAAACTGGATTATTTAGAAGAATTGGGAATAAATCTCATTTATTTAACACCTATTTTTACTTCACCAAGCAGTCATAAATACGATGCCGTCGATTATTTTCATGTAGATCCCCATTTTGGAGATTTAGAACTTGTAAAAGAGCTTGTAAATCAGGCTCATAAAAAAGGAATACGCATTATTTTAGATGCCACATTCAATCATTGCAGTGAACATTTCTTTGCTTTTGAAGATGTGATGAAGAATGGAGAAACTTCTCGTTACAAAGACTGGTTTACAATATATAATTTTCCAGTTGTCCAGTCACCGAAACCCAACTATGATACATTTGGATATTTAGGAATGATGCCAAAACTGCGGATGGATCAGGAGTCAGTGAGGGAATACTTTATCCGGGTTGGGGTTTTCTGGATGCAAAATGCTGGGATTGATGGGTGGCGCATGGACGTTGCCAATGAAATTGACCACGATTTTTGGAGAATTTTCCGTAAGAAGGTAAAAGAGGTAAAATCTGATGCCATTATTATTGGCGAGATGTGGCACAATGCAGGGCCATGGCTTCGTGGAGACCAATTTGATGGAATTACCAATTATAAATTCCGGGAAGCAGTACATAGCTTTTTTGCAGAGAATAGTCTTAAGGTCAGCGAATTTAACAGTCTGCTGACAAAGAACAGAATGGAATACAGTGATCAGGTGGCACAGATGATGTTTAATCTGTTCGACAGCCATGATACAGAGCGTTTTCTAACAGACTGTATTAGTCTATGGGAAAAAAAGGACAAGGAACGTCCATTGAAGTTGATGAAGCTTGCAGTATTGTTTCAGATGACTTATGTTGGAATTCCAGTTGTGTATTATGGAGATGAAGTTGGAATGCTTGGAACCATGGATCCGGGATGTCGGAAGCCAATGATTTGGGAGAAAGAGAAGCAGAATAGAGAACTTCTTGCATTTTATCAGACTTTGATTCATTTTCGAAAAGATTCCAAAGCTTTGACAGAAGGTGGATTCCAGACCTGGATCGAAGAAGATAAACAAGGAGTATTTGGATATATCAGAAGTACAGAAAAGGAAGCCGTAGGAATTTTAATCAATAATAGCAGTGAAACGTGTGTAGTAAAAGCAGAAATGTCATGGAAGAAGGTGGATGGTTCTATTACAGATGTTTTGACTGGGAACGTTTTCAGCGGAGAAGAAACTATAACATTTGAAATCCCACCATTCAGCGGACTGTTATTATATCAATAAGAAAAGGGAACAGGAGGAAAGAAACGTGAAAAAGGTAGCAGTTTATCCATTTGATAAGATTACCAGAGGCCTGGTGAAGTTTAGGGATATGGTAGAATTTCAGATTTGTTCTGTAATTGACTTTATTTATAATATTGGTGAAGATGCAGGGACGATTGTGTGTGGAAGTCCAGCAGGAATTCCGATTTTAGATGATGCAGCCAAAGCACTGGAAGGTTTGGATACACTGATTGTTAATAGTTTAAGCGGACCGTCTTATCTGGAGAAGTATATGAAAATATACAGGGAACATGATGTAGATAGAAGATGCAGAGAAATGTTAAAGACAGCCAGAGATATGGGAATTGAGATTGTCTGTATTCACGATATGGTAGAAGAAAATCTGCAGATGTGGCTGAGGGAAAATCAGATTATGCTTACTACATTTAGTAAGTCCAGTGAACAAATGAAGTCATTTATTGAAGAAGGAAAACAGCTGGCATTAGAAAAGAAAAGTGAGAGAATTTCAATTTATGCTACCAGAGGATGTTTAGGAAAATATACGGCTCAGATGTATCTGATGCGTGCTATGAGAAAAAAAGAGAAGAAAGCAGCCGCATTGGTAACGGAGCCGGTTGGCATGTTTTACGGACAGTATGACGCTGATCCGATTCGTTTTGGAATGCTAAAAGATCCGCTTCTCTATGTGTATTACATAGAATCCTTGGCAAAACATGCAGAAGCAGATGGAAATAAGTACCTGATTATGGCAGATCAACAAAGCATCACGAGCCATAATTTTATCGAGGAAATGGCATCCAAGATTTCTATTTTAAAAGCATACCATCCAGATAAAATCTTATTAATTGCAGGATATGATGATAATCAGAAGATACGAGACTGTATGGATATTTTTCGAATTTACTGTGGGAAGAAACCTGTGGCAATATTAATTCCTGACTGTATGGAAGTAACGTATGGAATTTATGAAAAAAAGACTAGGGAAGAGGTCGAGGCAAGAAAGCAGGAGATTCGACAGATGTTTGAAATTGAACAAGTGGAACTGGTCTGTGAGGCAGAGAAACTCTTGCCGTTGTTAGAAGAAAAGGAGAAATAGCGAGATGAAAGAAATGTCAAATAGGAAGAATTTATGCGACGTTTTAGAAGCAGCCAGTCAGGAAAATAGTTCATTATTTATAATACAGGAAGATGGAAACGAAAGAAAGATTCCCTATCAGGAGCTGTACCGACAGGCACAGGGAATTCTTTATAATCTCAAACAGTCGGGGATTACCAGGGAACATGAAGTACTTCTTCAGATAGAAGATAATGAACAATTTCTTTTGGTATTCTGGGCATGTGTTCTTGGTGGAATTGTTGTAGTTCCGCTTCATACTGGGGCGAGTAGAGAACAGAAAAATCAGATGTTTCAGGTAATGCACACACTGAAACATCCAAAACTGATTGCTGGAAAGGAAATATATCAGATGCTGGTAAAAGAGGCAGCTTCTGAAATTAAAGCTCAGACGATTTGTGTGGAAGAGGTGCTTGACGTAACCCAATATGCCGAAGTATATCCTTCAAAACCTCAGGATATTGCATATATTCAGTTTTCCTCTGGTTCTACTGGAACTCCGAAGGGGGTAAAGATTTCGCACGAAAATGCAGTTTTTATGGTTCAGGTTATGTGTGCACGTTTAAATGCTGGAAAACAGGATTCTATATTGAACTGGCTTCCGATTTCTCATAGTTATTCGTTAGTTGCAGGGCATATTATGATGCTTTATGTAAAAGGAAATCAGTACCTTATGCCAACAGATATTTTTATAAAAAATCCATGTCTTTGGATGGAAAAAGCATCGGAATACCAGGTTACTTCTCTTCTGTCTCCGAATTTTGGCTTTCAGTATTTCCTTTCTGCCTTGGAGAATGAAAGAGATTATGGATGGGATTTAAGCCGGATTCGAATTGTATCCATGGGAGGCGAACCAATTGATAATCATATATGCAGGAAGTTCTATAAGGTTTTACAACGATATGGAAATGTCAACAATCCCATTTATCCAAGTTATGGACTCACAGAGTCAACGGTGGCTGTTTCCAGTCCAGTTCTGGGGGAAGAACTAAAAACGTTTTATCTGGAAAGAGATTCGGTGCGGTATGGCTGCCATATAAAGCATGCTGTGGATAAGAAACAAAAGAATGTAATGCAGATAATTGAAGTGGGGCGTCCATATAATGGATGTTATGTACGGATTTGTAATGCTCAGGGAGAGGTGCTGTCAGAAGAATACGTTGGAAGTATTCAGCTAAAGGGAAAAAATATAACGACAGGTTATTACTGCAATGAGAAGGCCAATCAGGATGCTTTTACGAAAGATGGATGGCTTAGAACGGGTGATGTTGGATTTCTATCAGATGGGAAACTGTTCATAACTGGGAGAGAAAAGGATATTATTTTTGTAAATGGACAGAATTATTATCCGAATGATATGGAACGGCTTGTAAGAGAAATGGATGGTTTTGAGAAAAAGGAAGTAGCAGCCTGTGGTGTATGGAATCAGAAAAAACAGAAAGAAGAAATTTTAATTTTTATTCTGTCCAAGGAACCGGCAGAAGTATTTTCTGAAAAAGCAGAAATGGTGAAAAAACATATTAGTAACTGTACGGGACTGGAAGTATGTCAGGTGCTTCCAATAAAAAAATTTCCTAAAACTTCTAGCGGGAAAATTCAGAGATTTAAGCTGGTGGAACAGTATCAGAATGGCATATTTGACAAAATGATAGAAAAAATGAAACAGATAGGACAGTTACATTTTGCTGCCAAAAAAAAGAAACCAAAAAATATTTTAGAGGAAAAGATAACAAAGTTATGGAGTGCGGTTCTGAAAATAGATAATTTTAGTGTAGATCAGAGTTTCTTTGAATTAGGTGGAGACTCATTAAAAGCTACATTTTTGGTAAACCGTTTGAAACAGGAATTTCGGGTTGATATAACACTTCGAGATTTATTTTTGTATCAGACTGTGGAAAATCTGGCATTATGTATTTCTAGAATGCAGATGGTGGAAATAGAACAAATCAAACCAGCAGGACAAAGGGAGTACTATCCATTGTCCTCTGCCCAGAAAAGAATGTATGCTTTATATGAAATGGATAAAGAAAGTGTGAGTTATCACATTACTCAAGTAGTTACAGTGGAAGGAGAGTTCAGTGTATACAAGGCAAGGAAAGCATTTCTAGTGCTGGCAGAACGACATGAATCTCTAAGAACTTCTTTTGCTTTGAAAGAAGGAATGGTTGTACAGCAGATTCAGAAAGAACCGGCTGTAGATATTAGTTACAAGGAAGCAGAAGAAGAACAAATTGAACAGGTGATTGAACAGTTTGTTACTCCGTTTGATTTGGAAAAAGTACCATTATACCGAGTATGTGTAGTGAAAACAGGACAGCAGAAATATTATCTGATTTTGGATATCCACCACATTATTTCGGATGGCATTTCCATTAGCGTGTTAATGAAAGAATTTATTGAAATTTATGAAGGAAAAATGCTGCCTAAGAAGCAGCAGCTGGATTATAAAGATTATGCGGTCTGGCAGGCAGAAAAACAGGATAGAGAGAAATTAGAAAGACAGAAAGAATACTGGCTGCAGCAATTTAGAGAAAAACCTCCTGTTCTGAATCTTCCGACAGACTTTAAGCGTCCTGCTGTACAGCAGTTTGCTGGAGATACCTATCATTTTAGGATTGGAATGGCAATGACAGAGAAGTTGAAACAGCTCTGTCAGAAGACTAATACGACTTTGAACATGATACTGTTTAGTGCTTTTTCCATTCTGCTTTACCGTTATGCTGGGCAGGATGATATTGTGATTGGAACAGTGGCTTCTGGAAGAGAATATGACGAGATTAAAGAAACGGTTGGTATGTTTGTAAATAGTCTTGCAGTGCGGAGCCGGGTAAAAGAAAAGGAATCCTATGTACAATATCTGCAACGGGTAAAGGAAAAGCTTCTCAATATATCAGAAAACAGTGAGTATCCATTGGAGGAACTGCTGGAAGAGTTACATATTAAACGCGATAGCAGCAGAAATCCATTGTTTGACGTGATGTTTGTTATGGAAAATATGGATATACCCAAAGGTTCTTTAAAAAAACGGAAATATAGAATTTATGATTACAATGCAAAGGGTACGAAACTGGATTTAACGTTAAGGGTACAGGAACGAGATGATGGTATTATTGGATTTTTACAATATAGTACTGCACTTTTTAGCAGGCAGACGATAGAGCGGTTTGCGGAGTATTATAAGAAAATAATATCTGAGATTATAAAGGAGCCCCAAAAACAGATTAAAGACATAGAGATGCTTCTTGATTCAGAGAAGGAGAAAGTTCTTAAAAGGTTTCAGGGAAAGCAGGTTCCTTTTTATGAAGTAGATTCGTATTCTAAGCTGTTTTTTAAGAGAGTGCAAAAAACACCAGAACGCATAGCAGTTGTCTGTGGGGAAAAGACACTTACTTATAGAGAATTGAATCAAAAAGCGGATGAATTGGCAGAAACACTTCGAAAATGTGGTATCCAAAGAAATAAATTTGTAGGACTTTTACTGGAACGGTCAGTATACATTCCGATTGCTATTCTGGCAGTTATGAAGGCAGGCGGTGCATTTATGCCGATTGATACCGAATATCCAGAAGAAAGAATTCAGTATATGTTAGAGGAAAGTAGTGCATGTGTTTGTGTGACACAGGAAAACCAGAAAAGCAAAATTCATTTTAACGGAAATATAATTGATTTGGATGAGGAAAATTCTTATGGAAAATGTGTAGAAACAGAATTGGAAAATACTTCTGGAAAAGATGCAGCATATCTAATTTTTACATCGGGAAGTACAGGAAAACCAAAGGGTGTTGTGATAGAGCATCATAGTCTAGTAAATTATGTTTCCTGGTTTTCAAAAGAGGTAGAACTGACAGAACAGGATAAAACGGTTCTTCTTTCTTCATATGCATTTGACTTAAGTTATACCAGTTTATTTTCTATACTGCTTTCAGGAGGTGAACTTCATATTGTTTCCAAAGACCAGTATATGGATTCAGAAAAGCTCCTACATTATTTAGAAGAACAGCAGATTACCTATATAAAAGCGACTCCATCGCTGTTAAACATGCTGGTCAATGCTTATGACTTTCCTAGGACGGATGCCTGCAAATCTCTTCGCCTGCTTGTGCTTGGTGGAGAACCGATTAAAACAGAAGTAGTAAAGGCATATCATGAGAAATATCCGCAGGCACAGATTTATAATCACTATGGCCCAACGGAGTGTACCATTGGCTGCATTGCAGGAAGAATAAACTGGGAACAGTTTGAAGAATTCCAAAAATCTCCAACTATAGGAAAGCCAATTGATAATGTAAAAGTATATATTTTAGACAAAAAAAAGAAACCGACAGCAATTGGTCAGCCAGGAGAAATTTATATTGCAGGAGCTGGATTAGCAAGGGAATATTTAAAACGGGAACAACTAACCAGAGAACGTTTTTTGAAAAATCCATTTCAGCCGGAAGAACGTATCTATAAAACAGGAGACATAGGAAAATTTCTTGAGAATGGAAGCATTGTGTTTGAGGAGAGGATGGATGACCAGATAAAAATACGAGGTTACCGGATTGAACTGGGGGAGATTGAAAGCCGTATGGCAGATTTCCCAGGCATAGAAAGATGTACTGCTGCAGCGGTTTCAGAAGGGGAAGAAAAAGCAGTCTGTTTATATTATGCAGCAAAAACAGAATTTCCAGAAAATGAATTGCGGATGTATCTTCGTACAAGGCTTCCAGTATATATGATTCCTGCTTATTTTGTAAGGTTGGATGAAATTCCGCTCACGAGAAATGGAAAGGTGGACAGGCAGGCACTGCCAAATCCAGAACCAAAACAAAATAGAAGTGATACCTATGTGAAGCCAGAGACAGATACGGAGTGTAGACTGGAAAAGCTGTGGAATGAAGTACTAGGAGTTTCAAAATCTGGAATCGACGATAATTTTTTTGAGTATGGCGGACATTCCTTGAAAGCGTCAGTACTAGCTGCAAAAATACGTCAGGAATTTCAGGTTGTAGTGGAAATGAAAGAGATATTTTCTAAGCCGACAATTCGGGAATTGGCAAAGTGCATTAATGCAAAGAATCAGGAAATATTTTACGAAGTAGAAGCGTCGCCGAAACAGGACGATTATCCAGTATCTTCCACTCAAAAACGATTGTATGCCTTATGTGAGATTGAGAAAGACAGCGTAGCCTACAATATGCCTTGTGTATATGAGATAAAAGGCAGTCTGGAGAAAGAAAAAATAGAATCTGCCTTAAAAGAAATATTCCGTCGTCATGAAATATTTCGGACAGTACTTGTAGTTTCGAATGGGAAACTGGTACAGAAAGTTTATGAACAGGCAGAAGTAAAAATAGAATACCAGGAATCCAATGAGTCAGTGGAACAGATATTGAAAGAATTTGTAAAACCGTTTGATTTGGGGAGGCTGCCATTGGTTCGTGTGAAAATTGTGAAAGCTGGAATTAAGAAACATTATCTGTTTTTAGATATGCATCATACTATCTTCGATGGTGTCTCTATCGGAATTTTTATTAATGAACTGAATCATTTGTATCGCGGAGAAAAATTAGAACCATTAAAAATCCAGTATAGGGATTATGCCGTATGGCAGCGGAAGTGGCAGAATTCTGAAAATTATAAAAAGCAGGAACAATTTTGGATGCAGATGTTTAAAGAAGAAGTGCCGGCGTTGGAATTGCCATGTGACTATGAGCGGCCGAAAGTTCAGAACTTTGAAGGAAGCAGTGTGAAGTTTGAACTTGGCAGGGAATTGACCAAAAAGCTTAAAAAACAGGCCGGAAAAGATGGAATGACGCTGTTTATGCTTTTGTTTGGGGCATTCAGTATTTTGTTATCCAAGTATTCTGGTCAGGAGGATATTGTGGCAGGAACGGCAGAAGCAGGGAGGCATCATGCAGATTTACAAAAATTAATCGGTTCTTTTATCAATACTCTTGCCATTCGAACCAGACCTTCGGGAGAGAAAACGATTCGGGAATATTATAAAGAAGTAAAAGAGAGCTGTTTTCAGGCATTAGAATGTGCGGATTATCCATTGGAAGAATTATTAGAGAAACGGGAAATTCATCATGAAATGGGACGAAATGCACTGTTTGATACGATGTTTATTTTGGAAAATGTCGAGGACACTGACATTTTAATGGATGGACTTACTTTCCGTTCTTATGAATTGGAGAATAAGGTTTCTAAGTTTGATCTTCTGTTAGTAGGAAACGAAGAACATGAAATTCTTTCATTTGAGTTGAAATATGCAGTGAAGTTATTCCGGAGGGAGACAGTACAACGGCTGAAAGATAGTTATCTTCGTATTTTAGAAGAAATAGTCCGAAATCCAGAACAGAAAATCAAAGATATAAGTGTTTTGTCCGAATCAGAATACAATAAACTGACCGTACAATGGAATCATACAAGTGTATCTTATCCCAAAGAGGAGACTATTCTTTCCATGTTTCAGAAACAGGTATTCAAAACACCGGAAAGAACCGCAGTTTGTGCAGGAGAAGAAAGTCTTTCTTACACAGAGCTGGATAAAAAGTCAGACCGTATTGCTGAAATTTTAGTGGAGCGTGGTGTGAAAAAAGGTTCTATAGTGGGAATTCTGACGGAGCGTTCGGTCTGGATGATGGTTGGTATTTTTGGAATTTTAAAAGCCGGCGGTGCCTATCTGCCTATTTCAGAAAATTATCCGCAGAAAAGAATCTCTTTTCTTGTAGAGGACAGTCTGACGAGGATAATTGTGACAGAAAAGAGACTGTATTCAAAGATTCGGGGGATTTCTGAGTGTATTTGCATGGACGAAGAATTGATTTATCAAATGAATGAGGAAAATATACTGCAAATAGAACAAGATAGGAAGAGCCTGGCTTATGTCATTTACACATCTGGAACGACTGGGCAGCCAAAAGGTGTTATGCTGGAGCAGCATTCTGTTGTGAATCTGGTGCATGCTCTAAATGATAAAATTTATAAAAAGTATCATAGAAGTTTAAATATTGCATTAGCTGCACCGTATGTATTTGATGCATCGGTGAAACAGATTTTTGCAGCATTATTATTGGGGCATACTTTGCATATTATTCCAGAAGAAGCAAGGAGAGACGGTGAACTGCTCGTTCAGTTTTATAAGAAACATCAGATTGATGTTTCGGATGGAACTCCAGTTCATTTGGAAATTTTATCCGAACTGCCGGGAGAGATACTCGGACAAATTCCAGTAACGACATTTTTAATTGGTGGTGAGGTATTGCGGAATCAGCTTGTTAAGAGATTATATGATAAAATGCAGGCGTTTTCAAACAAAATGCTTCCAGAGATTGTAAATGTGTATGGACCGACGGAGTGTTGTGTGGATGCCACCATGTATCGAATTGATGCACATAATATGGAACAGGAAATTTTAATAGGAAAACCTCTTCCAAATGTAAGACTGTATGTGCTGGATGCCTATCAGAAACTGGTACCAGAAGGTGTAGTGGGAGAATTATATATTGCAGGTGAAGGAGTTGCAAGAGGATATCTTAGAAGATTAGAGCTTACAAAAGAAAAATTTCTGGAGGAACCAAGGCACAAGGGACAGCGGATGTATCGGACAGGTGACTATGTAAAATGGAACAAGGATGGAAGTATTCAATATATTGACAGGATGGACTATCAGGTCAAAGTCAGAGGATTCCGAATGGAACTGTCTGAAATTGAAAAGCAGCTGGAACAGATACTTCAGGTAAAAAAAGCAGTTGTGCTGGCCAGATGTGAGGATGGAAGCGAGAAGTATTTATGTGCGTATGTGGTTTTACAGGAAAAAATGAGTGGGCAAGAACTTAGAAACGCTCTTTCCAAAGAACTTCCAGAATATATGATTCCTTCTTATTTTATATTTTTGGAACAAATGCCGATAACGGAAAACGGAAAAGTGGATAGAGAGAAACTTCCGAAACCAACACCGGATTTAGTGACAATGGAATTGGAGATGTCTGCGCCGGAAAATGACATACAGATTATATTATCAAAGGCTTGGTGTGAAGTATTAGGCTTGTCAGAAGTCGGAATAGACAGTAGCTTTTATGCGATGGGTGGTGATTCAATTAAAGCAATTCAAATTAGTGCAAAACTGCGGGAACAGAAATGGAAGCTGTTGGTACGGGATCTGCTTCGTTATCAGACAATTCGGGAAGTTTCGCAATATGTAACGTATGCTGGCAGTAGGAATGAGCAGGAAATGGTAAGCGGTGCGATGAAGCTTTTACCGATTCAAAGGGACTTTTTTGCAAGAAATTATAAAAATGAAAATTATTATAACCAGTCTGTGGCTGTTTATCGAAAGAATGGATTGGATAAAAACATTATCGTTCAGGCGATGGAAGCACTTATGGAACATCACGCTGCCCTACGTATGGTATTTTGCCGAAAAGAAGACAAGGTTTCAGCAGAAATTCTTCCATATAAAAAAATGAATGGATTTCAATTATCTGTTTTCTGGCTAGAAGCAGAAAACTGGAAAGCAGAGTTAAAGGAAAAGGCAGGTATACTTAAAGCAGGACTAGATATAGAGAGAGGACCATTAATTTGGCTGGGATTATTTCATCAGAAAGACGGAGATTATCTTGTATTTATTGCACATCATTTAATTGTAGACGGAGTATCATGGAGGATTTTATTAGAAGATTTTAAGAACGTTTATAATCAGATAGAGCAGGGAGAGCGGCCGCTGCTTCCAGAAAAAACGGATTCTTATGGGCAGTGGGCAGAGATGATATATGCCTATGGGGAATCAGATGGCTTAAAATCACAAATTCCATACTGGACAGAACAAATTTTGAAAAAGAAGGAGCTACCGAAAGAAAAAATAAATTCAGAAAAAAAATACAGGAAAGACTGTTCTGCTGTGAGTTTTTCACTTGAGGAGGAACAAACCTATCAACTGCTGACGAAGGCAAATGAGGCTTATCATACGGAAACCAGTGATTTACTGCTAACGGCATTTGTGAAAGCTATGAAGCAGTGGGGAATGGAAGATGGTGTACTGGTCAGCCTGGAAGGCCATGGAAGAGAAGCTGTCTCAGAAGAATCAGATGTGACTAGAACGGTGGGATGGTTTACAACAAGATTTCCAATATGGCTTTCTGTGGCAGATTGTGAGAATACCGGGAGACAGATTAAAGAGATAAAAGAGGAAATCCGTCATATTCCAGATAAAGGAATTGGTTATTTAATTTTAAAATATATTACCTTAGAAGGAAAGCCAGAACAGCAGGTATTTTTGGAAAGACCAGAAATTAGTTTTAATTACCTGGGACAGTTTGAGGAAGGAAGTCAGGAAGAGTTATTTTCTTTTGCAGATTTGGATACAGGGGAAGATATTAGTGGTGAAAACGAGTTTCTGTATACTTTGTCGATAATCGGAAGAATTTCTTGTGGACAACTAGTTATGAATATTATTTATCACAAAAAGGATTATGGTAAAAGCTCCATGGAAAAACTGGCAGGACTATACCAGCAGGCACTGAAAGAAGTAATCAGCTGCTGCGTAGAAAAGCAGGAACAGGAATTTACACCAGGTGATTTTGATGATGAAAGTCTGACTTTGGAAGAATTAGAAAATATAACAGGAATGTTAGGAGATATTGAGTTATAGGAAGAATGTAAAAGAAAGGAGTTAGCTATGGGAAAGGGTGCAAAAATTCAAAATATTTATCCATTGACTCCCATGCAGCAGGGAATGCTTTTTCATTCCCTGTATCAAAAAGAGTCAAAGGCATATTTTCAACAGCTTTCTTTTTCTTTGGAAGGAGAACTGGATGTTTCACTTTTGGAACGGGCAGTAAATCAGGTGATTCAGAAGTATGATGTATTTCGGACGGTTTTTTTGTATGAGAAACTGGAAGAACCCAGACAGGTTGTGTTAGAAGAAAGAAAGCTTAGGGTATATTTTGAAGATATAACGGAAAAAAATCAGCAGAAACAGAAGGAATTTCTGGAGACGTGGAAAGAGAAGGATCGGGAAAAAGGATTTCAGCTGTCGAAAGATTTATTAATGCGGATTTCTGTGTTTCAGACGAAAGATAAGGAATATCAAGTTGTCTGGAGCCATCATCACATGATTTTAGATGGCTGGTGTGTTGGAATGGTTATGAAAGATGTAATCAGCTGTTACAAAGCATTTAAAGCAGGAAAAAAGCCGGTAAAGGAAGCAGTGTATCCATATGCATCTTATGTAAATTGGCTTGGAAAACAAAATCTGGAACTTGCCAGACAATACTGGAAAATGTATCTGGAAGGATACGAGAGTGAAGCGGATTTCCCGCGGATTACAAAAGAAGTAATAAATGATTATGAAAAAAAAGAATTACTGATTATATTAGAAAAAGATAGAACCGAACAGCTGAATCATTTATGCAGAAACTATAATGTAACGTTAAATCATGTATTTCAGGCAGTATGGACAGTGCTGCTGGAGCGATGCTGTAATTTGGAAGATGTTTTATTCGGTTCTGTGGTATCTGGCAGAAATGTTCCGGTCAAAGGGATTGAAAAAATGGTAGGATTATTTATCAATACGGTTCCAGTACGGATAAGAGCAGAAGGAAATCTTTCATTTTGCAGGCTCCTTGAGAAAATGCGGGAAAATCAGGAACGCTCCTCTCAGTATGAGTATATATCTTTGGCACAGATTCAGGGGCAGAGTGAAATCAAACAGAATTTAATCCGGACACTTTATATTTTTGAAAATTATCCAGCAAGAGGAAATATGCAGGATGGAATGCAAGGTCAGATTCGAGATGTAGAGTCTTTTGAGCAGACTGATTATGATTTTAACTTGATTGTAATACCAGGAGAAACAATACAGGTGAAATTAAAATATAATGCGCTGGTTTATGAAGAAAAGACGGTGAAAACGGTGGAGCAGTGTCTGCTGGAAATTCTGCAGGCTGTATGTAAGAATCCACAGGTATCGCTGAAAGATATTAAAATGCTGCCGGATGAAGAATATCAGAGGCTGGTCTATGAACAAAATCATACATACAAAGACTATCCGTCTGACAAAGGAATTGCAGAACTTTTTGAAAAGCAGGCGGAAAGAACTCCAGACCAGATGGCAGTTGTATACAAAGAAGAAGGAGTTTCTTATGGTGAATTGAAGAAAAAGACAGACCAGGTGGCATTGCTGCTGCGAGAATATGGAGTCCGAAAAGGTACGGTAGTAGCATTGCAGGTGGGACGTTCATTGGAAATGATAACAGCGATTATTTCGGTATTAAAAGCAGGAGGAGCGTACCTGCCGATTGATCCAGATTATCCAATAGAGCGTGTGAATTATATGCTACGGGACAGTCAGGCAAAGATTCTGATTACAGATGATAAATGGATTACGAAAGAAGAGAAGAAAGAATTCCTTTTTGAAGGAATTGTTTTGAATATAAAAGAAAAGATTCCAACACAAAAGGAGGCTGTTGAATCTTTGAATTATGGGAAACCGGAAGACTTAGCTTATATTATTTATACTTCTGGAACCTCTGGAAAGCCCAAAGGGGTTATGATAGAAAATCGAAATGTGGTTAATCTCAGTTTCAATTTTTATGATAAAGTTTACAAAAGGTATAAGAAGATGGTTAGAACAGCCCTGCTGTCTCCATATGTGTTTGATGCATCCGTAAAACAGATTTTTCCGGCACTTCTGACGGGGCAAACATTGGTTATCGTCCCAGAAGAAGAGAGAATGAATGGAGAAAAGCTGGCAGCATATTATAGAAAGCATAAGATAGAAATTTCTGATGGAACGCCAGCTCATTTAAGTATTTTACAGGATGCACTTTCTAGAAATCAGGGGGCTTTTCCGGTAAAGCAGTTCCTGATTGGAGGAGAAGCATTGTCTGTAGGATTAGTACAGAATTTTTTTCAAACGGATTCTGAAAATGCATTACGAATTACCAATGTTTATGGACCAACGGAGTGCTGTGACGTAGCTGCTATGTTTGATGTAGATAGAGAAATGGCAGGAAAGATGGATAAAATTCCAATTGGAAGAAGTTTATACAATGTGGAGGTTTATATTCTAGATCGCTATCAGAATCCAATGCCAGAAGGATTTGCTGGTGAAATTTACATTGCAGGAGCTGGAATTGGAAGAGGTTATCTAAATCAGCGGGAGCTTACCAAAGAACATTTTGTAAAACATCCATTCCGAGAAGGAGAACAGATGTACCGGACGGGAGATTTGGGAAGGTGGCTTCCAAATGGAATTATAGAGTATCTTGGAAGAGTGGATCATCAGGTGAAAATCCGTGGATTCCGTATTGAACCAGAAGAAATCCAGCGGGAGATGTTGGAATTGGAAGGAGTTGACACAGCAGCAGTCTTATGTGGAGAAAATGAGAAAAAAAGTAAATATATTGCTGCCTTTTATGTAACGGGTTCGGATATAAAAGCAAATGAAGTTCGAAGGCATCTTGCAAAAAAACTTCCATATTATATGATTCCAACGTATATTCTCCGCGTGGATTTTATTCCGGTAACTAGAAATGGAAAAGTAGATGAAAAGAATTTAATAGGCCAGATTGCATTTAAACAAAAGGAATATAAAGAACCTAGAAATACTATGGAAGAAGAAGCTGCAAAAGTCTGGGGAGAAGTGCTTGGAGTGAAATCTGTCGGTATCCAGGATGATTTTTTTGACCTGGGAGGTGATTCCTTAAAGGCGGTTAAAATTTTAACTAGAACCAATATGCTGAATATACCGATGTCGGTAAAAGATATTTTAACCTACCGGACAATTGAAGCTATTATGGACCAGAGCAGACTGGAAGATAGTAAGCAAGAAACACAGATTTATGATTTAAAAAAAGATAGAAAGTATAATCAATCCTTCCGGAAAACAACGGATTATCCGTACTATTATGGCTGTCGTGCAGGGGTTCTTCAGGAAAAGTTAAAATATGAAAAACATTTGGAACTAGAGAAAAGTTTTCTGTCTGCCTGTGGTGGAAAATGCTATCTTACCTTTGGGCATGTAAATGGCATGGGAATTCGGGAACAGCTTCGTTATCTGGCACTTCCTACAGAAATGAATCCGGAGGCACAGCGCTTATTGAAAAGTTTGGGAATGAAGGAAAAGATTCTATCATTTCCTGATTTTGAGACAGGATATTCTTATTTGAAAGAACAGCTGTCAAAAGACAGGCTGGTAATGGTTTCTGGTACGACGTATTATTTGAATTATACGAAAGATTATCGTATGGGAGAAAAAAAATGGAGAGACCGGCTGGCAGGGCGACAGGAAAATGTCATTACTGTTTCTAATAAATCTAGTGGAAGAGGACATACTTTTTTGCTGGTAGATATGACAAAAGAGAATTGTCTGATTTATGATACAACCTTTTCTTATTTTGGAGTTATTTCAATGGATGATTTTAAGGAATGTTTTGGTGGACTGCCAAAGATGAAATGTCTGGATGGAACGGCGGCCCAGAAATCAAATCTTCCTTATGTGGTGACGGAAGTAGATTATGAAGAGATGCAGGAGATGGACAATCGAAAGCTTGCATTTACAATTTTAAAAAGCTGTGTAGATAGGAATCTTTCGAACCAACGCATGGATTTTTATTCCAATGGAAATGAATTCACGTTTTATACGGGAGTGAGGATTTATAAAGAGGCCGCAATAATGATTCGTCAATATGTTAAAGAAATAGAGTATCAGAATGATTTATTGAAATTTATTCAGTCTTCTTTTGGAACCTGGAAATATACGTTTTACTTTCTGCGTGACTTTCTACAGGATGTATCAAAGTATGCCAAACTGCCTGAGAAATATCTTTCTTACTGTAATGGATTTGATGCAGAGTGTGATGAAATATTAAATCAGGTCCAAAAAACTGAAAATCCTCAGAGTTTTCTGGAATCGGTATGCGAACGGCTGGAGAAAATGTATGAAAAGCAGCAGGAATTGTTTCAGGAACTAAACGTATTTTATGAATTAAATCAGAAAGGAGTTTGAACATGCAGGAAAAGAAAATAAATTATCGGTTGAATTTTATTTTGCTGATATGTGGTCGTTTTGTATCAGAACTTGGCTCTTCTGTGTTCGGATTTGCCCTAAGTCTGTACGTGTTGGATTTTACAAAATCAGCAGCAGCCTTTTCTCTGGTATTAAGCTTTTCTATTATTCCCAACATGTTTGTCAGTCTGGTAGCAGGTTCTTTTGCGGATATGCATGACAAGAAAAAAATTATTGTAGCAACGGACTTAATTAGTGGCACGGCCGTGTTGACCTTTATGTGTTTCTTCCAGTTTGCACCTACCAGCATCCTGCTTTTGATTATTTATAAAATTATATTATCCATAACCCAGTCATTTTTCGGATTAGCCATTATGACAGCTGTTCCTAAAATTGTCGGGGAGAAAAATACAGCAAGAGCAAATTCCATTTCATCAACAATTGGTTCACTGATTAATATACTGGGACCGGTAGTGGGTGCGGTGGCATATGATAAGATTGGCCTTTTCTACATTTTTCTAATAGATGGGATTTCCTTTCTTTTATCAGGAATTTCAGAAATGTTTATTGTTATGGAATCTTCTCAGACAGAAATGCCAGCGCCAGAAGGAGTGAAAGGATATCTGCTGGGAGTAAAAACAGGATGTTCTTATATCAAAACAGATAAGACAACCACATTTTTTCTGAAAATGATTATTTTGGTTACGTTACTGATTACACCACTTGGTTCCCTGTTGATTCCGTATATTAATTATAATGTGCTGAAAGTATCGGGAGTTCAATTATCTGTTATTCAGGGAGCCTGGGCAGCAGGGGCAATTATAGGTGGTTTTTTCATGTCGATAAAGAAGAATACCTTTCATCTGATTAAATATTGTTTTGTGCTTATGCAGATACAGGCAGTTATTATTCTACTGTTTTGTTTTCCAGAACTTCCGCTTTCTATGATGCAGTCTAAATGGGCAATTGCTTTGATTTTCAGTCTGCTGCTTATTGGTTTTGGAATTTTTAACGTTATGATGAACGTTCCATTGTATACATATTTTCAAATCCAGATACCGGAGGAATTAAGAGGGCGGGTATATGCATTATTTAACATTACAACAATGCTTGTTAGTACGATTGGACTTTGGATATTCGGAGGAATTTTGGAACAAGTACGATGGGATGTGCTGTTACTGTGCATAGGAGTTATTACGTTTATTTTGTGTATTTTTTTAAAGAAAAACAAGGTTTTTCAGATGTTTATATCCACATTAGAAGAGGAATAAAGGAGGAAATAAAGATGAAGAAGGCAGCTGTATATCCATTTAATAAAATATCACAGGGACTGATTCGTTTTCGGGAACTGCTGGATTTTAAAATTGCATCGGTTATTGATTTTACAGTTCATGTAGGAGAAGATGCTGGTGAAGTAGTAGATGGAAATCATATGGGAGTAAGTATACAGGATGATTTTGTACAAGCACTGGAGCATATTGATACATTAATTCTAACAGATTCTGGTTCACCTATGTTTCATTTAAATGAGGTATTTGAAAAATATAATTTGACAGGACGATGGAAAGAGGTTGTAAAGAAAGCGTCTGATTTAGGTATTTCTATTATCAGTATCCATGAGATTAAGGATAAAGAAATGCTAGGGTGGCTTCAGAAAAATAGGATTGTGGTTAAATTATTTACAGAGACAAAAGAAGAAATTTTGAAAACAATTGAAGAAATGAGGAATCATCCAGTGAAGCTGGCGGCTGTACGGATTGGCATTTATGCAACCAGACCATGTATTGGAAAGTTTACCACACAAATGTATCTGCTGCGTGCTTTGAAGCAGCAGGGAAGGAAAGCTGGGGCATTGATTACAGAGCCAACCGCAAGGCTGTTCGGGCAGTATGATGTGGATCCCCTTCGTTATCTAGCGGTTCTTTCTCATAATCCAATCCAATATAATGCTTACATAAGTGCAATGGCAGAAAAGTCAGAACTGGATGGAAATGATGTCACAATTATGGCATCTCAAGGTGCACTGGGGTATACTAAAGATGATATCATTTACTCTAATTTATTAAAATTATCTAATCTGGTAGAATTTAATCCAGACCTGGCTTTCCTGATTGTTGGATATGATGATGACGAAAAAATTAGAAACTGTATGGATTTAATTCGTATCTACTGTAATGGAAAAAAGCCGGCAGCCTTTTTATTGCCGGATAAAATAGAAACTGGATATGGTGAATACGAAATAAAAACGGAAAAAGAAATTTTGGTAAGAAAAGAAGAATTAAAACAGAAGTTTGGTGTGAGACGGATTGAAAAAATTGCGGAAATAGAAAAATTAATAGATATGATTCCATAAAGTTTTTAAGCAGGCTGCTCTGAAATACTAGAGCAGCCTGCTTATGTCTTGACTGATAAAAAAGTAAAGAAATTAAATTAGAGAAAATTTCTGGAAAAAACATTTTTATTCCATCAGTTTATTATGCGTCTCCAGTAAGCTTTTTCCGAATTCATAAATCATTTCTGCAATTTCAGAAGGTTCTCCGGCAAAATCACGTAGCATCCAGTTCCTTAAAACACCAATGCATCCACTTTTAAAGAAGGCTGCAAGATGCCAGTTTTGTTCGCATAGGGTTAATAGCTTTGCCAAGGAACCATCAATATTTTCTGCAATTAAATCCTCCATTTTTACAAGAAAGGAAAGATCTCCATTATTCTGAAGAATAATTTCGCATAATCGGGAATTTTTCTGCATGACCTGACAGATTTCTGTGAAGAAAAAAACAGAATTATCAGATAAACAGGAAGCAGCATGTTCTTTTGAAAGATAGGTTTGTATAATCATCTTAAATTCCGAATATAATTCCTGTTCCAGCTGTTCCATCATATCCGGTACATCTTTATAATAATGATAAAATGTAGAGCGGTTTAAATCTGCAGCTTCTACCAGTTCTTTTACGGTAATCTGATTAATTTTCTTAGTGTGCAGCAGGGTATACAGTGCTTTTTTTAGAGCAGATTGAGATTTCCTTGCACGTCGGTCAGTTGGTTGTTCCATATTGGAAACCTCCTTTATTTTAAAGCTGTTTTCCAATATAACACAACGAAAAACAAAATGCAACACCGTGTTGTTTTGTAGAAATGGTGTGTATTACCAGGATAATTCCTAAAAAATTATAAAGTCATCAACAAATTTTAAAATAGTGTTGATTATCCGACAAAGTAAACAAGATTAATGGTTGTTTTTATCTGCGAAATTTATAAAATATAGAATAATAAATTTTATACAACACAATGTTGTTTAAATTATGAGAAAGGAGTTATTTTGTGATGATACAGGAATGGAAAAATTTATTTAAAAACAGGTTTCTAATTATTGCATTAGTTGCCATTATCACAGTTCCTACGATTTACACCACATTATTTTTAGGCTCCATGTGGGACCCATATGGAAAAGTAGAAAATCTGCCAGTGGCAATTGTAAATCTTGATAAACCAGTAACTTATAAAGACAAAAATGTCAATGTCGGAGAAGAACTCGTAGAAAATTTACGGGAAAAGGATTCTCTGGACTTTTCTTTTGTAAGCAAAGAAGCTGCTGAGGCAGGTCTTAAAGATGGTGATTACTATATGGTAATTACCATTCCAGAAAACTTTTCTAATAATGCAATTACACTTCTCGACAAAAATCCAGAAAAAATGGTTTTAAAATATGATACAAATCCAGGAACGAACTATATTGCCAGCAAAATGAGTTCAAGTGCTCTTCAAACGATCCAGAAAAATGTTTCTGCAACAGTAACAAAAACCTATGCGGAAACAGTATTCGATAAGCTTAAAGAAATTAATGACGGCTTTTACGAAGCAGCGGATGGAAGTTCTGAATTGGAAGACGGTCTGAAAATGATTTCGGATGGAAATAGCGAAGTACGTGATGGACTTTCTAAACTTTCTAACAGTATGCTGACTTTCACCGATGGAATCCATACATTTTCGGATGGACTGGATACGTATCTGGATGGAGTTGGCACAGTAAATACAGGAGCAAAGAAATTAGCCACAGGAGCTGGAACGTTAGCAGCTGGACTTTCTAAATTAAATGATGCAGCAGCTGGAATTTCACTTCCGGAAATTGCGTTAACCGAAGCACAGAAAAAGACGATTTCCAGTACGGCATCTGGAGCAGTAAGCCCATATGCAGATAAGCTTTCCAAGGGAATTGGAAGTGCAGTAGCATCCAGTATTAATGGAACATTAACATCACAGACAACGATTAGTACCATTTCTACCGCAGTATTAAATGACAGCAACGTAAAACAGATGGTAACGGTGCTGACAATGGCAGGATATACAAAGGAACAGGCAGAAAGCCTGGTAACTGGAATTATTTCTTCTTCCTTAAATGGAGCAGCGGGAAATATTACAGGAGCTTCTATTACCAATGCAATTTCTAATTCAGTATCCTCAACGATGTCAACTGTAGCAGGAACGGCAGCTGTTTCTGGTGCTCAAGGGGTTATAGAACAAGTGAATACAAGCATGTCTTCTTATGGACCTGTATTCTCCAAATTATCATCCTCTGTGTCTGAGTTATCTAAAGGAGCAAATGAACTGAGTACAGGCGCATCTACTCTTGCCGATGGAACAAAAAAGCTTGATTCAAAGAAAAGAGATCTGAAAAAGGGTGTGTCTTCTTTAAACGATGGAGCAAATCAGATTATAGAAGGTGTAGATAAGTTATATGATGGAACCTTATCCCTAACAGATGGACTTGACAGTGCAGTAAAGGGTGCTGGTACTTTAAAGGACAACCTGTCTGATGCAGGTGATACATTAGATGATTCTATTAAAACAGTATCAGACGATACCTATGAAATGTTCGCTGCACCGGTAGAGTCCAAAGAAACACAGGTGACTTCCGTGCCAAATAACGGACATGCCATGGCTTGTTATATGATGGCGGTTGCCAGCTGGATTGGAGCAATGGGATTCTGCATGATTTATCCATTGAAATCCTCCAAGAAGAAAGCGAAGAATGGATTTACCCTTTGGCTTTCCAAGGCGAGCGTTATGTTCCCGGTCTCCTGTATCTGGTCTGTAGTGATGGTATTCGCTCTTCGTTATATTAACGGATTTAAACCAGAAAATATCGGACTGGTCATTTTAACAGCTTGTATTGCAAGTGCTGCTTTTATCAGTATTGTGTACTTTTTAAATGTAGTATTTGGAAAAGCTGCTTCTTACTTTATTTTAATTCTGATGGTGCTTCAGTTATCTGCATCCGCGGGAACCTATCCAGTAGAATTATCTGGCTCCTTTGTAGAAAAGATTACAAATTATCTTCCATATACTCATGCAATCAAAGCGTTTCGTATTGGTGTTGGAGGCGGAACAGGGGCCGAAAGCCATCTGTACTTCCTGTTAGCGGTTACGGTAATCTTTATTGTAATGACAGTAGGATATTTCTGGTATGATGTGAAGAAGAATGAAGATGTAGAAGAAATGGAATATGAGCTGGAGGGTGCTGTAGAATAGTTTTTCTTCAATTTGCTATTGTGCTATCATAATTGTAATCAATAGATGAGGCAAAGACGACGTAGAAAATAGTCTTTGCCTCATTCTATTTTTCAAGGGGAAATTTCATACAAGTTTTTAAGTATCGTGCAATATCGTCAATACTATCTTTACAGCCATTTAAAACCCAGTTCTTTAAAACCATAGTGAATCCAGCCTGGTAAAAAGTCAGGGAGTAATAAATCTGCTGTTCGGATGTGATACCAACATCCTGACAGATTGGACGAACTACCAGATTCATCAAGGAATCATAGCCGTCTGCAATGGGAAAGTCAGTTCTTGTGGTGAGACAGGCACGGTAAAAGGTCTGGTGTTTTTTGACAAAGGCTAAAAAAGGTACCAAAAATGCACCGCTTTCATACAGCTGCTTGTAATTAGCAGAAGGAAAAGAGGAAACAAGTTCTTTGCGCATCTGTACGTCCATTTTCTTCAGCATATCTGCAATATTTTCAAAATGGGCATAAAATGTAGAACGATTTATTTTGGAAAGATTACAGATATCACGAACGGTTATACGGGAAATTTCTTTCTGTTCAATCAGTTCCATAAGAGTATCCATAAGCAATGTTTCGGTAGCTTTATAGCGCTGGTTATTTTTTGTATTCATAGGATTCCTTTCATTATTCCAACACAGGAGGAAAGATTGATGGTTGTTGAAACTCTTTTTAGATAGTATACTAAAAACATATTAATAAAACAAGTGTTGGAATAAAAGAAAGGAAGTAGAAAATGAGAGCAGCATTATATTGGGGAAAAGGAAATATTGAAATGGCGGAGTTGGAAACACCAATAGCAGGAGAGAATGACATTGTAGTGAAAAACATTTATGCCAGCATCTGCGGAACGGATGCTGCTGTTTATACAAAAGGACCTGGCCTTGGGCATAAAATCGATATTGGTGGGGAATTCGGACATGAGATGGTTTCCGAAGTTGTCCAGGTGGGAAAAAATGTAACAGATATCAAAGTAGGAGAACGAGTTTATCCGTATCCAAGACTTGCAAAAGGGGATACGAAACGTGCTGGAACGGTGGGAGGTTTTTCGGAATATGTTCTGATTCCAAATGCAAAGCGTGACAGAGTGGTTTATCCGGTAAGTGATAAGATTTCCTCTAAAGTGGCGAGCTTAATTGAGCCGTTTACAGTAGGATGCAGGGCTGCCAGAAGGGGAAGACCAAAACTAGGAGAAAAGGCGGTTGTTTATGGTGCAGGGACAATTGGAATTGCGGCAGCAATTGCATTACAGTTCTTCGGCTGTGAGA
Source organism: uncultured Clostridium sp. (assembly GCA_934438135.1). Classification (GTDB taxonomy): domain Bacteria; phylum Bacillota; class Clostridia; order Lachnospirales; family Lachnospiraceae; genus Clostridium_AI. The sequence goes on along the minus strand of CAKSBP010000023.1, from coordinate 17,629 downwards.
AGGTTATGATTTGTGACCATTCGGATTTTCGTTTGGAAAAGGCAAAAGGCCTGGGATTTGCTGTCTGCAATAATGGCAGAGAGGATTTACAGGAAAAAGCGAAAGAGTATTTTGGAGAAGCCAGCAGTTTATCTGGAATGACGGCGGATGTGGATATTTATGTTGATGCAGCAGGGGGACCAGCTATTTTAGAAGAATGGCAGAAAATTGGGAAGATAGGTTGTCGTATGGTAGTGGTAGCAGTACTTGCAGGAATGCGTCCGGTTGATATTCTGCATATGACATTTGCCCAGCACGAATTGATTGGAAGCGGCGGCTATATGCCACAGGATGTCAGAGATGTTATGGCGATGATGGAAAGTGGGAGATGGGATATTGAGTCGATTGTTACAGATGAATATTCTTGGGAAGAACTGCCGGAAGCAATTGAGCGGGCGGCAGATGTAGAACATTCGCTGAATGTGGTGATTCGATATGAAAATCTGCCTAATATAGAAAAGAGATCTGTATGAGAGTATTTACAAAACCTCGGAACCCATTTTATTATATGGGACCGAGGTTTGGCTTATCATTTTTCTTCTTTTAATGTGGATTTATTTATGAAAAAGCTGTTTCTGATAGATATCCATGTAGTAAGGGTAAGCAGGAAACCAAATATAGGAAAGACGTGATTCATTTTCATATATTCACCAATGAATCCAGCAAGTATCATTCCAAGGGGACTTGCTATATAGGTAACACAGGAAAAGAAACTAAAGGTTCGTCCCAACATTTTTTCAGGAGTTTGAATCTGTAATATTGTAGCATTCATAATGGATACAATTCCTACAGAAATTCCAATTAATATGCCAGCTAAAAAAGGAATAAAGTATTTTGTGATAAATAAAAGTATCATTCCAAGTGCACCGAATAGAAAACCAATTGATAGAAGAGAGCAGTTACTATATTTATTTATAAATTTAGTTAGAAAAAAACTGCCAATAATACTACCTAATGTAATTGTAGTCATAAAAATGGAATAACCCGATTTATCATAGTAGTTCTGAGAAAAATATGCAGGCATAAGCGAATCGACAGGGGATGTAAAAATATTTCCTAAAAAAGTTACTATCATAATTATGTAAATTGCTTTGTTGGTAAATACAAATTGAAAACCTTCTTTTACATCTTGGAAAAATGATGGTTTACCAGCGGAGGATTCTTTTTTTATTTGCAGCTTCATTGGCATAAAAATAATAACACTAATAAAGAAAGTAAATGAGTCTAATAAGATAGCAGATTTAATTCCTAACACAGAGATTAAGAATCCTGAGAAAACATAGGAAGTTAATTGTATCATTTGTGAGACAATGCTGATAGAGGATCTTGCATTGACAATTTCATCTTCTGTTACAAGAGATGCTAGTATTGCATTTCTGGCTGGGGATACAAAGGAACTAAATATGGATTGAATGGTAACAAAAATAAGTAGTATGATGGTGTTCGTTTTACCAGTATTATATATTATAAATAGTAGTAGTAAAACGATGCCTTGACACAAGGAGGAAAGGATTATAATATTTTTTTTGTTACTCCGATCCACAAAAGTTGCCGAAAAAAAGCCACATATAGAACATAAAATTTTTATTGCAAATACATAGCTGGTTAGGAGTGTCGATTTCGTTACAACATAGACAAGCTGAGCGAACGCAATATCATCCACAAAGTCGCCAATTACTGAAATATTGGATGCAAGCCAAAAATAGCGAAAATTTTTATTCTTCAGAAGTAAAGTTTTCATTCTTAAATTCCTCACTTTTCAGTATGCCTTCATATAAACCAGTATTTAATGATTTTTTAAATTCACAATAGCTTTTCAGTTTTTCTTCACTTGTCATATGAGGATTATTATATGTGTAAAACCATAGCCATTTGATAATCCGACAGTCTTCATACCAATCACAGGATGAATTTTCACATGGGTTTTTTAAATAACTTTTATGTAATTTACTATATAATCCATTTGCGACATCTTTAATGTTCTCACTATTAATATGAATTGTATTTTCTAAGTCTAATTCAGACAAATAATTTTTTTGGTCATTTGCATAAAGTTCTGGAGATACATATGGAAAAAATCGAATGGCAGCTTTCCCATAATACTTTTGTGCAATTTTCTTAACATTTTCATATAAATCATGCATTTCTTCTGAGGTTGGAATTTCATATGCATGATAGGTCAGTTCAGAGAAAGATGGGAGTATTCTAATACGATTATATACAAAATTACATATATCATATAATCGTTTAAAAGAATTGTTTTTTACAACCATAATTGCGGGAAGTACTTTTACTTCATTGCAGTTTAAAGTTTTAATTTTTTCCAATACCTCTTCTGTTTTAGGTGCACCTTCGGACTGATCGAATGGGTTTTCTATTGAAACAAGAAATGCTTCAATATGAGAAACCTTGCTTTTTTTAATTATTTCCTCATTCAGAAGTCTTCCATTGGTTAAAACATAAGAAGAACATCCAGTTTCTTCATATAATTTTTGGCTATATTGAAATAGTTTGTCTCCAATTACTAATGGTTCTCCACCGCTGAATCTAACCTGTAGCTTTTTATGATAATTAGTTTTGATTTCTTTTATAAGATGGACATAGTTATTAAATAATTCTTCTGGCATATCAACATTATACTTTTGACGGTCACGGACTGCATAAAAGTGGCAGTAAGAGCAATTACAATTGCATCGTCCAGTTATTGTTATACTTAATGCCCAGATATCATCTTCTTTTAAAAAAGTATTCATGTAGTATATTCTCCTTATATCTGATTTTGGTCATATCGAAAGAATTAAGTAACAAATTGGACTATATGTATGAATCCATATAGTCCAATTTTACTAGATTATGTTAATTAGTATCTGCCAATAAGATCAGTTGAATATGCCATATATACGGAACCGATCTGCTTTTTCATTAAATTTTTTAATAATTTTGCTTTCATAGAAAATTTCTCCTTATGTAATATTTATATTCACTCTAAAAAGAGAAAATATATCTATAATAAAAATAATACAGTATTATTTTTACATACATTGCAAAAAAAGATATAGGACATTAGTCCTGCTAAAGAATGGAAACAGGCTTTTGGGTGAATTGTAAAGACGATTTCCCAGCTTCTTTCTCAGTTCTTTAAATACAGCTGTTATGTTTTTTTGTAGTATTGGCATCTCTTATGTATCTCAATATTAAACTAGTATCCGCAAAGTGTACTGTCAGCAGCATCTTTCCTACTTTTTCCTACAACTGAATCCATAATCCATCTATCGATTAAAAATAAAATGTAAATATGCAAAAAACCAGAGGAATATGATATTCATCCTAAAAGAAATATGGTATAATTATCCATAACACAAATTTTATAGGAGGAAACGATGTATTCATTATTACTTGTTGTAATTTATCTAGCATTTATTAGTTTAGGATTACCGGATTCTCTGGTTGGTTCTGCATGGCCGGTTATGCATACAGAACTGGAAGTTCCAACCTCTTATGCCGGAATTGTCACTATGGTTATCGCAGGAGGAACCATTCTTTCCAGCTTACAGTCTGACAGACTTACAAAGAAACTAGGAGCTGGGCTTGTAACCGCAGTCAGTGTGTTCATGACAGCAGCTGCATTATTTGGATTTTCCATATCACATTCTTTTGTGTCCTTGCTGATATGGTCAGTACCATATGGACTTGGAGCCGGAGCTGTGGATGCGGCACTTAATAATTATGTAGCCCTGCACTTTGCTTCTCGACATATGAGCTGGCTTCATTGTTTTTGGGGAGTGGGAGCAGCGGTTAGTCCATATATTATGAGTTACAGTCTGACAGGAGGTTACGGCTGGAACCATGGTTACCGTATTGTCGCTATCTTACAGATTGTTCTGACGATTATTTTGTTCCTCAGTCTTCCAATGTGGAAAAGCAGGAAAGAAGAAGGAACATCAGAAGAAACGAAAGCGAATGCATTGAGTATTTTTCAGTTGTTGAAAATCAAAGGTATTCTCTTTGTATTAATTACTTTTTTTGCTTATTGTGCCTTAGAGACAACAACGGGGCTTTGGGCAAGCAGCTATCTGGTGCAGCACCGGGGAGTCGATGCTGTCATTGCATCGAAGTTTGCATCCTTATTTTATCTTGGAATTACCTTTGGCCGCTTTTTATGTGGATTTTTTGCAGATAAATTTGGAGATAAAATGTTAATCCGTATTGGGATTCTTATAACGATGTTCGGAAGTATTCTGATAATTCTTCCAGTAGATGCTGACGTGTTTGCGTTGGCAGGACTGATTATTATTGGATTTGGATGTGCTCCGATTTACCCATCCATTATTCATGCAACACCTTCTAATTTTGGTGAGAAGAATTCCCAGGCCATTATTGGAATTCAGATGGCAAGTGCTTATGTGGGTTCTACGTTTATGCCGCCATTGTTTGGATGGCTTGCATCCGTAATCAGTATCGGACTGTATCCTTTTTATCTGCTGACGTTTGCCGTACTGATGCTTGTAATGTCAGAACGTTTGAATCAGATAATAGAGAAATAAGAAAATTAGGTTCTTTTTGGAATCCATAAATTGACACCAGAAAACCTCTAATATATCGTCAAAACATGTCGAAATAGAAAAGGAAATTTACGAACTATTTCAATTATTAAAGAGGCGATTATGAAGAAAAAAGAAAACTTAGAAAAGAGAAAAAGCATAAAAAAGAGGATTGTGCTGCTTGTAGCTGGTTCTGTTTTATTCACAGTAATTGGAAACGGCTTGATTACCGGACCTGGATATAATAAAGCCGTAAAGCGGGAAACACAGAATAATATGGTAAACTATATTTCTGCTTATGGTAAATTGATTAGTACAAGTCTGGATAACATTGTGAATGCAATAGAAGGTGAAAATATGAATGATTTGGAAGGTATCATGTCTGAATATAAAGATTATATGTTTGAACTTTCTTATGCAGGAGTAGATGGAAAGATTACACAGTCTACAAATAAAGCAGCTGTAGGAAGCAGCATTGCTGACTATGATTATGTTAAAAAAGTAATGGCTGGTGCCAAGTATTCCGTGGGTGATAGAGAAGAATCGGACAATGGTCCTGTCTTTGAGATTGCTATAAGCATATCAGATGAAGATGGAAATAATCAGGGAATACTCTTAGGAAAAATGTCGGTTGCATACCTTGCAGAAGTAATTTCCAATGAAAACCATCTCACAAAGGAAATGTATCAAGGGCAGCTTTCCAATGTCAAAATGTATGGATATGATAACGTGTCTGTATATTTGATGGATTCCAAAGGAACAGTTATGCTGGATGCGGATAAATCCTATCTGGGAACGACAATGGAAAATGAGTTGCTTTTTGAACTGGAGAAAGCCGAAGAGAATCAGAATGGTGTGATGGTATATAATGACAATGAGCAAGAATATTATATGGGATACTCTTATATCAGTGCCGGCGGATGGCATTTGGTTGCTGAGGTGGCAAATAAGCAGATTTTTTCCAGCCTGATTCGGCTGAATCTGTTTGCAGCATTTTGGATTCTTGTAATTTTGACTGGGGTTGCGTTTGTGGCATACCGGATTGCACGAAATATTGCAAAGCCAATTGAACAGACAACCAAGGTGCTTCAGAAAATAGCTGTATTAGATTTCTCTGAAATTGATATGGAAGAAATGGAAAGAAGACAGGATGAAACCGGTCTGATGGCAGAATCCATAAAAACTGTAGTGGAAAAGCTTTCTGGGATGGTTCAGGAAATTCAGTCATCTGCTAATGTAATTTTCGACAGCTCGACTGAGTTAAATGAGATTTCCAAGGAGTTAGAAGAAAATGCAAAGGAAAATCTTTCTCTTACACAGGAACTGGCAGCAGGAATGGAAGAGAGTACTGTAACCTATGAAACGATTAATGACAGCGTTGCTTCCCTTAGAACTAGTTCGGATGTAATTACAGACAAGCTTTCTGATAATGTGGAATCCTGTAATAAAATGCTGGAAAATGCACAGGTATTAACCAGTGATACAGAACATGCATTGAAAGCAACAAAAGATGTATATGAAAAGGTGAAAGCTGATGCAGCAGATGCGTTGGAGCGGGCAAAAGCAGTTGATAAAATCAATGAGATTGCAGAAGCTATTATGGATATTGCAGATCAGACTGGTCTTCTGGCATTAAATGCATCCATTGAAGCAGCAAGAGCTGGAGATGCAGGAAAAGGTTTTGCTGTAGTTGCAGAACAAATCAGCCATTTGGCAGGACAGTCAGCAGAAAATGTATCCAGTATTACAGAAATCATAGCAGAAGTGAACAGTTCTGTAAATCAGATGCGTAAAAACCTAGAAACTTCTCTTTCTTTTATAGATAGAAAAGTATTACAGGATTATGAAAAATTTGTACAGACAAGCACACAATACAGCCAGGAATCAGAGCATATCCGACAGGAGACCTTTGAGATTACAGAGCGTATTAAAGATTTTATGATTACATTAGAAGAAATCAGCGAGGGAATTTCTGAGACAACGCAGACTTTGGAAAATGCTAGTATTAATACAGCAGCTATTGCAGATAAAAATTCTGAGGTGGTGGATATTTCAACAAAAACCTCTGATATGTCCGTTGCTAATATGGAAAAATCCGAAGCACTTAATGTGCTGATAGAACAGTTTAAAATTTGATAGAAAAACAACAAATGGAATAAAGAAACCGGATAACAACATAAGAATGACCAGCATGTATGGGAAATGCCCGAAGTGCTGGCCATTTTTTTAGGTGTTCTCTGTTTTGAGGATGCTTTTCTTTACCCGGTTTACATATTGTCTAGAGCAATTAAGTGCTGCACCAATTTCTTTATCACTGTATCCTTTTAAAAGAAGCTGTACAATCTGTTTTTTTACCAGGCACATGGACTCCAGTTCTCTTTCTAAATCAAGAAAAAATATGGCATTTTTCACTGGAAGATCGTCGGATTGGCAGGTAAGGTCATCGTAGCATACCTGGTTTTCCCGTTTCTGATGTTCAGCTTCGCTGCTGGCGTATAGTTTGCAGAATTTATGAAAGACCGCCTTTTTTATATAAGAAATGCAGGCATATTCATTTTTTATGTATGTAAGTTGGCTGACGGCTTCATAAATTGCTAAGTTCAGTTCCTGAAGGCTGTCCTCAAATTCCAGATAATACAGTTTCTTTGCATATTTTCTCGTGAGTGGCTGAAAACGTTCTAGGAGTTCTTCAAAATTCTTTTCATCAGATTGGATTAAATAGTTAGTAACCATATCAGAGATAGTTTGTTCCATTCTTCATTCCCCCTTTATCTATAAATAAGGGAGAAAAATGTATTTTAGAAACTAATTATGATTTATATTATCTAATAATTTGAACGAATTGTGTAAAGATATTGTAAAAATGTTTCTATTGTAGAGGATTTATACTTATTTATAAGTAGTATCATTATAGGAGGTGATAATTATGGAAGATATTTTAATTCAAATATCCCAGTCACAGGGAATTTGGACCGTCTTATTTGTATTTCTGCTTTTGTATACAATTAAAAAGAATGAGACATTAGATCAGAAGCAGGAAGAACGGGAGCAGAAGTATCAGGAACAGCTTTCAGATCTGACGGACAAGTATTCCCTGCTTGCGGCGATGGACAAACAGTTAAATAGTCTGTGTCGACTGATTCGAAATCAGGATAAGGAGAAAAAATAGGTGATAGTATCTGATTTGGATTGGTGCTTGACTTGACTCACTGTTTAGATGCAGCTCCTCAAAAATATTTTTTGATTGTTGTGTTTTAAAATGAGGAGCTGCAAATGCGCGAATCGTGAAATCAGTCACTATCTATTGTGTTTACTGCACAGGTCTTTATGTGATAGAAAAATTCTGTTTTCTATCGCACAAAAAAAGCCTGCACAGGATACGGGGGAGTATCCTGCAGCAGGCATGTCTGAGACAAAAGAGAGACTGCATTTTACAGCATTCCAAGTAAAGATTTCCACATCTTGCCCTGAGCTGTGATTTCACCATCTAATGTACTGTAACCAAGTACATTTTTCTGGTAGCTGTTAACAGCAGTCGTAAATTTAGTGCCGGCAATACCGTCAACTGTACCACAGTTGTAGCCAAGTGTGTTTAATCTATGCTGAAGTGGTGCCACAACAGCATGTCTATTATTAACCGTAGCAGAAACCGTAACTGTTTTGGAAAGTGTCTCTGTGCCGGCAATACCATCAACAGATGCACCGCATGCAGACTGCACTTCTTTTACAAAGTCCGTTAATGTATAAGTACTGGATGCAGAGGTAAAGTAACCGATATTCATATCTACATTTCCATTGATTCCAGATACACTGCCAGTGGAGGAGTACTGCCATACATAAGCGTTAGAACCATAAGAACCGATAGTAGAAGAATATCTGGCAAACCATAATTTTGCACCTGTCTGGGAAATAACAGAAGAAATATCAATATAATTTCTGACGTAGTCTTCATTTGCATAAATAACTGGTGTATAACCAGCAGCGCTGACTGTCTGACAGAATGCGATAGCCCATTGTGTTAATGTGGATTTAGAAACGGTTACCCCTTTTTTATTTGCATAAGTCATGGAGTCATATTCAAAATCCCATGCCAGCATACAGTTAGAAGAGTATTTTTTTGCCTGAGCGATTAAGTAATTGGCTTCTTTAATTACCATTGCCTTTGTGTAAGCGTAAGAGAACCAGTAGAAATGTACATCGACACCAGCTGCTGGAGCATTTGTTCCGTTGTAAGCTAATCTCTGGTCTACATTGTTAGCACCGTAACCGGCACGGATAAATGCGAAGTCTACCCCACTTGATTTTACGCTTGCCCAGTTAGGCTGTCCCTGATAAGTTGATACATCAATACCTTTTGAACTCATAATATTCACTTTCCTTTCAGATTTTAAATGTTTTTGGTTTCCGCTACGGGAACATAATTTGTAACATGTATCAAACACATTACACCAATATAAAAAGAAGGACAGGACAGGATTGTAAACTTTGATTTAAAATAAATTAGAATTTTTTTAAGTGTATGATTTCCTTTTAAAAAGAGAACACTAAGGTGACACGGAATATTATAAGAAAAGGAGATAGTTATTTATGCTTAAAAATATAGAAAAATCACAGGTACTCGAACTAAAAGAACTGGTCTCTTATCAGGAAGGACAGGTGGTGAGCCGGACCTTGGCACAGAATAGTGCAGTCAGCCTTACATTGTTTGCATTTGCAAATAAATACAGGTGAAAGTCTTGTAATGCCAGCTAATGTGCCACATGCTGTGTTTGCAATGGAAGCATTTAAAATGTGCCTGAACGTAGTATTTTAGAAAGGAGTATCCATGAGTGAGTTAATCAATAACCGGGAGAAGCGCAAAGAAACACTGAAAGAAATTATCAAACAGCTTCATCAGGGAAAATCAGTAGAAGAAGTTAAGGGAAAATTTGAAGAGGTATTTGAAGGTGTATCTGCTACAGAAATTTCAGAGGCCGAAACAGAACTGATGCAGGAGGGCATTCCTGTTTCTGAAATCCAGGGACTCTGCGATGTCCATGCATCGGTATTCAAAGGTTCTATTGATGAAATCCATAGTCCAGAAAAGTTAACCGATATTCCCGGACATCCGGCAAATATCTTAGTTCAGGAAAACAAAGAAATTAATCGAATTCTTCAAAAAGAAATCGAACCCAACAAAGCAGCGGACACTCCAGAGAAACAAAAACTTTTGGCAGTGGGTATGGAAAATCTTCTGAAAATTGATATACACTATCAGAAGAAAGAAAATCTGTTCTTTCCTTACATGGAAAAATATGGAGTTACTGCACCGCCAAAAGTCATGTGGGCCGTTGATGATGAAATCCGTGATCTAATCAAAGAAGTAAAACGTATGCTGGAACAGTCTATGATAGAACAACACCAGATAACCCAGAAAACGGGAAAAATCCTTGAAAAAGCAAAAGAAATGATATTTAAAGAGGAAAACATTCTCCTTCCAATGCTGGAAGAAAAATTAACAGCATATGAATGGAAATCCATAGCAGATGAAAGCCAAGAATTCGGATATCTTATTGAGCAAGTACCCGAATGGACACCAGCAGAATCTGAACAGTCTGTTTCAGAAGAACACTGTGGCACTGAAAACGGGAAAATCCAGCTTCCATCTGGCATCTTTACTATTGAACAGCTCACTGCCATGCTTAACACTCTTCCATTCGATATCACCTTCGTCGACAAAAACGATGAGGTTGCTTACTTCTCCGAAGGAAAAGAACGAGCCTTTTCCAGAACCCGCTCTATCGTCGGAAGGAACGTATCTAACTGTCATCCCCCAGCTAGTGTTCATATAGTTGAACAAATCGTAGCAGATTTTAAATCTGGTAAAAAAGATCACGAAGACTTTTGGATTCAAATGGGTTCTAAATTTATTCTCATCCGCTACTTCGCTGTCCGCGACACCCAAGGGAAATACCTAGGCGTCCTAGAAGTCACCCAGGACATTGCACCAATCCAACAAATCACAGGTGAAAAACGCCTAGTAGATTAATAGTACAAGCTTTTTTATGTACTTAAATCTACGATAAAATGTATGAAGGTGTTGGGGCACTTTTGCCCCAACACCTCTAGATATTCTGCTGCAGACAAGTCTTGATATCATCCTCTGCATTACTAATCAGCCGGATATTAAATGTATCCACCAGATACTGCAAAACATTTGGACTAAAGAAAGCCGGAAGCGTTGGTCCAAGATAAATATTTTTAATTCCAAGAGAAAGCAGTGCCAGTAAATCTGCGACAGCCTTTTGTTCATACCAAGATACAATCATAGAAAGTGGAAGTCCATTGACATCCGTTCCAAAAGCATCTGCCAGTACAGTAGCAATTCGGATTGCCGAATATACATCATTACACTGTCCCACATCCAGAAGTCTTGGCAGTCCTGCAACTTCCCCAAAGTCCAGCTTGTTAAAACGATATTTTCCACATGCTAACGTGAGAATGATACAGTCCTTAGGAACCATTTTTGCAAATTGGGTATAGTAATTTCGTCCAGGGCGTGCACCATCACATCCTCCAATTAAGAAGAAATGTCTCAATTGCCCAGATTTAACGGCTTCAACAATTTTATCTGCATAGCTAAGTGCTGCATGATGTCCAAATCCAACCAGAATTTCATGAGGTTCCTGGTCTTCTTTGAAACCACCTAGCTCCAGTGCCTGCTGGATGATTTCACTAAAATCTTTTTCCCCTTTGTCGTTTTTGTGAATGTGTTTTACACCATCCCACCCAACTACGTTTGTACTGTAAATCCGGTCTTTGTAGGATTCTCTTGGTTTCATCAGACAGTTAGTAGTCATCAGAATGCAGCCAGGAAGGTCGTCAAATTCTTTCTGCTGATCCTGCCATGCACCACCGAAGTTACCAATTAAATGAGGGTATTTTTTTAGTCCAGGGTAACCGTGGCAGGGAATCATTTCACCATGGGTGTAAACATTAATGCCTTTTCCTTTGGTCTGTTCCAGAACCATTTCCAGATCTTTTAAGTCGTGACCGGAAACAATGATAAATGGTCCTTTTTTAATATGAACATTTACTTTGTGTGGAGAAGGATTTTCATAAATTGTTGTATTGGCTTCGTCCAGCTTTTTCATAACCTCGATGGACATTTCACCAGTACGCATCGTCCAGCGGATTAAATCCTCAACGGTTAATGTATCATCGGTTACTGCCTCTAGTGCAAGAATATAGAAATCATCCACTTCATCACTGTAATAACCAAGCTCTCTTGCCTGATGTCCATAAGCACTGATTCCTTTTAAACCGTAAACAATAGTCTGGCGCAGGGAACGGATATCCGGATCTAGGGATTTATCATACATAATACCAGCCATTGTTGCATCCTTGAGCATTTCAGCTTTAGTTTCTGGCAGATTATATGCTGCATGAGCCGTATCATTTTTAATTGGTCCAATAGTGTTTCGTAAAGATTCCTTGATACGTTGGGATTCTTTCAACATTTCTACATGTGCATTACTGTCAAAGTTTACGTTAGTTAGTGTAGTAAATAAGGAGTTTTCAACAAAACTTACAATAGTTTTGTCAATATGTTCACCCTTTTCAATCAATATCTTTGCATAGCAGCTGATTCCTTTAATCTGGTAAATCAACAAATCCTGAAGATTGGCTATTTCAGGCGTTTTTCCACAGACACCCATTTTGGTACAGCCTTTTCCTCCGGCTGTCTGTTCACATTGGTAACAGAACATTTCATAATTTAAATCCATATTATTACCCATTTTGAATCTCCTTTCTGAATCTAGCAATAATTTTAGTATGGAAAGATTGTGGCTTTTTATTCTTTTTCCTGTAATAAGCATGTTGAATTTATGATATAATAGAGCTATAGAAAAAATATCCAGGGGGATACATAGATGAATCAATTTGAATCAGGGAGAGTTAATGTGGAATACCGTGAGCAGACCAATGTGATTCGACCAATAAGAGGACGAAAATATACCATAACACATTCAGATGATACCGGAGAATTATTTGTTACAATTGGACGCAAGTTTGCCGAAGACAAAATCGATGATATCAGGGACGAGGTTTTAATGACGTTTATGCTACGCGATAAGCAACTTATTTTATATGGAGAAGTACTGGTGGACGGAGAAGGCGTACAGGGAAGGTCAAAATTCCGTTATGATATATTTACTCGAGAGATGCCTTTGGCTCTCAAGGCAATTCGGTATGCAGACCGTAGACTGTTTCAGAAATATCCGAATCTGGATGATATCCCAATTGAAATTCATTTCCGTTCGGAAAATCCAGAGTATAATAAAGTACACAGCTATGGAACTATGAAAGATTATAAATAGAAGGAGAATACCTTGCCGGTACCTGATAGATGTCAGGGCTGGGAAGGTATTTTTTTCTCCAAAGGTGTTGTGCTGGAATAGAAGACAGGAACTGTTCAAAAACTTATTGTACTTATTTCATAGATGTTTTGTACGAATTATTAAAGTTTTCCGCAGTGTACTTTTTTATTTTCTGGGACTCTTTTGAATAAAGCTTAGAATACTTCTGGGATTCGTTTAGTGTTAAAACTTTGATTCTTTCATTGCTGATTCTAGACATGAAATCGCCTCCTGATTTTAGTATGTGAAGAAGATAGCTGAAATATTGACGGTCATATGTATATAAATAGTACTTTCTTTGGTAAGAATTAGATATGAAATCTTATGTCCATTTTTTTACTGTTAATTTGGAAGTTCCGTATTCTTTCACAATAGAAGACACAGCCTTACCCGATTCACGTAATGCAACTGTCTAAATTATAATCGATTCAGTATCAAGACGCCGGATTGGGCGGATTATGAAACAGGAAGGTCTGGTATCAAGCTATACTACAGCACAGTTTAAACCGCAAAAAGACAGATGTAACGAATCGAAGGTGGAGAATGTGTTGAACAGACAATTTCAAAACCAGCCATACCGTAATGTAATGGTAAGTGATTTAACATATGTAAGGGTAGGAAACCGTTGGAATTATATATGTGTACTTATTGATCTCTTTAACAGGGAGATTATTGGATACAGTGCAGGAGAACATAAAACAGCAGAACTCGTAAAACAGGCGTTTATGAAGGTAGACGGCAATCTGTCAGAAATCCATATTTTTCATACGGACTGGGGAAACGAATTCAAAAATCAGACAATTGAAGAACTGTTAGAAACATTCCATAAACTGGAAGAACTAAAGATAAAACTATGGGATTATGTAAACTGGTATAATCATCACCGCATACATTCTTTCTTAGGTTATCAAACGCCTGTACAATACCGGGAAAATAACCTAAAAAAATTTGTCTAAAAAAGTGTTGACAATCCACTTGTTTATTATAAAGTAAGTGCTTATAATGAATCATGGTCTACAAGAAAGCTGAAAGGCTTTGCCTGTTCTTATGATGTACTTCAGGATATGTTTACCGAAAGGTATTCCTAATCTATTTACACAAAATACTTGACACTATCATAAATAATGGCATATTATAGTAAAATTAGGTATATTGATTTAAGTTAAATGATAAGAAATTATACGAGGAGGACTGTATATGAGTTTAAAAAAAAGAAGTATAGCAGTTACTATATTAATTTTTATATTATGTGTTGTAATGGTAGCAGGAATTTACATTTTAGTAAAGAATAATACAAAGAGTAAATCTGCTATTTCAGAAAATGTGGATCAGAATCTGATAGAAAATTTTAAAAATACAGAGACTGGAGCAAGCCCAACAACCTTACTTTATGCCTCTCAAGAATATGCAATTATTTATGATAGACCTGGATTACTGGTATACGATTTACAAAAAGAAAAAGTAATACAAACTTTAAATTTAGCTAGTATTAATATGAATGATACACAGGGAGATAATTTTGCATCTATTCAGATTTCAGACAATGGAGATACAATTTATCTACAAAATGAAAATGCTGGATTAAACTATGAATATAATGTAAAGAACAGTAAGCTGACAAAGGTTAAGAAAATCGATGTGGATAATATATCAACATTTTCAAATGATATATATTACTTTTCTGATAAAGGAACTCCTGATTCAAAGCAATTAAAATCTTTGTTACCACTATCAGAAATGATTAAAATAGGTCCAGATAAATGGGTATATTTAAATAAAGACAAAGAGGATGATACATTTAGCAGTTTGAAAATTATTGTTTGGACAGAGAAAAATGTAAAAGAATATCCTTTGTTTAAATAGAAAGCTATATGATAAAAAGTTCCTAAACATATTGACACATTATTTCTAAAAATGTAATATATTAGGAGCGACCAAAATATCTTAACAACATTGACAAAAGGAGTGTTTATATGAAAAAACTTATTAAAGTGGCTATTAGTGCAGCATTATTATTGACTCTAGCTGTTCCCTATCCAAACAAACGTATATCGGCTGAATCAATTCAAAGTGATAATGCAAAAATTGAGCAAACAGTAAACAATTTCTTTCAAGCTTATGAAAATACTAATCTAAACTATAATGATGCATCTCAAATAATGGATTTTCTGAATAATGATATATTATCACTAGATAATAAAGTTGAGAAATCAAATGCAGAGCGTGTAGAGCTTATGTTAGAAAGAAGAGAAATCATTGATGAAAATAATGAGCTTGATTTAAAAGAATACAATAAAAATATGAATATTACATATAACGAATTTAATATTGCAGAAGACACTGCAACTGTCGATATTTCAGTTGAAAAGGAATGGAATTATAAGTTTTCTTCTGATGTTCAGTCTGGTTCTGTTGATGACTACGAAATTAGTTTAAAAAAGGATAACTCGGATTGGAAAATCACAAGTGTGGACGGACTAATAAATGAATATGCTGATTCAGAGTTACAACAACTAGATAGCGATAGCACTATTATTACGGAAACCAAAAGAAAAAATTATTTATCAACTTTTAAGAGTGATTTAAAAGAGGAGAAAAAAGTTACGGAGAAAGAAATTCCGGTTGCGAGTATATTATCTTCTTCATATAATCGGACAAGTGCAACTAAATATGCTTTAAAATATGCTTTGTCTCCAAATTCTGCATATCCATACTATAGTGAGGATTGTACTAATTTTATTTCACAATGTTTAGTTGCTGGCGGAATATCTATGCATTATGGGACAACCGGTACCAATACTTGCTGGTATTATTCAAGCTCAAGTTCACGTTCTTCTTCATGGGCTGGTGCTAAATACTTCAGATTATATTTACAATCGACACAGTGCAAAATTAAATGGTCTAGTTCAAATTGGTCTAGTGTAGCAAATGGTGATATTATTCAGTTGCTTTCCAATTCACAAGCATTTCATTCTTTAATTGTAACAGGTATTGAATATGGTTCATCTGGTCGAAGTGATATTCTTTTCTGCTGTCATACAACTAATAAACGTCATGTATCTTTGGCTGAATATTATCCTACAGCAACAAAGGCATATTATCACATTACTGGAAGAGAGTAGAATTAATTTAGAAAATTTAATCTTGAAAGATCTAAAATCCTGCATATTTTTAATGATTTTGGATCTTTTTTACTTTATAGGAAATTCCGATTTTTTTAGACATAAAAAATAACGTATGTTCATCGAACATACGTTAGATAGGATAAAAATGGGTGCACTTTCCCATAGATTGTAGAAAAAAATTAAAAAATATAAAAACCTTCTTCTCCAAAATCATCATCCAGTTCTTCGTTCATGAAATAATCCATATCCAGAAGATCTTCATCACTCATGGAGCAAATGTCCTCTGAAGTTAACCCTTCTGGTGGATTATCGATGTATTTTTGGCGTAATTCCTCGATATTTATTGGCATTTGGCAATCCTCCTTTGAGAGAATTGTATCATATAACAAAAAAATGAAAACTAAGCAGAAGACCGCTTTCTACGAGATTTGGACATAACATTCTCGTACATTTTTTCGAGGGAAACACGCTGGTGATTAAAATATAGTTCGAGAAAATCCATTTCATGTCCGCAATCCGGACATTTAAGTGGATCGTAACCAAATGCACCAAGAATGGCAACACGCCATTTGTTGAAGCTGCGTAAAAAAGGGTGGGTATTTTTGGAGATGGCACGATAAAGATGTTTGTCAATATCACGATGGCGAGCATAAAGACCACCATAACGAATCATTTTAAAATGCTTTTCAGGAATATGATGAATTAAACGTTTAATAAAATCCATAGCAGGAATGGTTTCAATGATAAGTTTGTTATCTTCATGGCGATTATAATGGAAAGTGACAGTTTCGCCATCATAATTATCAATACGAGAAGTAGCAATAACAGGGCGACCAAGATAACGGTCAATGTATTTAGTAACAACAGTAGGGTCACATTTGTTTGCTTTTGCATAAACATAAAAACCCTGTTTATGTTCCGTATAGCATTTGGCTTTAGTTTTTTTGAAAGAGGGACCTAGAATAGTCTGTATTTCATTGAGTAGAGCAGTGCGAAATGCATTACGAAGAAAGGTATCATTGAAATGATGTGTAGCTTTCCAAAACCCATCATCGCTATAACCGCTCTCAGTGATAAGACAGTGGATATGAGGGTTCCATTTTAAATCCCGACCAAAGGTATGGAGTATCATAATAAAGCTGGGGGTAAAATTTTTGGATTTGTTTTGCTTATGAAACATGTGCAAAACAACGCTGGTAATAGCATGAAAAAGACAGTTTAGTAAGGAACGATCTTGTAAGAAAAAGCCACGGAGGTTTTGGTCAATAGTGAAAACGCAATGGCGATGAGTAGTATGGATAAGTTTAAATGACATGTTAGTGGTACGTTCCATAGAATATTTGTTACCGCAGGTAGGGCAGAAACGGCTATGGCAACGAAAAGGAACAAACTTGAGTTTGCCACAATGAGTGCATCCATACATGGCACCACCAAAAGCAGGGGCACCGCAGTTTATCATTTTATCTACGTTTTCGATAACAGATGGACGAGGATGTAAAGTATATTTCATTTCTTCATAGTGTTC
>CAKSBP010000022.1 GCA_934438135.1 uncultured Clostridium sp. | reverse complement strand
TGATGTCAATTTGTGTCGGTTTCTGTATTATAACAGACCGAATGTTATTTGTCTAATATATTATAGCCGATCCACATTGCCAAAATCAAAGATTGGAGAAGCATTTCGATATGCTGTCAACCAGAAGGAAGGCCTGATGACCTATCTTGAAAATGGCGATTGTGCACTTTCAAATAATCTAGCCGAAAACAGCATACGCCCATTTACAATAGGACGAAAGAATTGGCTGTTCAGTGGAAGTCCCAAAGGAGCCAAAGCCAGTGCTGGAGTCTACAGTCTGATCGAGACAGCGAAAGCCAACGGTCTGAAACCACGCAAATATATTCAGTTCATTTTAAGCAACCTACCAGGAACGACATTTATGGAGCATCCTGAATTACTAGAAGAATTTCTTCCATGGAGCCAGAATGTTCAGGAAAAATGTCACTAATAAAAGTAGCTCTGCAACTATCATAGCAGTTGTAGAGCTACTTTTCTATATACGTTCTTACAGGACGCTTACTTATGACACATCTTACTGTACTGTTATTGTTCATTTAAATAATTGTTATATACATTGTTTAGTTCTTTTTTTGATGGAAAGCTATATTCATCTTGTAAAAATGGTATAAATAGCATACATGCATTCCTATAAATCATTCCCTGATACATATCTAACATTGGTTGTGTACCATTTCCATAACTGTATTTTTCGGGGCTTTCAGGCTCAGCATAGTTATCTAGCATCTCAGCTAAAAGCAAAGGTTGTAATAAATTATAACTTGAATCGACCTCTTTTATAAAAGTTTTATATCGTGTTATATCTTCATCCGACTTACACTTTTTTTTTATGATATTCATAATACTATCATATTCCTGGTTCCAGACTTTCAAATATAATTTCTGATAGTCTCTTCTATCCATTTCAGCTTGAACATGATTTTGAAATTTATCCTTAAAATAATTATCGATAGGATTATCCATAAGGAAATAATAAAAATAATCTAATGTCTCATGTGATTCACTTTCTAAAAGTTCTTTTTGTGCTGGAATAGAAGTCTCCTGTTGAACTTTCACTTCTTCCTTTTTGGGATAAATCATTTGTAGTATATTAAATAGAATGGATATCGTTAATACAATATATAATATTTTTTTTCTCACTGTTATGTACCTCCATCATAATGGTATAAATTAGAACTTATACTCTATTAAATATTATAGCATTAAAAACAAGATAGTGTACAATAAGTTGTGTAAATAAAAATAAAGAAGTTTCATCAGTCATGGTAAAATGTTTAACGACGAAGAAAAACATAACCAAGAAAGAAGGACTTCCCTATGACTAATGATAACAAAAAGAAATGCTAGACCTAAACTCTTATTTTCAAGAGTATATTCTTGATAACGTGCTCCAATATGGGAAATATAGCTAAGACGGACATGGAACAGGCAATTCGTGTAATGGGCATGGTAAACGCATGATTTTCCTTCTATTCACAGGAAGATTCTTATAGTATTATATAAAAAAAGCAGACAATTCTGATACATTCGTATATAATAAACTCTATCAAGTCTAGATGGAGCGTGTGAAAAGGAAGATTGGAAAAACATTATTAGAATGCCTTGAAATTGCAGAAGATCCAAGGGTAGATTAGAATAGGAGACATAATTTTCTGGATATTATGTCAACTGCCATACTTTCTGTTATCAGCGGAGCGGATACATGGGATGATATGGAGAACTGGGGACATGCAAAAAAGGAATGGCTGGAAAGCTTTCTGGAACTGCCAAACGGCATACTGTCCCATGACATATTTAACCGTGTTTTTTCCATGATAAAGCCAGAACAGTTTCATAAAGCATTTATCGAATGGTAGGGGCTGTAGTGGAAAAAATCGAAGGAGTAGTAGCGATTGATGGAAAAACGGTAAGAAAGAGTATGGATGGTTCGAGCGGGAAACGTGCAATTCATGTAGTAAGTGCATGGGCAGCGGAAAGTGGAATTGTACTGGGACAATGAGTATTTGTTAAAAGTACTGAGCAGTGCAGATGCAGAAAAGGAAAAATGAATAAAAAATTTACAATAATCAGATGCGTTTACCGTCCGAGGTTTCCGGATTTACATTGACAAACGCCACGAATCTTGCTAATATTAAAAGAAGTCGGGCAAAGGCGTCCTTTCACAGGAGTACTATGCTCGATTTTTTTACCATATCTAAAATTTCTTTAAGGAGATTTTATGGTACATAAATGAAAATTAAGGGTAAGCAGACCGAGAAATTTAGTAAAGAAGCAATACGAAAATCTATTATAGAAAGGATGACTTAGGTTGAGTAAATACACAAAACAGGACATCATTAGATTAGTAGAAGAGGAAGATGTGGAATTTATTCGTCTTCAGTTTGTAGACATATTTGGAAGCTTAAAAAATATGGCGGTAACAACCAGCCAGCTTGATAAAATCTTAAATAATAAATGCACGTTTGATGGAGCAGCCATTGAGGGGTTTATGGATAATTATATGGGAAATCTGTTTCTTGTTCCGGACTTGGATACTTTTGCGATTTTTCCATGGAGACCACAGCAGGGAAAAGTTGCCCGTTTTATGTGTGATGTAGCCCGTGAAGATGGAACACCATATGAAGCGGATTCCAGAAATATTTTAAAGGAAGTCATTAAAAAGGCAAGTGAAATGGGATATTCTCTAGATGTAGGACCAGAGTGTGAATTTTTCTTATTTGATACGGACGAGGATGGAACACCTACAACATCTACCAAGGAAACAGGAGGATATTTTGATATCGGCCCAATGGATTCAGGAGAGAATGCAAGACGTGAAATGGTTCTCTTTCTTGAGGATATGGGATTTGAAGTGCAGAGTTCCTACCATTCCAATGAACGGGCACAACATGTAATTGATTTTGCAAGCAACGATGCTCTTCAATCCGCAGATAATATTGCCACATTTAAAATGGTAGTAAGAACTACGGCAAGAAGACATGGCTTTCATGCGACCTTTATGCCAAAGCCAAAATGCGATGTAAGCGGTTCTGGAATGCATTTATCTATGAAATTGTATGATAAAATGGGAAGAAATGTGTTTACCGACTTAAACAGAGAGGATAAAACAAGTGACATTGCGCGTTATTTTATCGGTGGAATAATGGAACATATCAAAGGAATGACTGTAATTAATAATCCGATTGTAAATTCCTACAAGCGTTTGGTAAGAGGTTATAATGCACCGGTTGAAGTAACCTGGTCAACAGACAGCAGGGATTCTCTAATCCGTGTAGACAGTTTAGGAAATGATGGAACACGAATTGAGTTAAGAAGTCCAGATGCAGCATCGAATCCATATCTGGTACTTGCGGTATGTCTGGCAGCAGGACTGGATGGAATTGAGAGAAAGCTGGTTTCCGCAGAGAAAAAAGTGCAGGCAGCAGATGAGGTAACCACACTCCCAGTATCTTTGGAACAGGCAATGATAGAATATGAAAAAGATACTTTTGTCCAGGACGTACTTGGAAATCATATTGCAGGTAAATATTTAGAGGGAAAGAAAAATGAATGGAACGAATACTGCAAACAGGTTTCTAATTGGGAAATCGAGCAGTACCTTTATAGAATATAAGCACCGCCAGCAGGAAAAGGAAATGTATGGAGGTGATCAGATACGTATAGTGTGATTGTAGTATTTCCGAAAATTCAGGATGGAAAAAATATAAAGAATGTACTGGTGAAATACGGTTTTGATGTCCAGGCGGTCTGTACAACAGGAGCACAGGCGGTTGGGCTTGCCAATGAACTGGATGAAGGCGTTATTATCTGTGGATATAAATTTTCAGATATGCATTACCGGGAACTGTATAATTACCTTCCACGAACATTTGAAATGCTTCTGATTGCCTCGAAGGCAAAACTGGAAGAATCCATGAACAGCGATATTATGTGCCTTGGGATGCCGTTAAAGACAAAAGAGCTAATCAATACTCTGGAAATGATGACGTATAACTATAATAAGCGGAAAAAGAAAAAAAAGAATGCTGGAAAACAGAGAACAGAAGAAGAAAAACAAGTAATTGCCAAGGCAAAAATTGTGTTGATGGAAAGAAACAATATGTCAGAATCAGATGCACACAGATACATACAAAAGACCAGTATGGACAGCGGAACAGACATGGTAGAGACGGCAGAAATGATTTTAAGCATGCTGTTATAAGAGGAAAATGGCATGGGCATGCTGAAAATTAATAACTATTGAAATATTGCATATCCCAGCAGAATAGTTTACAATGTTCATAAAAGTTAAAATACAGGAGGCCAGAACATGTTTAATATTAATGAGAATTATCTAAAGCTCCCTGGAAGTTACCTATTTTCTAACATTGCAAAGAAAGTAGCAGCATACCAGGATGCAAATCCAGATAAATCAATTATCAGATTAGGAATAGGAGATGTAACACAGCCATTAGCACCAGCTATTATTGATGCACTGCACAAGGCTGTAGATGAAATGGGACATGCAGAAACATTCCATGGATACGCTCCGGACCTCGGATATGAATTTTTAAGAAGTGCAATTTCCAATGGTGATTATAAAGCACGTGGATGCAATATTGAAGCAGACGAAATTTTCGTAAGTGATGGTGCAAAGTGTGATTCTGGTAACATTCAGGAAATCTTTGCAGCAGACAGTAAAATTGCAGTTTGTGATCCGGTTTACCCGGTTTATGTTGATACAAATGTAATGGCAGGAAGAACTGGCACATATAATCCTAAGACAGAAGTATGGAGTAATGTAATTTATATGCCTTGTACAAGTGACAATAATTTTGCACCAGAACTTCCAAAAGAAACACCAGATATCATTTATCTTTGCTTCCCAAATAACCCAACTGGATCTACTATTACAAAATCCCAGTTGCAGGAATGGGTTGATTATGCAAATAAAGTAGGTGCTGTTATTATTTATGATGCTGCTTATGAAGCATATATTTCAGAAAGCGATGTTCCACATACGATTTATGAATGTGAAGGTGCAAGAACATGTGCCATTGAACTTCGAAGCTTTTCTAAAAATGCTGGATTTACAGGTGTCCGTCTTGGATTTACTGTAATTCCAAAAGAATTAAAATGTGGTGATGTACAGCTTCACTCCTTATGGGCAAGACGTCATGGAACAAAGTATAATGGAGCTCCTTACATCGTACAGCGTGCAGGTGAAGCATGTTATACCGAGGAAGGAAAAGCACAGTTAAAGGAGCAGGTTGCTTACTACATGAATAACGCAAAGGTTATTTATGAAGGATTAAAAGATGCAGGATATACGGTTTCCGGTGGTGTAAATGCACCATATATCTGGTTAAAGACTCCAGAAAACATGACATCATGGGATTTCTTTGATCACCTTCTGAATGAAGCAAATGTTGTTGGTACACCTGGTTCTGGATTTGGACCAAGTGGAGAAGGGTATTTCCGTCTGACTGCATTCGGCAGCTATGAAAACACAGTAAAGGCAATCGAAAGAATTAAAAATATGTAATAACAGTTCAGCCATGCAGAAGCTATTGAATAATGTAGACGTGGGAGCTTGCTCTCTAAGTGCATATTGGTCAATAGCATGGCGAATTATAGCCGATAAACACTAAAACAGTGACTAAAGTACTACCACTGCCTAGGATATACAGGGTTGTGGTGGTATTTTTTTTGTGCTATAATACCAACTAGTTGTAGTTAAAGCATAGCTTTACTAATGATTTAGAAATAAGTGAATAGGATTTCATACATTTGGGAGGATATTTATGATTAATTCAATTCAGTTAGAGGGACTAACCTACATGAGGAGCTTAAAAGCGGACAAGGCTGTAGAGAAAACCAGTTCTAAGAAGTTTGAAAAAGTTCTGAATGACACAATAGAAGCAGACAAAACAGAAGAAGCAGAAGAGACAAAGAATACGACTAAGACTTATACGAATCCAGCGGTATTAAATGAAGTTTCCTGTCCAGATTCCATGGAAGCATATTTTAAAGAAGCATCCGAAACCTACGGGGTTCCTGAAGCACTGTTAAAGGCAGTTGCCAAGGCAGAGTCCAATTTTAATGCTAAGGCAGTATCCGGCGCAGGTGCTCAGGGTGTGATGCAGCTGATGCCAGGCACCGCAGCAGGACTTGGCGTAAAAGATTGTTTTAATGCCCGTGAGAACATTATGGGTGGTGCAAAATATTTGTCTCAGATGCTATCTAAATATAACGGAAGCGTTAAATTAGCATTGGCAGCCTATAATGCAGGTTCTGGAAATGTATCAAAATACGGCGGTGTACCACCTTTTACAGAAACCAAGAACTACATTAAGCGAATTTTCGGCTATCTGGGAGTCAGTGTAGACGGCGACGTAAATGCAAAAACTCAGTTCCAGAACAGTGGACAGAATGCCTTAAGCGTAAGCGATGCAGATACATCTGCTAACACTGCAGACAGGTCAAATACTACTACATCCACATCCGGAATAGACAGCACTACCGCAGCCCAAATTGCCAATTCCCTCATTTCCTCCATTACCGGAAACGGGACAAGCGATACAGCTGCAGCCAGCAGTGCATCATCCTTATATCAAAATCTCTTATCATCCCTGGCCAGCTCATCCAGCAGCTACTTAAATCTGCTGGGCAGTGAGCAGTAAGGATTAGATGTTCTTAAAAACAGCATACAAGAGTAAGAGACAATATTTTTTCAAAATAACACCGAGGGGGCAGAATTTTCAATTTTGTCCCCTCATTCCATTGGTCTATATTTTCTATCAGTGAAGTTTCATTATCTTTTTAATAGCCTCAAACTGTTGTTTTTCCTGAGGGCTCATATCTGTAGATAAAATCGCAAACAAAATATCCCGTTCATCCGGTGTAAAAGAAAGTCCCTGCATCTGCATTTGACGTTGTGTATCCATAATCAGTGGCAAAGACTGATTCAGTGGAATTCCTTTGGACTGCCGCATCAGGTTTTTTATGATTTTCTTTTTTCTTGGATCCATTTTTATTAATGCCGGATTTTCCATCCAGTCTGCATTTGGCATGCTTATTTAACCTCCTCTATAAAAAGTCCTGATTCAAAATGTCTATTCAGGCATTATTTTCATTGAATGATGTATTTGATGTATTGTTATTTGTTTCGTTATCGGAATTAAAAACTCCTGGATTAAAACCACCAGTACTGTTGAACAGCATACTCATACTTTCAAAAGCAGCTTTTTGTTCTGGGTTTAACTGGGTCATCAGAAACTGCATTAACGTATTGGAATTCAGAGAACCAAATATAGAGCTGCCCTGATTCGTTGACTGGGATGTGTTTTCTGAGCTGCCATTAGAATTCATGCTGGCTGCCTGAAGTTCCGGCTGTGGATGGGTTAGATTGTTTTTGCGGAATTCCTGGTAAGCGTGATAGAGATTCCTGGTTTTATAAAAATTAAGGACGGAATTTACCATATCCCGCTCATGTCCAATGCAGACATTTTGAATGCTTACAAGAAGTCCTTCCAGATCGATTGGCTGGTCGTCTAATGCACATGCTTTTAATTCTTCTGGATCGGTAGCAGTAGAGAATGTTTCTGCCAGTTCCCCAGTCTTAATAGCTACTTCCATAGAATTTCGAAGTCTTGAATTTACATGTGGAAGAGCAGCACGAATTATATCAAGCATATGGCTTGTTGGATTTTCAGAATGATTTGCCATAAAAAATACCTCATAATATATTAATTGATACTAATATATTGTGAGGCATGAAAAATCAGTACAAGAATTTTAAAATATTGTATGGAGTGGTTTATTCTGGATAAACTAATCTGGAATCATCAATATTATCAAGAACTTCTTTCTGGAATTTCTTTGCAAGATAGTTTGCCATAGGAAGGTTCATATCCAGATAGTTACCGCATTCAACAGGAGAAGCACCAGGTACATCACCTTTGAATTCACTGATGAAAGCAAATAATTCTTTTAATAGGCCTACGATGTCCTTAGATGTATAATCTCCGGCAAGAATTAAGTAAAAACCGGTACGGCATCCCATTGGTCCAAAATATACGATTTTAGGACCGAACTCCTTATGGTTACGTAAAAATGTAGCAGCCAGATGTTCAATCGTATGCATTTCTGCTGTATTCATAACAGGTTCATGATTTGGTCTGGTCATTCTGATATCGAAAGTAGTAACGATTTCATTTCCTACGGTATCTTTTCTGGATACATAAATTCCAGGAAGCAGTTTCTGATGATCAATGGTAAAACTTGCAATTGTTTTCATGTGAAATCCTCCTTTACTATAGATAATTTCTTGTTTTATAAACTATTATAACATAAAGAAACATTTACTAACAAGGCAGAATATGTTAAACTAGATAAAAACGATCGCGAAAAGAGAAAGAAACGATCCTTGCTTGGAGGTAAGAAAATGTTAAATGGGAAAAAGATACTTTTTAGTGGTATGCAGGCTACGGGTAATCTGACGCTGGGAAATTATTTGGGAGCCTTAAAGAACTGGGTTTCTTTACATGAAGAATATGAATGTTTCTATGGAGTTATGGATTTACATTCCCTCACAGTTAGACAGAATCCAGCAGAATTCCGCCAAAGAGCCAGGGCACTGTACATTTTATACGTAGCAGCTGGTCTTGATCCGGAGAAGAACTGCATTTATTATCAGTCACATGTTTCAGGACATGCAGAATTAGGATGGATTCTTGACTGTTTCACTTATATGGGCGAATTAAACAGGATGACGCAGTTTAAAGATAAAGCATCGAAACATGCGGATAATATCAATGCCGGTTTATACACATACCCTGTATTAATGGCAGCTGATATCTTATTATATCAGGCGGACGTTGTTCCAGTGGGTGTTGATCAGAAACAGCACTTAGAGATTACAAGAGATATTGCAGAACGGTTCAATGCCATTTATGGTGATGTATTCACAATTCCAGAACCTTTCATCGGTAAGAAAGGTGCCAAGGTTATGAGTTTACAGGACCCTGCAAAGAAAATGTCCAAGTCCGATGAAAATGTCAATGCAAGTGTTTACCTGATGGATGACCCAGATACGATTATCCGTAAGTTCAAACGTGCCGTTACGGATTCTGACAGTGTTGTACGTTATAGTGAAGATAAACCAGGTATCAGTAATCTGATGGAAATTTACAGTGCAGCATCTGGTAAGACATTTGATGAAATCGAAAGAGAATTCGATGGAAGAGGATATGGAGATTTCAAACTTGCAGTTGGAGAATCTGTTGTAGATATTTTAAAACCTTTACAGGATAGAGTAGCTGAACTTACTAAGGATAAAGCTTATATCGACAGCATGATTAAAGCAAATCAGGAAAAGGCTCAGTACTTTGCGAATAAGACATTAAGAAAAGTACAGAAAAAGGTTGGTTTGACTGAGAGAATCAGATAGTATTATATTGTAAAGTACAAAATTTTCCAAAAGAGATAGAGAGATTGAATGAAAAGGGACTGTTGCATTAGTTGATTTTTAATCAACCATGCACAGTCCCTTGTATTATAGTTTTACGATTTTACTTCCTTCCAAAGCTCATAATACAGCTGATCCATATCTTCCCCTAAATACTGAAAGGTTTCACAGTCTTTAAGCTCTTTATCACCAGGGAAAAGGATAGTGTTTTCACGTTCTTCTTTATCTACCAGATCCCAGGCTGCTACATTTGGAGTGGAGTAGTAAATATATTCAAAGTTTAAATAAGCAATATCCGGTCGGCATAAGAAATTAATAAATTTTTCTGCATTTTCTTTGTGCCTGCTGTTTTTCGGAATTACCCAAGAATCAATCCAGACGTTGCTTCCTTCTTTCGGAATTGCGTAAGCAAGGTCCGCATTCTGCTCAATCGTATAACTTGCTTCTCCAGAATAAATAACTCCGAGAGCGGCTGCATTATCAATCATTTTATCACGCACCTGGTCAACTACATAACTCTGGACAATATCTTCTTTTTTCTGAATCATCAGCTTCTTTTTAGCAGCATTCAGCTGGTTTTTATCCGTAGAATTTAAGGAATAACCAAGCATTTTTAAGGTGATTCCAAATGCATCCCTGACGCTGTTCTGCATCAGGACACTGTCTTTGTATTTTTTATCCCAGAGGATGGACCAGCTGTCTACTGGTTCTTTTACCATTTTTGTATTGTAAAGAATACCAACAGTGCCAAAGCAGTAAGGAACCGAATATTTATTCTCTGGGTCAAATGCCTTGGACTGGTTTAAATACGTAGTTCCGATATTTTTTAAATTAGGAATATTATCGTAATTTAATTCAGTCAGAAGATTTTCTTCAATCATTTTCTGAATCATGTAATCAGAAGGGCAGACAACATCATAGTTTCCAGCACCGCTTGCAACCTTTGGATACATAGATTCATTGGTTTCATATTCTTCATAGGATACAGAAAGTCCAGTTTCCTTTTCAAACATCTTAATTACTTCCGGGTCAATGTATTCACCCCAGTTATAAACATATAAATCATAGGTTTTCCCACAGCCTGTCAGAAACAGAATACCTAAGAGCAGGGATAACAATAACAGCTTTTTTTGCATAATCCTCCTCCTTTCAGATTTAGCTTTTCTCTAATTTGTGTGATCTTCTGTTTACCAAAATAAGCAGAATTAAAACGGAAACAAACAATAAAGTGGATAATGCATAAATTTCCGGTTTGATACCTTTTCGAACTTCTGTGTAGATTTTGGTGGAAAGAGTATCTACACCAGGGCCTTTTGTAAAGTGAGTAATTACAAAGTCATCCAGTGACATAGTAAATGCCAGAAGGAAGCCAGATAAAATACCAGGGAAAATATCTGGAAGAATTACTTTTTGAAAGGCATAAAAAGGAGAAGCACCAAGGTCAAGTGCTGCCTCATACGTATTCCGATTGGTCTGCTTTAATTTGGGCATAACACTTAGAATAACATAAGGAATATTAAATGTAATATGTGCAATCAGAACGCTTGAAAACCCTAGGGTATAATTTAGTCCTATGAATAAAAGCATCAGGGAAATACCAGTTACGATATCCGCATTCATCATTGGAATATTTGTAATGGACAGCAGAACCATACGCGGAATCTTTTTCATACTGTTCATAGCAATGGATGCAGCCGTTCCGATTACCGTCGCGATAAATGCAGAAGAAAATGCAATAATCAGCGTTGTGTACAGCGCATTCATAATGGATTCATTCTGAAATAAATCAATGTACCATTGGAAAGTAAATCCTCTCCAGACCGACATGGACTTGGAGTTGTTAAAGGACAGTACGATTAATGTCAGAATCGGTGCATATAAAAATATAAAAATCAATGCAATATATAATCGCTGGGCGTGTTTTTTTACCATAAATTAGAACCCTCCGATCCTTTATCATATTTGTTCATTAGAGCCATGGAAATAATAATAAATACCATAAGTACCAGTGAGAGTCCGGAACCAGTATTCCAGTTGTTGGCCGTAATAAATTCCTGTTCAATAATATTACCAATCAGCTGTACTTTTGCACCGCCTAAAATATCAGAAATAACGAAAGTGGTCAGTGCAGGTACAAATACCATGGTAATGCCACTTACAATACCAGGAAGGCTTAGAGGCAGGGTAATGCGGAAAAATGTCTGGACACCGTTGGCACCTAAATCTCTTGCCGCATTAATAACATCCCTATCAATTTTTTCAAGAACATTGTAAATTGGCAGCACCATAAATGGAAGGAAGTTATAAACCATGCCAAGTATGATAGCGGCTGGTGTATTAATAATATTTAGTGATGGAAGATGAAGTACATGAAGCACGTTGTTAATTACTCCATTTTTATCCAGCAGATTCTGCCATGCCAGTGTACGAAGCAGGAAGTTCATCCACATCGGCAAAATAAAAATAAATACCATAAAACTGTTTGACTTGATATTTGCATTTGCCAGTATGCTTGCCAGAGGGTAGGCAAGCAGCAGGCAGATAATCGTGCTTACAATGGAAAGCTTTACAGAAAGCCATAAAGCTTTTAGATGAACCGGGCGGAAAATAGCAGCTGCATTATCCCAGGTAAAATCTCCTGTTTTATTGGTAAATCCATAATAAACAACCATAAAAAGCGGTATGATGATAAATGCAGCCATCCAGACAATATAAGGCCCGGATAAATATTTTTTGCTATTTTTATTCATTGCTGTCAACCGCCTCCTCATCTTCTGATTCTGGTTTATTCATAATCTGAATGTCAAATGGATCAACCCAAAGACCGACTTCACTTCCTACAGGAGATAGGTCTGTGCTGTGTACCAGCCAGGTATGATTATTTGCTTCGACTTCCATTTCATAGTGGACACCTTTGAAAATAAGAGAAGTAACACGTCCATGGATAATTCCTTTTTCTGGAGCAACTAAATCAATATCTTCCGGACGGATAACAACATCAACTGGTTTGTTATGACCGAATCCAATATCAACGCACTGGAAATTCTGACCTAAAATATTAACTAGTTTGTCTTCCACCATAGTAGAACCAATAATGTTGCTTTCTCCAATAAAGTCCGCTACAAAGGCATTTACCGGTTCATTATAAATATCTTCCGGAGTACCAATCTGCTGAATATATCCCTGATTCATGACAACAATAGTATCAGACATAGTCAGTGCTTCTTCCTGATCATGAGTGACGTAAACAAATGTAATACCAAGTTCATTTTTTAGGCGGATTAATTCGTACTGCATATCCTGGCGCATTTTTAAATCCAAGGCACCAAGTGGTTCATCTAATAGAAGCAGTCTTGGTTCATTTACAATAGCCCTTGCAATGGCAATACGCTGCTGTTGGCCGCCGCTTAAGGAGTCTGGCATTCTATTCTCATAATCTTCAAGATTTACCAGCTTTAAGGCATAACGAATTTTATCTTTGATATACTGGCGGCTTTTCTTTTTGATATTTAATCCGAACGCAATGTTTTCTGCAACAGTCATATGCATAAATAAAGCATATTTCTGAAAAACTGTATTTAAATTTCTTTCATTTGGAGGAAGCTGTGTAATATCTTTTCCTTCAAAAATTACTTTTCCTTTATCTGGTGTTTCAAAACCTCCCATAATACGAAGAGTTGTTGTTTTACCACATCCACTTGGACCAAGCAGTGTTAAAAATTTATTTTCATTACAGTACAGGTTCATATCATCTAAAATAACCTGATTTCCATAAGATTTTGTGATATTTACTAAATCAATTAATTTATTTGCCATATTTAACCTCCGGTTATTCTTAAAAACTTGGTGGTGAAGATACCCATAGTAGAGAAGCACCGTTTTTTCCTGTTGCTTTGATGTAATGCTGCTTGTTTGGAGTGAAATAAAACGATTCTCCTTTTTTTGCCTTATAAGTCTGGTGTCCGATTACAATCATAATAGAACCGCTTAAAACATATCCGAATTCTTCACCTTCGTGAGGATTATCGGGGTAGGTAGAGCCGTTTGGTTCTAACGTAAGAAGGATAGGCTCCATCATGTGTTTCTGAGCATTGGGGATAATCCATTCAATGGTATTATGTAGCTCATTATCTACCTTCTCAAAAAAGTCTGTCTTATGAAAGACAATTTTTTCATCGGATGTATTCGAGAAAAACTCTTCCAGATTCGTTCCCAGGCACTGCAGGATGTCAACCAGCGTTGCGATGGAAGGAGAAGTTAAATCCCGTTCCAGCTGTGAAATAAAACCCTTAGAGAGTTCACAGCGGTCTGCCAGTTCTTCCTGGGTCAGGCTTTTTTGAATTCGAAGCTCTTTTATCTTATGTCCGATCTTCATTGTTTCCCTTCTTTCCTGAAATATTACATATAACCCTTGCATGAATTTGTATTTTTTCAAAGTATAGTATAAGTGTTATACATCCACGAAAAAACATACCCCATTAAACTATTTCTGAAAGTTAGAAATTTTCACGGAAATTTCTAATTTTTCTGAAAGCGGGGTATATATATAATAAACTTGGGTTTTAGTTTTACTAAACAAATGCTACATACAATATTATACACATACGTGATTTCCTGTCAATAAAATTTATCAAAAAACAAAGAGCGCATAAAACATCTGGTGCTTTACGCGCTCTGATAAATATATTTGGGAGTTTTGACCTTATCATTATAGGTAAAACGTTTTGATTTTATTCATGTCTGTACACATATTTATGAATAGAAGATCAACAATTGTCAGGGCCGTCATTGCTTCGACAACTACAACAGCCCGCGGTACTACAATTGGGTCGTGTCTTCCTTTTATATTGATAGAAACATTGTTTCCTTCTTTATCAATGGTATCCTGTGCCTGGAAGATAGATGGAGTCGGCTTAAAGGCAGCACGGAAGATAAGATCAGAACCGTCACTGATGCCACCTAGTACACCGCCAGCATGATTTGTTTTTTTATGAATGTTTCCATTTTTATCGGCATAAAAATTATCATTCTGCATAGAACCGGTCATTTTAGCTGCTTCAAATCCAGAACCTATTTCAAATCCTTTTACTGCCCCAATGGATAAAATGGCCTTTGCAAGATTGGCATCCAGTTTATCAAATACTGGTTCTCCAATGCCTGCTGGCATTCCAGATACAATACATTCAACAATTCCGCCGGAGCTGTCTTGTTCGGTTATTTTTTCAGAAAGATAATCGCTGGCTTCTTTGGCAGCTTTGGAATCTGGCATATAAAGCGGATTCTTATAAATTTCTTCTTTATTAAAATGGGAAGGGTCAATACTGACTGGGCCAATCGCTTTTGTATAAGTAAGAATATCAATGCCAAGTTCTTTTAAAACAATGCATGCAATGGCACCTGCTGCAACACGTCCAATGGTTTCTCTTCCAGAAGAACGTCCGCCTCCGCGGTAATCACGAAAACCGTATTTCTGATCAAAGGTGTAATCAGCATGTCCAGGTCGGTAAACGGACATAATTTCACTATAATCCCGGGAACGCTGAGATTGATTGAAAACAACCATGGAAATAGGACATCCGGTTGTTCTACCTTCAAATACACCCGATAAAATTTCAACTGCGTCATCTTCCTTTCTAGGAGTAGAAAATGGAGAAGTACCAGGTTTTCTCCGGTTTAGATATTGTTGTACTATCTCTTCATTTAATGTAATACCGGCAGGGCAGCCGTCCACAACAACACCGACGCCTCTTCCGTGGGATTCTCCCCAGGTAGATACCTTAAACAGGGTACCATAGACTGATCCAGCCATTAAAACACCTCTCTTAAAATATGTATTTTGTAACTATTATAGCGGATTATATTTCTGGTTTCAATGCAAAATGGCAAGAACTATTGTAGAAAAATGTCATATAATATTTTATAGAGAAAGAACAATCTGGAGGCTGTTATGAATAAGATGTCTTCAAGTGAACAAGATAAACAGTATAAGAAAGAGAATCTGGAACTGGTAGTAGAGGAAAATACCATTTATGAGATTGATTTTGAGTGTATGAAATGCATGAATCGAAAAAAACAGGAAAATGAGAAATAAATTTTTTTATCAGGAATAAATAAAACGGCGTTGTAATACAACGCCGCCTTTGAAAATTCAATGTCTGCAAAAATTAGCAGCAGGAATTTCCGCCCCATCCGCCACAGCAGCAGAGAATAAGGATGATCCAGATAATACAGCTGCAGTCACTTCCGCCACAGGAGTCGCTGCATCCGCTGCCAAAGCCAAATCCATTACCATTTCCGCCACAGCAGAGAAGAAGAAGGATAATAATGATACAAGAACATCCGTTATTACCTCCATCGCAAGAATTACTACATCCACCACAACTTGTAGCTGCTAAATCACTCATTTTGAAATCCTCCTAAAATCTTTTACAATCATATCATATGTGGCAGGGCTTGTTTGTTTTCCAAAAATTTAAAATATTTTTGGAAGTTTTCTTCCTGAAAAAAGAACATAAAATGACAAAAAAGCTTGTCTTATGTATGTTTATGTAGTTTTCAAAGATGGAAAAACATGGTACAATAATAACTATATAAAAACCAGGGGTGATTAGAATGGGGCTTAAAGTACAAGTAAAAGCAATGGACTTATTTGGTAAAATTATCAATGGAAATGTGAATACTATTTCGTATATTGATTTTGCACCACAAAAACCAAACTGGAGCGAGGAAGAGCAGAAACAGCCTTTTCCGAGAAGTACACCAGAGAAACAGGGAATTCATTCGGAATATATCAAGAACTTCCTGCAGGAATTAGAAAATAATAAATGTATTAATCCACATAGTATTATGATTGTCCGAAACGGATATGTAGTTGCAGAAGGAACTTATCAGCCGTTTGATGGGAACGTATGGCAGATTACTCATTCTCTCTGTAAAAGCCTGGTTGGAATTGCAGTTGGGATTGCAGAAGATAAGGGATATCTTCGTGTGGATGAAACAGTTGCATCTATTTTTAACAAAAGCTATTTTCCGATTATAGGGAAGAAAAAGAAAGAAATCACGATTGAACATCTTCTAAAAATGAGCAGTGGTATTACATTTGGAGAAGTTGGTGCGGTGATAGAAGATGACTGGGTATCCCGTTTTCTGGAATCTTCCATAAGTTTTGAGCCAGGTACAAAGTTTGCTTATAATAGTATGAATACATATATGCTTTCTGCTATTATAAAGAAGAAAACGGGACAAGGGCTGCTTGCATTTTTAAAGGAACATCTACTGAAGCCAATGGGCATTGAAAAAATATATTGGGAAAAATGTCCGAAAGGAATTGAAAAAGGTGGATGGGGACTTTATATTAATATTGAGGACCGAACGAAAATTGGACAGCTTATGCTGAATAAAGGAAAATGGAATGGACAGCAGCTGATTTCTGAGAGCTGGATTGAAAGAATGACCAGAAAACAGATCGATACGCCAAAAGAATTAAATGAAGACGGGTATGGATATCAGGTATGGATAGGAAAGCGAAAAGGTTCTTTTCAATTTAATGGACTGCTTGGACAAAATACGATTGTATTTCCAGATATTAATATGATTATTTCCGTTACCAGTGGAAATAATGAATTGTTTATTGCCAGTGATTTAAAGAAGATTATTGAAAAGTATTTTTGTACAGATACATTTTGTCCGGGAGGAGAACTTCCGGAGAATAAAGTGGAAGCGTCCAGGCTTTCTTATTATCTGAATCATATGTATGTAGATAAAACATTTGTAAGTGGACAGCCTTCTTTCAATAAGCATTCGGGATGGCAGAGAAAAAAGAAGAAGCATTATTACGGAAAATCGGCGTATGGAATGCGTATGATAGATATTCCGGAAGGAATCCGCGGAATATGCGGAAAAGAATATATTGCAGAAGAAACTAATGCAAGCATTGTTCCAGCATTTATTGAGGTGATGCAGAATAGCTTTTCAAAAGGTGTGGCTCGTTTTTCCTTCTCTATAGAAAAAGGGATATTTATGTTAAACCTGACAGAAGGAGAGAAAGAGTTTCGTCTTCCAATTGGGTTTCAAAAGCCGCAGCATACCATCATTGACTTTAATGGAGAACAGTTCCTTACCAACGTGTGGGGAAAATGGACGGTCAATGAAGATGAAATCCCTGTTTTAAAGATAATGTTTTGCTATGAAGAATATACAAATCTTAGGATTATGAAATTTTTCTTTTATGATGGATATGTAGTAGTAAAAATGAATGAAATGCCGGATCTTCGTCAGGTGTTGGATGAGGCAATTCCGATTCTTAATTTTTCATTATCAGAGAGTAAACTGGAAATGGTGAAGAATATGGCGATTACCCAGTATAAGATGAAAAATCTGACAGCACCAGAATTTAGGGCAGAAATAAAAAATGACAGAGGAATTTAACAATGAAAATATTAGTAGATGCAGATGCATGTCCATGCAAGGAAGTAATTCAGAAAGTGGCGGAGGAAAAACAGCTGCCACTTTTCTTTCTTTTGGATACAACTCATGTATGGAGAGCTTCTTATGGAGAAGTAATTACAATCAGCAAAGGAAACGATGCGGTTGACTTTGCATTGGTAAATCGGATGGACAGAGGAGATGTCTGTGTAACCCAGGATTATGGAGTTGCGGCCATGGTACTTGGAAAAGGAGGGTATGCCATTCATCAGAGTGGAAAATGGTATACCAGCCAGAATATTGATCAGATGTTATTTGAACGCCATCTGTCAAAAAAGCAGAGAAACTCTTCCAGGAAATTTCATGGAAAAGGTCCAAAGAAACGGACGGAAGAGGATAACAAAAGATTTGAGGAATCGTTTCGGAAGCTTGTTGAACTGGCATTATCCAAAAAGGAATAATATGGTTGACAATTAGAGAAAGATTGAATACTATGGAATCAGCCATAAAGAAATCATCCGTTTTTTAAATTGCTTGTGGGATTCTTGCACTGGCTGGCATAGGCGTTGCTGTCTATGTATTGATAGAACAGATTAATGAAATAAGGAGCGGTGAGGAAGATGATCGTAGTAAATACTGATTACATTGCAGGAAAAGAGTTAGAAATGCTTACTTTAGTAAAAGGAAGCACAATCCAGTCTAAAAACTTTGGACGCGATATTACCCAGAGTTTTAAAACACTGGTTGGAGGTGAATTAAAAGCCTACACTGAAATGATGAATGACGCAAGAGCACTTGCAACAAAACGAATGATACAGGAGGCAGAAAACCTTGGTGCAGATGCTGTCGTGAATGTCCGGTATGCATCCGCAGCTGTTATGCAGGGAGCTGCAGAGGTTATGGCTTATGGAACAGCTGTTAAGTTTAAGTAATAAAATTTTGACATTTATAATATAAACGTGTATAATGCAATACAGAAATTAAATACTGTGTAAAGTCTGCAGGGGGACTTATTGTTGAGAAGGTAAAACCTGACCCTTTGAACCTGTCAGTTAATACTGGCGTAGGGAGCAAGAATATACATGTGGAACATACTAGTTCAGATACTTTTAATAGAATTTGAATAAAAGTAAAACATATATATGCCGTCACCTTTGGTGGCGGCATTTTTTGTACTATAAAAAATTTCTTATAGGAGATAAAAATATGAAAGCATCACAGAGAATTCAAATATTAGCAGAGAAAGTACGAAAAGAAAACCCACTGGTACATAATAT
This sequence comes from uncultured Clostridium sp., assembly GCA_934438135.1. Taxonomy (GTDB): domain Bacteria; phylum Bacillota; class Clostridia; order Lachnospirales; family Lachnospiraceae; genus Clostridium_AI. The sequence continues at coordinate 38,646 of CAKSBP010000022.1, read as the reverse complement.
AACGAATTACGTTACAGTTAATGACTGTGCCAATGCGGTTTTAGCTGTTGGGGGTTCCCCGATTATGGCAGACGATGAAAAAGAGGCAGCAGATATTACAGCGATATCCAGTGCACTTGTTTTAAATATAGGAACATTAAATCAGCGGACAATTCCTTCCATGATTCTGTCAGGAAAGAAGGCAAATGAACTAGGAATTCCGGTAGTTTTTGATCCGGTTGGAGCTGGGGCTTCAGCTTTCCGGAATGAAACCGCAAAGAAAATTTTACAGGAAGTTAAGATTTCTGTAATCAGGGGAAATTTATCGGAGCTTTCTTTTCTTGCTGGATTGGGAAGCAGTACCAAAGGTGTGGATTCTTCTGCGGAAGATGAAGAAAAAGAGGCAGCAGCTGTTGCAGAGAAAGCATCCAAAATATATCAGTGTACGGTATGTATTACCGGAAAGATGGATGTGGTTACGGATGGGACACGGATTGCCTATGGAAAGAATGGAAATTCTATGATGGCAAAGGTAACTGGAACCGGATGCATGGCAACGGCAGTTACAGGAGCATTCTGTAGTGTCACGGATAACTGCTATGATGCTGCACTTGCAGCGATAACCGTTATGGGAATTGCAGGAGAAAGAGCTTATGAAGAAGCTGGAAACAGAGGAACTGGAAGTTTTCATATAGAATTAATCAATGCGTTAAGCACAATGTCAAGGATGCAGATTGAGGAGAGGACAGAAATTGAAGAATTTTAAAAAAGAAAATACGGATTATTCGTTATACCTATGTACGGATAGGAAGTTAATGAGCACAGAGACGATTGAAGAAGCAGTGGAAAAGGCAGTAAAAGGTGGATGCACGGTTATCCAGCTTCGGGAGAAGGACTGTTCTTCCAGAGAATTTTATGAAACTGCACTTCGTGTGAAGAAAATAACGGATGCCTATCAGGTACCTCTTATTATTAATGATAGAGTAGATATTGCGGCAGCAGTAGATGCAGAGGGTGTTCACGTAGGACAAAGTGATTTGCCATGTACGGAAGTCCGGAAAATTATTGGAGAAGATAAAATTATTGGAGTATCTGCAGGAAATTTAGAAAAGGCATTAAAAGCTCAGGAGGATGGTGCAGATTATATTGGTGTTGGCGCAATGTATGCGACTAATACAAAAAAGGATGCGAAAGCAACTACCAAAGAAGAATTAAAGAAAATCCGTGAAAATGTTTCTATACCGATTGTGGTAATTGGCGGAATTAATGAATATACGGTTCCTGATTTTAAAGGTATGGGAATAAATGGACTTGCTGTAGTATCCGCAATTATTGCAAAAGAAGATATTGAAGGTGCAGCAAGAAAATTAAAAGAAATGTTTAAAAAATTATAAGAAAAGCAGGGTAAAAGATGAAACGAGTTTTGACAATTGCAGGAAGTGACTGTAGTGGGGGTGCGGGAGTACAGGCAGATTTAAAGACATTTTCCGCACATGGAACATTTGCAATGAGTGTAATTACATCGGTAGTGGCAGAGAATACCTGTAAGGTGATTTCTGTACATAATGTACCGGAACAGGTGATTGCAGATCAGCTGGATGCAGTGTTTACGGATATGGATGTAAATGGAGTAAAGGTTGGAATGTTAAATGATGCTGCTGTTATGAGAGTAGTGGCAGGGAAATTAAACGAATATCAGCCAGAATATATTGTAATTGATCCAGTTATGATTGCAAAAGGCGGATGTGCTCTGATGCAGAAGGAAGCACTTGCCACGCTAAAGAAGGAAATTATTCCACTTGCAACGCTTCTGACACCTAATATACCAGAAGCAGAAACAATTACTGGAATGAACATCCAATCCATAGAGGATATGAAAGAAGCGTGTAAGAAAATTACAGCATTTGGTGCGAAAAATATACTGGTAAAAGGCGGACATTTTGAGGGAGAGCCTACCGACATCTTATTCGATGGGACAGAATTTTACCAGTTCAATGGAAAACGGATTGATTCAAAAAATACTCATGGTACAGGATGTACCCTTTCATCCGCTATAACAGCAAATCTGGCAAATGGTCTTTCTATGGAAGAAGCAGTACGTGCCGGAAAAGAATATGTAACAAATGCAATTTTATATGCTGTACCAATCGGGCATGGACATGGACCAACCAATCATTTTTATAAATGGTTTCAAAAATAAGGAGGATATTTTACGATGAGAAATTATAAGACACAGATGGAAGCAGCAAAAAAAGGAATTTTTACACCAGAGATGGAGACAGTCTGTCAGAAAGAAAAAATGGATAAGGACAAATTGATGAATCTTGTTTCCTTAGGACAGATTGCAATTCCAGCTAATATTAATCATAAATCCCTTTCTGCAGAAGGTATTGGTTCTGGTCTTCGCACAAAAATGAATGTTAACCTTGGCATTTCCGGTGATGCGAAAAATTATGATGTGGAAATGGAAAAAGTAAAACTTGCTATTGATTATGGCTGCGAAGCAATTATGGATTTAAGCAACTATGGAAAGACAAATACATTCCGTGAGGAACTCATAAAAATGTCCCCTGCTATGATTGGTACGGTTCCAATGTATGATGCAATTGGTTATCTGGAAAAGGATTTATTGGACATTACAGCGGATGATTTCCTGAAAGTTGTGGAAGCACATGCAAAAGAAGGTGTAGACTTCCAGACAATTCATGCAGGAATTAATCGCAGAACGATTGAAGCATTTAAACGTCAGAAGCGTATGATGAATATTGTATCCCGTGGTGGCTCTCTGCTATTTGCATGGATGGAAATGACCGGAAATGAAAATCCATTTTTTGAACATTACGATGAAGTGCTGGAAATTTTAAGAGAATATGATGTTACTATTAGTATTGGTGATGCTCTTCGTCCAGGCTGTCTCAATGACAGTACCGATGCTGGACAGATTTGTGAATTAATTGAAATCGGAGATTTAACAAGAAGAGCATGGGAAAAAGATGTACAGGTTATGGTAGAAGGCCCTGGACATATGGCGATGAATGAAATTGCAGCTAATATGAAACTTCAGAAAAGACTGTGCCATAACGCACCTTTCTATGTGTTAGGACCTTTAGTGACGGATATTGCACCTGGATATGATCATATTACATCAGCAATCGGTGGAGCAGTTGCAGCAGCAAACGGAGCTGATTTCTTATGTTATGTTACACCTGCAGAGCATTTAAGACTGCCGGATGTAAATGATGTAAAAGAAGGAATTGTTGCTTCTAAAATTGCAGCTCATGCAGCGGATATTGCAAAGGGTATTCCAGGAGCAAGAGATATGGATAATAGGATGGCAGCGGCAAGACAGAAAATGGACTGGGAAGAAATGTTTAACTGTGCGATTGATAAGAAAAAACCTAGAGAATATTTTGAAAGTCTTCCACCAGCTGATAGACATACCTGCTCTATGTGTGGTAAAATGTGTGCTGTAAGAACTACCAATAAAATTCTTGCAGGAGAAAAGGTAGAATTGAAAGAATAAGCTGGAAAGGCACATAATATGCAGAAAGGAAAAACGGAATATTTGCAGGCAGCCAGACAGCTGCAGACGGGATTGGGAATACATATGCTTGATCTGGGATGCTGCACAGAACTGGATTATGATGCATTTTTTGCAGAAAATCCTGATTTAGAGATTACTGGGATTGCAGAAGAGAAAAGGCTGAATATGTTATTACTAAAAAACAGCGGAAAACGGATTGAACATCTTCGCTTGGTTTTTGAGGATTTCTGGAAGGTGGACATGAGGAAAGCGCAGTACGATTTTGTATTATCGGATGTATTAACCAGTCCTTACTCCAGAAAGGAAAGGGTAAGTCTGTATAAAAGGATTTATAATGCATTGAAAGAACACGGCATTTACGTACAGTGTGATTTTAAAGGCAGACCTTTTGATACGATGGTGGAGGCATCAATAGAAGTGGCAGAACAGATCGCATTATTTCTGGAAGCTGGTTTTGATATGGTAGAGAAAATTCCGATCAGTAAAGAAACAATTTTGTTGAAAGCAGTAAAAAAATAGAGAAAGCTGTTACATAGAGATTTCAATCTATGTAGCAGCTTTTTGTTGACTATTCTAATAAAAATTCAATAGCAGCAAACAATCCACCGTTTTCATCACAAAGCTGGATCGTGCATCGGTTATCTTTCAGACCGCTGATACGCGGATAAATTTTATCGTGTAGAATCGCAGCCTTTCGATAATCTACACGAACCTGACGAATAAAATAGTCATCAGATATATATTCTTCTGCATAAGCAATATATTTTGGACTGGTTACATGGCAGTTTAAATCTAGATCAGCTTTTCGAACAGAAAATGGTTCTTCCTCTGTGAAATTTTTAGGAATGGAAATCTTTCTTGGTTCATAATCCATATCAAGAGAATGTCCGGAAGCAAGAGGTTTAATAATGTCTTTTGGAATTTTAATTGGTCTGCCTTTTTTTGTATCCATTAATACACAGGGGCAGTTTGCTAAAACGATGCGTTCACCATTTGCATCAATAATCTCGGCATTTCTATAACTGATTAAGGATTCTGTTTTATGATCCCAAGTACGTATTTTCAGTCTTTCGTTGAAGGCTGGGTATCTTTTTACGTAAATCTGCCATCCAGATACGAACCAGCTTAAATTATGTGAAAAGAGAAAATGAATTCCGGTACTTGTATCTTCTAATTCAAAAATATTACAATCTTCTATATATCCTGCAATTTTAGAAATAGAAACATGCCTGTCTAAAGATAATTCACTGAATCTTACTCGAAAGTTAATTCTGTCTGCTGTATTGACTGTGCTCATAGTATTTCCTCCTACTCTTGAACAAATTGTATATGCTAGAAAATATATAACAAATAATAGCATTATTTTGATAAAGAAATAATGACAAGGAGAAAAATAATCATGTATATGATATTTTTTACAATTTACATTACACAAAATGGAAAGCGGGACATATGATGTAATAGGTAGACGGGAGGTGCAGGTGAGTATCCTTATGGATCGGGTTTCAGACATAATCCATTTGAAATGGGCGCATAGACAGGGAATCTGCGGTCAGAATATAGGTATTGCAGTTATGGATACGGGGATTATTAGTCATCCTGACTTTATTCAAAAAGGAAATAGAATTATTGCATTTTATGATGCGGTAAATGGAAGACAGGCCATATATGATGATAATGGCCACGGTACACATGTTACCGGCATCTCGGCTGGAAACGGGACCTGTTCCAATGGACTGTACTGTGGAGTTGCGCCTGAGAGTAATATTGTTTCTGTAAAAGTATTAAATCATAGAGGCAACGGTGATGTTGCCAATGTAATAAAAGGGCTTAAGTGGGTAACTGCCAATAAAGAAAAATATAATATCCGTATTGTCAATATTTCAGTAGGAACAACTGCCAAATCTTTGATGGATGAGTCTTCTGATTTGGTTATGGCAGTTAATGAAGTGTGGGATAACGGAATTGTTGTGGTTGCAGCCGCCGGAAATGGAGGGCCAAGACCAAAAACAATCGGTGCACCTGGAATCAGCAGAAAAATTATTACAGTAGGAGCATCAGATGATGATATTGCAGTTGATCTGATGGGAAGAAGCATGAGAGATTATTCGGGCAGAGGGCCGACTGGAGCATGTGTGAAAAAGCCGGATGTTGTTGCACCTGGAAGCAAAGTAATGAGCTGTAACTTGATAAAAAAGCAGTATGGACTCTTTGGAATAAGTACAGGAATTTCTTACTATACGGAAAAAAGCGGAACGTCCATGTCCACTCCGGTTGTTTCGGGAGCAGTGGCGCTTTTGCTTTCCTGCCATCCAGATATGACGACTAGAGATGTTAAAATGAAAATTAAGGAATCTTCAGAAGATATGGGAATGCCTCATGGAAAACAGGGATGGGGCAGGTTGAATGTTATATCTCTTCTGCAATGAATATAGATACTGGGCATGATATTTCTATCATGTCTGGTTTTTTAATTTAAAAATTAAGGTTGACAAACTGGAATACTAATAGGTACTATTAAACTGCAAGTTAATAAGGAATCAGGAGGTCTTTGGACTGACTGAAATAGAAAATGGAAGGATACTTATGTAATGAGAATTGTGAAGGAAAATACGATGGCACTGATGATTGATTTTCAGGAAAAACTCGTGCCGGCAATTAATAACAACGAAAGTATTGTAGAAAATGCTGTAAAACTTTTAAATGGTTTGAAGGTTTTAGGCTGTCCAGCTCTATTTACCCAGCAGTATACAAGGGGACTTGGTATGACAGTGAAATCTCTGCAGGAAACTCAGGATGAGTTTTCCTATTTTGATAAAACAAGTTTCAGCTGTCTTGATAATGAGGCAATTTGTGAGGCAATTGAGCAATTTGGAAAAGATACGATTATTGTAACGGGTATGGAATCTCATATCTGTGTAATGCAGACGGTTTCTGATTTGCTGGAAAAAGGTTATAAAGTTTATGTTATCTCGGACTGTATCGGTTCCAGAACTGATTTTAACAAGCAGAATGGACTGGAGCGTATGAAACAGGAGGGTGCGGTTATTTCTTCTGTGGAGTCAGTTCTGTTTGAGATGACTAGAAGAGCGGGAACGCCAGAGTTTAAAGAAATTTCTAGGATTATTAAATAAGTGGCACTTTATGAGTAGAAAATGCAGGCTGGCAGAGAACAGGGAAAATCCTATTTCAGATGATTTTTTTGATGGATTTAAAGAGTTGATTTCTAAAACTCAAAATTGAAAAAATCAGTTGAGACACTGGATTTTCCTATTGTTCTTTGATACAGTCTGCTTTTTTCTGCTATATGCTGTAATAGATGAATTTAAAATAATAACTTCTATTTTGTAATGGTTGTTCCAGTTTTGCCCTTTATGGCATCTTTTGCCTGTTCAAGGGCTGCAATGACGGAAACTTTGTTGTCGCCGGATTCAGCAAACATAGTAGCCGCTTCTACTTTGGGAAGCATAGAGTTTGCAGCGAAGTGTCCTTCAGTAATGTATTCTTTAGCTTGAGTGGCTGTCAAGGTATCTAATGGAAGCTCTCCTGGCTGTCCGAAATTCAGACAAACCTTATCAACGCCGGTTAAGAACAGCAGGGTATCTGCTCCAACGGTTTCGGCAAGTTTCTCACCAATATAATCTTTTTCAATAATGGCACTGGCACCTTTTAAATTGGCACCCTGCTGTAAGACTGGAATTCCACCACCACCGGCAGCGATAACAAGCTGGTTGGCATCTAATAATGCATTGATGGCATCTTTTTCGTAAATTTCTACTGGTTTTGGAGCCGCAATGATTCTCCGGTATCCATTGCCTTCTTTTATCACATGGTTTCCTTTTTTTTCTTCTTCTTTTGCTTCTTGTTCATTCATAATACGTCCGATTACCTTGCTTGGATTAGAAAATGCAGAATCGAATGGGTCCACGCGGACCTGAGTAATTAAAGTAGTAACTGGTTTATAAATTCCTCTGTTTACCAGCTCAGTACGGATGGCATTTTGAAGATCATAACCTATGTATCCCTGGCTCATAGCACTGCATATTGACATGGGAGCTACGGTATATTTGGAATCAAGACGGCTGAATTCTGTCATAGCAGAATGAATCATACCAATCTGAGGAGCATTACTGTGTGTGATTACGATTTGATATTTGTCCTCTACTAAATCAGCAATTGCACTGGCTGCGGCTTTTACTGCAGTCTGCTGTTCAGGAAAAAGACGTCCGAATGCCTTGCGGCCTAAAACAACAACGATTTTTTTATTTGCCATAGTAGTTTACCTCTTTTCAAATAATGTTCTGTGCAAAATACACGTTCTCGTGTTTATTATGCCATAGTATTGATATTCTATCAAGGGAAGAATTGAAAATATAGAAGACGCAGGGTATGATATACAGGGATGAGAAAATGTATTTTATAAATGGTTATTTTTTGAATTTCGAGTTATATAGACAAAGTAATTGTGCAGTAGTTATTGGTATAGTTGCTTTGTCTTTTTTATTACATACAAAATAAAAAATTTAAAAAAAGGGAACCAATTGTTTCTTAAAATAGTCTTATATATGAAACATGTTTCAAAAGGATGCGAGGTGCTGGAGTGGGTGAAGGAATAAATAAGGATGAATTTGTTGCACTGGTTCATGAGAATCAGGTAGCTATGTACCGTCTGGCACTTGGAATATTGAAGAATGAAACGGATGCAGAAGATGCAGTGAGTGAAACGATTACAAAAGCATACATACATCTTGGAAAAATCAGAAACCCGGAAAAATTTAAGTCTTGGATTCTAACTATTCTCTCGAATGAATCGAAAACTATTTTACAGAAAAGGAAAAAGATAGAGTTAGTAGAAGACGTTAGTTTTTTTGAAGAAACCACACCAGAAAAAAATGATGAACTTTGGTCTGCGGTTATGAGTCTTCATGAAAGATTTGGTAAAGTAGTGATTTTGTATTATTATAATGGATTTTCTACAAAGGAGATTTCTAAAATATTAAAAATTTCGGAAGGGACCGTTAAGTCAAGACTTAGCCGGGCCAGAGGGAAGTTAAAGGATATATTGAATATATCAGAGTAAGGAAGGGGTGTACTATGAGGAATATCGTGGATCAGAGAATCGCTGCAATAGCCGAAAAAGAAGAACTTGAACTACCCAAGTCGTACCTGGACAGAATTGATAAAACTTTATTAAATCTGCCGGAGAAAAATCGAGTAATCAAGTTAAATCGGCAGGGATTTAAACCGGCGGCCGCTTTGTTAACTGGTACAATACTAGTATCGTCGGTAACAGTATTTGCTACAAATAATCTGTTGAGAGAACGTTTGGAGAATATGACAGTTTGGGAAAGAAATAGTTATATAGAACAGATTAATTCAGCAGATGCAGATAGTTATTCCAGGGAACTAACTCAGATGGAAAGCAAAAGGATGCAGAGGCTGAAATGTTCTTATGAGCAGGAGGGACGGTTCCCAGAAAAAGAATTGATTCAGGTGAATACAAAGCAGCAGGTGAAAGAAGATACCGTAGTATTTGTTATAGAAGAGAGTAAATTTTATCTGCCAGACAGGGAAATGACGGATGAAGAACTGCTCGAAATTATTGATTTCTACTGCAAACGTGACTTCAGTATATTGCAAAAAAAGTCTTTAGATGCTCAAACAAAGAAAGCAGGAGAAGAATGTGTTCATGAGGGTGGGATTACAAAGAAGGAGGCATCCAGAATAGCACAGAAGATGGCAGTGGAAATATATAGTGTGGAATTAAAACAGTATAAGACGACGGTAGTATATGATCAAAACAGGGAATATAGAGTTGATATGACAGGCAGAAAAAATGCAGATACCTTTCATATTGTAGTGGATGGAGACAGCAGCAGTGTAGTAGAGATAGAACATGTTCAGAAAAGAGAGAACACAGCTTCTGGTATTGCTGTGAATAAAGAAAGATACAAGCAGATTTATCAGGAATTATGCAAGCATCTTTTTTATAAAATGAATTCAGATAGAGAAATTAAAAACAGCTATTGTGATTACAGTATTGATTCGGAAGGAAGACTTTATAAAGGTACAGTAAGTTACATATTTAAAATGTCAAATCAGGAATGTTGTGTAATGAAATATAGTTGTTCTAATCATGAAGTTTTTGATATATTTATTACGGATTATCAGAGTTATCAGAAAGAAATGAATATAAATGCAGAGAAGCGAAGAGACAGAGGAATCATTAAAGAGAGAATATCATTGGAATAGAGAGAATAGGAAAGCAATGCAACCGACCAAAAGAGGAGGTAGCGATTATGAATAAAAAAATTAGAGTAGTTTTAAAAACAATTTTCAGTATGATGCTTTGCACGTTTGTTTTGCTTATATCAGAAAATAGTGTGCATGCTCAATCGCTTTTAGAAACAAAAGAACAGCCGGTGCATACATTAATTAGTAACGGTACAGTAGATGAAAATGGATATGTTTATGGTACTGTTGTTATTGTTCAAACATTAGGTGCAGGCGATCCAAATGCTGATGTAGAAAATGATGGAGTGAGGCTTCGTTCAGCTCCTTCAACCAGTTCAAATGTACTGGAGTTAATGTATGCTGGTGAGACCGTTAGTGTTGATTTTGTAACAAGTAATAAAAAGTCCGATGGAAGCTGGTATTACGTAAAGAGACTAAAGACCGGAACCTGGGGCTGGACAAAAGCACAGTATATCAACTGCTGGGATTAAAACAGAGATATACATAATTGAAATGATTGTATTGCTTTAAATCTAAAAGAGCAGGAGGAATGTGTAACAGAAAAGAGAAAGATATGAGTAAATGAAAATAAGTGAGGAGTTTTTAGTATTTAGTGAATAAGGGAATATACAGAGTGTATTTTATATGTAAGGGCATATAAATTTAGAAAGAGTTCAGGGTGAGAATACGATCGTGTTACCAAAGAAAAATGGAAATAAGAGCAAATCAAATAGTTAAATCCCCCTTTCAATTTAAAAATAGAAAGAAAGGACGCAGAGGCAGTAGTCTGCGTCCTTTTACTGCTGTTTCGTTGTAAAGAATCCACAAAAATAGTATAATATCTATATCAAGACAAGCATTACGATAGGAGGATAAACTATGGATAGAAAGACAGCAGAAGAGAAGGCCAGAAAGTTAGTATCTAAAATGACAATAGAAGAAAAAGCATCTCAGCTTCGATATGATGCACCTGCAATTAAGAGGTTAAAAATCCCTGCCTATAACTGGTGGAATGAAGCACTTCATGGCGTTGCAAGGGCAGGAACAGCCACTGTATTTCCACAGGCGATTGCCATGGCTGCGTCTTTCGACCCAGAACTGCTTGAAAAGGTGGGAGATGCAGTTTCTACCGAAGCAAGAGCCAAGTATAATTCATCGGTGAAAAGGGGAGATCGGGACATTTATAAGGGACTTACCTTTTGGTCACCGAACGTAAATATATTTCGTGATCCAAGATGGGGGCGTGGACATGAAACCTATGGGGAAGATCCGTATCTGACTTCTAGAATGGGAGCGGCATATGTAAAAGGACTTCAAGGGGACGGTGAATATAAAAAGACTGCGGCTTGTGCTAAACATTTTGCCGTTCACTCTGGTCCAGAAGCAAGTCGACACGAGATAGATGTTAAGGTCAGCAGGAAAGATTTGTATGAAACCTATCTTCCGGCATTTGAGGTACTGGTGAAAGAAGCAGGAGTAGAAGCGGTTATGGGTGCTTATAATCGGGTAAATGGAGAACCATGTTGTGGAAGTAAAACATTAATTCAGGATATTCTACGGGATAAATGGAAGTTCAAAGGGCACTTTGTTTCAGACTGCTGGGCAATCCGGGATTTTCATGAGCATCATGGGGTAACCAATTCAGCGAAAGAATCCGCTGCAATGGCAATTCATGCAGGCTGTGATCTGAATTGTGGGAACACCTATCTTCATATTTTGAAGGCGTATCAGGATGGACTGGTAACGGAAGAAGAAATTACAGAATCGGCAGTAAGATTGTTTACGACACGATATCTGCTTGGAATGTTTGATAAAACAGAGTATGATTCCATTCCTTACACTGCAGTGGAGTGTGAAAAACATCTGGAACTGGCAGAACGGCTGGCGGGAGAAAGTATGGTGCTGCTGAAAAATAATGGAATTCTTCCATTGAAAAGAGAACAGATTCATACCATTGGTGTAATCGGGCCAAATGCAGACAGTCGTGCAGCATTGATGGGAAATTATTATGGAACTTCTTCCGAGTACATTACCTTGCTGGAAGGAATCAAACGGGAAGCTGGAGAGAATATTCGGGTTTTATATTCCAGAGGATGTGAGTTAAATACGGGGCGGACAGAACATCTAGCCATGAAGGATGATCGGATTTCGGAAGCAGCAGCCGTAGTAGAAATGAGCGATGTAGTTATTTTATGCGTGGGTCTTGATGAGACATTGGAAGGAGAAGAAGGCGACGAAGGAAACGAGTATAAATCCGGTGATAAAAAGGGTCTGGAATTACCGGACTGCCAGCGCAGATTAATGGAAAAGATTCTGCTTATGGAAAAACCAGTGATTCTATGTATGATGACAGGAAGTGCGGTACTGTTTGGAAGTGCGCCAAAAAATGCCGATGCTATTTTATAGCTTTGGTATCCAGGTGCCCGTGGTGGAAAAACAGCAGCAGAGGTTTTATTTGGTAAGAAAGCACCATCTGGAAAGCTCCCGATTACATTTTATCGTTCTATGAAGAGTCTTCCGGATTTTGAAGATTATAGTATGACAGGAAGAACCTATCGTTATTTAACGGAGAAACCTCTTTATCCATTTGGATATGGTCTGACCTATGGAAAGATTCAGGTAACCGGAGCCAAAGTGATGCAGATTATAGTGGATAAAGTGCCATATGCGGTTATTCGTGTAAAAGTGATAAATACTGGAACAGTCGACTGTCAAGAAGTGGTGCAGGTATATATTAAAAATCTGGATTCTAAGGATGCAGTAAAAAATTACAGTCTTTGTGCGTTTACAAGGATATCTTTGTCAGCAGGAGAAGAAAAGGTTTTTGATATGGAATTGGATAAAAACAGTTTTACAGTAGTTAATGAGGAGGGAGAACGTGTTGTGGATGGAAGTCATTATGAACTTTATGTGGGTGTGTCTCAGCCAGATGTAAGAAGTATAGAATTGACGGGGATGAAACCGATTCGTCTTCAGACAAGAATATTGGTTGAATAGTAAAAATGAGATACTATTGCAAAATGCAAACGCAGAAAATATACAAACAGGATACAAGTGATACAGGATGGCAGAATTTATAGGAAAAGTGTCAGACTGTATTGCACTTTTTAGGCAGAAAACCGAAATAGTTCATAATGAAACTGCTTTTTTTGACAGGAAAACAAGTATTAAGCTAAGAAAAAGTTCGCCTGATTTATATCTTTATTACGGGATTTTAATCGAAGTGTAGGGTATATTGATAGTTTTTTAACGAATTCACTAGTAAAAACGATCAATAAAAGAACAAATTGTCAACGTCAATATACATAATGCACAATTATATTTGCTTTTTTCGGCTGAATGTCCATTTACGTATGGAACCCCTTACAGTATAATAAAGCTATCAAAAATACTTGTTGGGGGTATTGCATATGAAAAATTTAAGAGAGAAGATATTAAGCGTTATACTAAGTTTTGCAATGGTAGTCAGTGTACTTTGTGGAATACCAATCACAGCTCGTGCAGCCACAAGCACATCATGGAATTTTAAAGATACAGGATTTAATAATTTAGGTACGATTTCATCTAATGTAACAGTAAACAATCTTACATTACTTGCAAACAACTCTAAAACAATGAGCGTACAGGCAGACAGCCGGACAGTCAGCGAAACAGCATATACATACGCATTGGCTTTAGGGGGAACTGGTTCTACAAGTTATCGTGCAGTAAAGATTCCAGTCAGCGGAACAGATACGATTAAAGTAATCTGTCGAAGCACAGGAACAAGTGCACGTACATTAGCAGTAGCAAATGCAGCTGGAACACAGATTGGAACAATTACAGCTGGAACAGTAGCAGCACAGGGAACATACAATTATTCTGGTTCGGCTGGATATGTTTATTTATATTCCACGAACAGTGGAATCAGCCTTTATAAAATTCAGGTGGACAGCCAGAATGCAGCATCCGGTGGTTCTACAGGTTCAAGCACTACAGATACATCGAATGGAATAACAGTAACTTCTTACTCTGCATTAGTATCTGCCGTAGCAGCAGCACAGAAAGCAGGCGGCGGTACAATTTATGTAAAAGGCACAAAAATTGCATGTTCTGCACAGTTAGCATTAAGTGCATCTAATGCAAATGTATCTATCGTAGGTGTAAAAAATAGTGATGGAACTTATCCAATCCTTGATTTCTCAAGTTTTAGAAGCAGATACATTGGAAAAGCCACTTCTGACAGTCAGGTTGGTATCCGTATTACAGGAAGCAGATATACAATCAAAGATTTAATTATTCAGAAAGCACCAGATAATGGAATTCAAATTAAAGGAAGCGGAGCAAATTACAATACTGTACAAAACTGTATCGTAAGATATAACAATGATGCAGGTGTCCAGATTACAGGTGGTGCAGGCTATAATACAATGAAATTTGTATACAGCTACCGTAACTGTGATGTTTATACAATCGGCGGAAATGCAGATGGATTTGCACCAAAACTTAACGCTGCAACAGGCAATACATTTTATGGATGTTATGCATGGGATAACTCAGACGACGGATGGGATTCTTATGATAAAACAGATGGACTTACAAAAGATTTAAGTTATGAATGGTGTGCATGCTGGAACAATGGGAATCCAGATGTATTCACAGGAAAATATGATTATGACAATGGAAAAGCATTAGATACGGATTTATTCTTAGTAGAGTTAATTACAGAAAAAGATTCTAACTTTGCATCAAATTACAAAAACAGAAAATTTACGCTTCCAACCAGCAGCTTTATTGGAACCTATACTGGTACAATGACAGTTTCTGCATGGGCAGGAAGCAGCTATGAAGGAAATCCAAATGGTTTTAAATTTGGTTCTATTAATACAACAAGCAGCTGTGTAAGAACAGTAAAGAACTGTGTATCCTTTGACCATAAAAACAAAGGTTTTGATAACAATAATAGTTCAGTAACTGCAGGTTTTACAAATACAGTTTCTTTTGGAAATGGTTATAACTACGCAGTAGCCCCTTTTACATTTAAAACATGGACAAATGTACAGGGATTTGCGGGAGCTTCTAAAGATAAACTTCCAAGCGGCTACAGTGTAACAACACCAGCTTCCAGCAAACAGTCTACAATTAAGAGTACAGCATACTCTACAAGAGACAGCATCGTAAACAGCTGTAATGCAGACAAGATTCCGGGTACTGTATACTTCAATGTATTCAGTTAAATAAAGCTATCCTACTATAATAATAAAATAAAATGAAGAGGCGGAGTGGATTGTTACGATTCACTCTGTTTCTTTGTCTTTTATTCTGCGTTTTCTATGATTCGTTTGCAGAAGCGAAAAGATTTACACCAGTTCCAATCCAAACGTAATCTTCTGGAAAGTAAGAATGACAAACTAATTGAAAAATGGAATATTATGTGATAGTATGTAGATTAAAGAAAGTAATATTCTATAGGGGGATGGTACATAGTTGAATGTGTTAAATGTTCTAATTATGGTGCTGGTATATATGATGGAACCATATATCTGGCTGAAATGTATGGAAACCCTTGGATGGAAAGGCAGAGGAGGAAGAAAATCTGCATTTCTGGTGTGGGTTGGGTATTACATAATTACCTTAGTAAAGCAGTATTTTTCACTGACGGGAATGAATAGCAACGCGTCGACTTTTCTATTACTTATCATGACAGTCTATATTCTTTGTACAACAATTCTCTTATTTCAAGGAACGATATTCAAAAAAATTGCCAGTGATGGAGTTTTTCTTTTATCCATTATTGCAACAGAAGGTTTAAGCATGGTTATTCTTTCAAAGTGCTTATCTGTGCCAGCAGAAGAGTTTATGAAACTTGGATTCTGGAGTGCTGTAGGTACAGGCTTTGCCAAAGTTTTATTGAGTATTGTATGTTACTTTATTTTTCGAAGGAAGAAACTGAAAAAAATCCTATTTGACAGTACAGGCGTATTAATGGTGGTAATCGCATATGGTATTTATGGATTGATTGAGCTTAATCTATATTTCCATTTCGAAGAACTGCGAAACAATCTATCCCTTTTTCTCTGGCAGCTGTTAGGACAGATGGTTGTTATTATTGGTGGCGTTATTTTTGTTTATACACTGACAAAAAATAAGGAACAATTAAGAAAAGTGACGGAAGAACTGGAATATAATAAAAAAATTGCAACAGTAACGAATCAGCTGGAAAATTTGCGACATGACATGAAATTTCATGGAAGACTGATGCAGCAGTATTTGCAAAAGGGAGAATATGATAAACTAAAGGAGTATATAGAACATGTTTTTTCAAGTGTGGGTGCCGCTGAGAATATTTTTGTTTTAAAAGATGATTCTGTGGCTATGGCATTAACGGCTATTGCACAGGAAGCGGAAAAGAAGAAAATTGAGTTTAGCCATATTATTGCAGTGGAAGATTTTCTTCTGCCCCCGGAAGATGCCTGTTCCTTGTTTTCTAATATTTTAAAAAATGCAGTAGAAGCTGCAGAGCAGGTAGAGGAGACAGACGAAACAAAACCGTTTATCTGTCTGGAGGTATCTCCAATTGATTCTGGCTATCGTATTAACTGTATTAATTCCAGTGCTGTAAAACCCAATTATAAGGATGGAAAATTACAGACAACGAAGAAAGACAAGACGCGCCATGGGCGTGGAATCAGTATTATAGAAGAAATTGTAAAGCGGAATGGAGGAACCGTGGATACAATGTTTCATGATAACTTTTTTGAAATAAACTGTACGATTTGCACGAAAGGGGGAAGACGGTAACCGATACCGCACAACATGGAGAAACAACTGCATATTCTGCTATGCGACGATGATGAGGTTAGCTTGAAAGTAAGTAAGGCTTTGGTGCAGGTGTATAGTAAAAAGTATAAAAAAAATGTATGCATTCATGAATTTAGGGGATTCAGCAAAGAACTTAAACAGCTGATTGCCACAGAATGTATTGATATTGCATTTTTGGACATAGATTTAAAAGAGGACAATGGAATTGAGATTGCAAAAGAACTACAGAAAGGGATGCCGGAGATTCCGATTGTATTTGTTACAAGCCATGGAGAATATAGGGCCAGTGCATGGGAAATCATGGCGTTTGGGTATATACCCAAACCCATTGTGAATCAAAAATTTGGCCTTGTATATAAAAGGGCAATTTTACAGGCAGAAGGACTGAGGGCAGGAAAGGCAGATAAATTTCTTTTTATTACCTGTGATAATGCAGAAATCAAGCTCTTTGTTCCTGAGATTATCAGTATAGAAAAAGTACATAGAACTACTAGGATAATGGTAAAAGATAAAGTGTGGGAAACCAATGAAACAATTCGTATTCTTGAAGAAAAACTGCCCTCTTATTTTCTCCGCATTAATCAGAGAGTGCTTATTAATACAAATAAGATACAGTACGTAGATGGAAAAAAGGTTTATGTGGCAGGAGGAACCTATTTTAATATTGGAATTAAATATTGGAAAAAAGCAGTCAATCAATTGAAGTAAAATTACGCTTACAAGATACAAAAGATAAATTATTGTTGTAAGAGATGGAGGTGTAAGAAAAATGAAAAAATTTGTAGAAAAGCCAATAGCAGTTCTGGCAGAAAAAGTGGCAGAGATTAGCACTATGGGAACATGCTGCTGGTATTGTATGTATCAGCCGAAGCTTCCAAAAAGGCTAATTGAAAAATATAAAAAATAAGAATTTTTGGAAAGAACTGCACTTAAATTATGAAAAAAGAAACTCCACGGAATAAGAGATAATCTATTTATTTCATTGGGAGTTTCTTTTTTTGTTACTTTTATTGAGGAAGATGAAGTGAGTAAAATCTTGAAATCAGAGAAGGTATAGTGCAAATTTACTAAAAAAAATTGTATGGACAAAAACAAATTATTAGTTCATAATAATAAATAGAATATACCGTTTGATTTGTCGGGGAAAATATACAAAATAATGTTTCTGCTAAATGAGATTTATGGTAAAAACAGAATGTTGGACGGGCAGTGAACGGAGTGGTTTCAGTTTGCTGCCTGTTTTAGCAGATATAAGTCTGCATACATATGTATGAGACGGACAAAACGTGCGCTGCACGAAAATTACTTTAGGGGGTAATTCAATGAAAGGTTTCAGAAAGGTTTTAGGGATGCTCCTTGCTTTTGCACTGGTCATTACAACGATGTATGTACCATCTGCAGCAGTTAAGGCAGCTGCCGCATCATCCGATGGGATGAAAGAAGTGAGTATCTTAAGCGGTACTCCAAGCAGTTCCAGCGATTCTGCTCGTGGAACTGGAGATTCTTATGACGGTTATATTCAAGGAGTAAATGCGTTAAATGCAGACTACGTAAAAGTAGAATATACCGTTTCTGATGCAAGTGTACTTTCTGCATCAAGCTGTATTTTAAACTTTCAGCCATACACAAGTTCATGGGGCGGCTGGAACAGTAACTTTATTACAATTGGTAACTCTTCTGTAAAAGATGGTGTATATAGTGCTTACATTTCTATGGCAGCCATTAAGGCATCTCTTTCTTCTGGTGATGTGGCCGGAGTTAATATCAGTTATGTAGAAAATACAAGCTGTACGTATACATTAACCGGATTATATGCCTGTACAAAGACATCTTCTAGTGAAGAAGACAAATCCAATGAGACAAGCATTTTAAGTGGAAGCGTTTCTGCATCCGATGATTCAGGACGTGGAACAGGAACAGAGTATGACGGATATATCCAGAGTTTCTTTGATGTAAATACATATGATTATTTAAAAATTACTTATACAGTATCCGATACATCTGCCATTGACAGCTGGGCAAATTTATTTATGTTCCTGCCTTATACCAGTGACTGGTCCGGCTGGGAAGCTACCTGTGTTTCCCTGGATACTTCCACAGAAAAGAATGGAGAATATACTTATTACATTTCCATGGATAAACTTCGTAAGGATCTGAAGGAAGGAGATTTATACGGTGTAAATCTTACTTATGTAGATAATGCTGATGTTTCTGTTGCTTTAACTGGATTCTATGGTGGAACAGGTGCAATTCCTGGAAGCAGCGAAGAAGAGACAACAGATTCTGCGGAACTTCCAAAGAAAGATTTGACATCTACACGTTCCCAGGAATATGTATTAAAGATGGGACAGGGCTGGAATTTAGGAAACAGCTTTGATGGTGTAAATACGGATTTAAATGAAAAAGATACTGGTGAAACAGAATGGGGGAACCCAGTTGTAACAAAAGATTTAATTGATTCTGTAAAGGAAAAAGGTTTTGACAGTATTCGTATGCCAATGACTGTTTACAAACGTTATTCTGAAAAAGATGGAAAATATGTCATTGATACAGACTGGCTGGCGCGTTATAAAGAAGTTGTTGACTGGGCTGTTGAAGATGGTTTATATGTTATGATTAACATTCATCATGATTCCTGGATCTGGCTTAACAGATGGGACGGAAATAAGAGTTCTAAAGAATATGTGATGTATACACAGTTCTGGGATCAGATTGCAGATTACTTTAAAGATGAACCAGATCAGGTATGTTTTGAAACAATCAATGAACCATGCTTTGATAATGATACTGGTTCTATGACAAAACAGGATAA
This sequence comes from uncultured Clostridium sp., assembly GCA_934438135.1. GTDB lineage: Bacteria > Bacillota > Clostridia > Lachnospirales > Lachnospiraceae > Clostridium_AI. The sequence goes on along the minus strand of CAKSBP010000022.1, from coordinate 19,276 downwards.
ATTAGATGAAATCAATAAAGCAGCTTATAACTGTATTCGTACTTCAGGTGGAAACAATAAAACCAGAATGATTGTTATGCCTACATATAATACAAATGATGGTGAATGTACACCTTTATACAAATTAATTAACAGCCTGAATGATGAAAATATCATTGCAACCATTCATTACTATGGGGCTTACTGCTTTGGTGCAAACTTAGGGTCTACAAGCTTTGATGATGGTGTAAATGGCGGCGAAGATACGGCAAGAGATTGTGTAAAAGCTTCTTTTGATACTGTCTACAATGAACTGATTTCTAAGGGAATTGGTGTTGTAGTAGGTGAATGGGGACTGCTAGGAAATGATTCTGGTGTAGAGTGTAATGAAATTGGTGAAGAATTAAAGTACGACGAATATATGGGGCAGGTAGCAAGAAGCTATGGTGTCTGTCTGATGATGTGGGATAATGGTTCCTATATTGATCGTTATGATTATACTTGGAAGAATCAAAAGAACGGCGATATGTTAGAAGCAAGCATGACAAGACGTTCTTCTTATGCAGCAGGACATGATGATTTATATTTCAAAGAGGAAGCAGCAGAAGATGTATCTATTCCTCTTACTTTAAACGGAAATACATTTAAAGGGATTGAAGGACTGACAGAAGGAACAGATTACACCTATGATAAAGATAGTGCAACTGTCATCTTAAGTAAAACATATATTAACAAATGCTTTAATCAGATGGAAGCGGATAAATATGGTGTAATTGCTGATTTAGTATTTACATTTTCAGATGGTGCCGACTGGCATGAAGGTTTAGTAAAATACGGTGATGTAGCATATGGAGAAGCTTCTGGTTCAACAGATTCGATTCAGATTCCAGTATCCTACAAAGGAACAAAATTACGCCGTGTTGCTGTATATCAGGCAAGTGGTAATGTAGGACAGAATCATACATGGTGCAGTTACTTACAGTTTGGTAAAGATTTTATACCAGATTATGAAAATGGAACATTAAAATTAGCATCTTCTATCTTAAAGGATGCTTCTGTAAAAGATGGAAAGATGGAAGTTATTGCAGAATTCTGGGATGGTCAGAAGACAGCAATCTGGATGAATAAAGAAGGCAGCCAAATTACATGCAGCCAGGAAAATGCCGTAGAGATTTCTTCTAATATTGCTGCATCTGATAAAATCTGCTTATATACAGGCGAAAAAGAAATTCCAGCACAGTACATTTCTATGCCAGAAGGTGCAAGTTTATATGGAACCTGGATTACAGATGACAGTATCTGTAAGATGGTAGGCTGGCCGGCAGAAATGGTATTCGATACAAAAGCACATGATGATTTTACATGGGGCGGTATTGTGATTTATTATTATGATTCTACAAATCATTTTAATGTGCAGTTTGGTATTAAAGACGCACCAGTTGTAAGTGATATTACTGTAGATGCAGGAAATTCAGCAAAGATTAATATTGCTAATCTTGCAGATGATGCACAGGTAAGCTGCAAAGTAGCAGATTCTTCTATTGGTTATGTTACAAATGGAACCTTCTATGCCGAGAAAGCAGGAACAACTACGATTGAAGCAACGGTAACTCAGTACGGAAGAACAGATACATTTAAAGCGAATATTACTGTAAACGGAAAAGAGGCAGAACCAACGGTATCTGCTCCAGTGGAAACAGTAGAACCAACGGTATCCACACCAGCAGAGACAGCAAAACCTTCTGAATCAGCAGCTCCATCTACAAAGGTAAAACCAGTTGTAAAGGTTACGACAAATGGAACAAGTTCTATTCAGCAGTCTTATACTATTACAAATGAAGGAAGCGAAGCAATTGATTTAACAAAATTAAAAGTTCGTTTCTATTATACAAAGGATGGAAATAAGGAACAGAATTTCTGGTGTGATAATGCTGGACTTTCCTTAAGTCAAGAACCTTGGTATGTAAACTATACTTCTTATGTAAATGTAACATTCCATGACGGCTATTTAGAATTATCTTTTACAGGTGATTATCAGTTAACAGGTGGTTCTCTTGTGATTGGAGGACGTTTTGCACAGGCTGACTGGTCTTCCTATTCTAATTTTACAGCAGGCGATGTAGCAGCTGTTTATGATGGACAGGTAATAAAATAGAGAATCATTTCCAGATGGGTTTGATTTGCGGGACAGGGTTTAAAACCTGTCCCGTTTTTGCTATCATTAAATTTATAAAATCTAAAGGAGGAATCATTATGAATGAAAAATTATATGAAATATTAATGCTGGCAAAAAAGCATCCGAAACTCAGAGAGGAGATTCTGGATACTAGACAGGATAAAAATCCAGTCACTGCATTTTGTAAGAAGTGCCAGGAAATTGGTTATGATATTACTCCTGGAGAAATCATTGCTATGGGTGATGACTTTTGCGATACTATGATTCGAAGTGTAAATGGCGGTGGTGTAAATGCTCCCTATGGTGACTGGAATGATATGTATGATATTTTCTTTACTGCATTGGAGGGAGAATAAAGATAGAATATTTAGTAAATTTATTTGTAAATAGCCAAATTATCATATAACTGTTTGTGAAAAATAAATAAAAATGTAAAAGGGTTTTGATTTTTAAGCCAGAAAAACTAGAAGATGAGATGAAATTAGATAAAAGTAACATTATACGTTGAAAATGAATACATAATATGTTTAGAATTACAAAAATGCTATAGAAAGTAGTATAATAATTAAACAAAGAAAGAGGAGATTTGTCTATACGAACTGTTTAAGTCATATAGGGAGAATTATGCTTTAGAGTAAAAAGGAGGATAATGATGAAATTAGGAAAAGGCTTTAAAAAAACATGTGCAATGGCTTTGAGTGCAAGTATGATTATTTCTGCATTTTCAGGTGCTGCATTTGCAAAGACCGTAAATGCTTCCAGCACAGGTTACAAATTTGACTATAATACAGCATTGGTAGACAGTATTACATTTTATGATGCTCAGAAATGTGGTAAAGATGTTGGAGAAAATAATGCATTTGACTGGCGTGATGCATGCCATGTAAATGATGGTTCAGATGTAGGTCTTGACTTATCTGGTGGATATCATGACTGTGGTGATCATGTAAAATTTGGTATTACACAGGGATATGCAGCAAGTATTCTTGAATGGGGTTATTATAACTATGCCGATGCTTACAAAAAGGCTGGTGCAGAAACAAAAACACTTGAGACATTAAAACATTTTACTGATTATTTCTTAAAATGTCATCCAAATATGTTTACTTTCTATTATCAGTGTGGAAATGGTGACATTGACCATTCTTACTGGGGTGCTCCAGAAAAACAGGAAGCAGCACAAGGAAAACGTCAGACAATGTACAAAGCAGATGCAAGTAACGCAGCTTCTGATGTATGTGGAGAGGCAGCAGCAGCATTAGCACTTATGTCAATTAACTATAAGAGTATTGATGCTTCTTATGCGGCAAAATGTTTAGCAGCAGCAAAATCCATTTATACTTTAGGTACAGGAAACCTTGGATGTGGAAAAGGGCAGAGTTATTATACAGAAACATCTTATAATGATGATTTAGCTTGGGCAGCCATCTGCTTATACAAAGCAACTGGTACATCTTCTTATCTGTCCGCAGCTAAGAACTTCATCAAAGATGGAAAGAGCAAACCAATGGAAACAACATGGGCTTTATGCTGGAATGATGCATGGCTTGCAGCAGAAGTTGAATTATATAAAGAAACAAAAGATCCTGCTTATTTAGCAGCATTAAAGACCAATATGGATTATTGGATTAATGATTTAAAGACAACCAATGGTGGAATGAAATATCTTACTCAGTGGGGTAACTTAAGATATGTAGCTGCACAGTGTCTGGTAGCTATGCAGTATTATGGAATTACAGGAGATACGAAAGCAAAAGATTTAGCAGTATCCCAGATTAACTATATCCTTGGTGATAATCCGGCAAATGAATCCTACATGATTGGTTTCGGAAGCAAATATCCACAGCATCCTCATCAGAGAGCTGCAAACGGATATGATAACAGCGGAATGAATAATCCAGCAAAACATGTATTATTAGGTGGATTAGTTGGTGGACCATCTGAAAGTGATTATTTCAGTGATAATGTAAATGACTGGTTTACAACAGAAGGTGGTATCGACTACAATGCAGGTTTAGTTGGTGCAATTGCAGCAATCGTTGCACAGGGACAGGAATCACATCCATCCACAAGTGAAGCACCAGCGACAACAACAGTACCATCTGTAGCACCATCAAGTGAAGCACCATCAACAACAACAGTACCATCCGTAGCACCATCAAGCGAAGCACCAGCGACAACAACAGCACCATCCGTAGCACCAGTAACGTCAAGCACACCATCTGGCAGCACAGATGTAAATGGTGTAATACCATCTGTCAAAGTATCTACACAGTCTGGAAGTTCAATCAGCCAGAATTATACAATCAGCTCAGTAGGGACAAAGGATGTTGAATTATCTAAACTGACAATTCGTTACTACTACAGCAAAGACGGCAGCAAAGACCAGAATTTCTGGTGTGATAATGCCGGACTTCAGATTAATGTGGCTCCATACTATGTAAACTTAGCAAGCAATGTAAATGCTGTATTCCATGACGGATATGTAGAAATTACATTTGATTCTACACAGAAACTTGCAGCGAATAGTGGTTCTTTGAATATGGGCGTTCGTTTTGCAAATGCTGACTGGTCATCATATACAAACTTTGTAGACAAGGGATGCAAAGTGTTCTATAATGGAGTTGAAATTGCTCAGTAATCTTTTACATAGAGATAAAAAATAAAAAAGGCTTTTTAATAATATAGAAACCACAGCAGGTTTGGGACAACCTAATCAGCTGTGGTTTTTTGTATTGTAGAAAATTCTTGTTTTACCAGAACAAAACTTTCTCTGACTAATTCAAGTGGAATGGGAACAAAAAAATGTCGAATGAATAGAATATTAGTAGGATGACAGTACATTTTGGAGTGACCGTTATGCCGGAAAATTACCAGAAAATCCGTATGTTGATTCGGGAGGGAAATTATGAATGCATCGGATCGGGTTCAGCCAGAAAGGTTTATGATTTGAATAATGGGTATGTTGCTAAAGTAGCCAAAAACAAGAAAGGATATGCCCAGAATTCCGTGGAATGGGAAATCTGTCAGCAGGAAAATACATTTCTGTTGGCAAAAGCAGTGTATTTGACGGAAGATTCTTCTGTGTTGTTTATGGAGAAAGCAGAGAAGATTGGAAGCCACAAAAAGCTGATGCAGGATATTCATAAATGGAGTAAGAAATATCCATACAATTCGGAAATTGCAAAACTGCAGGATAACTATGGGCTGGTAGGTGGAGATTTAGCACGCACAAGCAGCTGGGGAATCATAAAAGGAAAACCAGTACTTGTGGATTATGGATTTTCATCTGAAGTGAGAAAAAAATATTATCGGAGAGGATTTTTCTGAACCGATTTGTTATAAAAGAATTTAGTTTGTGAGAATATCACTTTTTTCTAATCGTATGACGTGATATGATAGTATTGTGTCAATAATAATAGAAAGAAAAGAGGAGATAAAATGAACGAGAGAGTAAAGAAAGCCATGGAATACCATCAGAAAGGATTTAACTGCTGCCAGGCAGTTGCATGTGCTTACAGTGATGTTGTAGGTGTGGATAAAGATATTATGTTTAAGATGGCAGAAGGATTTGGTGCTGGAATGGGCGGCATGCAGAGTACATGTGGAGCCGTTTCTGGAGCCGTTATGCTGGCAGGTTTAAAAAACAGTGAGGGTGCAGAAATGCCTGTAACAAAAGCAAAAACCTATCAGCTCTCAAAAGAAATCTTACAGGAGTTTGAAGAAAAAAATGGTTCTCTAATTTGTAAAGAACTAAAAGGAATTGAAACCAAAAAAGTTTTGAGAAGCTGCGATGGCTGTATTGCAGATGCAGTTGAGATTGCAGGACAGATTTTATTTGAAAAATAGACAGGTTTCTAAGTTTAATCGGAATTGTTTTTTTCTTTTACATATTCCGTGAAAATTTTAGCGATAGCAGATTGATAGGTATTTTTATTTGAGATAATGGAAATACTGGAATTTAGTCTGTTATCGCTTATTTTTTTACAGATAGAATCAGGATTCTGTAAAAGGCCTGCACCGGAAGCAGGAAGGATCCCAATACCAAGTCCAGAATCTGCCCAGTATGCTGTTGTTCTGGCGTCGTCATTCATACAGAAAATATTCGGTGTCATATGAGCATCGGAAAAACAGGTATGCACAAGAGATTCCCATCTTTGATATAGAATCAGAGGTTTTCCAGCAAGCTCCGTGATAGAAATAAAATCAGATGAAACATTAACAAAATATTTTTTGTGTCCAACAGCAAGCATAGGTTCCGGTGGGAAAAAGACACAGTTTAGGTCTTGGATGGAAAAAGGAGTTCGTACAATAGCAAGTTCAATTAAATTAGAACGAAGCTGTTGAATCAATTCGTAAGTATTGCCTTCCACAACATGAAATTGAATATCCGGATAATGAGTGTGAAAATTGGTAATCCATTCTTTTAAAACAGTGCTGATCACAGAAGAAACAACCCCAAAGCGAAGGGTGCCATGTACTCCATTTTTATAATCAAGAATCTCTTGTTTTGTAAGTGCTGACATTTCAAGGATTGTCTCGGCTCGGTTGTATAAAAGACGTCCTGCCTCAGTAAGCTGGACATGCCTGGCACCCCGTTCAAATAAAACACAGCCAAGTTCTTCTTCCAAAAGTCGAATCTGGGTGCTTAAAGGTGGCTGTGACATATTTAGCCTTTTTGCTGCACTGGAAATATTCCCTTCTTTAATAATAGTTACAAAGTAAGTAAGCTGTTTTAAATCCATATGTTCCTCCGAATCTATGTAAACTATATAAAAATAATATACATACTATATTTATTTAATAATATTCATATACCAGATTCTATGATAGTATAGATTCGGGTTTGTTACAAGAGAAAAGGAGGAGAAAAATTTGAAAAAACTTTTAGTTTATCTGAAGGATTATAAAAAAGAAAGTATATTAGCTCCTTTGTTTAAACTTCTGGAGGCATCCTTTGAACTGCTGGTTCCGTTGGTTGTGGCAGCTGTTGTAGACCATGGAATTGCAGGTGCAGATAAAGGATATGTTATCCGAATGTGCGGAGTAATGATAGTCCTTGGTATTACAGGGCTTGGTTTTTCAGTTACTGCCCAGTATTTTGCGGCAAAGGCAGCAGTCGGATTTTCAACGGGACTTAGACATGCTTTATTTGGACATATTCAGTCTCTATCATTTTCGGAACTGGATGAAGCAGGAACCTCCACGCTGATTACCAGGATGACAAGTGATGTGAACCAGGTACAGTCTGGTGTGAATATGGTACTCAGGCTGTTTCTGCGTTCTCCGTGTATTGTATTTGGGGCTATGATTATGGCATTTACCATTGATATCAAAGCAGCACTTATTTTTGTGGTAACCATTCCGCTGCTTTCTATTGTTGTGTTTGGAATTATGGCGGTAACGATTCCAATGTACCGTAAAGTGCAGGCAGGTCTTGACCGCGTACTTGGATTGACCAGGGAGAATCTGACCGGTGCCAGGGTGATTCGTGCATTTAATAAAGAGAAAGATGAAATCAGGCAGTTTGAAGAGAGCAATACATCTTTAACAAATCTTCAGCTTGTGGTAGGAAGAATTTCTGCCCTGACCAATCCGGTTACTTACATTATTATTAACGTGGCAACAATTGTCCTGATTTGGACGGGTGCCATCCGCGTGGACAGTGGTGCAATTACCCAGGGAGAACTGGTTGCCTTGATTAACTATATGTCTCAGATTTTAGTGGAACTGATTAAACTGGCAAATCTTATTATTACGATTACAAAGGCACTTGCCTGTGCGAATCGTATTGAGAGTGTGCTTGAAATAGAGCCGGGGATTGAAAATAATGCGGCGGGATTAAAAGAAGGTCCAGATGAAAAAATAATTTTAGATTTCCACCATGTAAGTCTGACTTACAAAGGTGCAGGAGAGGAATCTTTGACGGATATTAATTTCAGAGTAAAAGCAGGAGAAACCATTGGAATTATTGGCGGCACTGGTTCAGGAAAATCATCTCTGGTCAATCTGATCCCTCGTTTTTATGATGTGACAAAAGGAAAAATTTTGTTTCATGGGGAGGATTTACGGGATTACAACGTAGATGCCCTTCGTCAGAAAATCGGCATGGTTATGCAGAAAGCCGTATTATTTCAGGGAACGATTCGGGAAAATCTTCTTTGGGGAAAAGAAAATGCAACAGAGGAAGAGTTAGCAGAAGCACTTCGAGTTTCCCAAGCGAAGGAATTTGTGGATAAAAAAGAAGAAGGAATGGAAACACTGATTGAACAGGGTGGGAAGAATTTATCTGGTGGACAGAAACAGAGGCTGACCATTGCCAGAGCTCTTGTGCGAAAGCCGGAAGTGCTGGTATTAGATGATAGTGCATCTGCATTGGATTTTGCTACAGATGCAAAACTTCGGAAAGCCATTCGTGAAATGAGCCAGAAATTAACAGTTTTCATTGTTTCCCAACGTGCAGCATCTATTCAGTTTGCTGATAAAATATTAGTGCTGGATGATGGAAAAATTGTAGGACAGGGGACACATGCACAGCTTTTAGCGAACTGTCCGGTTTATCAGGAGATTTATTATTCCCAATTTCCAAAGGAGGCGAAATAATATGGAGAAACGTGCACAGCAGAAAGAAACCCTTGTAAAGGTTCTAAAGCGGATTAAAAAATATTGGATTTATGTGCTTCTTTCTCTCTTTTTTGCAGCACTGACGGTGGCATTTACGTTATATGTACCAGTGCTTTCTGGATATGCGGTAGACCACATTGTGGATAAGGGACTGGTAGACTTTGACGAAGTACTGGAAATTTTAAAGAAGATGGCAGTTGTTATAGGGATTACAGCAGCGGCTCAATGGATTATGAATACGTGTAACAATAAAATTACGTATCATGTAGTGCAGGAAATCAGAGAAGATGCTATGCGTAAAATCGAAATTCTTCCTATAAAATATCTGGATGCCCATTCTAGCGGTGAAATTGTAAGCCGGGTCATTGCAGATGTGGATCAGTTTGCAGACGGTCTGTTAATGGGATTTACACAGCTTTTTACCGGTGTCATTACCATTGCGGGAACGTTGATTTTTATGCTTCGCGTCAATGTGAAGATTACAATGATAGTTGTGCTGATTACCCCACTTTCCTTTTTTGTGGCAGGTTTTATTGCTAAAAAAACGTATTCTATGTTCAAGCTTCAGTCGGTAACAAGAGGAGAGCAGACAGCCCTAATTGATGAAATGGTTGGAAATCAGAAAGTTGTTCAGGCATTTGGTCAGGAAGAAAATACAATGGAACGGTTTGATGAAATCAACCAAAGACTGAAAGAATGCTCTCTTCATGCGATTTTCTTTTCCTCTTTGACTAATCCGTGTACTCGTTTTGTAAATGGTCTAGTGTATACAGGTGTCTGTATTACCGGTGCATTTGCAGTCATTAATGGAAGATTAAGTGTTGGACGTCTTTCCTGTCTCTTAAGTTATGCAAACCAGTATACGAAGCCATTTAATGAAATTTCTGGAGTAGTAACGGAACTTCAGAATGCTTTGGCATGTGCGGCAAGAATTTTTGAACTGATTGAGGAAGAGCCACAGACAAAAGAATCAGAACATGCAATGGTGTTATCAGATGTACAGGGAAATGTTTCGCTGGAAAATGTGAACTTTTCTTATGTACCGGAACGGAAACTGATTGAAAATTTTAATCTGGATGTGAAACCAGGACAGCGAGTTGCAATCGTTGGACCGACGGGATGTGGTAAAACAACCATTATTAATCTGCTAATGCGGTTTTACGATGTAGACAGCGGAAGTATCAAGGTAGACGGAATGGATATCCGGGAAGTTACCAGGGACAGCCTTCGTACCAGTTATGGAATGGTGCTTCAGGAAACTTGGCTGAAACAGGGAACCATTCGGGAAAATATTGTGATGGGAAGACCAGATGCAACAGATGAAGAAGTCATTGCAGCAGCAAAAGCATCCCATGCTCATGGTTTTATTAAACGTCTTGCAAAAGGGTATGATACCGTGATTACAGAAGATGGTGGGAATCTCTCTCAAGGTCAGAAGCAGCTGCTATGTATTGCAAGAGTTATGCTTTGTCTGCCGCCGATGCTCATTCTCGATGAAGCAACATCCTCTATTGATACCCGTACAGAAATTAAAATTCAGGAAGCGTTTCAGCGTCTGATGCAGGGAAGAACAAGTTTTATAGTTGCGCATAGGCTTTCGACAATTCGAGAAGCAGATGTGATTTTAGTAATGAAAGATGGAAACATTATTGAAAAGGGTACTCATGAAGGTCTTTTAAAACAGAATGGATTCTATGCCAATTTATATAATAGTCAGTTTTCAGCATAATTGTGCCTGAAAACCTATATTTCTGCCAAAAGACAGTAGAGAGCGGGTGTAAGAATGACACTTCAACAATTAAAATATGTGATAGCAGTAGCTGAAAGCGGGACGATTACAGAGGCTGCAAATAATCTGTATATTTCCCAGCCAAGCCTTACCAATGCCATTCATGAATTGGAAAAAGAGATGAATATTGTGATTTTTAACAGAAGCAATAAGGGCATTAGTCTTTCCAAAGAGGGTGACGATTTTTTAGGATATGCCAGACAGGTATTAGAACAGGCAGCAATTCTTGAGGACAGATACAAAGGAAATAATGGAGGAAAAAAACAGTTTTGCGTATCTACACAGCATTATTCTTTTGCCGTCAATGCATTTATTGACCTGATTAAGGAATATGGACAGGAGGAATATGATTTTAGTCTGAGAGAAACCCAGACTTATGAGATTATAGAGGATGTAGCAAGAATGAGAAGTGAAATTGGGATACTGTTTTTGAATGATTTTAATGAAACAGTCATAGGTAAGATTTTGAAGTCACATAGCCTGGAATTTCATCAATTGTTTATTGCCAAACCTCATGTGTTTATTAGCAGAAAACATCCGCTCGCAGAAAAAAGTGTAATTATGAATGAAGAGTTAAAGATATATCCATATCTATCCTTTGAACAGGGAGAACATAATTCCTTTTATTTTTCAGAAGAAATATTTTCTGTATCAGAAAGAAAGAAAAACATACGTGTAAGGGATAGGGCAACATTATTTAATCTGCTGATTGGATTAAATGGATATACTGTATGTAGCGGTGTGATTGATGAAAAATTAAATGGAAAGGATATTATTGCTGTGCCACTAGCGGATGAGAGTGATATGCGAATTGGTTATATTACTCATAGAAAAGGAATGATTAGCAGATTGGGTTCAAGTTATTTGAAAGCATTAAAAAAATATTTGGAATAGTCAGACTGTCCATAGTTTAAAACTATGGACAACTTTTAATTTTAAGTATTTTGCAAGGAAAAACATTCTATTTATAATAAAGGAAATTATTTTATTATGAATTGGAGGATCTTATGCAGACATCAGTGATTGGATTTCCCAGAATTGGTACATTAAGAGAATTAAAGTTCGCTTCTGAGAAATATTTTAGGAAAGAGATTGAAATATCAGAATTATTGCAGACAGCAGTAAATTTAAGAAAAGCACATTGGAATACACAGAAAAATGCAGGAATTGACTATATTTCCAACAACGATTTTTCGTATTATGATTTAGTACTTGATACTGCAGTGTTATTGGGGATTATTCCGAAACGCTATAAGGAACTGAATCTGTCTGAGCTGGATACATACTTTGCAATGGCAAGGGGGTATCAGGGAGCTGCCGGAGACGTTAAAGCACTTGCAATGAAGAAATGGTTCAATACAAACTATCATTATATCGTTCCGGAAGTGGAGGATGATACTGTCATTAAACTGTCCGGAAATAAACTCTGGAATGAGTATATAGAGGCGAAAGCACTTGGAATCGAGACAAAGCCCGTCGTGATCGGAGCATATACAATGCTGAAATTGTGCAGATATACAGGTGTAAAAAATGCAAAAGATTATGCAGAAGACGTTGTAAAAGCATATCAGGACTTGATTAAAAAATGTGAGGAAAATCAGATTGCATGGGTACAGTTTGACGAGCCGGCACTTGTACAGGATATGGAAAAAAAGGATATTGAGTTGTTCCATAAAATTTACGATACTGTTTTGCCTTGTAAAGAGCATTGCCATATTCTTATACAGACTTATTTTGGAGATGTAAGGGATATTTATCACGACTTGATTCAAATGTCTTTTGATGGAATTGGACTTGATTTCCTAGAGGGAAAAGAAACGATAAAGCTGATTGAAAAATATGGTTTCCCACAGGATAAGCTGTTATTTGCGGGATTGGTAAATGGAAAGAACATTTGGAGAAATCATTATAAGAAAACATTAAAGACATTGGCTGTGCTTAAAGAAAAAAATATCAGAACAGTACTGTCAACATCATGTTCTTTACTCCATGTGCCTTATACAGTAAAGCATGAGGATAAGCTTTCACAGGAGTATTTATCACATTTTGCTTTCGCAGAAGAAAAGTTAATGGAACTGCAGGAATTGAGTGTGCTTACAGACTTGAAAGATTACACATCAGAAACTGCATATATGGATAATCAAAAGCTCTTTGACAAGAAAAGAGATTGTGAAAATGCGGAAGTGAAGCAGAGACTTTCCAAGGTGTCAGAAAGTGATTATACAAGACTGCCAAAAAGAAGTGAGCGTCAGAAATTGCAGAAAAAGGTATTAGAACTGCCGGAATTCCCGACCACTACAATTGGCTCTTTTCCACAGACAAAGGATGTAAAAGCAAATCGTTCCGCTTACAGAAGAGGCGATATTTCAAAAAAGGAATATGTAGATTTTAATAAGAAAAAAATTGCAGAATGCGTTGCCTGGCAGGAAGAAATCGGTTTGGATGTACTCGTACATGGAGAATATGAAAGAAATGACATGGTAGAATACTTCGGAGAGGCTTTGGGAGGATTCTTATTTACAGAGAAAGCATGGGTGCAGTCTTATGGAACTCGTTGTGTAAAACCACCGATTATCTGGGGAGATGTATATCGAGAGAATCCGATTACAGTTGAATGGTCTGTTTATGCACAATCATTAACAAAGAAGATTATGAAGGGAATGCTTACTGGACCCGTTACTATATTAAACTGGTCATTTCCAAGAGAAGATATTTCTATAAAAGAGTCTATTTCACAGATTGCATTGGCAATCAGAGACGAAGTATTTGAACTTGAATCAAATGGCATTAAGGTAATACAGATTGATGAGGCTGCATTAAGAGAAAAACTGCCGCTTCGAAAATCAGACTGGTATACAGAGTATCTTGATTTTGCAATTCCTGCTTTTCGTTTGACACACAGCGGTGTGAAGATGGAAACTCAGATACACACGCATATGTGTTATAGTGAATTCACAGATATCATGTCGGCAATTGATGATATGGATGCAGATGTGATTACATTTGAGGCATCCCGTTCTGAACTTCAGATATTGGATTCTTTAAGAGAAAATCATTTTGAAACAGAGGTTGGACCGGGAGTTTATGATATTCATTCTCCAAGAGTTCCATCTGTGGAAGAAATCGTAAATGAACTAAACATCATGCTTACTAAAATTGATAAAGAAAAATTATGGATAAATCCAGATTGCGGATTGAAAACAAGAGGAATACAAGAAACAGATGCAAGTCTTCGAAATATGGTAAAAGCTGCAGAAAAGATAAGAAATAAAGCATAATAGTATAAGAAATACACAGCAAGCAAGAATATACAGAAGTTTTTAAACTAATCAATCTAGGTCCTTTGGTCAAATTGACATGCATGTCCCAAAATGGTAAAATTATTATTAGGTATGAAAGGAAGGAAAGGAGGCCGTGCATCAATGAGACTGAAGAGGCCATCCGTCCGTATCACATGCATTCTGCTCATCTGCATGATGATTGTCAGTCTGATACCGGTTTCTACAATGAAGGCATCTGACAGCTATACGAGCTGGAAGCAGAATGATTCAAGGTGGGGAAGCCTGACAGTCGGTGAGAACGGAACTATGGCGAAATGGGGATGCAAAATTACAGTAATTGCTATGTTGATGGTAAAAGCTTCTGTAGAAAATATCTCTGATTTTAATCCAGGAGTTTTATTGGAACGCTATGAAAAAGCGGGATATATTACTCATTCCAGTAATATCAGAAGTGATGGAAACTTATATTCTGTGGCAACCTCAAAAGCCAATTCGCCAAAGTTTTATCTTGCAGGAACCAAAGTAGTAACTGGTACGTCCGATGATTATATTCAGTCAATTATTTCTGAATTATTAGATGAAGGATATTATATTGAGGCAAGAGTAAAGAATAATGGACATTCAGTAGCAGTGAATTACTGTAAAAATAATGAAGTTTACATAATGGATCCTGGATATAATAGAACGGAACTATCCCAATGGAGTGGAACGATAACAAAACTGAATTATTACGAGGCTGTGCCAGATAAGAAAGTTCTGGAGACAGGAGAGACAAAGTCTGGTGTACTGGAAAAGATAAGCAAGAGTAAATTTACAGCAACGAATGTAAATTATCCCGCTTCACTGGCAGAAGGAAATGTATTTTCTATTTATGGAACAGTAAGCAGTGCAGACTCTGTAATTAAAAGCCTGACAGTAGGAGTGTATACCACTGCCGGGAAGATGAAGACGGGAAAAATGGTAACACCAAAGGTGAAAAGCTATAGCATTAAAAAGATAGATGCTTATGTGAAATTCGGTATACTACCAGAGGGTACTTATTATTATAAGATTAAAGCAACCAATTCCGATGGGACAAGTACTCTGGTGAATAAAAAATTTACGGTAAAATAAAAGAAACGGCAGTGCAGAATTTATCTGTGGTGCCGTTTGCATCTTTAAAATAAATTCCGAACTTGTATAAATGGAAAACCAGTGATATACTTAAAAAGTTAATAGAAATTAGTTATTTCGTAAAAATCTGAGAGTGAAAGAGATGCGATTATGATGAAATTAGGACGTAATGATTTATGCTGGTGTGGAAGCGGTAAAAAATATAAGAACTGTCATCTGGCGTTTGATGACAAAATTGAGGAATTTAAAAATAAAGGAGCGATTGTACCGACTCACGATATGATTAAGACTCCGGAGCAGATTGCGGGTATCCGTGAAGCTGGAAGAATTAACAGTATGGTTCTTGATCATGTAGAACCTTATGTAAAAGAAGGAATCTCCACAGGAGAATTAGATAAGATTGTTCATGACTATACCATTGAACTTGGTGCGATACCAGCATGTTTAGGCTATGAAGGATATCCAAAGAGTGTCTGCACTTCTATTAATGAAGTTGTCTGCCACGGAATTCCGGATCCGAACCGCATTTTAAAGAGTGGAGATATTATTAATGTAGACTGTACTACAATTTATAACGGCTATTATGGAGATGCATCCAGAATGTACTGCATCGGGGATGTTGGACCAGAGACAAGAAAACTGGTTGAAGTAACAAAAGAATGTCTGGATCTTGGTTTAAAGGAAGTAAAACCGTTTACATTCCTTGGGGATGTTGGTTATGTCATTAATGAACACGCAACAAAGAATGGTTTCTCTGTTGTACGTGATATCTGTGGACACGGTGTTGGTGTTGGATTCCATGAAGAACCATTTGTAAGCCATGTTGGACGTCGTGGTACAGACATGCTCATTGTACCAGGAATGACATTTACAATTGAACCTATGATTAATATGGGAAGCCCGGAATTTTATCAGGATGAAGACGATGGCTGGACAATTTCAACCGAAGATGGTCTTCCATCTGCACAGTGGGAATACACTATTTTAGTAACGGAGACAGGAACTGAAATTTTATCTAAATAATAAATTCCAGAAGATGAATACAGGATAGTAGAGATACTATCCTGTTGTGTTTCTAGGAAAAGTCTGTCTACAGAGCAGAAGGGGGGAGAAATTGTGAGGGTAAATCGGATAAAGTGCGGTATGGTAAACTGCTTTCTTGTAACAGATGGAGAAGATGCTGTATTAGTGGATACTGGTACTAAAGTATATCGGAAGAAGGTGGAAGAAGCTTGTAAAAAGGTAAGTCTAAGTCTGATTGTGCTGACTCATGGACATGGTGATCATGCTGGTAATGCAGCATATCTATCTAAAAGGTTCCATGTGCCGGTTGCAATACATAAGTTGGATTATCCCGTTGTTCAGGGGGTCCCGACAGAACCTTTGAAAGCCCATACTTTACTGGGGAAAATACTGCTTGCCTGCTCACAGCATTTTCTTGGAAAGGAAAAGACAGACCCATTTGTTCCGGAAGTGTATTTAAAGCAGGGACAGTCTTTAGAAGAGTATGGTATAAATGCGACTGTAATAAGGCTTGCCGGTCATACGAAAGGCTCGATTGGATTAAAAATAGGAATGACAGATTTTATTGTAGGGGATGCCCTTTCCAATTTGTTTATACCTTCTCTAGTGCCGATTTACTGGGATTTAGATAAGGTAAAACAGTCAGCTCAGATAATCAGTCAGTCCGGAGATAGAATGATTCATTTTGGCCATGGAAAATCTGTTCGAAACAGGGTGTGGTAGTCTGTGTGTGAATAATTTAAACTAAATTTGGAATAATGAGGATGGTTTAAATTTTTATGCAAGTGAGGTAATATATGAGAATACCAAGACATATCGGGATCATTCCGGATGGAAACCGACGGTGGGCAAAAGACCGTGGAAAGAGGAAACAGGACGGATATAAACATGGACTGGCACCTGGTGTAGAAGTAGTAAGACAGGCACAGAAATATGGTGTAGAGGAAATTACATTTTACGGATTTACGATGGATAACTGTAAAAGGCCACAGGTACAGGTTGTGGCCTTTAAAGAGGCATGTGTGGAAGCAGCACGGCTGATTTCACAGGAAAAAGTATCTTTGCTTGTAGTTGGAAATTCAGGGTCGAAATGTTTTCCAGAAGAATTGAAACAATATTTAACACGAATCGACTGTAATGGAGGCGGAATCAAAGTAAATCTGCTGATTAATTACGGATGGGAGTGGGACTTATCGGGAATTCGGAGGAAAAATGGAGAAAAAGTAAAGGAAATGTTGCATTCTGCTGACATATCTAGGATAGACTTGATTATCCGGTGGGGAAACCGCCGAAGGTTATCGGGATTTCTGCCAGTGCAGTCTGTGTATGCAGACTTTTATGTAATAAAAGAAATGTGGCCGGATTATGCACCAGAACAGTTTGACAGGGCGATGGAATGGTATCATGTTCAGGATGTGACATTAGGGGGATGAGAATTAAAAATCCGGCTGGCTGGAAAACAGGACAGCCGGCTAGAACCAGAAAAGAGAAAGGCTTGTTAAAATGCAGACAGAGAAAAGAAAGATAATTCAAAACTTAAATAAACTTGTGGAAAAGCAGAAGCAGTGTGAAAAGGTTTATGGAATCCGGAAGTGGAACACGCTGGCCGATCTGGAACAGCTGATTTTAAGGGCGGATGCATTGAAAAAACAGGTGAGCCCGACAGAACTATGGTTTCAGCCGGAACAGCATGAGTATATTAAGGAAATGCTTGATGAAACCCAAACGAAGACGGAGGATAGCATAAAGGCAAAAAAGAGGATTCTTAAAGTCTGGAATAAGGAGATATTTCGTCCTTATAATGTCCGTTTTGTAAACGAATATGTAGAAGCGGCAGCGTCCAGTTTTAAATATCTAAGTGTACGGTTCTGGAAGCATAAAAAAGCATTGAGAGCACTGTTTCTAGAGACGGAGGATTTATTTACAGATGAAGAAATCAAGGTACTAAAGAAGAATCTTGCAGTTTTGGAGGAAAGTGAAAACTGGCTGTTTTTTAAGAATAAAAAAATTGTACAGGCATTGGGGGAATCTTATCTGGAAAAAGAAACGGATTTTATTTCTCTGCGGAAGATGTATGATTTATTTTATACATTCTGGGAAGAAGCCTATATGGATGAAAAGAAATTTACTAGAGAAAATTATGAAGAATTTTTAGCACACATGGGAGAAATCAGGTTAACGGAGCTTTATCAGGAGGTGAAAGGACTTCTTAGCGGACTGACCGAGGAAAAATTTTTACATAGTGATGTAAAAGATTTACTAAAGCAGTGTAAGAGCGCAGCAAAATCCCTTCCAGAAGGAAAAGATGCATACCGAAAGTATGGATTTATCCTTTGGGATGGGAAGATTGAAGAGGAATCTTTCTGGAATCGGAAAAAAGTATTTGCCGTTCCGAAGAATGCAGGAGAAAGAAGAGCGATTGAGACTGTCTCGGACGGAGAACTGTTGTATGCGGTATTAAGAATTATTGAGGTAGAAGAAGAAATCGGACTGGATGACTTGGAAAAACTGATTGCAAATCTTCTTGGATATGCGAGAAGAACGAAGAAACTAAATGACCGTATTGGGGCGGTTGTAAAGCAGTTAAAAGAGGAAGGCCGCATCTCACGCTTTAGTGAAGGCTGGAGAAAAATATAAATGTCTTATAATTAGAGAAAGATTTTGAAGATAGTGACACATAAAGTGAATCGACATTGAAGGAATAGGTGTCAGACAATATTTATTTAGAAAAATATTGTCTGGCTGGTGGAGTTTATGGTTATAAATAAAGGAGCATGGTATGCATAGTAGCAGCATTACATTTCTCAGTTCAAAAGAAAAATGTAAGTAGTATATCAAATTTTCAGACAAAAGATATGAATGCCAAAATGCTTCAAAAATAAGATACTTTATCTATTGATGAATTACAGAAAGAGAAAACGTTAGACAATGTAAGTTTGTATTTACAAGAAAGTTCAGTTATTTCACAAAGCAAAATGAAAAGATGGTGGATTTAATGAATATGATTTGTGTTGGTAATATAAGTATTATTAACTATATTGAAAGTTTCAAGTATTATGGATAAAGTGGAAAGGAAAGCTTTTTCTGGGTTATTCCTGTTGGCCGGTTGAAAATGGTTTCTAGAGGGTGTAAATACTTTTGTGTCCAGTAAAATCAGAGCCTGTGAAAAGTTTTCTGTAAATAGAGATATTGAAGGTCTTCTATGATAAAATAATAAATGATCTCTCGGAATCTTGAGTGATCATGCCGGCAAAACACTGGCATTGCACATTGAAAAGTAAATATTATTCT
>CAKSBP010000021.1 GCA_934438135.1 uncultured Clostridium sp. | reverse complement strand
AGAATTTTAGCTTGGCTAATTTTCCGTTCTTCGAATCCTTCGATTCGATTTACTGTTCTTTTGGGTGCATCTTTAATTAAAGATGCTGTTCTTAAAATTTTATATTCAATGAATTTTCAAGGTTGTTTCACTGTTCAGTTATCATAGTTCAAAAATCCTTGCTGGCGGTTTATTTTGTTTGTTTACCGCGTCAGCAAGGAGTATTATAGCACCATATAATATTAATGTCAACAACATTTTTTATTTTTTTCATATTTTTTTCGACTTACAATAAAACCCCCATTAAATGCGTGATTAAATTCAATATAACATTATTATTAAACAAGGTTTTCAGGAAATTGCTCGCTTCAATCTGTCGATATAAGACTGCTCCAAATTCTGTTGCACTGCTCATAATAATAATAATAAAGAGAACCCATACAACAATAACTCCTTTTATTGCTCCAACAATTCCACCGCCAAGCTGATTTAAAGTATGAATAACTGGAAGCTTTGTGAAAATATCTATTGTCCGTGCAATTATCTTTAAAGCAAAGACTGAAATCATGAAAACAGCAATATAGCAAATGCATGTAATAAGCAGATATGTAATATAACGGCTTACATATTTTTTAAATGTATCTGCACCTATCTCTTCGTAGGAACTGCTGTTATTATTTGATATCAGGTTTTTCTTTACGCTCTCTGGAATTGGAAGACTTTGAATTTTTTCATTTTCAGCCTGCACCTTTTTATCCCGTTTTGCAGATTTTTCGGTTTCCTCGTTTAGATTAAGTACGTGTTCTATCTTCTCCGAAAGAAAGTTTACGCATCCTTCACTTTGTTTAATCTGTTGACTTAGTATAGGACTAACCGTCTGTGTAATAAAAATTGCAAGCACCAGTGTAGCCAAAGAACAGACAGAAAGTACCAGTCCATCACAAAATCCTCTTACTATATAAACAAGAATAATAAGCAGTACCAGAATCTCCAATATATTCATTTCCTACCCCTCCGTAATTCTGATAAGACTTATTCTATCTTTATCTACCAGAATATATTTATTGAAACTATTTACTGGCATCAGGTAGGAAATCTGTCTGCTGAATGTTCCGCTGAACTTTAATGTCCCATTCGTCCTCATGATATGGCATTCCTGACTGGACAAGAAGAAGATTTGGTCATCTGTCATATATACATTTGTATATGCAAAATCAAGACTGCTGCTCATAATTCGTTTTCCTTTTAGATCGTAAAGCAGAACCTCATTTTTGTTTGTTTTATCTGAATCTTTACATACAAGTCCGATATTTTCTTCGGTACAGAATATGCTTTTCAGAGGTGTTTTTATTTTTACTGTTTTTATTGTATCAACCAGTTGTTTCATGGAATACAAGGTAAATCCATTTTCTCCAAATGCACATACTGTATCATTTCCAAGAAATTGAACTTTTGATACAATTTCCTGTTCAAATGATTCCGAACCAACTATTTTATTACTGTAGTTCTTTCCGATTTCGCCCAGGTTATAAAAAGTAAGTTTGGTAGTTGTTACTCCATTTGCCACACTTAGATAAGAAGTTACCAGCTTAGAACCATCATCCGATAATGATATATCAACTGGATACCCGTCCTCATCTACATTAGTAGAAAACTCAACTAGCAGCTTATTACTATTTTCTGAATCGTAAAGCTGAACCATGTCTGAATCGTCATTCTCCATAACAACAGCAACCACCCCTTGACTCGCTACCTGAATCAGGCTGATTGGATGAAGAACATTAATCTGAACCGGTGAATCTTTTCCATCAAAAACATAAATTTCTTTTCCGCCCGAGTCCGCCAATGCAACATATTCACCACATGTATCCATCAGAGGGGATGAAAAGTTATAGCTTCCGCTCCAGTTTTTATGCAAATCTGTGTCATAACCTAGTGCACCATCTCTACTGTACTTTAACAGCTTTCCACTGTATTCCTGGTAAACTGCCGAACTTGAATCCGATCTCTTGATTGATCGAATCACTTTATAGGAATGAAACGTATTGCTTGAACACATCCGATACACAAGAAATGCAGCTAGTATCAATATAACAATCACCGCTGCAATAGTGCCACGAATAATAAACTGATGGCGTTTTTTTGCAATCTCTAATCTTTGATTTTCGTTTCTTTCACTTAAACTTTCTACATTTAACACGGTCTCCTATGTGCTCCTTTGTTGTTTTCTTCTCATTATACAATATTTTGGAAAACATGCAAAGATAATGTTTAAGGCAGCAATATTTTCTGACCTACTGTTATTTTATTCGTATTATCAATATCGTTAAGTTTTTTAATCTTTCTAATATAAGAGGTCGTTTTATTCATTTTTTTGCAGATAGATACCAGTGTATCTCCCTTTTTGACTACATAATAATCATGTGATGTAGTTTCAACTGCTTTTTTTGCAGGTTTTGTCTTTTTGGATGAAACTGCTTTTGCTGCTTTAGATGGGGAAGGAGATAAACTCGGACTTTCCGTCTCCGTATTTTTCCCTGATGATTCCTGTGCTACCGAAGCTTTACTAGTTTCTGCTGCAGCCGATGGCTCTGCGCTTGGAGATGGTTTCTCTGAATCTTTGCTGTTATCAACTGCAGATAAAGTTCCCTGTACCGTTTCAACTGGAAGAGTATTCTTATCCGAAGGCTGTTCCGAAACGATGTTATTTGATATGGCATCCTGTACCTTGTTCTGTTTGGTATCAATTCCTTTTCCATTGAGTGCCGCTACACAAAGTACAAGTACAACAACCGATGCCGCTACACCTGCCCCATAAAGCATGCCGGATGAAAACTTTGATTTTTTCACTTCTGCTGCTTGAATGGCAGACTTCTTTGCCGATGTATATCGCCTTACACGAGTCATTTCCACACCCTGCTCAATGCCTCGTCCCTTTTTCACGGAAATCATATAACTCTGCATCTGCGGATTCTTATCATAATAAATGTAATAGCCTTTCTGCCTTCTAAGCTTATTTCCTTCAAAAATATAAAAAGCTTCCTCCCGCTCCAAACCATCATACAATAAAAGTGTCTTATCCTGCCCTGCGAAATTGTCTACATGGATTTTTCTGATTTTTTCATCAATTAGCAAAGAAATTCCTGCCTTTATTAATCCCCATCCTACAATTTCAACATCTGAAAAGTACTCCTTTATTTTTTCATAAATAGAATTCCATGTTTCATTCGTCAAAACCATATTTTCCTCTATCAGAACATCTTCTGCTTCTACCGCACCGCTGATAAAAATGCACTGACAGTTGTCCATTTTTACGAATTGTCCCAGTAGCACTACCATATTACTGGTTGTGTCTCTCCTTGTTCCAACCTGTTTTATGTATGACATGACATAATCTTCTATATATATCTTTTTTGACTCGCTGGCTTGTCCTACTTGTCTTACGTTTTTAGGTACTTTTATAAGCGCAGATTCCGAATTTCTACGCACTTCACTACTGTATACACTTTCTATCATAGTGATTCCTCCTAATATTCGGTTTTTAGCAAGTATTTGTAATGTATATGTCTTACCTCTGAACCTGTTTCTATTCACTAAATCATCGTAGCACATTAAATAGGATATTTTTGTCAAATATGTTTTATGTTTCAGAAAAACTTTTCTCTATTATTTCCACAAATGCATGGTTATGTGTTCCATTTTTTTACAAATCGCTGTTTTTCTCACAAAAACATTTGTGTTTGTCAAGAAATATGTTGGAATATGCGTATTATTTTTTCTGGATGAATGTCTATTTTGTTCCATTTCTGTGAATACTTATTTCTAAGATAACAAACAAGAAAATATATAAGTTAGAAAGGGATTATATGGAAGCTGTAAAACAAAAAAATGAAATTTACTATTTTAATTCAAAAGACGTTTCCAGTCTTTATGATTTCTGTCAGACACTGACTTCGATTTTAAATAAAAAGACCATGAAAGGGCAGGAAATTGTGTTACTCTGTATCGGTTCTGATCGGGCAACAGGGGACTGCCTGGGACCGATTATTGGATATAAGATGTCCAAAATGACACATCCTAATTTATTTGTTTATGGAACACTGGAAAATCCAGTACATGCGAAAAATTTAGAAGATACCGTTGCTTTTATTAATACCCAGCATCATAATCCAGTTCTTATTGCCATTGATGCTTCCCTTGGATCTAATAATCATGTTGGATTTATTACACTGGGAGAAGGTTCAATTCATCCAGGTGTTGGTGTGGATAAAAATCTTCCACCTGTAGGCGACATTTTTATTACAGGGATTGTAAATATATCCGGCATGCTGAATCATATGCTTTTGCAGACAACAAGATTAGACATTGTCATGAAACTTGCTGATTACATTTGTGTGGGAATGCAATACGCGCTGAGAAAAGCATAAGTACAATTTTTTGTTCACTTTGTTTTTACACTTTTTTAATATGATGAGCTTTGTTTTATATATATTTTATGAAATAGACATAATGTGTACACAATTATTTCCTATACTAATACTTGCAAGAGATTTTCATACATTTGAAAGACTCCCCCCTCTCATTAACCATAGAAAGAGCGAAACCATCACCGAGATGACTCCGCTCTTTCTTTTTTATTCTATAATTCCGTTCTTCCTTCTAATGCCCGAAGAAGGGTAACTTCATCAATACATTCCAAATCTCCACCAACTGGAACTCCACTGGCAATTCGTGTTACTTTAATACCTGTAGGCTTTACCAGTTTACTGATATACATAGCTGTTGTTTCTCCTTCCAGACTGGAGTTGGTAGCAATAATCACCTCATCCACATCCTCTTGAAGGCGTAACATCAATTCTTTCAGCTTAATATCACCTGGTCCGATTCCAAGCATCGGGGAAATCGCTCCGTGAAGAACATGATAGACTCCATTATATTTCTGAGTTTTCTCATATGCCGCTAAATCTCTTGGATTTTCTACCACCATGATAACCCTCTGATTTCTCTTCGGACTGCTGCAGATTGGACAAAGTTCTTTATCGGTAAGAGTAAGGCACTTTTTACAGTATCTTACATTTTTCTTTGCTTCCAGAATAGTATTGCTTAACTTAGCGACCTGATCCTCTGGCATATTAATGATATGAAAAGCCAAGCGCTGGGCTGACTTTGCACCAATTCCAGGAAGTCTGGACAGCTCTTCTATCAATTTACTGATTTGGCTGCTATAATACTCCATCGTTTCTCCATTTCTACCCTGTTGCTCCTGGCATCCTTCCTTGTCTGCAAAATTACATACTTACAGGGAAAGACCACCAAATCCGCCAAGACCGCCTGTTAACTCACTGATTGCAGCACTGGATTCTTCCTCTGCTTTGCGTAACGCTTCATTTGCAGCCGCTACAATTAAGTCCTGTAGCATTTCGATATCGTCTGGATCTACTACTTCTTCAGATAAGTTTACAGAAACAATTTCTTTTTTACCAGACACCTTTACAGTAACAGCACCGCCGCCTGCAGAAGCTTCCCATTCTTTTTCTTCTAATTCTTTCTGCTTATCTTCCATCTGACGCTGCATTCTCTGCGCCTGTTTCATTAAGTTATTCATGTTTCCTGGTAGTCCGCCTCCTGGAAATCCACCTCTTTTTGCCATATCTATTTCCTCCTTTAATGTTAATCTTCATATTCTATTTCCATATTGACCATCTTAGATATGTCAACTATGTTTTCACTTTTATTCTTCTGATCTACATATTTTGTTTCAATACGTATCTCTTTCTGGATACATTCTCGGGCTGCCTGCTGCAGTTCCTCAATCCGCTCCGGTTCTGACATAACTTTATAATCACTCTCATTATAAAATACGGCACATAGTGCCCCATTATTGCCTAATGTCGGTGTAGAATTGCCCATTCTTGCTTTTGTATGAGGTGAAAGCATGCTGACTATGGTCTTCCATTGTCTGGCTGCCTGCTTTATATCATCCGGCATTGCCTGTGGCAGTTCCTGTTTTGGTGCTGTCTGCTGCATCTGTGGCTGAGAAGGTTCTGTATTATAGCTTCCCTGTGCCTGATTCTGCTGTGGCACTGCTACAAATCCATTTTCCAGCTGCTGTTCAATCATTCGGACTCTTTCAAACAAAGAATCCAGATTTTTTTCCATAGCTGGCTTACAGAGTTTAATTACTGCCAGTTCCAGTAAAACACGTTTTTGAGAAGCATATTTTAACTGGTTTCCAAGTTCCGAAAAAATTCGGATATAACGCATCAGTGTTTCCACTTCCATAAATTGTGCATGCTGTTTTAATAGCTCAATCTGTTCTGACGAAACATCAATCATATGCTCTGCTTCTGGCGATGTTTTCAATAATAAAAGATTTCTCAGATACCAGGTAAAGTCTACAACAAACTGGTTCAAATCTCTTCCTTCAATTACAATTCTCTCAACCAGCTGCATGGCACCCTGCACATCATTCTCTGCAACAACATCCAACAAATGATGAAATACTTCCACATCCACTGCACCAAGTACGTCCAGTACCTTATCAAATGTAAGCTTTTCTCCAAAGTTAAATGCAATACACTGGTCTAATAGACTTAATGCATCACGCATGGAACCATCGGCAGCTTTCGCTACATACTGAAGTGCACGTTCCTCTGCATCTACAGACTCCTGTTTCATAAGCTCCGCCAAACGGTCGGTAATGGTTTCAATTGTAATTCTCTTAAAATCATATCTTTGACATCTTGATAAAATTGTAATTGGTATTTTATGAACTTCTGTTGTCGCCAGGATAAAAATAACATAAGCGGGCGGTTCTTCTAATGTTTTTAACAGGGCATTAAACGCACCCGTAGATAACATATGGACTTCATCGATAATATATACCTTATACCGCCCTTCTGTAGGTGAGTACTGTACTTCATCAATAATCTCTCGGATATTGTCTACACCATTATTGGATGCTGCATCAATCTCGATTACGTTCATGGAAGTATGATTATTAATCTTCCTGCACATCTCACATTCATTGCAGGGACTTCCGTCTACTGGATGCTCACAGTTTACAGCCTTGGCTAAAATCTTAGCGATTGTTGTTTTTCCTGTACCTCTTGTTCCACAGAACAAATAAGCATGTCCTATTCTCTGTGCTCTTATTTGGTTTTTTAATGTTTTTACAATATGCTCCTGTCCCTTGACATCTTCAAAATTATCTGGACGGAATTTACGATAAAGCGCTGTATAAGACATGATGGCACTTCCTTTCTAGCTAACTATATCATTTTACCAGTAACCTATGTGCTTGTCAAACCCGCAGACACGGTGGTTTTGAGGGGGCTTTTAATAAAATTCCTGTAATAGAAAAAACACCCTGTTTCAAGGTGTTTTTTCTATATATTCTCAGTCTCCAAAACAGATTCCAGTTGCCTTCGCTTCTTTTATAATAGAAGCTCCTGGAGCGACTGCTTTCAGTTTTCCTGCAACTTCAGAAAGAGGAACTGGAATAATTTCATTGTTCTGAATGGCCGCCATGTAACCATACTTTTCTTCCAGGACAAACTGACCTGCTGCGGCTCCTAACCTGGTGGAAATCACCCTGTCATAAGCACAAGGACTTCCGCCTCGCTGGGTATGTCCAGGAACCGTAATACGAACTTCCATTCCCGTCCTCTCCTCTATCTCTTTTCCAAGTCGATAGGAAATGGACGGATACGGAGAATTCTTTAATTTCTTTTTGTACTCCTTCTTTGTCAGTTCTGCATCTTCTTTGGAAATTGCACCTTCTGCAACTGCCAAAATGGAGAATTTCTTTCCCTGCTCAGTCCGCTTCTGAATGGCTGCTACAACTTTATCCACATCATATGGAATTTCAGGAAGAAGAACAATGTCTGCACCTCCGGCGATTCCTGCATAGAGAGTCATCCAGCCAACCTTATGTCCCATAATTTCTACGATGAACACACGGCCGTGAGATGCTGCTGTCGTATGAATGCAGTCAATCGCATTTGCTGCAATGTCTACGGCACTCTGGAAACCAAAAGTCATATCAGTTCCCCAAATATCATTATCAATGGTTTTTGGAAGACTAACCACATGAAGCCCCTTTGAACTTAACAGGTTTGCGGTCTTCTGGGTTCCATTTCCGCCTAAAATTACGAGACAGTCCAGCTGGAGTTTTTTATAATTCGCTATCATAGCCTTCACTTTATCGATTCCATTTTCATCTGGAACTTCCATGTACTTAAAAGGCTGCCGCGATGTTCCAATAATAGTTCCGCCCTGGGTCAGTATTCCTGAAAAATCTTCGGGTTTCATTTTTTTATAATTTCCATAAATTAATCCTTTATAACCTTCGAGTATTCCATAAATCTCAACTTCTTCCTGAGCTGCGTACAATGTCTTTGCAACACCACGCATCGTAGCATTCAGACTCTGACAGTCGCCACCACTGGTTAACAACGCTATTCTTTTCATAAAGCCTCCTTGTTGTATTTATCTAAACATCGAGTTTCATATCTCCTGACTTAATCCAGTTCCTCTTTCTCATAAATTCAGATACTACATAAGAAATAATTCCAGGCAGAACAAAATGTAGAATAATAATAAGTGCTATCGTTACTGCCCGTCCACGTTCCGGTGCCATACTCTGATAGGTCATAATCTGTCCTACAAGACCTGCTGTTCCCATACCCGATCCGGTCGCATTATTTGTCATATGTATGAAACTACTCGTTGCGATCGGTCCCAGAATCGCACTGGATAGAATGGATGGTAACCAGATTAACGGATTCTTTATAATATTCGGCACCTGTAACATACTTGTCCCAAGTCCCTGTGCTAAAAGGCCGCCAACTTTATTTTCTTTGAAGCTGGCTACCGCAAAGCCTACCATATTGGCACAGCATCCAACTGTAGCTGCACCCGCTGCAATACCTGATAAATTTAATATAATTCCAAGTGCTGCTGAACTAATTGGAAGAGTTAAAGCCATTCCCATAAGTACAGAAACAACAATTCCTGCTAAAATTGGTCTTCTTCCAACACCCCAATTAATAAGTCCCCCTAAATCATTCATAATTTTTGATACATATGGCCCAACTAAAAGACCTGCGATTGAACCAGATAAAATAGCTGTTAATGGTGTCAGCACAATATCCAGCTGTGTTTTCCCGGAAAACAGCCTTCCAACTTCAATTCCAACATAGGCAGCAATAAATGCACCAAGCGGTTCTCCCGGACCGGTTAACATTACACCTGCAGCATCTGCCATAGTCACTCCTGCAAGTATCTTACCTGCAAATGCTCCAACCATACCACAGGTTGCTGCGGAAAGTATAACCAGCGGGCTTTCTTTTAATTTACAACCAACACCGACACCAATACCAGCTCCTGTTACTGCTGATGCCATTCTGCCAATAAATATGATAGACTGTCCAATGTTTCCACCAAATAATTTGCCAATCTGCTGAATAATTGTTCCGACAATCAAAGTCGCGAACAACCCAAGAGCCATTCCACTAAGACCTTCAATAAAAATACGGTTGCAATATTTTTTTAGTATATTCATGTTTGCTGTTCCTTTCTTATTCTGTGCTTTGCTTTTGTATTTTATACTTTACTTTACCACATTTTTACAATTCTATCAAGTAACTTTTAGCACGTAAAGCTTCTTCTATTTTATCAAGAACCGCCGTATTTTCAGCCTCTATCTGATGTCTGTGTACACCATTTGTTAATTTGTTAAGAGGTGCAGTTTCACTATTTTTTATTTTATAGATAAAATCTTTCACATCCTGACGGCTTGTAATAACCAAATCGGCTTTAATCTCTCCATAAATAGGATGATCCACCATTACATTTTTTACTTTTCCGCCTAAATCTACAATCAGATTTAACTCTTCTTCTATCTGCGCATCTGTATGGACAACCGTGAATACCCGGGATAATTTCGGCTTCTCTCCCATTATCATATAGCCTTTTGTCGTGGAAATAATCTCTGCATTTTCTGCACGTAAAAGTGCTATATCCTGCACAATTACCTGACGGCTGACTTCCAACTGTTTTGCCAGCCGACTGCCAGACACAGGTCCTCCTTCATTAGAAATAATGTCTATAATCCGGTTTCTTCTTTCTGCTCCGTTCATAATCCGCTCCTTTCACTCTCCCTTACATATTAACATACAATTTCTGATTAAAAAAGTATGTTTGAGTATTCAGAATCACTTTGCTATAATAAAGATGCTGACTGGGTACAATCATTTTTATTACCATATTAAGAAAGGAAATGACTGTTATGTTTCGACTTTGGGGCAAAGCCATTGAGAATAATCGTCTTGTAAAAGACATAACTATAAGTAACGATAATCTAGAACTGAACCGTACACGAAAAATTTATCAGGCAATTGATGAAATCTGTTCTGAATTTGATTTATCCAAGCCAATCTGGCTGGACAAGAATATTGAGGAATTTAAAATGCATGATAAAACACGGTTCCATCAGGACAACTTTATTGACTCGATTGATTTTGATTATCTAGAAATACAGGTTATAGAGGAGGATGATTTCTATTAAGAAACAGGGACTTTTTTTAATCGCTTCGATACTGGCAGTTTCTGGTGCCTTTTACTGGTACCAGCTGCAGGAAAATACAACAGAGAAAACACCGGCTGCTGTCAGTGAGGAAATTATTCCTGTTCCTTCCATGAAACAGAATCAGAAACACAATCAAAAGCAATCCACCGAGGCTTCTGTGCTTTCGCCAGAAGATTCGGCACTAGAAACATTAAGTGAGGTGAATCATTTGAAATTTAAGGGGTCGATACATAAAATCGACAACACAATTTTTGACCGAATGTACGGAAAATCCTTTAAAACGAACTGTATCGTTCCAAAAGAATCTTTACGTTATATTCAGGTTTCTTATTATGGATTTGACCACAGTTCGCATATGGGCGAATTAGTTGTAAATAAAGACATTGCTGATAAAGTAGTTAAAATTTTCGAAGAATTATACAATATTAAATATCCAATTGAAGAAATGAAACTTGTAGATGATTATGATGCTGATGATGAAACATCAATGGCTGCTGATAATACATCTTGCTTTAATTATCGTATGATTGATGGTTCAGAAACCTTATCCAATCACAGTCTTGGACTGGCCATTGATATTAATCCATTGTACAATCCTTATGTCCGCCCCGGCAGATCTGAACGTTCCGTTCTTCCTGTAGAAGGTGAAAAATATGCAGATCGCTCTCTAAACTGTCCTTATATGATCCATAAAGGAGATGCCTGTTACGATATTTTCACAAAATATGGCTTCACATGGGGCGGAGATTGGAATACAACGAAAGATTATCAGCATTTTGAGATAAAACTGGAAGATTAATTATTTTCATATCTTGACTTTATTTGCGGCAAAAAAGAGATGATCTGCATTTTCACAGAGCATCTCTTTTTTATATAAAGTGAAAATCATCAGATTAGAGTCTCTTTAATAACTCTTCTCTCTCTTTTTCAAATCCTGGTTTTCCTAATAATGCAAACATATTTCTCTTATAGCTTTCTACACCTGGCTGATTGAATGGATTGATTCCGAGCATATATCCATCTACACCACAGGAGAATTCGAAGAAATAGAACAGCTGTCCTAAGTAGAACTCATTTTTCTCTGGAAGTTTGATTACTAAGTTAGGAACTTCTCCATCTGTATGTGCTAAAAGAACGCCCTTCATAGCACTCTTGTTGATGAAGTCAACTGTCTTTCCTGCTAAGTAATTCAGACCATCTGTATCTACTTCTTCCTCATCAATTACTACTTCATGAGCTGATTTCTCTAACTCGATTACTGTCTCAAACATAACTCTTCTTCCCTGCTGAATATACTGCCCCATGGAATGAAGATCTGTTGTGAAGTCACATGCAGCTGGGAATAAACCTTTATTGTCTTTTCCTTCACTTTCACCGTATAACTGTTTCCACCATTCTCCTACATAATGTAATGCTGGTTCGTAGTTTGCAAGAATTTCAATTGTCTTTCCTTTTGCAAGGAAGCTGTTACGGTAAATTGCATACTGCATTGCATCATTTGTCTCAACTGGTGTATTTAAGCAGTATTCTCTCATGCTTGCTGCACCATCCATTAATGCTTTGATGTCTGCACCGCTTACTGCGATTGGAAGAAGACCAACTGCTGTAAGTACGGAGAAACGCCCTCCAACATCATCAGGAACAACGAATGTCTGATATCCTTCTTCATCTGCAAGATTTTTCAGGGCACCCTTTGCCTTATCAGTGGTTGCATAAATTCTTTTAGCCGCCTCTTCTTTACCATATTTTTCAATTAACATTTTCTTGAATACACGAAATGCAACTGCAGGCTCAGTAGTAGTACCCGATTTACTGATAATGTTAATAGAAAAGTCACGATCACCAATTGTCTGAACTAAATCAGCAATATAAGTACTACTAATACTGTTTCCGCAGAAATATATTTCAGGAGTCTTTCGTACTTCTTTATCCACAGAATTATAGAAACTATGTCTTAAAAACTCAACTGCAGCTCTTGCACCAAGGTAAGAACCACCGATTCCAACTACCAATAAAACATCAGAATCTTTTTTAATCTTTTCCGCTGCTTCCTGGATTCTCTTAAATTCATCCTTGTCATAATCGACAGGAAGATCAATCCATCCTAAGAAATCATTACCGGCACCTGTTTTTCCTAATAATGTTTCTTTAGCATATTCTGCAATGCCCTGTAAATTTTTGATTTCCTCTTCCGAAACAAACTGCTTTACTAAAGAACTATCCAATGAAACCTGTTTTGCCATTTTCTTTTGCACTCCTTTTCCTATATGGTTCGATATCACACCTTATTGTATCAAAAGGAGAAAGCCTTGACAATATAAATAAACCCACAAATATGTAAACATTCTGCTAAATTTTTTATTATATTATGTATTCATTCAAGATGTCATTAATGATTTTTTCTTCATTTTTGTCTATTTCGCACAGTTTCGCCAACTCTTTTTGTGACATTGTAGTTTTATTATCAATCTTTTCTGATATCGTTGCAGACTTAACCTGATTCATTAAATTTTCTCCTTGACGTCCCATATTACGTGCTCGATTCATCTCTAACTTACCTGTAAGAAAGTTTTCCAGATAATCTTTGATATTCGTTCGGATGACATACTTCTTTACGGGTAGATTACTTAAGTGTTCCACAATTATTAGAGCCGCACTTGTCAATACTCCAACAAATAATGTGGATAAAATATCCTGTTTTCCACAATCGTATAAAAGCCCTAAAACAGAGCCTACAGTTCCTGTCAGCATACATAAAAGGATAGTTTGTCCACTCAAATTCTCCCATGTGTATAAAAATATCCCACAAAATTTATTCATATATACATACTTATCCACAAAGATATCCACATTATGCACACCTAAATTCATAGAATAATTTGTTTCGAACTTCAGCCTTAATGATTTTATCATTTTATTTGTTGTTGTACTCATATGATCTGATGCTTTTACAAGGCTTCCGTATATCCTGGCTATAATAAATTTTAACAAAATCCCGAATATACACAAGCCGCTCATAATATAAATAAGTATATCACTTTCTATTAACTTAGTTACCATAAGAAAGCTCCTCTCTTTCCAATAATTTACATTTACTATATCACAATTTTTTACAATTGAAAAGAGAGTTTATGAAAAATCGTGTTACAGATTTATTTTTTATGTGACTAAATATGTCCTGTTTTTCTGAAATTATTCATAAAAATTACATTTTTTTCAATAAGTTTGTTACAAGTTTAACTGTATGTTCAATTGCTTTTCTCTCAAATTCATCATAATCCATCTCTGCACTGTGATCTGCTTTATCTGAAATTGCCCGGATTACCAGATAAGGAATCTGATTTAAATATGCTGTCTGAGCAATTGCAGCACCTTCCATTTCGGTGCAGTATCCATGGAACTGGCTTACAAGCATGCTTTTCTTATCTGCATCAGAAATAAACTGATCTCCGCTGACAACTCTTCCAACAAAAGTTTTAATATCTGAATTTACTTCTTCATTTACTGCTTTTGCAAGATTGACAAGAGTTTTGTCTGCTTTAAATACGGAAGTTTCCATTCTTGGGATGATACCTGGTTCATATCCAAATCCAGTTGCATCCATATCATGATTCAATGCATCTTCAGAAAGTACAATATCACCAATGTTAATTTCATTTTTCAGAGAACCGGCAACCCCTGTGTTAATAACGCAGTCTGTCTGAAATACGCTTACAAGAATCTGTGTGCAGACCGCTGCATTTACTTTACCAATGCCGCTTCTTACAATAACAACATCTTTTCCAGATAATTTTCCTTCATAAAATTCCATGGATGCCATATCTACTACTTTAGAAAGCTCCATTTTTTCTTTTAAAATACTCACTTCTTCATCCATTGCACCAATGATTCCAATTTTATTCATTTTGTTCCTCCTATTTATTTCATAGCATTTGTTTTATTATAGTATAAAATAAATTTGCAAAAATTAATAGGCTAGTATACAATATTTAATTGAAATTCACTAGTTATAGTGTATGAATGATATAAAATAACAAATAATATGATTAAAGAAAAGAGGTATCCTTATGATATATAAACCAAAGGGCGTCTGTTCAAATGCGATTAATTTTGAAATTGATGAAAACAATATAATTCAATCCATTCAATTTACTGGGGGATGTAACGGAAATCTGCAGGGAATCAGTCGTCTGGTTACTGGTATGAATATTGACGATGTCATTAGTAAACTTGAAGGTGTTGCCTGTGGTTATAAATCTACATCATGTCCCGACCAGCTTGCCCAGGCACTTAAGCTCTATAAATCACAGCACTAATATAAAGGGGATTCGGAAATGAAACGTATAATCTTAACTGGCGGCGGAACAGCCGGACACGTAACACCGAACATAGCATTACTTCCTGAACTAAAAAGACAGGGATTTGATATTCAATACATCGGATCCTACGACGGAATTGAAAAAAAGTTAATTGAAGAATTTGATGTGCCTTATCATGGCATTTCTTCTGGAAAACTACGTCGTTACTTTGATCCAAAAAATTTTAGTGATCCATTTAAAGTAATCAAAGGTTACCGTCAGGCCGTTAAATTAATGAAAAAATTAAAACCAAATGTTGTTTTTTCAAAAGGAGGTTTTGTATCTGTACCAGTCGTATTAGCTGCAAAACGCTGCAAAATACCAACAATTATCCATGAATCCGATATGACACCGGGACTTGCAAATAAAATATGTATCCCTTGTGCAGCAAAAGTATGTGCAAACTTCCCAGAGACCGTAAACTCTCTTCCAGAAGGAAAAACAGTATTAACCGGAACACCAATTCGTAAAGAACTTTTCTCTGGAAATAAAATTTTAGGTCTGGAGTTCTGCCACTTCTCTATCAATAAACCGGTAATTTTGGTGATTGGTGGAAGCCTTGGATCTGTAGTTGTAAATAATGCTGTTCGAAAAATTCTCCCTCAGCTTTTAGAACACTATCAGGTTATCCACTTATGTGGAAAAGGAAAAGTAGACGAAAGCCTGAATGGAACATCTGGATATGTACAGTTTGAATATATCAAAAAAGAATTAAGCGACTTAATGGATGCTGCTGATTTGGTAATCTCCAGAGCAGGTGCAAATGCTATTTGTGAAATTCTTGCTTTAAGAAAACCGAATATTCTAGTTCCACTTTCTGCTGCGGCAAGCCGTGGTGATCAGATTTTAAATGCTGGTTCTTTTGAAAAACAGGGATTTAGTTATGTCATTAAAGAAGAAGAACTCACTGCCCAAACTTTATTAGAAGCAGTAAATACCGTATATGAAAACAAAGCATCTTATGTAGATGCGATGACAAAAAGTAAACTAAACGATTCCATTCACACGATTACTAATCTTATAAATGAAGTTATGAAAAAATAAATTTTGATAAAACAGGCAGTCTATCTTAACAAACTGCCTGTTTTTGATTCTAGAAGTATTTCTTTGCATCTTCAATAATTTTATCTAATTCAGCTGAATCAGCTTTTCCCTGAATCCATGTAAGTTTTAGATTATCATCTTTAAATCTTGGGATTACATGAACATGAAGATGGAATACAGTCTGTCCAGCTACTTCCCCATTATTCTGTAATACATTAATACCATCACAGTTTAATACATTCTTAAGTGCTGTGGCAACTTTTTTTGCTACAACAAATATCTTTGCAGCAACTTCATCTGGCAGTTCATAAATATTGGCGGCATGAACTTTAGGGATAATAATAACATGTCCTTTCGAAGCTGGTGAAATATCAAAAATTACTTTGAAATCCTCATCTTCATAAAGTGTCTTTGAAGGAATTTCTCCTTTTACAATCTTACAAAAAATACAGTTTGTTTCTTCCATAATCATATCCTCCTATTTTGAAAATTGAAATACAGTATCAAATATTCTCAATGTTTTAAAATTGCCTTTCGCTGTAAGTTCACCTGACATAAATGCCTTTTGGAATGTAATTGTACCATTTATAATTTTTTTCATAACCTCAGAAGCTGCTTTTGCAAATACTTCAACATCTTCTTTATTTCCATAATAGCACTTCAGATTCTGGTTATTAATCTCTATCACTAATGTTTTATTTTTATCAGTAAGCTGTATGCCATAACTTGCTTCAAAATCATCCAGTGGACAAAAATTCTTCTTTAATGCACTAATAAACTCATCCTCTGAATCCCCTGCTTTATCACCCAGCATCTCTTTAAACATTTCCGTCAATTCCTGAATATCTTCCTTCTGTTTCTTAACATAGTTATCATCAGAAACATATTTCGACAGCTGTTCGCTTTCTTGTGGTGTCAAATCAATTCCATGTCCAGAAATCACATTCCTGTTTACACCAGTCATACTGTTTGGCAGTACTTTGATTTTCTGATTCACATTTCTGTACAATGATTCTGCTGCTTTTTCAATAATATAAGCATAATCTGGATTGGTTTCAAACTCTACGTTATCATCTACATAAGCCGATAATCCATTAAGAGACATTCCACCAAGCAGTTCCCACGCTTTTGAAAGTGTAAGACCGGCTTCCTTCTCTCCATATACAGTAGATATGACAATTGGAAGCATATAGATTTTTTTAATCTTCTCTTTATCTCCATAAAGCCAGCATGCATCAAGAAACTGCTGCAGATATCCGCCAATTCCAAACCATTCCACAGAAGCTGCCAGAATAATTCCGTCTGCTTCCTTCAATGTATTTGGCAATACGCTGATATTGCTCTTTTCTTCATACAGGTTGTATCGGTTTACTTCTACACGCAATTCTTCCAATACTTCTGTCATTTTATTCATTACGTAAAGCGTGGAATCCTCTATTAACCCCCTGCCTCCATAATAAATATTAATTTTCATCATATCAGTCTACCGCCTTTCTATTCCCATATCACTTTCATCTTATTCTTTTTCGTCTGTTCCCAGCCACTATTAAAATAAGACTAATTACAAATCCTGATACAAGCCCCCCAATATGAGCCATATTATCGATTCCTTTATTTTCAAACCCGCTCATAAGACTTAAAACAATAAAAAAGATAAGTCTTGGTGGAGTAATTTCCTTTATCGTTCTCTGTGATAATACAAGCAGTCCTGCAACAGCACCTACAACACCAAAAATCGCACCTGATGCACCAATGCCCCATATCTGATTACTCATTAAAATATTATACCCCATTGATGCTGTCCCTGCAAGAAATCCAGATACAAAATATACCAGCACAAATCTCCCTCGTCCCATATATTCTTCCACGTAAGCACCTACAAAAAACAAAAGAAGCATATTGTTTGATACATGCTGAATATCTGCATGCAGAAACATATAGGTAAAAATTCGGTATATCTGTCCTTCGCCTACCACGGCCGGCCAATAAAGAGCACCTTTACTATATAAAATATCTCTTAATGAATTTGAACACATTACATTCATAAATACAAACAAAAGTACATTTATAATAACTAATCCATACGTAATATAGGGTATAAAGCTACTCTTATTTTCTCTCTGCGGTGGTAATAATGCCTTTTCAAAAACTTCTTTGCATCCACAAAAATTATCTTTCTGATTCTCATAAATAATCAGTCTGTTGAACCTCTTATCAATAATCCAGTGTACATTTCCATCTTCTCTGCATAGTCCTTTTACATTTTCTATCAGTCCAGTAACATATACATGAAGACTTTCCACATTGCACCCACACTGCTTTTCTACTTTTCGTTCCAACCCCTGAAGTACATAATATAACTGTGCTGCTTCAACCGGTTCATCCGGCAGGTTTACAATATGAATTAAATACGCCTGGTCTTTCTCTCTTCTAATATAAGAAAAAACACCTGCCTGTCCCAAGTCCTCTGGAAAAAAACCTATGGAGGACAGTTTCTCTGCTACATTTTCAAAAAACACCTGCCTGCCACCTTTCTTAGCTATCTCAAACTAGGTTAACTTCTATTCTATATCATAGTATTTTACCTGTTTTGGGCAGCAAGTTCAATATTTAAACTCCTTTCATCCGAATTATGAATGTCATATTTCCAAAGGTAATCCTATCTTTGTCCTGAACTTCATAAAACTTCCTGCTTTTTAATTCTTCTCCATTCAAAAGCGTTCCATTTGTAGAGCCGATATCCGCAATTTGGAATCTTCCGGCCTCCCATCTGAACTTTGCATGATGACGACTAATTATTTTATCTGGCAGATACCCTTTTCCACATTCACGGCTCTTTCCAATCATAATAGGCAGATCCTGCTGTGAAAACTCCAAACAGCTGACTCCTTCTTCAGAAATCAGTTCATATTGTGCCTGAGCATTACAAAGAAGTATCGTAGAACCATCCTCATCTTCCTCATCGAGAATAAGAGGTACCTCAATCTGTTTTTTCTTCAACTTTTCAAAAAGAAAGCTATCTAAAACCAACAGAATACTTCCTGTTAAAACACATTTTTTCAGGTTTAGCGTTCCGTTCACATTCTCTGTAAACCAATCTATTTTATATAACAGTAGGCAAATCACTATATTTGCTGCTATGATTATGATTTTTTCAAATGAAACTTTTATAGATGACTTCTGCTGCGTGTCTGCAAACTCTGGTTCTTTCAGCTGTGGAAACGTGGGTTCATCTAATACTGTTTCTGTTTTTATTCTCTCTGACATTATCTCTATTTGCTCATCTTTTTCCTCTGGCTGTTCTATATTGGTCTGACCGTACTTTTCCAAAATTCCTTTTACATCTGTAAAGGTACAATTGTCCTGTCTGATTAATTTATAAATTCCGTATATATATAAAACGGCCTTTTCATCATGATAATCAATTTGATTCATAAAATACTCTGTCAACTCTACCAACTGCTTCTGAATTCCTGTATGGAAATCTTCCTTATAGCATAAGAATAGATTGGTCTCCTGATTGTCCAGATAAACCGTATCTTTTGAAATAACAAAATTATCTTCCTGAAGCAGATACTGCTTTGCATTCATAATTTCATCAATTATGTTTCCATAGATAAATGCAATATCACCTGCCATCAATTTCTTTTGATTTAAAAACTCTTCCAAAGACTTTTTCCCTGTTACATCATAATAATACTGTTCCTCCTGATCTATCGTTCTCATTTCCACAGAAAGAAGCCCCTTTATCTTATTATGCATCACCATTTTCTGTTCATATCCTGCCGTTCCTTCCTGTGTTCTTGGTAAAATCAGATACTGCCGTTCCATATCTCCTGCTAAGAGAGGTTCTATCATAATTATTCTCCTGCCTTTCCTGGTTCCTTCATCATAAATGCCTGATACATTCTTACGATTTCACAGGCATCCGAACGGTTAAAACATACCGTTATGTCCACACGATTATTTCCTGCTCCAAACACCTTTCTTATGAGAGGATACACTGAAATAACTTTTAAGTTCATCCGATATGTAAGTGTTCGAATTCCTGCTTTGGAATCAATGCTTTGCAGCTGTTTCATAACGATTCCCTGTTTAAAATGATTTTTTACCAACTTCTCTATATCTGCTGTCTTTTCTCCTTTCCGTACTGCCTCCTCCTGCCCATTTATAATCTGGTGCAAAAATTCACATCTCATTTTCACTCCGTCCATTGAATAAAAGCAAAAATAAAGAAGTAAAAAAACAACTGCCAGAATAATAACCATAACGAACACAGCCTCAATGGTCATGCTTCCTCTTTGAGCATTCTTGTTTTTCTGCATTCAGACACTTCCTTTCTTTACTCTGTATTTCCACACTTGCTGCACGGCCTCATATTTTCTACAGAAGATAACAGTACTTTTTGAATCGTTCTCTTTAAACCAGAACATTGTTTCTCCAAATGATAGCAGGCTCCGTTGTCTGTAATATAAACAATTCCTCTCGTCACCTTAGTTTTACAACACTTTTCACACGGATAATATTTTCCTCCTGATACATTTCGTTTTGAATTTAAATCTTCATAATTACATTCCTGTACGGTTAGATATAAGTGTGTACATTCTGAGTTTCGATGATATACCGTACCGTATTCTGTAACATAAACATATTCCTCTTGTGTATCTTCTGACGTTTCCCTACTCTCTCCTAATAATGTTTCCATTCCAATAAAAGCTCTTGTACGGACTCTCTGAATTCCTGCAATGGGCTTAATAGAAAAAAATGGACCAGGAATTTTTATCTTATACTCTGCCACAAAATCAATCGTTTCATTATCATTAAGGATACTACTGTTTTGATATGTAATTTTTCCATTTAGAATATTTTGATAATTTTCTTTTTCTGCAAAAAAAGAATTTACCTGTACATCTGCCAGAAGACTTCCTGAAAATTTCTGCAGAACTTCATTTTCTTCAGCTTTCTTACGAACAGATTCAGGAATGTCTCCATTTAGATATACATATGCATACTGTGAAGTAGAATCAGATGCCTCCGAGAGACTTTGCTGGAGCATTACTTCCATAGACAGCACTCGAAAGAGATACAAAAATGCCATGACCGCAAATATTACAAAAGGAAGAACGATTGCCGCCTCTACTGTCATGGAACCTCTGTTTTTATGATTCAAAAAATTTCTCCTTTCTTTTTAGGGCAAACCAGGACACCCTCCTGAAGATTGAGGGATAATGGATAATCATCACTACAGCTAGATAAAGGATGATAGTGCTTTTAATAGAAAACAATAATTATAATTTTTTATTTAATTTGAGGTGTTGCGGTAGTGCCAGGAGGGCATCCTGGCTTGCCCTGTCATTTATGCGTAGCTGCCATATGCAGAAACACGAGTTTTCCAAAAACTTCTATTTTTCTTTTCCTTAAAAATCCCTGAAGAAAAGAACAAGAAACGATAATTTGCCTGAAATATACCAGAAACCTCATAAGCGTAAATGGTTTTCTGAATATCAAATGATTTATTATAAGCACGTCTTATATTTTCCTGAATCAAATCCATTGCTCTATAATAAATTCTCTGCTTCTCACCAATTAGTAAAAATAGATTCAGATAATCCTCATAAAATAGAGAAAAATCTTTCTCCTTCTTTATCTGCTTTGCCTTTTTCTCAATCGTATCTGCCGTAATACAGAATAAATCTGAAAATTTCATCTGAAACTGTTTTCCTGATTTGAGTGCCACAACCGATTGATTTCTAAGTAGTGCTGCCACATCAACCAATGCTTCATCAAATGACCAGACAATTAAAATTAGTGTTTTTGCTGCCTGGATTAATGGTTCCATTCCAGTAATACCTGCCAATGCTGTTGCCGCCGCTCCTGCCTGTTCTCCTTTCTCCCTATCGCTTAAAATACTGACAAAGTTAAGCACCGTTCTCCATAAAACCAGTCTATTTACAACTGTCTCTAAATTTTTCCTATCATTGTTATGTCCAGTCAAAATATATTCTAATTCATAATTTAACGCTAAATTTTCTTTTCTTTCTTCACTCGTATAATTATGAAACTGTTGATTTATATATTCATTCACTAGAAATACATTTGCTGTACTACTTAAGGATGACCAGTCAAACTCCTTTATCCCATTATCCAGTAATTCCTCAAATAAACCTTTTCCACCTTCTTCACCCTCCAGGTTTTGGACAAAATCCAGCAGACTGCTCAATCCCTCCTTCTTTTCACCTAAATACTGATTTGCAAGTTGATCTCCCTGCACAATTTTATTTTTAGAGAGTTCCTTGATATTCGGTACCACCAGTTTCAACACAGACTGTCCAGCCGCTTCTTTTAATGTCTTTAGCGGATTCTTCGCCTCTTCTGTTGTGGCAATATCACTATAATCGAATCGAAGAGATTGTATGTCATAATTCTCTAGACTTGTCTGACAAGACATAACCATTTGATCCAGCTTCGTAAGAAGCATATCACTTGAAGAAACAGTTATCAGTTTTAACTGTTTCAAATTTTCTAATATTTGCAGATTTTTCTCCAGAACAGGCTTCATAGAAAGAATGCTATTGACACAAGAGGCTGCTTCATCCTGATTTGATATGTACTTTTCAAGAGACTTACAATCCTCGTCTAACCCAGAATATGTACTCTGTTCCAGTTCAGTTTTCTTTTCATTCAGCACCTGACGGTACTGCCTTACTGCATCCACAGCTTCCTTTTGCTTTTTCTTAAATTCAGGAAATTTTCCAATAGCTTTTTCTACTGAACTTTCCACACCATCTACAGAATCTGTAATTTTCGATATTCTATTAGCTATACTCCTTATACTATCTTCTATAGACTTCTGCGTCATTTCAATTGTTTCCGAGAGTTCCGAAGTTAACTGCTTTTTCTCTTCTGCTGATATATCCTCCGACTCCAGAATACTTGTATAATGTGACTGAGTCTCTTCCATGGATTTTTTCATCTGCTGTACATTCTGAATATCCTTGTGAATGGAGAATAAAATTCCATCCACATTGATATATTTATTCTTTAAACTTATCCACACTTTATTTTGGTTTATCCCAGTACTTTGTTGAGTAATATTTCCGGGTACAAACTGCTTGGCAAAATGTGATTCTGTCTGAATTCTTCCATTCTTTTTCATTTCAACTCCATATTTTCCTGCTGTCACACCATCAATATACTTCATCATCTCCAAAATATCGCTACTCACCTTTGCAACTTCCTGCTCCGTCTTTACCTTTTCATTTAAGACTTCTGTGGTCTTTCCAATGGTTTTAGCAAACTCGAATTTTTTCAAATACTTTTCAAAAATACTATCCAGACTCTGATACTTCATATATGCAGCTGTCTCTTTTTCAAACACTCCAGCATCTGTTCCATGAATAATATTTGAAACTTCT
This sequence comes from uncultured Clostridium sp., assembly GCA_934438135.1. Taxonomy (GTDB): domain Bacteria; phylum Bacillota; class Clostridia; order Lachnospirales; family Lachnospiraceae; genus Clostridium_AI. The sequence goes on along the minus strand of CAKSBP010000021.1, from coordinate 36,992 downwards.
ATGTTTTCCAGACAAGGGGCAGCCAGATTTCTATTAAGTTTGGAGGACTTCCACTTCCAATCTGAGATTCCATTTGATGGTTCCAATGCATAATTCAAATATGATGTAATATGCTCCTGCACCTGTTGTTTCTGTTCTTCTTCCTCACCCACAGATGCTAAAAAGAACAAATGGTACTCATCTGATAACGGGCTGTAATATTCTGTCTTCACTGCATCGGATGCCTGCGTTAATGCCGTTTTACTAAATGTTTTCACTGCATAATAACGGCTTCCTTCCAACAACGTTCCCGTTGCTGCCAGCATAATAAACAGAATGAATACCATAAAAACAGAAATAGAACCCTTTGATTTATTAACCAATGATTTCTCCAGAATCATCTTTAATAGAAGTAAATGCCTGATTCACAATTTTTGTGATTTCGCCCTTAAAAATCAATACCAGTGCAATCAACACTACTAATATCAAAATAATTTCTACTACTCCAATCCCATCTTCCTCTTTGATAAACTCCTTAATTAAATTCATTCTTTTCCTCCTTATGACATACTTAAGAATGCAGGCACCATGACAATTACCAGTACGATTCCGAGCATAAGAATCATAGGAATCAATAGCTTTGTCCCTGCCTCTTCCCCTAATTTTCTTGCCGCCTGCTTTCTTTCCTCCATAGCTTCTCTTGCTTCCATGGAGAGAAGCTCCAACATCCCCTTAGAACCCTTTTTCATATTCTGAGTCAGCAGAGAGACCAGCCGCAGATACACTTTCAGCTTAATTCTTCTGCCAAACCGTTCAAATGCCATGACTTCAGATATTCCATTCTCCATCTCATTCCATGTAAGAATCATTTCCTCATATGCATACCGTATGGAACGTTTATCCTTTTTCTGGACTCTCTCGTATTCCAAAATCATTTTCTCCCAGGCTCGTTTTACAGTCATCCCAGAACCAATCAGCAGTGTAAGCTTACTAACCAATTCTGGATAATCCAGAAACATTTGTCGTTCTCTTTCTTTCCTAGCCTGCTTTATTTTTTCCTCATATACAGCATAAACCAGAGCACTCACAACCAAGCCAAGAACAAAAATCTCTCCCGCCTTACTTTTTTGATTTATCTGATAAGTCAGAGAGGTTTTCCCTAACCGTTCTGGAAGCAGAAAGTCCTTTTCTGATTTTCTCTCTTCATTCTGAGATGCTTGTGCCTGTAAAAAATCATACTTTACTTTTTCATCCCATCGCCATGAATACGGATTGATACATAAAGTAAAAACATACTCCTTTTCCATCTGTTCATAGGAAAGCAATGCCCGAAGATTTACAGATACTGGATGCTTCAGGCTTTTATTATTAAGACTTCCATCTTCATTAATATACCCTTTCGGCTCGCTGCTCCAGCTAATACATATTGGCGTATTTTCATACTTTTCTGATAGATTCAAATTATTGGAGACAGAATTTACATTTTGATTTGATCCAAGCAGTTTTCTTTGTAGTATAGAACGTGCTGCGTCCATCTTCTCCTGAATCTCCTCCACCGTGTATTCCCTTGGTTTTACTTCTATCTCCATGTTCTCTTCCAGTTCATGCTTTCCTTCTTTAAAATGCACGACTAAGTCCAGATATCTGCTCCCCTGTCCATATTCTGGTCTTACAATACTCTTTTTTATTGCCTGACTACCACCCTCTTTACATAAAACCAGTAGACATAGAACACTGGTCATACCAACAATCAAAAGCATCCAGGATAATTTCAGATAACAATAGCAGACAAATTTTCTCTCTGCCTCATCCCTTGGAAACAAGGAAGCAAATTCTTTTTTCTTCTTCTGTGTACCCTCCCTCTGAAAATATTTGATTTTGTCTAATATATAAGCAGCCACTGGATACAAAAAAGAAAGTGTGTTTTCCTTTTTATTTATCTTCTGAAACCAGTCTTTTTTATAATTCTTCGTAAAAAACAACGCTGCCATAAACAAAATGCACAGAATCAAACAGAAATACTTCATACAGCATCTCCTTATATGTTAATATCAACAATTTTACGAAGCAGAAGAACTGCTGCCACATAAAATCCTAATGTAACTGTCATGACTATTCTTCCCACTAATGTCGTATACATGGGTTCCAAAAAACCTGGCATACTGAACCAAAGATACAAAATAATCAGCACAGGAATGGTACTCATAATATTAGCTTCCAGTTTCTTTGCTGCTACTACGGTGCGGATTTCCCTTTGAATATCCGTCTTATCTCCAATACTCTGACTAGTCATTCGAATTACTTTTAATAAATCCCCCCCTGTTCTTTTTGCAGTAGAAAGCACCTCGGCAAACGTAAGGATATCCTCTGAACCAGAACGAATGCCAAAATCCAGAACCATTTCCTCAATATTTTTATTTAATCCAAGCTGTCTGTAAATATGACGGAACTCCATTAAAATATCTGCCTCCTTCGGATAAAGCAAGGACAAATCCGTGATAGCTTCCCGAAATCCATTCTCAATAGAATAGCCAGCACTTAAAGCATCTGACAAACTCTGTAATCCATCCTTGAACTGAAGCTGTAACTCCCATCGAACCTTTCTACCGCGTTCCTCTCGAATCAATTTTATAAGATAGAAAACCAACGGACTGCTACACAGACTAATAACTGCAGAATGATAAAACAAATAGCATATCCCCCAGCATAAGAACAGGCAGACTACAATATACACTGCTTTTTCCTGTTTTGAAAACTGATATACATGATAATCTTTTATATAATCACTCCCGCTCTTTGTAGTTTCTCGATTGACTTCAACTGACTGCCTGTTGGTTCTAAACCCCCTGTTATCCGCCCATTCTGATTCACCCCTGACTCTTGAAACACATAAAGTGGATTTAGAACAATCTCCCCATTTACACAGTCCATCACTTCTGCAATCTGAAGAACTCTTCTACTTTTATCTCGAAGTCTTCCAAGATGTACGATAATATCCAATGCTGATGCAATCTGTCTCCTTACCGCCATAAGGGGAATATCCAATCCCATCAGCACCAGTGTTTCCAGACGATACAGCATATCTTCTGGACTATTGGCATGACCAGTTGATAACGAGCCATCATGACCGGTATTTAATGCACTTAACATATCAATTGCGGCAGAGTCTCTTACCTCGCCAACAATAATCCTATCTGGCCGCATACGTAAAGCCGACTTGATTAAATCTCTAATTGAAATTTCATTACAACCTTCTACATTCGCATTCCGAACCTCCAGACTTACCATATTGGGTACATTCTGAATCTGCAGTTCTGCTGAATCTTCAATTGTAATAATTCTTTCATCTTTTGGAATAAAATTTGATAAAGCATTTAGAAATGTTGTCTTTCCTGAACCAGTTCCGCCGCTGATAAAGATATTGTATCGAGCGATAACCAGTTTTTTTAGAAAATCGGCTGCTTCCTCGTGAATGCTGCCAATTTGAATGAGTTTTTGAATTGTAATCGGATTTGAAGGGAACTTTCGTATGGTAAGAATTGGACCGTTTCTTGCAATCGGGTAGAGTACCACGTTTACACGAGAACCATCTTCTAAATGAGAATCCACAATCGGATTCGATTCATTTACTACACGGTTGGATGCAGATATAATTTTTTGAATAATATCTTCTAATTTTTCTCTGGATTCAAAATGCAAATCACTCTTTGTAATCCGTCCATTCTGCTCCAGAAAAATCATATCAGGTCCATTTACCATGATTTCAGATATACTGTCATCTTCAATTAATTCCTGTAATAAGTCCAATCTTCTCAGGCGGTTATACACCTGTTTTCTCCATACCTCCATCTGTGGAATACTAATATACCACTCTTTACTATACTTAAGAAGCTGCCTGTCAATCTCCGCAAGTACTTCTGAATCTTCTACATCCGAGGAATAATCCAACTGTTCTAACACCTTCTGCTGAATCACGCTGTCTCCATCCTGCAATTAAATCACCAGCTTTCCTGCCAGCTTTTCATACTCCCCATATTCTGGTGCAGCAAATTCCCGTATATTCTGCCGCAATGTATCTTCTTTACAAAAATCCAGCATTCCATAAAACTGTTCTGTTTTCTCCCTCTGAATCTCATACTTTCCGTTGAGTAGAATCACTTTATCACACTGCTTCATTGCTTCTAACATTGCCTCATTAAAAAAACCAATATCCAACACAACATAACGAAATTCTTCTCTTTCCCGAATCATTGACAGCCAATAGGACATATCCTTTCTAGTCAAATTCCAGAGTTCTCTTCGGTAAGGCGATGGCCCAAGATAGTATACATTTGATGACCTGCATAGAAATGGTTCCATTCCTGTCTCTTCATCCAGAATCCTTTCATGAATGCCATAAAACAGTTCCTGCACATTATTACAGATAATCTCTGGCTCATCTGGAAATGTGTTTCCTATCAAATCAAAATTTAAATACAATGTTTTCGCTTCTCTGCTATACCTCCTCGCCAATTCCATAGAAAGCATTGTTTTCCCACATCCACCAGAAGGAGAATAAATCCCCGTCATAAAAAATCCTCCTGATACAACTTCTGTATTCGCCTCCTTCTTCTGTATCGACCCACTCCGAATTTTATCAATGATACGTTCCATAGACTGATACTTATAAATCCGGTACAACTCCTCACTCTCTGACTCTGAAAGAATAAAAACTTCCGCCTGCTCCTTCCCAGAAACATTTTCTTCACCAAGCAAAAGTACATCTGCTTTCCTCTCGCTTAGTACCTGATTAAGATTCTCCTGGCTTGTAACCATCTGCACTTCAAATGGGAAATCCTCTTTCTGATTTAGAAACTCCATCAGCTTTCTTGCATATTCCATATCGCTGTCATAAATAACCATTATTCTGTTCTTCAATATGTACTCCTTCCTGTTATTCCATAAAATATACTGCCCAGACTGCAAGTAACACTGGTATGGAAAAGTGAATCATAAACCGCATATCCTTACAGGACATATCCACATAAGGTATTCTCTTTTTCTCTAAAAAAAACTGCTGAAAATAAGTCCACATATATACCATACGCTCTCTTATATTCCTATAATAAATCAGCTTCCAAACAGATAGTATAGCTGCAAAAAAGAACGAAATCATAATAACTCTTAACGCTCTCCTGCTTCCCATAAAACTTCCCGCCATGGACAAAAGCTTAATATCACCTGCTCCTAGCATCTTAAAATAGAACAATTCAAAAAGAAGCAATATAGGCAGAACCATACCACTTGTCCACTTACAAAATCCTCCCATTCCTGATGTAAAACAATGAAAACAAAGACTTAAAAGATAACCTAGAATAATAATAACATTAGAAATTTTAGACTCCTTCTGATCCTGTATAGCAGCAGCTATCAGAATGATACTGCAAAGAATACTCTCTAAGATAATCCCTCCTCTCCAAGGGCTTACCTATGAACCAATAGGATAATTTATTTATACAACGTCTTATGCAGATTGTCAATATAGTTTCAATCGCAAAAAACGCCATATTTCATCATTAGCCATACAGATAATATAAATCTAAAAACAGCACAAGGCAGAATCCAGGCAGGCCCAATAATCCAATTGTAAGCACAGTAACCACATTAATTCCAACCTGTGCAGCAGCACTTACTTGAACCATTAGATTTCCAGCTATGTACAAAGCAAGCGTTCCTACACATATTCGTAGAAAAAAATTCAGAAACCATTCCATTTTTTTCATAATTATCGATACTACCAATATGATAGCAGCTGCAATTGGGATAAGTAAAAAATAATTGTTCATTTCTTCGCACCGTATATTTTAATTAATATATATATATGCTATGAAATTACTTTTATTCTATTTTTAATATTTTTTGGAATATTCTTTATAATACAAGACTATAATATACTATATATTAGTAATTAATGCCAACAAAGTCTTAAGAACTACGTTCTGGAAAGTAGAGGTAAGAATGAGACTTACAAAAAAGAAATCTTCGAAAGAAAGAGAAATCTTAGACTATCAGATAAAACAAGCCCAATTAGCTCTGGAAACAGCTTACTCGAACTTTAACAATGCTGTTGATCCAGAACTTATTGATAGTTATATTTACGAAGTGAATGCTATACAGCAGAGATACCAGTATCTGATTCAGCAGGTTAAAGTGTTGGAACAGGATATCGACCTAGAACAGATATCTCCCGCTTAAAAACAAAAGTTTCAAAAACAGAAATTTCCGGGTATAAAAAAGATGCTGTCTTACACATGACAGCATCTTTTTTATACTCGGAATCCTCTGGACTTCATCGTATCATCCACCATAGTTTCATTCAGGCTGTTTCTTCCATAAGTCAGTCCTGCATAAACCTTTGTTGTATTTTCCATAACCGGTCTGGAGTGATCCTGTTTTGCTGTTTCCTGAAAAGAAGATAACAAATTCTTAAGTATCTTTTCAATTCTCGGAAGCAGCTCCGGATTTTTCTTCATTTTCGCTTCAATTAATACTTTGTTTATAAAAATATAAATAGACATCAGATTTCTTGATATTTCGTATTTAAAATCAAGTGCTACCATCAATTCCTTTAAAAATCCCTGGGCTGACTCCAATGCACTGGAATACAAAATCATATCCTGATTTTGAAATGCTTCCTGTGCATCTTTGATATGTTCCAGTATAATTTCATAAGTGATGACAACCAGCTCTGACTGATTTGCCTGCGTAATCCGCGTACTGTATGCCTGAATACTTTCCTTCTTCATATATTACTCATCTCCCAATACATTTACATTCCAGCTGATTAGGACTGTAACAAAGAAAGAACAGTCTGTGGACGTTCATTTGCCTGAGCCAGTACTGAAGTAGATGCCTGAACAAGTACCTGATACTGGGTATACTTTGTCATCTCGTCTGCCATATCTACGTCTTCAATTCTGGAAAGAGACTCCGTAATATTCTCTGATGTGGTATCCAGATTTGCAACGGAACTCTCCAGACGGTTCTGATATGCACCTAACTGAGCACGGACTGCAGATACACTATTTACAGCTTTATCTACCTTTGTAATAGCTGCCTGAGCACCGATACTGGACATGACATTGACATCATCAATCATCAATGACTTACAGGACACTTCTGGAATAGTAACCTTTAATGTCTGATTTTCATTAGCTCCAACCTGAAGTACCATAGGGCCTGCATCAAATATCTGTAATTCTGCTTTATCTCCAGCTTTAGATTTGGATAAATCAAATACCATCTTAAATCCATTGTAATCTTGAACAGTGGCATACTTATCATCATAAGTTACAGTAGCCGTATTTGTAAATCCGCTTCCTGTGGTAACCACCTTAGGAGAAATCTCTGGATCCGTTCCTTTTTGCTCTACATTAGAAATTCCGCCTAATCCTAATTTATTTAGCAGATCAATATTAGAACCAGTAATCAGAATACTAGCGTCTGCACCATACGCTTCTGTTGTAAACTTATAGGAAGCTCCTACTGTATCCAGAGAACCGCTTCCCGTTTCCATTTTTATATTTACTCTGTCGCATAAATCTCTTAATTTGTTAATCACTTCCGTACGTGTCTCACCTGCATTAATCTGAATCGTTTCACCATTAATTGTAATAGAACCTTTTTCAGATTCTGCTACTACTCCACCTGTTCCTGTAAATGCAGCACTTCCACCACCTGAAACTATTGCCTGCTTTGGTGGTGTTGTTACGGTAATTTCATAGTTTCCAGATTTTACACCATCACTTGTACTGAAAATGCTGACATTTGCATTATTAGTGTAAGTAACTCGATCTAATGTTCCATTTAATAATGTTTTCGTATTAAATTCAGTATCTGTTGAAATTCGATCGATTTCCTGGCTTAATTCATCGATTTCATCCTGAACAGCCTGCTTATCATCTTCCGTAAGTGTTCCATTAGCAGCCTGTACAGAAAGCTCTCTCATTCTCTGAAGCATAGACTGTACTTCTGTTAATGCACCCTCTGCTGTCTGAATAACAGAAATACCATCAGAAGCATTACTGGATGCCTGATCAAGTGCTGCAATCTGCGTTCTCATTTTTCTGGAAATTGCCATTCCTGCTGGATCATCCGCTGATTTATTAATACGGTATCCAGATGATAATCTCTGTATACTTGCTGACAGATTATTGTTGTTAATGGACAACTGGCTGTTTGTCTTAATAGCCGAAATATTATGATTTATAAACATATTTTAACCTCTTTCCTTGCTCTGTTCTACGGTCTGAACTGTTTTAATAAATGTTTTTGCAACCTTCAACAGTACTTTGGTATCAACACTTTCGTCTGTATTTTCTGTACTGCTAAGCTGAATTCCTTTGTTTCGGTTCAGACTAAAGTTAACTTGTTCCGCTGTTAAGCCAATCTCACTTATGGCATCTCTCATCATCATTTTCTGCTGTTTAAGCAAATCCAAAGCTGTCACATTATCTGCAGTTATAGCCCCTGTTACGGCATCTCCCCGCACAGTCCATTCTGATTCAATTTCACCTAAATCATCGGAACGGTAGGAGATCTTCACTTTTCCCTGATGAATGCTGCTGTGTTCCAGAGTTACATTTACATTTGCAATCTTATCACCGGTTACTACGGGCATCTGATAACTTTCCTTTTTGCTTAACGCACCTGTTAATTCCAGACTGCTTCCCATAAAACGATATAAGGACATGTCCGAAGATGTGGTATCCTCCTGATACATGCTTTCCTTTACCATCGACCTGCACAACTCAGTAAATGAATCATATTCTTCTTCAAAGAAATCTTCACCAAGACTTTCCGAAAGCTTTTGCATGGATTCCTTATATTTTTCCTTTTCGGCAGGTTTCTTTCCAGTTTTGTCTGCAACCTGTTCCCAGACATTTTCATATAATAGCGTCTGCGCAGATGCAGTATTCTCTAATGTTGCTGAAATATCTGCACTCTCAAGAAAATCCATACATTCCTGACTGTTATCCAGTTTTTCATAATAGGATTCCATCTTCTCTTTTAGATACTGTTTTGAAGTTTCATCCATATTATCACTCTGCTGCTCTATTGTTTCATGAAGCATTTCAAGTGAAACATCCTGTAATGTTTCCATAGTATCCTGTCCATCTATTCTAAGGCTTTGTGATGCCTGTTCTAAATTATCCGGCGTCATTTTATTAAGAACAGACTGGGCTTCCCGACGGTAATACTGAACCTGTTCGGAAATAGATTCACCCTTTCTGCTGGTACTTTCCAACGTTCCGAAGTTATCATCCACGCTTTCATTTACTCCACCAGATTTTGAAGTTCTAACCGCCGTAAGAAGATTACTCAATGTCAACTCCTTTCCTGCTTTTATAACCGAACCAATGGCAGCACCATCTGACTTACTTATGTGATTCATCAGGCGGTATAATCCAATAAATGCCTTCCTTTCATCTGTAGAAAGTTCTTTTTTCTGATCCAATTTCCAAAGAAACTCACTATACTTTTCATCTTCCGATGCACCGATTTCCTGACTGATTTGTTCAATCTCCTGATTCACCTCATCAATAGGTGTATCCAACGGATTCACTCCACGTTTAATCATTTCCAAGGTAATCACTGGTTTCAAACCATCCATCAGATTCTGCACCTTACTGTCATAATTTTTCATCTCAGCAATGCTTTCTTTCGTGATTTCGATGCTATTATATCCAAGAATCCGAATCGCACGACGATTTGCTTCTGTTAGTTCCAGCCCCATATCTTTCAGCATATCATCAATTCCAGCAAATGCTTTTTTCACAGAGTCACCAAGATCTTTTCTTACTTCTGTACCTAATGCTTCATAAGATTCTCCAGCTTTCTCAAACTCTGCTTTCATAGATATTCCAGTTTCATAAAGTGAATTTACAGTCTGAATATCACGCTTATCAAATGTTTTTCCCAGCACAGATTCAGGAACTGCTCCAAGTCCATTTACTTTCTGAATAGTTTCCTGAAAAAGTTCAGCAGCTCCGTTTATGTCATCTGCCTGGCCTTCCTGCACCATAGAATGATAATAATCCTGTTCAATCTGCTTTAATCCTTCTACAATCTCAGAAAGATTTTCCGTATCCAGTTTAATTCCTTTTTCTATCAGCTTCTGACTTACTTCTGTAGTCATCTTCAGGCGGATTTCCTCTAACTGTCTTCTCTGAGTAACATCCAGTATGGAACTATTAGAAGAAGAAAGTTCTGCTTCCACCTGTGCAAGAAACTTCTGAACCTGATCATCTTTCTCCTGTTTCCCGAAAAATCCTAGTGACGTATCTTCCGGCTGAATTCCAGTTTCATAATTTTTAATTACCTGTTCCATAACTTCATCAGAATTATAATTTTCCTGAATGGCATTCAGAGTATTTAACTGTTTTAATGCTTCCTTGGTGACTGGAAGATTATTTTCAAACAGCCACTTACACTGATTCAAGGTATCTTCATTTACTTCCATGCCGGCACTTTCTATTACACCTTCTGCCTGCCCCTTTATTAATTCCCAGTCTGCGTCGGAATTTTTATAACTGCTTCCATCCACATCATAGGCTACATTTGTAGATACATAACCGGAAAATTGTGTATTTCCTGCTGTACTTCCTGCACTGTATTCCGCCTGATAAATATTTCGGATGGTCAGATCCATTTCATTGGAAATCAAATACTGGCGGGCTTCGTCACTGATACTGCCAGCACTTTCTGACATCTCAACCGCCTGCGTTACCTTATCAATATTATCCTGGGTTACCGGAAGATTCGCACTTGCCAGTGCCGCTGCTGCCTGACTGGCTGTTCCATGCTCCACAGCATTCTTTACAGCTGTTTCTTTCATATCCTCTGTCTGATTTTTCCGCTTCTCTACGGTATTCTCAATAGAATTCCTCTGTTCCTGACGATTCTCCTTAATACGATTAAGAGCCTTGTCCAGACGCTGAGATTCATATTTTTCAAGAGACATACCCTCATCTTCTAAATCCTGTACATCATCTTCGGTCATCCTGTCTTTTACATCTTCCAGACAGTCCAGAGCCGTCTTGGAAACGGGCGTGCTCTCCTTCTTACTTGTATCTTCCACACCACTCTTTCCATAAGTTCCATTTCCCTTGGAAATCTGGTTAATCATCCCACTCTGCCGTACAAACTTAGGCTCTGTCGGCTTCGTCTGCTGCGTGGACTCAGAACTTTGCACCGTACCAAAAATACTTTTCTGCTCTTTTCCTGTTTTCTGGGATGCCAGACCAATTTGATTTATATTCATGGCATTCACTCTTCCTGTTTTCATAATCAATTCACTTTTTCACTTATTGAGTATTTCGACTAATTAAACAGAAAACTTTAATGAAACATATCGAAACCTACCTGCAAATTTCCTCACTGTCCAGCATAATAGTAAATGGTCCATCATTAATTAAGGAAACTTTCATATCTGCTCCAAACTCTCCGGTCTGTACATGCCCTACTTCCTTTTTTGCCAGACTGATAAAATATTCATATAATTCATTTGCCATATCTGGTTTTCCAGCATTGATAAAGCTTGGACGGTTACCTTTTTTACAGTCCGCATATAATGTAAACTGTGACACAATTAAAAGTTCTCCTTCCGTATCTTTAAGACTCAAATTGGTCTTTCCATTCTCATCTTCACACATGCGAAGTTTCAGCATTTTTGCAAACATCTTATCTGCAGTCTCTTTTGTATCTTCCTGCGCGACACCAAGAAAAACTAAATATCCTTTACCGATTTTTCCGATGGAATTTCCATCTACTTTTACTTCTGCCTCTAATACTCTCTGAATTAATACTTTCATCTTAGTCTTCTCCTTTGGAAACATATACGGTGTATTCATTTAAAAATTCATAACCTAATTTACGGGACGTTTTCACCGATTCCCAGTTTGCTGCATCCCAGCTTGGATACAGCCCTTTCTCCACACATTTTAAAACAAGCCTTGCTCCAACAATAGTTGCAAGTCCTTGTCTCCGATAATTTGGATGGGTTGCGATTTCAATTTCAATTCCTTTATCATAGTAGGAATAAGAAGATGCCCCTGCAATTACTTTTTCCCCGTCCAGAATCACATATCCTTCTCCATGTTCCAGATAATCCTCTATAGACTGATAATTGGCACAAAAATCCCTGCTCCAGTCTTCTTTTAACACCTGTTCCGCAATTTTATAAGTAATCGGGCTGATACGATATTCTGGATTCAGTCCATCTATATAACGTTGTAACAATACCTTATCAAATTGGTCTTTCTTCTTTGTAACTGCATATCTTAATCCCGCTTTCAGTTCCTGACAGTCTGCCAGCTCCCTGCTCCATTCTTCAGTCAGGGGAACCCAGATTAACTCTTTTCCCCTTGGAATTTCTACAAATGCTTCCTGACAGATGTCAGCCTCCGGAACTCCTGCCGCAAAAGCAAAATCTCCATAAGTACAAATTCCATACGCCGGCTGCAATTCCTTGTCACACCAAATCTGTCCTGCAATACCCTGAAGTACTGTCCAGCAGGTGGTATCATTACAGCATGCAAATAATGGTCTTACCTGTTCATAATGTTCTTTTCCTAATTGTATCATTTCCTTTTCCCACTCTTTCCCTTCATTCTTTTTCCATTATACCTAAAATCCAGACACAAAAAAAGAACAGTTCATAAAACTGCATTCAACAAGTAATGCACCAATTATAAACCATTCTTTTTTTAATAGTTTTTGCCCTCTCAATCCCCCATTGCAACGAACAAAATACTTACAACTCGAGCATCTATAGTATACCTCTTTTTGTGTGATTTGTCAATGTATTGCTGAAATTTAATATTTTTTTTGTATAAAATATATGGATTACATTTTGTTTCGCTATAATTTACTTGCCTTTTTTTCCAACACGGCGTCTTGTTTTACTATACTCAAAGCGAAAAACCACAACACTAAGGGCTGGAAGGTCAAATTTAATCGAATATGGCTGACCATTGCAAGGATTCTTGGTCCCTAATAGAGCTCGGGTATTTACCATTCCACTTCCACCAAATTCTTCTGCGTCAGAATTTAAAATTTCTGTATAACGAACTGGGCAAGGAACACCTACTTTAAAATCTTCTCGAACAACTGGCGTAAAGTTGCATACAAACAGCAGCTGATCTTTTGCTGTCTTTCCACGGCGTAAGAAGGAAACAACACTTGTCTCTGGATTCGAACAGTCGATCCATTCAAATCCCATTTCATTATAATCGTTATAATAAAAACCAGAATTTTGTTTATAAAGTGCATTTAATTTCTTCACATAATTCTGCATTTGTTTATGTTTCTCTTCTCCTAACAGATACCAATCCAAGGAACGCTTCTCGCTCCATTCATTATATTGAGCGAATTCCTGTCCCATAAACAGAAGTTTTTTACCTGGATGTCCATACATAAATCCATATGCTGTTCTCAGATTTGCAAATTTCTCCTCATCCGTTCCAGGCATTTTATTAATCATAGAACCTTTTCCATGAACTACTTCATCATGAGATAATACCTGAATGAAGTTCTCGCTGTTTGCATACATTAAGCTGAATGTGAGTTTATTATGGTTAAACTGACGGAAGTACGGATCCAGTTTCATATACTCCAAAAAATCGTTCATCCATCCCATATTCCATTTATACAAGAATCCAAGTCCATCAAACTCAACTGGTGACGTAACACCTGCCCAGGAGGTGGATTCTTCTGCTATCATCAAAGTGCTGGGATATTCTTTTTCAATAATACTGTTCAAATGTTTCATCATATGGATTGCTTCTAGGTTTTCCTTTCCACCATGCTCATTTGGAAGCCATTCTCCATCATTTTTACCATAATCCAAATACAGCATGGATGCCACGGCATCTACTCTTAAACCATCAATATGGAATTTATCAATCCAGAAAATTGCATTTCCAATCAGGAAATTTTCTACTTCATTCATACCATAGTTAAATATGTATGTTCCCCAATGAGGATGTTCTCCACGTCTTTTATCCGGGTGTTCATAAACCGGCTCACCGTCAAATCGGGCAAGTCCATGTGCATCTTTTGGAAAATGTGCTGGAACCCAGTCAAGAATAACTGAGATTCCTTTTCTATGCATGTAATCCACAAAATACATAAAGTCTTCTGGATTTCCATAACGGGAAGTAGGTGCATAATAACCAACTACCTGATAGCCCCAGGAACCATCAAATGGATGCTCTGCAATTCCCATTAATTCCACATGCGTATAATTCATTTCCACAAGATAATCTCCCAGTTCATGAGCCATCTCACGATAATTATAAAAACCATCCTCCGAACCATCATTATGCTTTCTCCAAGAACCAATATGAACTTCATAAATGCTGACTGGCTTCTGAAGCATATCCATTCTGCCTTCATCCTGTTTTTGCTTCTGCCACTTCTCATCCTTCCATTTATACTGGGTTAAATCTGCTACAACAGATGCATTATCTGGTCTGACCTCTGCATAATTCCCATAAGGATCACTCTTAAACAGTTCTTCTCCATTCCTGGTTTTAATTAGATATTTGTAAATCGCTCCAGGTGCTACGTCAGGAATAAACAACTCATAAATTCCAGAAACTCCAAGAAGACGCATCGGATGAAGTCTGCCATCCCACATATTAAAGTTTCCTACTACACTAATACTTCTGGCATGAGGTGCCCAGACAGCAAAATAAGTTCCTTTGACTCCATTATATTCCATTGGATGAGCACCTAATTTTTCATAAATTCTTTCATGGGTGCCCTCACCAAATAAATGTAAATCTAAATCACCAATCAATGGTTCAAAACTGTATGGATCTCTCGTTACGACAACATCATTTTCTCCATATTGAATATATAAAACATAATTGTCTGATTCCCACTCTTCAAAATATTTTCCAAACAATCCATTTTCATCAAGAGGCTCTAACTGCTCTCTTCTTTTTTCCTTTTCCTCTTCTACAAAAACGGCTTGTGCCTGTGGCCTGTAAACAAGAATTCCTTTTCCCTTTCCAATATCGTGAAATCCCAATAGTTTATGCGGGCAGTTACTGATTCCTTCAATCAGTTCTTTATACTGGTCCTCATTTATCCATGCTCTTAATTCATCCTGCATATGATACCTCCCTGTTTCCTACACCATTATATTGTTCTGAAAATTTTTCCACTGCACGGAGCTAATGTAACATCTATCCTTCCATTCTCTACTTTTACTTTCTCCCCACTAAGAACGTCGAGTACTTCTTCCCCGCCAGAACGAATTTCCAGCGAAACAGATACTTCCTTTTCATCATTATTTACCACCACCAGTACACTGTCTGCATCACTGACTCTTGCAAATGCATACTGTCTGTTTGTTAACATCCGCTCTTCATATTTTCCACAGGCAAGGGCATCGGATTCTTGACGCAGCTTTCCTAACTGACCAAGCAGTTTCATCAGAGACTGATCCATCTTATCAATATCTTCAATTTTAATTTCTGGACGAATTCCGTCATCACTGCCATTTTCCTTAATTCCTTCTATTCCAAACTCTGAACCATAATAAAGAGATGGAATACCTGGTAATGTATATAACAGCATATAAATTGGAACAAGATGCGCTTTATTGGTTATTTTAGATGCTAGACGGTTTACATCATGATTATCTACAAAACTATAAAGCTCCAGTGAGCCACCAGAATTGGCAAGCTGTCCGTAAACATATTTTACATTATGAGCAATTTCAAAATAATTGTGATCATTATGTCCAGAATATAATGCCTTATGCAGCTGATAATTGGTAACAGAATGAAGTGTCTCTTGATTTACCCAACGACTATAATCACCATGAATAACCTCACCCATAAGCCAGAATTCTGGTTTTACTTCATTTGCCAGCTGACGGAGTTTCTTCATAAAATCAAAATCCAGTACATCCGCTGCATCCAGACGAAGTCCATCAATATCAAATTCTTTTACCCAGAAACGAATCACGTCACAAAGATAATCAGATACTTCTGGATTTCTCTGATTAAATTTTGCCATTAAATTATATCCGCCCCAGTTATCATAGGAAAATCCATCATTGTATTCATTATTTCCACCAAAATTTATATTGCAGTACCAGTTTATGTATTTGGAATTTTCTCTGTTTTTCTGAATATCTTCAAATGCAAAAAAACATCTTCCGCTATGATTAAACACACCGTCTAAAATAACATGAATTCCATTTTCATGGCAGGCTGCCACAAATTCTTTTAATGTCTCATTGGTTCCAAGACGGCGGTCAACAGTTTTATAATCTGTTGTTTCATAGCCATGTCCTACGGATTCAAATACTGGTCCAAGGTAAACGGCATTACAGCCTGTTTCCAGAATATGCGGTATCCACTGTTTTAAAACCGCCATTCTTTCTACAACTTCTCCTCCATCATTCTGTTTTGGTGCTCCACATAATCCAAGCGGATAAATGTGATAAAACACTGCTTTATCATACCAACTCATATTTTACATCCCCTTTATTTTTATGAAAATATTCCATGCATAAACTGATGTACCAGTGCGTATGCAAGTTCCTCACTCTTTAGTTGTTCTCCATCATCTGTTCTTTGGTAATATACCAAAATATAATTATTGATAAGACCGATAAATCCAACTGAAAACTGTCTCTGTCTTCCATTCATATTCCCCAGATAATAAGAAAATGAATCAAATACATGTGTTATAATCTCAAACTGTTCTGTTAGATATGGTTCAATCATTTTATGGGCCTCACTTTCTCTGGCTGCATAAAATAATGAAATCATCAGAAAATAAAATTCCCGGTTAACAGATGCGGCCGATAAATAAACCTTTGTAATACGAACCAAAACGTCCTTTACATCGGATGGATTCTGCACTGCCTGACGGATGTTTTCATTCAATGGCTCACATCGTTCCCTTAGAAGAACCTCCAAAAGACCGCTTTTGCTTTTAAAATAATAATACATTGTAGGTTTGGTTATTCCAGCTGTCTCCGCTATCTCCTGTACCCCAACAGCATCGTATCCTTTCTTATAAAACAGATGCAGGGCACATTCCAATATGTTTTCTCTATTTCCCATACCACACTCTTTCTAACATGCTATGCAATGTTATAAACAATCGATTCCTGTTTCCTGCATTAATTAACAGTTTCACTTAAGTCCTATTTTGTGAAACCAAATATGTATAACTAATAGTATACCTATCGGTATATACACTGTCAAGTAGCAACTGTTCCATGAATTCTGCTATAAAACTACACTAGTTTTTCTTTTAAATATAGATACCCCATTACAATATATCTAGCATGATCAAATGCAATCCCATCACGTTTCTCTACTTTATAATATGTCTCTTTTAAAATAGAATCCATTTTTA
Source organism: uncultured Clostridium sp. (assembly GCA_934438135.1). GTDB lineage: Bacteria > Bacillota > Clostridia > Lachnospirales > Lachnospiraceae > Clostridium_AI. The sequence goes on along the minus strand of CAKSBP010000021.1, from coordinate 19,586 downwards.
CATGTTCAGAAACGACAGCGCTTAATTTTTTATCTTCCTTCTCACAAGTCATCTCCAGATAATAGTTTGTGCATTTTACATTTTGTTCATCTTCTACACACATCATTCCACCATCATCTTTTACGGTAAAAGACCACCATGCAACATCTTTTGCATCATCACCAGCTTCTTCTTTACAGCTTCCCTCCTCCACCATAGAAATATATGCAGTCGTTATGACTCGATCTCTAGGATCACGATCCTTTTCACCATATGTAAAAAGCTGCACCAATGGAAGGTCTTTAATCGATGTTTCCTCTTCCAGCTCTCTTCTTGCCGTATCAATCAAATCCTCATCCATATTGGCAAAACCGCCTGGTAACGCCCAGAAACCAATACTTGGATGATTTCTTCTCTTTACCATGAGAAGTTTTAAGTGCTTCAAAAAATCCGTTTCTTCCTTTTTATAACTAAACACCATAATATCTGCTGTTACGCTTGGTTTCGGATACTTATCTGCATTGTATCCATCCAGAAATGCTTCCAAAGTCAATCCCTGTTCATTTTTCTCCCCTGTTCCGCGAAATGGTTCAATATTTTCTAAAAATGCTGCCATAGTAATCTCCTTTCAGATAAACTTTTCTGTTTTCTTCCAGTATAGCATAAATATCATTGCAAAAGTGCATGATATCCAATATAATCGAAAATGAAGAAAGCGAGGAATCAGTTTATGAACGATTACATACACAAAATCGAAGAACTGTCATTCAATGCTTGGCCATCTCATAAAACAGAATTATACGACGGCTGGATTATCCGTTACTCACACAATTACACACACCGGACAAATTGTGTAAATATGCTCGGACCTTCAAAGCTTCCTCTGGAAGAAAAAGTCCGCTTCTGTGAAAATGAATACCGTCTGGAAAAAACACCTTGCATTTTTAAAATCAGTCCTTTAACGGATCCTAAAATAGAGAACTATCTCGAAGAACAGGGATATCAGGTAGAACATATAACCGAAAATCTAACAATGCCAATGTCAGATTTTATTCCTTATGACAGCAATGTTCCTGTCTTTCTAGAACATCATCTGACCGACGAATGGGTACACAGCCTTTTTACACTAAATGGCACTTCCGATCCGGAACTGCTGACCATCGTCCCTCTCATGTACCGAGCCATTCCTAAACCAACCATTTCCGCCTCTATCCGTATCAATGGAATCATGGTTGCTTCCGGCCTTGGAATTTTAGACCGAGATCATTTAGGAATTTATGCAATTTATGTAGATGAACATTACCGTCGATACCACTATGCTCATTCTATCTGTTCTGCACTAATTAAAGAAGGACGTGCCTGTGGGGCAGATTATGTGTATTTACAGGTAGTTAAAGGCAATACACCTGCAAGAACCTTATACGAAAGCCTTGGTTTTAAATATCTTTACAGCTATTGGTTCAGGACAAAATATGTGCTATAATATACCAAATAAGTCATATTTCAAAGAGGTGCAAAAACATGGCAGATACATTTGAAAAAGTTTCATCAAAAGAACAAGAAGTAATTCCATCTATGGATGATTTTAAAGATGAAATTAACCGTTCCTTCCGTTCTGTAAAAGAAGGGGATTTAATCACTGGAACTATTATCGGCATTACTGAAACAGATGTTATGGTTGATTTAGGGTATTATGCCGAGGGCATTATTAAAGCTTCTGAAGCCAGCAATGATCCAAGTTTCTCTATCAAATCTGATTTAACAGTAGGTGATTCGATTACTGCTGTTGTGCTTAGAGAAGATGATGGAGAAGGGAATGTTCTCCTTTCCTTAAGGCAGGCTCATGATGTGATTTCCTGGGATAAACTTTCCGAATCAATGGAAAATAGAACTGTTTACAACTGTAAAATCAAAGAAGTAACACACGGCGGTCTAATTACTTACATTGAAGGATTACGTGCATTTATCCCAGCTTCCCAGATTACAACTTCTTATGTAGAAGACTTGGAAGCATACAAAGGAAAAACAATTGATGCCATTGTAATCACAGCCGACCAGGATAAAAATAAACTTGTTTTATCCGGCCGTGAAGTACAGCATGAAAAAGAAGAAAAGGAACACAATCAAAAAGTATCCAGTCTGCAGATTGGTCTTGTGACAACCGGTAAAGTCGAGACGATTATGCCTTACGGTGCGTTTGTTAACCTTGGAGATGGGTTAAGCGGCCTGGTTCACATTTCCCAAATTTGTGGCAGACATCTAAAAAGTCCAAAAGAAGTATTAAGTGAGGGTCAGGATGTGAAAGTAAAGATTATTGACGTAAAAGACGGCAAAATCAGCTTAAGCATCAAGGCAGTCGAAGAACAGGAAACTGTAGTTGAAGACTTGGAGGAAGCGCCAATTGAATATATCGATAATTCCGGTGAAGCTGCCACAAGTCTTGGAGCTCTATTATCAAAGTTTAAGTTTGATTAAGCGGAGGTCGTATGAATAGAAAAAGGGTTTTGGGAGTTCTATTATCCCTTATATTAGTTTGCATAACACTGCATCCAACTGTCCTTTCTGCGGTAAGCATTAAGGATACTACATATTATGTTCAGTTTAATTCCAATGGTGGTTCTTACGTTGCCCCTATTTACAAGGTTCTATACGGAGATACCATAGAAATACCTGCAAATCCAACCCGATATGGCTACTGGTTTCGTGGCTGGTACTCTGATGCAGCATTAACAACAAAGTTTGACCAGTCCACTCAGGTTCGCAGTAATATTATTTTATATGCCAAATGGGAAAAGAAATCATCAACACCAAATATCATGTCGCAGAATATTTCGGATAATACTGATTCTTCCACAGTTACCATTGATATCACTGGCCAGACATTTGGTTCCGGCTGTCAGATGAATCTGATTACTTATCCGAAGTCAGATTTGAAAACGGTTGTTTACACCGTAAATAAGACAACTAAATACATTGGATTTGAGTTAAACATTGATGATTTTGTATTTGATACATCCAAACCAATCCCGGTAAAAATTAAAATTCCTTCCCGTTTTAATGCCGGCTGTACTCAGGTTGTTTATACAACCGATATGGAAACTGTTGCAGGCATTCCGGAAGGATATGTAAATACCAGCGGTGAGTATGTTTTTGATGCTTACTACTCTGGAACTTATATTTTAATGGAAGGCACGGATCAGACTAACACCATAACGACATCCAATGCATACCTTTCCATTTCCATGGCAAGTGCCCTAAAAGTAGATACTCAATACAGCGGTATTTATAAACTGATGAATTATCCAGGCGATGAATCCAATTTCACGTTCAAATGGTACAGTTCCAAACCTTATGTTGCACATATTACAAAGGATGGAATTGTAACAGCCAAGAGACCTGGAATAACTGTAATCAGCTGTGCTTCCACAGATGGCACCATTGTTGCCAGGAAGACCTTGACCGTATATAAAAGAAAGATTACTTCTTTAAGTACCAATGTGACCATTAAGCAGGTAAAGAAGGGAAAAAGCTTTACAATTAAGGTTGCTGTGACACCTTCTACTGCCAGCAATAAAACTGTATCTTTTACTTCAAGCAATACAAAAATCGCTGCGGTTTCTGCTGCCGGCAAAGTAACCGGTAAGAAACGTGGAACGTGTCATGTTGTGGTTCGGTCAACGGATGGAAGTAATAAGAAGAAGACTATTAAGATTGTGGTTGTTTAATACTTTAGAACACAAAATAAAAAATACAGGCTTTCTGCAATAACACATTATTGTGGAAAGCCTTTGTTTTTTATTTTGTCCATATTCCTACAACTTTTCTTTGCTTATACGGGCTATCTCTAAGCAAACCACTACCTTCATTATCCTTATAATACATCTTTCCTTGCTTTTTATAAAAATATAAGGCATGTTCTTCAATAAGCATAATTCCATTATTATATTCCGTATGTCCCTGATTTATCCATGTACTTAGATTTGGTCTATCCGCTACTTGATGATAAATATATTTAAAATTACTATATAAACTTGGATATACATTATCATCAGAATAATTTTTCCATACAAGATTTTTTTGATGTTCATTTGCATCCTCTCTTTCCCAATACTCATTTCTATTAAAAACACCTACAAGGATATTATGTAATTCTCTTACGTCTGATGCTCCAAACGGAGCATTACCATATTCCTTCTCTGCATTAAACAGTGCTGTAATAACACAAGACTTTGACTGGTCAAATGTTTCTCTAATATCTGCTGGATCAATTGGTTCTTCCTCTGATATTGGCTTGTCATCTCTTCTTTGTGAATAATGTTTATATACTAGCTGCTCCATGATTGGACGCAGCTTCGTACTATAGCTAGATAAAAATTCATACCCAATATCAAATTCTTCTGTCTTGACAAGCCCCAATTTATCATCGGGATTATATTTATGGTGACACTTATATAATTCTATCATAGGCCATAAATTATATTTATCAATTATTTTTGCAAATGCTGTATAGATACCTAAACCATCTACTACCTGCTTCATAATACAAGAAAAAATTTCCTTAAAATTAGCACATTTTGAAATGTTGTAGTGTTCCAGTTCATCTAATCGAATCCCAAACACATCATATATTTCTTTCACATAATAATCTAACCTGTCTACTCTATTTCTATCCTGCTGTCTATTTCCCTGCATATACTGATAATAAACTCCAAATTCAACAAACTGCTGATGTTTGTAATTATATCTTTGTACAATTCCTTGGTGTTCTCCTTTTGAAGTTACATTCTTTAATTGAACGGGACTATTTACACGTAATTCCTTTCTAATACTCTCAAACGCATATCCATTATTAGCAATATATTTCATTTCAGGAAATTCCTTTTTTGCAACTTGATTCTGCCTTACTGCTGCCTGGACAGCCACCTTTTCTTCATACTCTTGATACATCTAATACACTCCTCCCAATAGAATTATAGGTATTAAAAAGGATGCCATATTATATTTATACGTATGACATCCTTTCTTTATTTCTATTCTTCTACTTCTTCCTCATCAATAATTGTCCCATAACTGGCTTTCAGCGAATTCAAATAATTCTGAGCCATGAGCTCTTTATACTCCCTCACAGTATCCCGGTTATATCCCTGAACTTCTTCATTTAATGACTGCATCTTATGATCGAGATAGGAAATAATATCTGCACACTCTTTTAAATCTTTACTGATATTTTCTGGTGCATTCCCTTCAAATTTATAGTAAATCTTATGCTCTAAGCTCGCCCAGAAATCCATGGCGATGGTTCGGATCTGAATCTCAACTTTCGTCTCAATCACATTTTCCGACAAAAAAATCGGTACAGATACAATCATATGATAACTCTTATACCCATTCCCCTTCGGATTCACAATATAGTCCTTCACCTTCAGGACTTTTACATCATTCTGCTTCGCGATCGCATCTGCAATTCGGTATATATCAGACCAGAAAGAACAGATAATACGGATTCCCGCAACATCATTGATGTATTTTACAATATTCTCAACCGTCAGTTCCCGATTCTTATGCCTCATTTTCTTGGCAATACTCTCAGCTGATTTAATTCTCGATGTAATATGTTCTATTGGATTATAACGATGAGCCATCTTAAACTCATTATTCAGTATCTCAAGCTTTGTATTCACTTCTTTTAAGGCTGAATCATAGAGAAGCAGCGCGCTTTTCCATTCTTCTTCCTCGTCATAATAAATTGGTAACTCCATATATCCTCTCCTATGTGTACTTTATACTCAAACACTTTGACCGTTTTAGTATAACATACAAATGTTATGATTTCGTAAAGAAACAAATAAATTTTCCTAAAGAGAATTTTATGAAACAACCTAGAAATTTTATAATGTCTGCCAGGAAACAAACAGCTTCTAGTACACAAAAGCGACAGCCCCTAAAAAGAAAGGACTGCCGCTACAGTAAAAGTTTCTATGCGATAGTTATACGTTCCGCACCAAAAACTATAAAATTTCTTTTACTGTCTTCACAACATTTTCTTTTGTGAAGCCGAACTTCTCAAATAACTGTGCTGCTGGAGCGGAAGCACCAAATGACTTCATTGTCACATAAGCACCATCAAGACCAACATATTTGCCCCATCCGAAATCAGCTAATGCTTCGACAGCAACTCTCTTTCTACATGCTAAAGGAAGTACGCTTTCTTTGTATTCTTTAGACTGCTGATCGAATACATCCATAGATGGCATGCTGACAACACGAACATCTACATTTTCTTTTGCAAGTTCTTCTTTTGCTTCAATTGCAAGAGATACTTCCGAACCGCTTGCGATTAAAATAGCATCTGGAACCTCTTTCGTAGAATCTGCAATAACATATCCACCCTTTAAGGCATCCTTAGAGGAACCTGCTAACTGTGGAAGATTCTGACGAGTTAATACTAATGCAGTTGGTGTTTTCTTAGATGTTACAGCATAGTACCATGCAGCGATTGTTTCCGTTGCATCTGCTGGACGGTAAACTGTGAAGTTTGGCATTGCACGTAACATAGCTAGCTGTTCAATTGGTTCATGTGTTGGTCCATCTTCTCCTACACCGATGCTGTCATGTGTCAGTACAAAAGTAAGAGGTACGCCCATTAATGCAGATAATCTAGCCATTGGTTTTACATAATCGCTGAATACGAAGAATGTAGAAACGAATGGTCTTAATCCGCCATGCAGGTAAAGTCCGTTTCCGATTGCAGTCATTGCAAGTTCTCTTACACCGAAATGAAGGTTGCGGCCTGCATAGTTGTCCTTTGAGAAATCTCCAAGGTCGTTCATATATGTCTTAGTGGATGGAGATAAATCAGCAGCACCACCGATTAAACCAGGAATCTTATCTTTTAAACGGTTAATAACCATTCCGGAAAGATTACGAGTAGCGGCTGGCTTATCTTCAAATTTCCATAGTTCTTCATCATTAAAAAGTGCTTCTGCATCTGTATCAGAATGCATCTTATCCCAAAGTTCTTTCATTTCAGGATATTTTTCACAGTATTCTGCAAACATCTTATTCCATGCTTCTTCATCTTTTGCAAGATTTTCAGCGATTGCTTTGTAATTTGCATATACTTCATCTGGAACATAGAAAGCTTCCTGAGATGGCCACTGTAAATTTTCTTTTAAAGCTGTTACATTGTCTGCCCCAAGAGGTTCACCGTGGGCACTTGCCTTACCTTCCTTTGCAGGACAGCCAAATCCGATTTTTGTTTTTACAGTAATGAAAGAAGGCCTTGTTGTGTCAGCTTTGGCAGCTTCAATTGCTTTGCCGATTTCTTCAAGATTGTTTCCATCTTCAACAGTTAATGTCTGGAAACCAAATGCTTCTACACGTTTCTGAACGTCTTCTGTAAAGGCAATATCTGTATTTCCTTCGATTGAAATCTTGTTCGAATCATATAAAATGATTAACTTGCCCAGTCCTAATGTTCCGGCAAGGGAAAATGCTTCAGAGGAGATACCCTCCATCATACATCCATCTCCGCCTAATGCAAAAGTATAATGATCTACTACTTTATATCCATCTTTATTAAATTTTGCTGCAAGGTGTGCTTCTGCCATCGCCATTCCGACTGCCATACCCATGCCTGCACCTAAAGGTCCTGTAGTGGCTTCCACACCTACTGTGTGACCATATTCAGGATGACCTGGCGTCAAGGAATCTAACTGACGAAACTGCATTAAATCCTCTTTTGAAAGATTACCGTAGCCAAATAAATGTAATAAAGAATAAAGCAAAGTGGAACCATGCCCGCCCGATAAAATAAAGCGGTCTCTGTCTGCCCACTGTGGATTTGCAGGATTGTGTTTCATATGTTTCGACCATAACTCATAGGCCATAGCAGCAGAGCCAAGTGGAAGACCTGGGTGTCCGGAATTGGCTTTCTGTATAGAATCAGCTGCTAAAATACGAATTGCATTAACTGACATTGTATCGATATTACTCATTATTGAATGCCTCCTATCATTTTTCCCTATTTACGTTTTCTTTCTCTATAAACCGAGACTATTATACAATACTATTCCAAAAAAATCTATGGCTATCCGCCAATTTCATTTCTAATACAGCTTCCACACTTTATAGTAAAATTTCTTCCAGTGAGGCATACTTTCATAAAATAGTTTATCCACATTTTCTGCCAAAATTTTAACCTTTGTACACTCATAGTCACTGATTTGTCCACTGCCGAAGGATGCTTTTTCTACGATACTTACCAAGCGTTTCAAATCCTCTTCTAAGATGATATTTTCTTTTCGACAGATATGCGCTACATTTTCTTTCAATTCCTGCTGATTTCCAATACCGCATTTCGTATAAAGCTGTTTTTTAATTTTATTATAGTAATACTTTGCTCGAACATTTAAATTGTTATTATTCCTCAGATGATTCTGACGATTCCAAAGAATCTGATAACGGATATATACTGCTGCCGCAATAAGCAGGAATATAAAAATTACCATAAGAACTGCTTTTGCAGTTCTACTTAAACGAAATTCCTTAACAGAGGCATTTCCAATTCCCGGAACATCTTCTGAAGCTAATGGCGTATTTTCACTAACAGAAGGAGATGGTGTAGGAGAGATAGACGGAGATGGAACTACTGGCTCATCCTCCATATCTGGATTTTTATTCTCCACATCTGGATTTTTTTCCTCATTTTCATCTATTATACTGCTTCCTGATAAACTGGAGGCAGTATAATCAAGCGGTACCCAGCCGTATCCATTGACATAAATCTCAATCCAGGCATGAGCATTAGAATCTTTTACATCCACTGGATAATACTTCTCTTTCGTTTCATTTCCATCCTCACCGGTAATAGTTCTTGATTCCATAGAGGTAAAATCATAATTATGAACATGATATCCCTCCACATAACGGGACGGAATACCACAAAGACGGAAGAATATACACGCCGCCGTTGCATAATACGTACAGTATCCTTTTTTGTTTTCATAAATAAAGTAATCAATTAAATCTTTCCCATCAGGAGTCTTTCCAGGTTTTAATGAATATTTTGTATCACCAAACTGCTGCTGGCACTGTGACATTAAATCATAAAGATCTTTCATATAATTATTATCTAACAATTCACAGGACTCATAATCATTCAGCTTATCGCTCTTCTCAACCTCTGTGCGAAGTTTGGGTGCAATATTCTTTGGCACATCCGTATAGGTTTGATAAACGAATGTACGGTACTGCTGCTCTGTCTTCTTGAACTCACTAATCGCTCTTTGGTAACCCTCCCCATACAATCCTTCCTGTTCAGACTTTAAAATTCCGACGATAGAACTTAATGCACTGCTCCATATAGAATTTTCTCCCGCCAAGGATTCTGGCATAAAATACAATATATTTGCTTCATCCCAGAAATTTTTTTTATGCTTTATCTCCGGTGTCTGAAACAGCTGATCCTTCAAATACAGATTTCCTCTACTTCCATAAGAAATAAGAGCGTGATTTCTAGTTACTCTTCTTTTTATTATCTTATAATGCATGCCTACCTGTTTTCTTCCTTCATTACCTACATCAAAAAGACCATAAAATATAGAATACAATTCTTCTGGAAGCTTTTCTACATTCAAATCATTCTTTCGGACAAGTTTGTCATACTTCTTTTTCTGCATTTCAGTCATGTCCATCCATTGCTTATTTTTATAATTGATTCCTACATAACTTCGAAGATAAAGATCACTATTAAAAATTAAAGTCGTATCTTCATCACTACTCTCTAAATCTTGCACATACAAATCAAAATCTGTTTTATTGTCATAAACAATCTCATCTTTATTTCCCAGTGTACCATTATTTACACCACCTGAACCAGAACCTACAAATGGCAGCCAGTCAAAATCACCAAAATAATAAATCAAATCATCATACTGCTGGTTTTTAAAGCTGTCTTGAATAAATGTCTTCGTTTCCTGCAGTTTCTGATACCTTTCATTATACAGCCGTTCTGGAAACAGCCACACACAAAGCAGCGTTATTGCTAAAAAACTGAACGCTCCTGCCATTTTTATCTGAAACTTCATACGAGGACTTCTGCTCTCTACTGAAAAAGCAAGAGGAATCATTCCTCCTAAAAAGAACAGTACATATTTCGCATCTGGAACCTTTCCTACAACAAACGGTAGAATAAACAGACAGAAAGGAAGAATTAATACCGTCAGTTCTGCCTTTGTCATCCGCTGCCCCTCCGACAGAAATACTGCCATAACAGAACCACTGAATAATAAAAGCACTGTGGAACTATATGCTTCCATTCCTATATAATCCGTACTTACGGCCAGATTCTGACCAAAATAGCTATTGTAACCAACGAAAAAATAATCCGCCCAGTACATCAATCCATAATAAAGCTCTTCGTGATATAAAAATAAAACAACTCCATACAGTGCAAGAAAAAGCAGAAATACATATTTATTTTTCCATCGTTTGTCACACAGAAAACGGACAAGCAGTATAACCAGACCAAAAACTGCTGGAGTTATCTCTAAATACTTGGTAATTTTCATGGTATGACAGAATCCAAAAAGTGCTCCATACAGGCACATCCAGATAAGAAAACAGTCCAGAAGATAATTTAATACCCAGAACAAACCTGATTCCTTTTGGATACGCATTTTTTTTTCCGTAACAAGAATTCCATTATTCTGCTTTACTTTTTTCTTCATACTATTTCACCACCTCTGCATGAATTCCGTGTTCCAGAAAATTCTCTACATGATTTCCTACATAAAAAAGATTGCTGTAACTGCTTTGCCCTTCCAAATCCAGATAAGATTCCACAAATCCAGAAGATGCATAGCTTTTTAATATGCCCATTTCATAGACTGCCTCATGCAGATCCTCTTCTGAGGAAATCCGCTTCTTTTCTGCCATGCCTTTTTTCTCATCAAACCAGATAATATAGTGTTCCGTTTCCTGCTCAAGCAATGTATAGGAAACACTTACTACCTTATCATAAAGTGCACTTCTTTCCGCCACTGCATCTATGCCTTTCTTCAGACTGTATAAATCAAAAATTACCATAGTATCTACAATCACCGGCTCACTGAACTCTTTTACTAACAACTCATCCCTCTTTGAACTAAGTTTCCAGTGAATTCTTTGAAGCCTGTCCCCTTCCCTGTATTCCCGAATGTCAAATACTTGAGACGGATCATTTCCAGGTCGGTCTTCATAATATTCTTCCGATTCCTGTTCCGTCAAAACTCCTGTATCTTTTATTTCCACTGGTACCTGTTTCACTTTGGGATAAATCAGTTTTTTATCTTCTGCCTGGTACCGCTTGGTAACCCGGAAAATACGGAACAAATCATACATCTGTACAAATTCCACTCCAGCTGTCACAATTCCCGTGTAGAGGCTTGACAGCCGGATTCTATACTGCACGCTTTTTCCTGCTGGAATATTGCATTTTAACTTTCCCCACTCTGCCTTGAGCACTTCTTCATAACCTATTCGGTAACCAATTCTGCCATAAGACACTGGAATCATGGATTTATTCCAAATGGTCACTACCACTTCAAACTCTTCTTTTTTATGTACCGCTTCCTCACCAGCGGCTACACTCACTTTAACAAAATGAGAACTAATCAGTGTCAATACATAAGAAAATACAGGCATCACCGCCAGTACGATTACCGAAACAGCAGTAATATATCTATCATATAAAATAGAGAATACCACTCCATACAGACAAAGCAGAATATATAGTATCAAACGAATCAGCATATGCACCTCCTTAACCTACTCTTGGTGCTGGTATCCGTCTCAGAATATCTTTGGCAATCTGCCGTTCTCCTACATGTTCCAGTTTTGCCTTCGAATTCAGCACAAAACGGTGACAGACTACATCTGCAAATATATTTTCCACATCTTCCGGTAAAACAAACTCTCTTCCATGCATAAAGGCATCTGCTTTTGCCAGTGAAGCCAGTGCAATGGTTCCTCGTGGACTTACTCCCAGTTCCAAAAGAGTGCTTGTCCTGGTTTCCATAATCAGATTGGCAATGTATTCATAAACCTTATCATGAATAAAAACTTTCTCCACCTGCTCCTTCATTTCCACAAGTTCTCCTTGTTGCAGCACTGACTGAACCTGTTCCATTGGGTTTACATTTTGTTTTGATTTCATAATATTAATTTCACTTCTGATATCTGGATATCCCATAGTAAGCTTAACCATAAAACGATCCAGCTGAGACTCCGGCAGTTTCTGAGTTCCGGCAGAACCAACCGGATTCTGAGTTGCAATCACAATAAACGGTTCAGGAACTTCTCTTGTATATCCATCTACTGTAACATTTCCCTCTTCCATAACTTCCAAAAGTGCCGACTGGGTCTTACTGGAGGTTCGATTGATTTCATCTGCCAGAAAAATATTGGTGAAAATGGCTCCCGGCCTGTATTCCAACTGTTTTTCCTTATTCAGGATATGAAAGCCAATTACATCACTAGGCAGTACATCCGGCGTAAACTGCATTCTCCGGCTGTTTAAATTCAAAGCCTTCGAAAATGCAAGTGCAAGCGTTGTTTTACCCACTCCTGGAATATCCTCAATTAAAATATGTCCCCCTGCCAGAAAAACGGTCATAACCCGTTCAATTACCTCTCTTTTTCCAATCAGGACTTTTTCCACTTCATCCAAAACCTTACTGAGATCCTCTACGTATGTCATACATTTTCCCCTTCCAGTGTTAATATTCAATACCCTTTCTTGCATTTACGCCCATGTCAAAAGGATGCTTTTCTTTTCTCAATTCGGTGACATAGTCTGCCCTTTCTCTAAGCTCTTCTGGTGCATATCTTCCCGTCATGACAATTTCCTTCTCTTTTCCTGACCGGTTCAAAAATTCCACAACTTCTTCAATTGCTACAAATCCATAATGACAGACTACATTAATTTCATCCATAACAATCATATCATATTCTTTTATATTTTCTTCTGATGTAACTTTGCGGAATACTTCGGTATAATATTGTTTCGCTTCTTCTTTCTGTTCCGGAGTCATCTGAAAGGTAAATCCAAAAGATTTCAGACAAGGATACATTATAATGTTTTCAATGCCTTTTAACACTAACACCTCTCCAGAATCATCCGTCTTCATAAATCTCACCATAAATACTTTCATTCCTCTGCCAGCAGCTCTTACTGCCAGACCTGTGGAAGCGGATGTTTTTCCTTTTCCGTCTCCATAATACACATGAATCATACTTCCTCCTATTCTTCCAAATCAATGTGATCCAGAAACGATAACTGGTCAAACTCATAATTTCGTTTTGCCGCAGACGTAATCTGCTGCATATTATGAAGCAAACCATATTTACCGCATTCATTTTTAAAACTGTCATATACAGAATTAAAATCCTTGATACTGCAATAGTAAGTATCCCCATAATCTCTGATATAATTTTCTTTTATTCCAGGAAACTTCTGATCTAATTTATCGTAAAAATAGTTTCTCTGATTATCCCGAAGAGTCACTCCAAAGGTCGGATAAACAAAGGATGCTCCTGCCTCATGGGCTTTCTGCACTACCTGTAAAATATTCTGGATGGAATCGGTAATATACGGAAGTATCGGACCTAGCAGCACACCACAGTAAATTCCTTCGTCCCATAATTTCCTTAAAATCTGAAAACGTTCCGACGAAGATGGTGCATTTGGCTCGATTTTCTTTGACATTCCATCATCTGCACACGTAATGGTAACTGCACAAATAACCGGCGAATGTTTCTTAATTCTTTTCAAAATGTCAACGTCACGCATCAAAAGTTTTCCTTTAGTTGCAATAAAAATTCCAAAACCATACTCATCCACTAACTCCAGAGCTCCTCTTGTAAGCCTTAGCTCCTGTTCCAATGGATTATATGGATCACTCATAGAACCTGTGCCGATAATCCCTTTTTTGTTTTTCTTTCTCAAATCACTTTGAATGATTTCCAGTGCATTTTGTTTTATTTTTATTTTATCAAATTCATTTACATTATAACATCTGCTGCGGCTGTCACAGTAAATACAGCCATGACAGCATCCTCTATATACATTCATTGTATAATCTGTCCCAAACCAGTACGCATCACTGGTTGGATTTACAATTTGCTTCACTTCAATAAATTCCATGATATCCTCCTGATCCTTAAACAAATTTATTATATCATAAAGAAAAGGAATAAACAGTAGAAACAGTGGCTGTGTCAGACAAAAAAAGAAGGATATTCCGCCTTATAAAGTCAAAATATCCTTCTTTTGTTTTATTCATTCACGCTGGCAAAAATCCATCTAAGCCATCCCTGTACAGAAGATGTTCTCCGTTCAATAGTACCTTCCGGACAAAGCCTTAATTCCCGCACTTTTGATGCAATCCAGTTCTTGTCAATCTGTCTTCCATGTTCCAGTGAATTCCAAAATGACTGACGAAAAATTTCATGCTGAAACATTTTTTCAATATAAGCAATCTGCCTCTGCTTATAAGGAAGTGCCATCACACGCTCTCCCTCTAGGGATAGACGCACTTTTACAACACCATCTGCATCCTTGAACTTCTCCGTCAGTCCAAGATACCTCGCTGCATTGTAATAATAATCTCCCTGCCGTTCTGCAAATCCAATCAGTTCAGAAAGCATCGGTGTGGATTTTGGTTCTTCTTTTACTAACTCCAAAAGGGAAATTACGGTATGAAAACTATTTGCTTGAATAAATGGAATCTTTGGCGGTTCCGGCTGTACTTTTGTTGCATGGAATGCTTCCAGAAGGTCTTCTTCTTTAATATCTACATCTTCAAAACTATAATTTTTCTGCCTTACGAAAGAAATGGAACTGTATTCATTGGAATCTTTAAATTCATACTCTAAAAGCCGGAAAATATTATTGCTGTAAACCATAAAAACCGGTCGAATCCATTTGTTTATCTGTTCCTTCCAAAGCCGGTATGGATAATAAAGCTGCCGCACAATAAAATCTTTGTGCACGACATTCTTCGCTTCCATCAATACCACACAATCATGATTTTCAAATCCAGCATCAATCTCAATTTGTGCATTTTTCACGGAAATGCTATGGTACCGCTGTGTTTTAATATCTGCAATCTGAAAATCAAACACACCAGACTTCATTCTTCCGCTGATAGTCTGCACAAACTTCCCTTCCTCTAAAAAATTTTCAAGAATGTTTGTCACGCCCAACACATTGATAACATTTGCTTCGCTGTTTATCTCCTGCCGACGAATCGTCTGAAGATAATCTGGAAAATCAACGTGTTTAATAGACGATGCCATTTCCGGAAGTTCCTTATACGTATCAAAATATCCAATCACATAACTTCCTCTGGAATCTGGAAGAATGGACATTTTCTTTCCATTCCCCGTTCCAAAGCTGGCAGGAAGGGATTCCTTCGTATCAAATTTTGTCATCAGCCTTGGTTCCCTGAATTCCTTAATCTGATTTGCCGTTATTTTAAATATCCCTTCATTTTCCACATGTTTTTTAATTTCATATTTTTCAAAAAGCTTCTTCCACGCAGCATCATTTAATGTCAGATTTCCCTGCGCAGCTTTCTCCTGACGAATATCTCCATTAGATTTCATAATTAGCGATAAGAACCTCCTCTATTTCTCCTCGCTTATTAGCTTTTGAATTAATCGCACGTTTTGCTGCTACCGTTTTAATATTGTAACCTTCATACAAATCTAAAATAAAATCACAGTAAGAGTTGGAAAGAAGAAAATTTACACCCTTCTTATTTAATTTATCGCACTGAGCTTTTAATTCCTGCTGCTGTACTACTCCAAATCCATTATTGGTGTAGCCCGTAAACGAACTGGAATAAGAAATTGGATGATATGGAGGATCCAAATAAACAAACGCACCTTTTCTTGCTGTCTTAATACAGTCTTTGTAATCTCCGCTCATAATCTTAATTCCAGATTTATTAAAATACTGATGAATCGCCCGTAAAGTTTCCGCATTGATAATATTAGGGTTTTTATACTTTCCATAAGGAGAATTAAACTGCCCTGCCTGATTGACACGAAATAGACCGTTATAACATGTCTTATTTAAATACAGGATTCTCGCTGCCTTCTCCACACTGCTCATATCATCATATTTACTTGTTCTATCATATCCACGGATTTCATAATAATATTCTGCCGTGTTATTTTTATCATGTTCCACTAATAATTCAATCAGTTCCTCACAATTGTCCCGAATTGTAGTATATACATTAATTAATTCCTCATTTGCATCATTTATGACCGCCTTTTGTGGCTGTAAATCAAATAAAACAGCACCACCCCCAAGAAACGGTTCATAATAGGTTGTAAACTCTTCTGGGATTAAGGGATTGATTTCTTTTAATAATTGTCTTTTTCCTCCCACCCACTTTACAGCCGGTGAAACAAAAGGATCTTTACTCATGTTCTTTCCTCCGTCAACTTAACTCATGCGTTTCATATTATACCACAATCTTTGGAAAAGGTATGTATCTTAGATTTTATTATGTTTCAGGCATTTTCGGACAAGCAAAAAGCCCTTACCCAACGACTCATATGTTCGCCAAACAAGGACCTTCAAGTGCGCCTCCAGGGGTTCGAACCCTGGACACCCTGATTAAGAGTCAGGTGCTCTACCAACTGAGCTAGAAGCGCATATTATTTAATTATTATTGCTCTATGTTGCCGCTTAATTACTATCGCCTCAACGCAAGGACTATTATATATGATGTTCTGTCGAAATGCAAGTACTTTTTTGAATTTTTTTCGATTTTCTTTTGATTTCTTTTATATTTATTGAATTCATGTAAGAAACTAGCTATAATAATAGTATCATGTAACGTATTTTGAAAGGATAAGGTAAATAGAATGAATCACAATCCCCCAAAAGACGGCACACCGAAAGAGAAAAAGGTGTGGTTCCAGTCCAATGTACGGTACTTTTCAATTAGTATTTATGCGCTTTGCGTCATTGCATTGGGCACCATTATTATCTATTCTATTATAAACTGGTCTTTGACAAAGACCTCTATACAAAATGTTATCCGCATTTTGTCTCCATTTTTTATAGGCTTTTTTATTGCCTTCATTTTAAATCCGCTGATGAACTCCATAAATAAATTTCTGCTGGATAAAGTTCTCGCTAAGAGTAAATCAGCTAAGAAACATATAACAGCCAAAGCATTATCCCTGCTTCTTTCCTACTTGATTTTCTTTGGAATTATCGTCATTATTCTTATTTATGTAATTCCACAGTTTATCACAAGTATCCAGGACTTAACGGAAAACATTCCTGCTATGTTTAATGTGGCTTACGATTACATTAGTAATCTTCAGGAACGCTATCCAAATCTGGATCTGTATATGCTTCAGGAACGAATCAATGAACTGAAGCCTCAGCTGATTGACTATGGGACAAACTTGGTTACCAATGTATTTCCACTTATTTATAATATTTCCGTTTCCATTGTACGCACACTCATTAACATTATACTTTCCCTTGTTATCTCTGCCTACCTCTTATATGATAAGGAAATGTTAATTCGAAATGTGAAGCGATTGGTTTACGCTATTTTCAGCAAGGAACGTTCTGCGTATATCGTAAAAACAGCTGCCGAATGCAATAATATTTTCAGTGGATTTATCGTTGGAAAATTAATTGATTCCCTGATTATCGGTGTTCTATGCTTTATACTTATGCTGATTTTAAAACTGCCTTATGGCATCCTATTAAGTACCATTGTCGGAATTACAAATATGATTCCATATTTCGGACCATTTATCGGTGCTGTTCCCGGCATTATCATTTATCTGCTGATTCATCCCATTCAGGCAGTGATTTTTACCGTTATGATTCTGGTTTTACAGCAGTTCGACGGATTGTATCTAGGACCAAAGATTTTAGGTGAATCTACCGGATTAAAACCAATCTGGGTTATCTTTGCCATTACCGTAGGCGGTGCCTACTTTGGTGTAATCGGCATGTTTTTAGGCGTACCAGTTGTTGCAGTTATTGCATTTTTATTAAACCAGTTCCTAAATCGGAAGTTAAAAAGCAAGAATATTACAAATTTATAAGAAAAAGCTGTGGCATTTTATACAATGCCACAGCTTTTTCTTATTTATACTGCTCAATTTTCGCTTCCAATTCTTCTTTCTTCTGAACGCCAACAAATGTTTCCACTGCTTCACCGTTTTTAAAGAACATAATCGTTGGAATAGACATTACTCTGTATTTTGCAGCAATTTGTGAATTATCATCTACATTCAGCTTTCCAATTTTCACCTGACCACTGTATTTTTTTGCAAGTTCTTCAATTACTGGTGCCATCATTTTACAAGGTGCACACCAGTCTGCGTAGAAGTCAACAACTGCAAGACTTCCTCCATTTAATACTTCTGCATCAAAATTTTCCTGTGTAAATTTCATTTCCATGGAAATTCCTCCTTCATTCGTAACCTATAAAATATAGTTTACGCATTTTCTTATTTTTTCTTTTTCTTACCTTTTTTATTCTTCTTGGATGTTGACTCTAATAACTTATCCACCTCATCCCAAGATTTTTTCATATCCATAAATTTTTTATCAATCTCCATATGGCTGCCGGTTACTTTGGCAATTCTCTGCTTTACAGATAGTTTCAAGATTAAGAACCCCTTTTTTATTCAGTCTATTTTCATCCAAAGTTCTTTATTCCAGCTTCTATATCAAAAATTAATGCTTAATCACCATGCGGTAGATAGGCTGTCCCATAGAAGAGAATTTCTGCTCATATTCTGTCATGACATTTCCTTCATTATATTCACTATGGTGTAAATCAAATGTATAATTTACAAACTCCCATTTTGTTTCTTTTACTTCCTCTAAAGAGAAATCAAATAATCCCCTGTTATCTGTTTTAAACATAATAACACCTTCTGGCTTTAAAAACTGAGCATAACGATCCAGGAACTGTCTGGATGTCAATCTTCTCTTGGAATGTCTGTCTTTTGGCCAAGGATCTGAGAAATTCAGATAAATGCGGTCTACTTCATCCCTTTCAAATACTTCAGTAATGGTTTCTGCATTCATCCGAATATAAAACAGATTAGATATTTCTATCTCTGCCTTCTCTCTTTTTTCGATTGCACGGACTAAAACACTGTCATACATTTCAATTCCAATATAGTTTATATCTGGGTTAAGCTCTGCCATTTTTAACAGAAACTGGCCTTTTCCCATTCCGATCTCTATGTGAATCGGATTATCATTCTGAAAAAATTCTTTCCATTTCCCCTTCATCTCTTTCGGTTCATGAACTACGAATTCATTTGCCGCAATTATTTCTGAGGAACCTTTTACATTTCTTAATCTCATGATTTTCCCTCTCTTATCTGTGTCACTGTGAATATGCCATTATTATAAGTGTAAGATATCCATCCTGTCAAACCAGTAATATAACTTAATTAAAATAAAATCTCCTCGGGAGTTTGACACGGGAGTTTGACAGTTCAATACTCAAAAAATCTATCGCCGGCCTTGTAAAACCTGCTTTTTTTATGTCAATTTTTTT
>CAKSBP010000020.1 GCA_934438135.1 uncultured Clostridium sp. | reverse complement strand
TTCTTCATGAACAACACCTGCAATATAAATTTCTCCTGGAAAGTCCCGTTTGCAGTCTTCAGCAAAGTTCGCTGCTGCATTTGCCATGGCGGCAACGGCACCTTTCATATCCGTGGCACCACGTCCATAGATTTTTCCATCTACAATTTCTGCTTCAAACGGTTTATGCGTCCATTTCTCCTCATTCTCAACTGGAACCGTATCAATATGTCCATCAAATAACAGCCGCTTTCCAGGCCTCTTTCCTTTGATTTTTCCAATGACATTTCCATACTTATCAATAATAACTTCATCAAATTTCTTTTTTTCCATAAAAGCCTTCAATCGTTCTGCCACATTTTCTTCTTCTCCGGAATAACTTCGTGCCTGAATCAGATTCTGGCAGAGGGCAATCACTGATTCTTCTCTTTCCTTTGTTAACATATACATTCCTCCTTATGGACGTGGATAAACCCCGTCCCACACAATTCTCCGATAATTTTCCTGATCCGTATCTCCTTCCGAATTAAAGAATAGAATTACAGAATCTTCATTTATTTGAAGCTTTTGTTTTAATTCCTGTAACGCTGGATTGGTCATTATTTCATAACCCAATCCAAAACCAGCCGCACCGCTTTCTCCAGCTATAATCCGCTCATCCCCCTTAATCGGAGCAGATAACACACGCATGCCCTGTGCTGCCACATAATCGGGACAAGAAACAAAATAATCGGCATAATTTCTCAAAATATCAATTCCAACGGTAACCGGTTCTCCACAGGCAAGTCCCGCCATAATTGTATTCATATCTCCGGTAACTGGATGAAGTTTTCCATCATCTGCTTTCATGGTCTTAAAAATACACGCTGCTTCTTCCGGTTCCACAATAGTAATAATCGGTCTTTCCTCTCCATAGACAGCTGAGAAAAATCCCGTAACCGCTGTTGCAAAGGAACCAACGCCAGCCTGAACGAAAATATGGGTCGGTTTTATACCTCTTAACTGTTCATAAGCTTCCAGTGCCATAGTTGTGTAGCCTTTAATAATCGCAGTTGGAATCTCCTCATAGCCAGGCCAGGAAGTATCCTGCACCATTACCCATCCGTTTTCCTGTGCTTCTTTTCCAGCCAGACGGACAGCATCATCATAATTTAAATCCGTAATATCTGCTTTCGCTCCTTCTGCCAGAATGTTTTCCAAACGTTCCTTCGCACTGCCCTTTGGCATATGAATGACACAGTCCTGCTTCAGCTGGTGTGCAGTCCATGCCACACCTCTCCCGTGATTTCCATCGGTAGCAGAAATAAATGTTACTTTTCCAAGCTTATCTCTGGTCTCCTTGGAAATGATTTTCTCGTAATCCAGTTCTGCAATATCCACTCCCAGCTGATTCGCTATGTAGGTACCAATAGCAAAACTTCCGCCTAATACCTTAAACGCATTTAAGCCAAACCGATAAGATTCATCTTTCACAAAAATATCTTTGATACCTATATGCTTTGCTAACTGTTTTAACTCACGAAGTGGTGTTTCTTTATAAACCGGAAAGCTTTTATGATAGTTTCTTGCTTTGTTGGCAGTTTCTTCGTTCAGATAGTTGACTGACGGCTTTTTTCCCAGCTTTCGCTGTCTTGCAACTATTTCAAAACTCATATATTCATCCCTCGCTTTTCTACTAGATTTATCATTTCTGATAAGGACAGAATTCTTTCTTCTTCCTGTACTGTAAACTTTTCCAAATATGGCTTGTGTCCCATAACGCATGTATATACGCAGCATCCACATTCATTACAAAGCCGCTCACGATGTATCACATACTTTTTTCCATTCTTTTGAAAGGAAACATTCGCCCGGTTAGGACAAACGTCTACACAATTATTGCAGACTCCACAGAGTGGACTGTACTCATTTTTTGATTCAAAAGATACTGCTTTGTGCTTTTTACAATACATAGGATTTTGTACCGCATCTGCTGCCAATGCAGACAGCTTTTCCAGATTCATGCCCTCCACAGCTTTCAGTTCTTTTGCCGCTTCCTGTAACTTGGTTATATTTTTATATCCGCCAGGCTTTAGTAAGATCGAAGAAACAGTAACCGATTCAAGTCCAGTTTCCAAAAGTGCCTTAATATTCGAAACATCTGCTCCACCGGAATAAGACATCTTCAAACCGTTTGAGAATTGTTCGGCTAATGCTTTCACAGCCTGAACAGCAAGGGGATATAATGCTGTACCAGACAGATACATGGTTTCACCTGCCAGTTCCTGATGCTTTATCCGAACCGGAAATGTGTTCGTCAGCTTTAC
The DNA here is from genome assembly GCA_934438135.1 of uncultured Clostridium sp. Classification (GTDB taxonomy): domain Bacteria; phylum Bacillota; class Clostridia; order Lachnospirales; family Lachnospiraceae; genus Clostridium_AI. The sequence goes on along the minus strand of CAKSBP010000020.1, from coordinate 61,120 downwards.
GCCAAATGTCCTATTACACTTTTTTGCTGCCTGTTGACAGTTCGTAATCATCTGTTTTGCTGCATCCAAAGTCATATCTGTCTGAAAAATGGACTCATTAAATTCCAGATCCTGGTACCCTTTTTTCTGTAAAGTCCTCTTCACTGCATCTTTTCCAATTAACGTAGGATTTAATTTCACATAGGTATGAAATCCTTTTTCCTTCATCAGATAAAACACAATCCGCTCAATTTCTTCACTTTTGCAGCCATGCATCGTAGAAAGAGTAACACTGTCAGAAATTCTATTCTTTTTTTGTATTTCTTCTATATCATTCTGCTCTAGATGCTTGAATAGCTGCATATGTTCTTTTATAAATGTTATATCCTGCTTCCATTCCTTTGTTTTGGATGCATTTTTCATAGATTCCAGAAAAGCATCTATTTTTTCTGACTGAATTCCTGCCAAATCATATCCAACACTAACAACAAAATGAATCTTATCCATGTTGACCAATGCAAATTCTCTGCTTAAAATCTGAAGCAGTAAGTATGCCTTAATATACTCGTCTGCTGCCTGTTTCACGGTAAGTTCCGTGGACCATTCTGTATTATAAACTTCATTTTCTACATAAATACAGGGTTTTTGCAGCTGTAGTTCTTTTCCTTCTAATACCTGAACAGTTTTTAGTTCAAAATAAACGGCGCCGGCTCCGTATGCAGAAACAATATTTCCAGCCAACTGGGTATGTGGTCCTGCCGCAGGACCAATTGGTGCTGGTTCTTCCAGATTTACTACTGGTACACCGTAAAAACTTCTATTTTCCCGATATTCCGCCAAAAGACCTGTTAACATATCTGAAAATGAAATCGGTGTCATCACGTCACTCATAAACTCTCATCTCCTATCCTTTATTTAGGCTGGCATAAACACTTCCAAAGTTCTGCCGCAGAATCGGCTGCTTGTTTTAATGCCTCTTGTTCGTTTATCATAAGAAGCTTTCTGCCCTGCATTCTAAGTGTTCCATTTATCATAACCGTATCGGTCATCGCCCCTTGCATACCAAACATAATATGAGCGTTTATATTATCTGCAGTCATCGGTGTATAGGGTTTGTAATTCATTAAAATTAAATCTGCCTTAGCCCCTGGTTTTAATACACCAGTTGTCACTCCGAAAATCTTTTCTGCAATTTTCTGGTTATTATCAAATAAAAGAGTACATGCCTCCGAAAATCCTCGATCTGGCTTTCCTCTTCGGTGTTTTTGCAGAAGATTAGCCACCTTTAAAGATTCCAGCATATCATTGGTGTATCCATCGGTTCCAAGCCCAACTAAGATACCTTTGTCCATCATTCCAATGATATCCGGACAGCCGACTCCATTTCCCATATTAGATTCTGGATTGTGGACAACCATAGTTTCTGCATCCCGTAAAATCTCCATATCCGTTTCATCAATATGAATGCAATGTCCCGCAATAGAATCTTTGCCGAGAATACCATATTGTTTCAGTCGTTTTACAATAGACGTATGATGGTTTTTCCAGCAGTGACTGGCATCGTATTTTCCTTCCGCTACATGGATATGATATCCTGCACCAAATGTATTTTCCCGTCTGACTTTTTGTAAGGTTTCATCACTTAATGTAAAAGAAGCATGCAGTCCAACCATTCCTTTTACCATATCATCTGGATTCTGATATGTATGTTTTAAAAACTGCATCGTTTCTTCCACTGCCTTATCCCGCTTATACAAACCATCCCGGTCAGAAATTTCATAACACAGGCAGGTTCTAACTCCTAGATTTCTGGCAGCCTTTTCGATTGCAGACAGGCTTCCTTCTACTGCACCATAACCGGCATGGTGATCAATTACTGTTGTAACACCATTTTTGATGCACTCCATATACGTTGCCATTGCACTTTCATATACCTGTTCTAATGTCATATGCCGATCAATGTTCCACCATGTTCCTTCCAGAATTTCAAGAAAATTCCTGGCTGGTTTTCCTGGAATGGACAGACCTCTGGCAAATGCACTGTAAATATGCTGATGGGCATTAATAAGCCCTGGCATAATTATCTTTCCTCGTGCATTGATAAATTCAGCTTCTGGATAACGCTGCTTTAGTTCATCATACGAACCAATTTCCTTAATGAAAGTTCCTTCTACCACAACTGCACCATTTTCGTAGAATGCATTCTTTTCATCTCTTGTTACTAATGGTCCATTTCCAATCAGATACATGATAATCCCTCCTTTCCAAAGGAACATTATTCTTCCGGAATCGAAAGCGTCAGGAAATCCTGCAACAGATTTCGACAGACTTTCTTTCGGTACACGGCGGTGGAACGCTGGTCGTCAATTGGATGAATTCTGTCTAAGTAAAGCCTCACAAACTTTTCTTTCTCCTGCTCTACTTCCTCGATTGTCTTTCCGATAATCTGGTGTTCCAAATCCTTGTACCGAAGTGCTGTAATTCCCACTGCTCCAAATGCAATGCGTATGTCTTCTATCACATTTTGTTCTATTTTAAGAATACCAATAAAAGATACTTTAGAAATTGCTTCGGATTTTCTGGCTCCTACTTTTTCATATACTACCTTATCTGCCAATTCATAAGAAGTTTCCGGAATTTCCACCGCTACTACAAGTTCTTGACTGGATAACTCCGTTTTGCGAATGCCTAATACAAATTTCTGAATCGGAAGTCTTATTTCCCGAATACTCCCTTCCTTCATAGATGCCTTTATCACCACTGCATCCAACGCATATAAAACAGGAAGAGTATCTCCAGCAGGCGATGCATTACAGATATTTCCTCCAATCGTTCCTGCATTGCGGACTGCTGGGGATGCAATATTGCGGATGGCTTTCTTCAACACTTCTGGAACATTTTTATCCGCCAGAATATCTACATAGGGAAGTGCCGCTCCAATACGCACTCTGCCATTTTCTCTGCGAATCTCTTTCATTTCTGGTACATGATTTATAAAAATGGTATGTTCTGCCTTCTTTTTTACAACCATGACATCCGTTCCGCCTGAGATAATCAGGGAATCTTCATACTTCTTTCTTAATTTGCAGGCTTCCTTTAACGTTTCTGGATAATACCCTGTTACCATAAACCATTCCCCTCCTCTGCTGCCATCTGAACTGCATCAATAATCATGTTGTATCCGGTACATCGGCATAAGTTTCCGGAAATACTTTCCCGAATATCATCGACATTTGGATGAGGATTCTGGGACAATAAGGACTCCGCTGCCATAATCATTCCTGGTGTACAGTAACCACACTGGACAGCTCCTGCTTTTGCAAAAGTTTGTTCCAATAACTGATACCGTTTTGTATCCCGGAATCCTTCCAAGGTAACCACATTTCTATGGTGAACGCTTCCTACTGCAGTAATACAGGAATTTATCATTTTCCCATCGAGAAGAACGGCACAGGCACCGCATTCTCCCTCACCACATCCTTCCTTTGGACCAGTTAGTAAAAAATCTTCCCGAAGCACATCCAGCAGCCTCTTAGATGGGTCACAGTCTATAGTTACGTTTTCTCCATTTAATTCAAATGCTATCATGCATCCATCACCTCCATCAGTTTTTCTGGTGTCACTGGAATTTCATACATCGGCATCCCAATGGACTGCTCTACTGCCTGTTCATATGCCGGAGCTGTTCCAATCAGTGTTAGTTCACCTGCACCTTTTGCCCCAAATGGACCTCCATCGTACAGATTATCAATAAAGACTACTTTGAACGGAACCGTATCTTTGGATGTTGGAATCATATAATCCGTGAAACTGGATTGTTTTATCAAACCGCCTGCATTTTCCATTTTTTCCATAGAACCATAACCAAGTCCCTGCAGCATACCACCTTCTGCCTGGCCTTTCATAATCGTTTCATCAATTGCCTTTCCTACATCAAAAATGCCCCAGACACCAAGCAGTTTCGTTGTACCAAGCAGCGTATCGGTCTCTACTTCTACTACATTCAACCCATAGGAATAGGTTGGATAGGCATCTCCCTGAAACGTTTCCATATCCCATGGAATCATGTCGGGATGCTGGTAATGTTCCTCTATGGTAACTGTCTTTCCAGACTCCCAGCTTTTTTTCATTTTTAAAGCCGCCCGCTCTAACAGCTTTCCAACAATCATAAGGGAACGGGAAGCAACTGTCGGCCCAGAGTTTGGTACTCTGTCTGTATCTGGATTTTCAATCTGCACCGATTCCAGCGGAATCTCCAAAATCTGAGCTACAATCTTGCTAAACGTTGTTTTCAATCCCTGTCCAATATCTGTATTACTGGCAAGAATTTCTACCGTATCATCTTCCTTTTTCACCAGCTTCACTACTGACTTAATAAAATCTTTTTCTGCAGAACCAGTAAATCCACATCCATGAAGGAAAATCGACATGCCGATTCCACGGCGGTATCTGCTATACTGAGGTTTATCGTATTCTGCATATTTTCTGCTGAAATCCGAAAGTTCTTCTGCCTTTTCAAGCATCTCTGGAAGTGGCACATGATGATGGTATTTTCCATTAGTAGAGGTTGTATCACCCTGCTTTACAAAATATTTTCTTTTTAATTCAAGAGGAGGTATACCTATTCGATAAGCCAAATGATTCATTAACGTTTCTATTGCAAAAAAGCTTTGTGGTGCACCAAATCCACGATATGCTCCATTGGATACCGTATTCGTAAGCATCGCCGCCCCTCTAATGTCCAGATTTTCAATCCGGTATACTCCTACTGCCGCAATCAGGGAACGTTGTAACACAACGCTGGAAAGCCCTGCATACGCACCAGCATCCAGCCGGATATCTGCTTTGATGGCAGTGATTTCATTTTTTTCATTTAATGCTGCCTTATAAACCAGTTTTGCAGGATGTCGTTTTGGTGTCACCGCCAAATCTTCTCTGCGGTTTAGAATCAATTGTACCGGATGACCGGTTTTCTTCGATGCTGCAGCTACCTGACATCCGATTAGAGATGGAAAATCCTCTTTTCCGCCAAATCCACCTCCAGTTACCGTTTGAATAATCTGTACCTTCTCTTCGGAAAGTGCCATGGCTTCTTCCACTGCAGTCTTTACATAATATGGGCACTGCATGGAACCATAAATCGTAACTTTTCCATTCTTATAAACACCAATGGCACCCTGTGGTTCCAGATATGCCTGTTCCTGATAACCCGTATAAAAAGTTTCCTCTACAATGTTTGCTGCCGTAGAAAATGCCGTTTCCACATCTCCTTTTTTATAATGATACGATGCAGCGGATTCTGTAGCTTCCTCCAAAGTAAGAACCGGCGTCATTTCTTCGTATTCTACAACGGTAGATTTTACATACTGTTCTACTTTTTCCTTCACCGGCCCGGCAATCATTAAAATAGATTCTCCTATAAACCGAACCACTTCTCTAGCAAATATAGGCTGTTCGCTGGTTATGACATGAAGCAGATTGCTTCCCGATATATCCTGTGCTCCCACTGCCCAGTATCCTTCTTCCATGTCTGGCAGATGAATTTCCTTGATTTTCCCATATGAAATACTAGAACGGACAATGCCTCCATACAACATTCCTTCCAACTTCATATCCGCAATGTATATTGCTTTTCCACTTGTCTTCACTTCATGATCCTTTTTTATAACAGATTCACTAATATCTCTCATCATATTCCTCCCTTCTCAGTCTGTTCCACGTTTCAGGTAGTTTCCCTTATGTACGTTTACGGTCTGACCATCAAAAATTCTGCATCCTCTGGCAAACACTGTTTCTATACTTCCTTGTAATGTTTTATTAGCATAAACACTCATGTCATCTGTAACTACCGTCTGCTTTCTGCTATCAAAAATCACAATATCTGCGTCCTGTCCTGGCAGAAGCGTTCCTTTTGTTTTTAATCCATAAATCTGTGCTGGTTCTTTTGTAAATTTATCTAATATTGAAAATCCCACTAGATTATACATATTTAAGAAAGAATACCGGATTCCTCCAATTCCCATAGGAACCTGGCTGGTATAGATCTTCGCCTTCTGCTTCCTTGTATACGGACAATGGTCGGTGCCAATGGTTCGTATCACATCCAGGTATTTATTTAACAGCTTTCTTTCCTGTTCTGGCCGTATGGGGGGAGTCATGGTGTATTTATAGCCGTCCTCACGAGATAGTGCATCGCTGTTTAATAAGAAATAATGGGGACAACTCTCTAAAAGAATCTGTTTTCGTTTCAATTCTTCTGGAAAATTATCTGCCAGAAGTTTTGCACTGCTTCCGGCACTGACATGAACAATATAAAGAGTTCCCCCTGTTTCTCTAGCCATCTGTGCTAATTTCATCACTTCTATATTTTCCGTAATAGCCGGTCTCGCCTTTTCATGGTTTTTCACCAAAATATCTTTTCTCTTGTCAATTAAATCATCATTTTCTGAATGTACCACAATTAAAGCATTTTCTTCTTTTGACGCTTTTAACAGTTCATAAATCTTATCATCATAGGTTCGGCGATCCGTATCAGCATAGGTAGTAAATAATTTTATCGAATTAATTCCTAATTTTTTACTTTCTTTAATAAGTTCTGCTGCGGAAGACACCGGATTTGCCACGGTCATATGAAAAGCATAATCTACGACACTGTCTTTCGCCAGATTATTTCGTTTTTCAAATTCTGCTGGAATTTCCTCTGCCTTTTTCACTGGGTCGAGAAAATCAATATAAGTGGTAACACCACCTCGCACTGCTTCCAAAGATCCAGTATAAAAATCATCCTTTGACATGTTTTCCCCAACGCCAAGAGAAAAATGTACATGTGGATCGATAAATCCCGGCAGAACATAGTTTCCATCTGCATGCATTATTTTCTTACATTCCAGCAATTCGGTGCTTAATGCTGCAATTTTTTCATCCTTTATATAAAGATTGCTTTTCTGAAATGAACCATCTACATAAACCTGTCCATCGCATATTCCATAATCAAACATACCATTCACTTCTTTCCTATCATCCGCCACACAATTTATTTATTGATTAATCAATCAAATTTTCTGAAAAATAAGAGCCTAATTTCTCCCACATTCTAAAACAGAACCAGTCAAAATACCAAGACCATGTTCCAATGGTTCTAAAATATAGTTAAGGCTTTCTTCTACTGCTTTCCTGCTTCCTGGAAGATTAATAATCAGGGTATCCTTTCGGATTCCAGAGACAGCACGGCTTAACATCGCACGCTTTGTAATCGTTATACTGTAGCTTCGAATGGCTTCCGCAATTCCAGGAACTTCCCGGTCAATCACATGCTTCGTAGCTTCTGGTGTCCGATCCCTTTTAGAAAGTCCCGTTCCTCCTGTTGTTAAAATCAAGTCACAGACATGTTCATCCGCCAATCTGCAAAGTATCTGTTCCAGCTGCTCTGGTTCATCTGGCAGAATTTCATAATAAACCAGTTTATATCCTTCCTGTCGAAGCCTTTCAAGAATCCACTTTCCGCTGGTATCCTCTCTGAGTCCCTGGCTTCCTTTATCACTAAGCGTAATCACCGCTGCCCGGAATTTTTTTAACATAAATCCTATCACCTGCCTTAATCCTTCCACCTTTTACTACCCTTGCAAAAATTCCTTCCCGTGGCATAATACAGTCGCCAGTCTGACGGAAAATTTCGCATTCTGAATGACATTTTTTTCCGATTTGGGTTACTTCCAAAACGGCACCATTGCAGATTAAAACCGTTCCTACTGGAAGCGTCTTAAAATCAATTCCCTCTGCCAATATATTTTCACCAAATGCACCATCGGCTACTTTGGCACCTCTTTGCCGGAATTCCTCGACTTTTTCAAAAGATAACAGACTGACCTGACGATGCCAGTTTCCGGCATGGGCATCCCCTTTTAGTCCAAAGTTTTTGATAAGTTCTACTTCTTTAACATCCTGTTTTTTAGTTCCCCGCTTCTCACTAATACAGACTGCCTTAATTACTGCTTCCATCGGCTACCCTCCAATCTGTGCCATATATTTTGTATTTACCATATAACTACTGGTTCCTGCGGTTTGATTAAAATTGTGGCTGCATGGTTTCTGATAAATCATTGTTTTCATTTTCTGTGTTAATTCTTCCGTCGGACAGCCATTTCGGAGATCTGCTTTCAAATCCATCCCCTCTTCATAATTAAGACATAGCTTTAACCAACCATTGGCAGTCAGACGTACCCGGTTGCACTGGCTGCAGAACCTACAGGTTCTTGCACTGATAAATCCGACATCCTCTTTAAAATCTGGAAATCTGACGTATACTGCCGGACCATGTCCATTTACACGGAAACTTCGTTTGGATTTTCCAAAAACCTGTTCCAATCTAGTTAAAACCTGTTCTCCAGTAATCATTTCATACTTGGCACCCTGTCCAATTGGCATCATTTCGATAAAACGGACTGCTACCGAAAATTCTTTTGCCAAAAGAGAAAGTTCTGCCAGATGAGTTTCATTCATTCCAGGAAGTGGTACACAATTGACTTTCGTGTGAATTCCAGCTTCCGCACTTTTTCGGATAGCTGAAAGCACCGTTTCCATTTTATTTTTCCCTGTAATTTTTTCATATTCTTTTGCATCGGTAGAACAAAGACTAACGTTTATTCCATCAATTCCAGCATACATCAGTCCATCCAGATTTTCTTCTAACAGTACACCATTTGTCGTGAGATAAACTTTTTCCACACCGTCCTGCTGCTTTAATTTCTGAATAAACTCTACGACACCGCTACGCACAAGTGGCTCCCCGCCTGTAATTCGAAAATTTTTGATTCCAAGAGGCACGGCAGCTTTTACCACCTTGAGAAATTCTTCAAATCCAAGAAGTTCTTCCTCTTTCTGAAAGGAAAGGGAATCATCTGGCATGCAGAAACAACATCGCAGATTACATCTGTCTGTAATGGAAATACGCATATAATCAATATTTCTTCCATATTGATCGTTCATAATCCTCATTCCTTTCCTTTTTATGTTCTGTTAAAATAGTATGCTCCGCTCTTTCCACCAGTTTTTTCTACCAGATGAACATCGGATATCACCATATTTTTATCTACCGCTTTACACATATCGTAAATGGTAAGAAGCGCTGTCATAACTCCGGTTAATGCTTCCATTTCCACACCGGTCTTTCCAATCAGCTTTGCCGTGCAGCTTGCCATGATGCAGCCTTCTGATTCTAAGATTTCAAACTCCACACTGCTTTTTGTCAACATCAACGGATGGCACATGGGAATCAAATCACTGGTATGTTTCGTTGCCATAATTCCAGCAACCTGAGCAACGCCAAGAACGTCCCCCTTTTTCAGGTCGCCGTTTTTTACATGTGACATAATCTCCTGACTGACATAAATTTTTCCCTGTGCCGTTGCAGTTCGTCTGGTTTCTACCTTTTCCGACACATCTACCATGACAGCATTTCCATTTTCATCAAAATGATTCCATCTCATAACATTCCTACTTTCCAAATCCGCAGTTTGGGAAATGGCATTCTGGACAGTTTAAACACAGTCCACCTTCTCCCAATACCGTCAAATCTTCTTTCTCTAATATTTCGTTGGCAAGAACTCTGGGCAGAACCAGATCGAATATGGTTCGTTTGTTATACATGACACAGCCTGGAAGTCCCATTACAGGAATTGGACTCTCCAATTGACCACCAACACCCGGATTATCATAATATGCCAGCAGAAACATTGCTCCGGGAAGCACTGGGGCACCATATGTAATCATTCTGGCTCCTGTATTCTTGATTGCTGATGGCGTTGTATCATCTGGATCTACGCTCATTCCACCAGTACAGACAATCAAATCTGCTCCATCTTCTGCTGCCTTTTTTATGGCACTGGTAATTTTCTCTGGTTTGTCATCCAAAATCGTCTGATACAACACTTCCACATCATACTCTCCTAATTTCTTTCGGATAACCGGTCCAAATGCATCTTGAATCCGTCCGGTAAATACTTCATTTCCCGTTGTTAAAATAACGGCTTTCTTCTTATGAAATGGATGTATGGTAAAAAGCGGTGTATCCCCAGCAGCATCTTTTGCGGCATCCATTTTCTCCTGCTCAATAACTAGAGGAATTACTCTGGTCGCTGCCAGCACATCTCCTTTTTTCACTGGAAAATGGCTGTGCCTGGTGGCTATAATAATCTCTCCCAGACCATTGATTCGATTCAGCCGTTTCGTATCTACTTCAAATACACCATCCACTTCAGCAGTCAGCTGAATTTTTCCTTCTTTAATTTCCGAACCTTTCATATAGGCATTTTTACATATAGAAAATAAGATTTCCGCTGCTTCATTTTCATGAAGCATGCCCTCCTGCTTTTCCCAGACATATAAACTTTCCTTTCCCATAGAAAGCAGCACTGGAATGTCCTCTTTTGTTACAATATGTCCTTTTCTAAAGGCCGCATCTTTTTTCACGCCTGGAATAATCTGTGTCATATCATGGCATAATACATGTCCCACCGCTTCCGTTGTTTTTATTAATTTCATGTCCCTCACCCCGTTTCCTCAAATCATTTTTTATCGTGTCCAAAATCATCTGTTTTCCAAATCGGAAATACTCATCCAGTTCAAAGGCATCTTCATCAATTAAATACTGCATCGTTGCCCCTTCTAAATAAGAAACAATCATATATGGAAGGTTTTTTTGAACTTCATCAGATAAATCTGGCACATAAGTATTGAGCATAATCCCAATTTCCTGCCTCCATCCTTCAAATGAATTCGCAAAATTTTTCTTTATGTTCGGATGAATTCTTCCCTGAACCCAGAAATCTACTTCTGCAAAATCATATTCCCGGCAGTCCATAATAAATGCCCGCTTCTGATTGATAAAAATATCCATCTGGGATTCCAGGCTGTCCAGTGCCTTTTCTCTTAGTTCCTCCCTGATTGCAAGACATTTATCCAGGACTTTTTCCTGCAATGCATCCAACAAATCATTTTTCGTTTTATAATAATAATGCAGATTTGACTGAAGCATGCCGGCTTTCTCTGCAATCAGATGCATCCTTGTTCCACTAATTGTCTGTTCTTTCACGACGGTAAGTGCCGCCTCCATTATCTTTTCTTCCTGATTCATACTCTCACAAGCCTTTCTAAGTCCGCTAACGTTCCTCCCTGAAATATGCGTTTCCCAGACTCTTCGGCGGCTGATTTTCCAGCTTGTTCCGCCTGCTTGATAAAACCAGGACAACGATCGTTACCAGATATGGGAGCATGTTAACAAATTCTTTGACTGCGGTCTCTACACCATGTATATTTTTCATTGCTGACGGCAGCCCTGGCATATAAATAGCTAATATGTAAAATCCTCCAAATACGAAAGAGCCCCAGACTGCCCGGCTTGGATACCACAATGCCAGAATAACCAAAGCGATTGCAAGCCATCCACGGTCACCAAATCCATCATTTGTCCACGTTCCCCCTAGGTATTCCATGACAAAATGCAGTCCACCCAGCCCTGCAACTGCTGCTCCAGTCAGAGTTGCGATGTATTTATATCGGGAAACATTGATTCCTGCTGCATCCGCTGTCGCAGGATCTTCGCCGACAGCCCGCAGGTTAAGTCCTTTTCTCGTATACTTTAGAAAACAGGTTATGATAACAGCCAAAATAATAGACAAATACGTTAGAAATCCAAACGAAAAGATTAATTTTCCAATAATCGGAATATTCGATAACACTGGTATGGTTTTTCGGTAGGCTTTTGCAGTAACAGCAACTGAAATCTGTCCAACACCACCTGCCAGCTTAGAAATTGATCCTCCGAAAAAGTTTCCAAATCCAACACCAAAAGTAGTTAAAGCAAGGCCTACAACGTTTTGGTTGGCTCGAAGGGTAATGGTTAAAAAGCTGTATAGCAGTCCTCCGAAAGCTGCCGCCACAAGTGCACAGAATAAAGAAATCAAAAGGCCGATAAATCCGTTTGGACTGCTGATACTCTTTTCATAAAAGAATGCTCCCATTAATCCGGAAATTCCTCCCATATACATGATTCCTGGAATTCCAAGGTTTAAATTTCCCGCCTTTTCTGTCACAATTTCCCCGGATGCTCCAAATAAAATCGGTACACCTTGAGAAACTGCTTTCTGAATAAAGGTTAAAATCACGGACATATTACTTTCCCTCCTTTCCTGTTTTTCGGAATTTCACTTGATAATTGATAAAGAACTCGCATCCAATCAGGAAAAATAACAAAATTCCTGTAATAATATCAGAAGCATTCTGATTCAGCCCAAACTGGCTGGCAATCTGTACGGAACCCTGCTGCATGAATACAAGAAAGCCAGAAACCAGAATCATAATAAATGGATTAAACTTGGACATCCACGCAACAATAATAGCGGTAAATCCTCTTCCTCCTGCAGTACTAGTGGAAATCGTATGACTGGAACCACTTACAATCACTGCACCAGCAAGTCCACAAATAGCACCAGATAACAGAACCGTCCGAAGAATTACTTTCTTTACATCGATACCCGCATATTCTGCAGTATTTTCACTTTCCCCTACAACAGAAATTTCATAACCTTGTTTACTGTATTTCATATAGATATACATTGCTGCTGTCAGCACCAACGTGATAATAACGGTCAGGGTCTGCTGCTGTCCGAAGATTTCAGGAAACCATCCTTTCTGGCTCAGTCCATTGACAATTCCTACTGTATTAGAACCTACTGGCTTTTCCCAGAATGCAATGCAGATAAGAACCAGCTGCATGGCGACATAATTAAGCATCAATGTAAATAATGTTTCATTTGTATTATATTTTACTTTAAATACTGCTGGTATCAATCCCCAAATCATCCCTGCAATACAGCTCCCGATTAAAATAAGAACCAGCAGCACACCATTGGAAAACATATCCCCACAGTAAAGCATCAATGCCGTAGCACTCAGTCCGCCAACTAATACCTGTCCCTCTGCACCAATATTCCAGAACCGCATTTTAAATACCGGAGTTAAGCCGACGGAAATCAAAAGCAGAATCATGGTTTCACGTGCCGTTACCCAGAAACGTCGATCCGTTCCAATGGCACCATCAATGATGCCCTGGTAGACCTCTACTGGATTTTGTCCGGTAATTCCAACAATAATAACCGCACATACAATTAAAGATACTATTACGGCTAAGAGCCGGATTCCCACTGCTTTCGGTGCGGAAATGGAATCCCTTTTCATCATGCGAAAAAATGGTTCCTGTTTCATCTAGGCTTCCTCCTTTCCTGAACCTGTCATCATACGTCCAAGTTTCTCTTTTGTCGTCTGCCTTGCTTCCACAATTCCTGCAAGTCTTCCGCTGTTTAAAACAGCGATTCTGTCGCACAATTCCAATAACACATCTAAATCTTCGCCGACACAGATGACACAAACTCCTTTTTCCTTCTGCTGGCTAAGCAGATTGTAAATCATATAAGAAGAGTTAATATCCAGTCCTCTTACCGGATATGCAGCCATAAGAACATCCGGTTTCATGGCAATTTCCCGACCCACTAAAATCTTCTGGACATTTCCACCAGACAGTCTTCTTACCGGTGTTGTAAGTCCCGGTGTTACCACTTCTAATTTTTCTACGATTCTCTTTGCCAAAGCTCTTGGTTTCTTTCGGTCTGTAAAAAAATATTTTCCATCTTGATAGCTCCTAAGCATCATGTTATCTGTTAAATCCATAGAGCCAACCAGTCCCATTCCAAGCCGGTCTTCCGGAACAAAGGATAATGCAATTTTCAGCTTCTGAATTTCTCTGGCACTCATTCCAGAAATGATTTTCCTTGTTTCATCTGGTGCATTATAGTAAATAGTTCCTGTGGCATTTTTCTGCAATCCAGCAATGGATTCTAACAGCTCTTTCTGACCACTTCCTGAAATTCCGGCAATTCCAAGAATTTCTCCAGCAAATGCGGTCAGAGAAACTTGTTTTAATACTTCTATGCCTTCTTTGTTTTTACAGGTAAGACCTTCGATTTCAATTCGTTTTTCTTTTGTTTGTGTCTCTGTCCGCTTAATATCCAGCGAGACTTTTTCACCTACCATCATTTCTGTTAAAGATTCTACCGTAGCATCTTTTGTCGGAACACATCCTATATTTTTTCCCTTCCGAAGCACCGAAACCCGATCGGAAATCTCCAGCACCTCGTTTAACTTATGGGTAATGATAATAATGGATTTGCCATCTGCTTTCATATTCCGTAACACATCAAACAGCTTTTTGGTTTCCTGTGGTGTCAAAACAGCTGTTGGTTCATCCAGAATCAGAATATCTGCTCCGCGGTAAAGAACTTTTACAATTTCTACGGTCTGCTTTTCAGAAACAGACATATTGTATATTTTCTCTGATGGATTTAAATCAAATCCATACTTGGAAACCAATTTAGCAATATCTTCCTCTACCTGTTTTAAGTCAAGACGTTTCCTGCCAGCAAGACCAAGTATAATATTCTCAGCAGCAGTAAGAATTGGTATCAGTTTGAAATGCTGATGTACCATTCCGATTCCGAGTGCAAAAGAATCTTTTGGGGAACGGATTGTGACCGGCGATCCATTCACAAAAATGCTGCCGTAATCCGGAAAATATATTCCAGAAATCATGTTCATCAATGTTGTCTTTCCACTGCCATTCTCGCCTAGAATCGAGAGGATTTCGCCTTTCTTTACCGATAAATTTACATGATCGTTTGCAATGACCTCTCCAAAATGCTTTGATACCTGTTTTAATTCGATTGCATAGCCCGGCTCCACTGTCATTCCTCCTTTAGCCATACTCCGGACGGTTTCTATCTTATCTAAAGACAGCCATCCGTTTCTGGCTTTCTCTTTTTCACCTTTTATTTTTCCGTAATGCCATCAATCTTTAACTCAAATGCTGGTGCCGATAACCCTTCTGATTCATGAAAATACCCATCAGAAATGTATTCTGTTCCTGCTTTATTCTTCCAGCTCTCTACTTCTTTTCCACCTACTGTAAACGTTGATGTATCAAATACATGAAAGGAACCGTCTGTAATAAGAGCAATAATTTCGTCTACCTTTTCCTGGGTTCCTTTGGCACAGGCTTTTCCTAAATCGGTAATGCCGACTGCTCCATCTGCATAACCTTTGCTCCAGTCTGTATCAATAGCGTTTCCGCTTAATACACAGCCAACTGCGTATTTATAATAACTTCCCCAGTCATTCGTTGGCGAAGTTAATGCAGTATCTGGTGCAACACTTGTCATATCCACGTTATAGCCAACACATGGAACACCTTTTTCCTGACATACAGAAGGTGCACCAGTTGTATCTGCATGCTGGCTGATTAAAATACAGCCATCCGAAATTAATGACGTTGCCATTTCACCCTCTTTTGTCGGATCCGCCCAGCTGTTTGTATATTTCACTTCCATAGTTGCAGAATCTACAATACTTTTTGCCCCAAGATAAAATGCCGTATAACCGGAAATTACTTCGGCATATGGAAATGCTCCGACGTATCCGATTTTTGCTTTGTCCGGAGTAATAGTTCCATCATCAATCATTTCTTGAATTTTCATACCAGCCACAACACCGGAAACATAACGAGCTTCGTAAATATTGTCAAAATAGTTATGCATATTGGAAAGTCCACTGGATGCCGCCTGATATCCAGTTGCATGACAAAACTGAACTTCTGGAAATTCCTGTGCTGCTTTTATAATGTAATCTTCGTGTCCAAAACTGGTTCCAAAAATAACATTGCATCCCTGGTCTGCTAAATCCACTGCTGCATCATAGCAGGATTCATCTTCTGGAATATTTGTCTTTTCAATGACCTGATCATCGGTTAATCCGTATTCTTCCATCATTTCATCAATACCACACATATGTGCTGCCGTATAGCCTTCGTTTTCATCACCAATGTAAATCACACCGACTTTAAGTTTTGATGTGTCAATACTTTCCACTTTGCTTTCTTCACCAAAAGCTGTAGATTTTGAAGCATTATCCTCTGATTTTTTACTGCCGCATCCAGTTAACATAGAAACCATCATCGCCAGCGCTGCAATCAAACATACGATCTTTTTTCTCATAAACGTTCCCTCCTATGTCCTAACAAATTCTCAACATGTTCTTATGTACAAAATAACAGCCGACGAAAAGGAGAATCATCGAAAAATAAATAAAAAAAGAGGAGCCGTGGTGATACTCACCATAGCTCCTTTGCCGTTCGGTTGTTATTGCAATCATTGTAGATCAGACGGGCTGCATTTGTCAATATAAAATTTGATTGACTAATCAAACGAGTCATGATAAAATACTTTCAACAATTTATAAAAAGCAATGAGGCTATTGGAAGATTCCAGTAGCTTTTTTTATATTCAAAATAAGAAAGAATGTGATAAATATGAACAAAAGAAAAAATATTATCTTGAAAGGAGATATCATATACGCGGATTTGGACAGACAAATAAAATATTACCCGGACTCTTACCTTGTCTGTGAAAACGGGAAAACTGCCGGAGTATTTCAAACACTTCCTGCATTGTAT
This sequence comes from uncultured Clostridium sp., assembly GCA_934438135.1. Taxonomy (GTDB): domain Bacteria; phylum Bacillota; class Clostridia; order Lachnospirales; family Lachnospiraceae; genus Clostridium_AI. The sequence goes on along the minus strand of CAKSBP010000020.1, from coordinate 44,586 downwards.
CAGCAGTTTCCTGTAAGAGACTGCAGCAGCCAGCTGATTGTTCCTGGTATGTCTGATCTTCACGTCCATGCCCCACAATATTCTTTCAGAGGACTTGGCATGGACTTGGAATTACTAGAGTGGCTCAATACCCATACATTTCCTGAAGAAGCAAAATACGCAGATATTTCCTATGCTAGAAAAGCATATGAAATTTTTGTTTCCGACTTAAGGCAGAGTACAACAACAAGAGCCTGTATCTTTGCAACCATCCATAATGAAGCAACGCTTCTTCTTATGGATTTACTAGAACAAAGCGGACTACATACCTTTGTTGGAAGAGTAAATATGGATCGTAACGGAGGTGAAAATCTCTGCGAAGAGAATGCAGACATTTCCTGTAAACAAACAAAAGAATGGATTTTAGCCTCCCAAAAGAACTATTCTCATACTAAACCGATTCTAACTCCAAGATTCATTCCTTCCTGTACGGATAAACTAATGAAACAGCTTTCGGTTTTACAGAAGGAATTCAAGCTTCCCGTACAGTCCCATTTGTCTGAAAACTTATCAGAAATAGCCTGGGTAAAAGAACTGGTTCCATCCTCTTCCTGTTATGGAAATGCTTATGAGAATTTTGAAATGTTTGGTGGAGAGGTTCCTACGGTGATGGCACACTGTGTCTATTCTTCCGACGAAGAAATAAGACTTATGAAAGAACGAAACGTATTTATCGCCCATTGTCCCGAATCCAATATTAATTTAGCATCTGGTATTGCTCCTGTACGAAATTATCTGGATTTAGACCTGCATATCGGACTTGGCTCAGACATTGCCGGAGGTGCCTCTCTTTCTCTGCTGCGTGCCATGGCTTATGCAATTCAATCTTCCAAATTATACTATCGCCTCATAGTTCAAAAAAAGAAACCACTTAGCTTTGAAGATGTCTTTTATCTGGCAACCCTTGGTGGCGGACAGTTCTTTGGCAAAATCGGAACTTTTCTTCCTGACTATGAATTTGATGCTGTTGTTTTAGATGATTCCGACATTCACTCGATGCAGACTTTGACATTAAAAGAACGAATGGAGCGTTTGATATATGAGACCGAAAAAGTAAAAGTTATTGGAAAATATGTAAATGGAACTATGTTATTTTAACTATGTTATTTAACTATACCAAGGAGGAATGCATATGACACAGAAAAACTACGAAAAGCGAATTCTCTCTGCATTAAAAAAAACAAAAGCAGATCTTGTATTAAAGCATGCAACGTACTTAAATGTATTTACCAACGAATTCCTGAAAGGTGATATTGCCATAACTAATGGCTATTTTGCAGGAATTGGTTCCTATGATGGACATGTTGAAATCGACTGCACCAATAAAACAATTGTGCCTGGATTTTTGGATGCACACATTCATTTAGAAAGCACCACTGTAAGACCGGATATTTTTGCAAAAGAAGCACTGAAACACGGTACTACTACTGTGATTACTGATCCGCATGAAATCGCAAATGTACTAGGAACCGACGGCATTGATTATATGATGCAGATAACGAAAGACCTGCCACTGGATGTATTTTTCATGATTCCATCCTGTGTGCCTTCCTGTCGATTTGATGAATCCGGTGCAGTCATTGATTCCGTTGATATCCGAAAATACCTGAATCATGACCGCATCCTTGGACTTGCAGAAATGATGAATGCACCTGGTATTTTTAATAATGACCGGGAAACACTATTGAAAATCCATGCCACTCTGGATCAAAAAAAAATTATTGATGGACACGCACCAAATACACTAGGAACAAACCTGCAGGCTTATATCAGCAGCGGAATTTACTCCGATCACGAATGTACCAATCCAGAAGAAGCACTTCAAAAACTGCGTTCCGGCCAATGGATTATGATTCGGGAAGGTACCGCAAGTAAAAATCTTGCCTCACTGTTTCCACTCTGTAAGGAACCATATGCCTCCCGATGCATGTTTGCCACCGATGACAGACATATTTCTGACATCATGGAAGAAGGTCATATTGACCATATTATCCGTACTGCCATTGCAGGCGGTGTAAAAAAAGAAACTGCCTATAAAATGGCATCTTTCCAGCCTTGCAGCTATTTTGGACTTTCCAGACGTGGTGCCATTGCACCCGGATATCTTGCCGATCTGGTCATTTTGGATGATGTAGAAAAAGTAAAAGTACATTCTGTTTATAAAAAGGGACGTTTAATGGACGAAACCAACCGAAACAAACGGTGTGTTATGTCCGTAGATAAGGAATTGAACGAAAAGGTACATAAAACAGTAAATATCAATCCTGTCACAGAAACAGATTTTGCTTTAAAACGTATTCCAGAAAAAGTCATTGGCCTAATCCCCCATGAGCTTCTCACAACAGATGAAGGCATGGCATCAGATATTAATATTGAAAAAGATATTGTAAAAGTATGCGTAGTAGAACGACATAAATTAACCGGTCATATTGGAATCTGTCTGTTAAAAGGGTATGGATTAAAGGAAGGTGCCATTGCAACAAGCATTGCCCATGACGCCCATAACATCATTGCTGCTGGAACCAATGACAAGGATATTGCATTTGCAGTTAACAGACTCCATGATATGGAGGGCGGAATCGTGGTTGTAAAAGAGGAAAACGTTCTCGCTTCCCTCTCGCTTCCTATTGCCGGACTTATGGGGGAACAAAGTGCCAAAGAAACTTCCGATGCCTTGAAAATTCTTCATGAAAAAGCATATTCCCTAGGTGTCAGCAAATCCATCGATCCCTTCATGACGCTTTCTTTCGTCAGCCTTCCTGTCATACCAAAATTAAAATTAACAACGCTTGGCGTTGTGGATGTGGAAAAGTTTGAATTAATTTAATCATTTTAGTTTTTACAAATTAAAGGAGTGTTTAAATGACAAAACCATATGATGACATTTTAAAACTTATGAAAAACGGAAAAACCGCCCTTCTGGAAACCTCTTTCCAGAAGGAAGCCGGTAATATAGAAACAGGACTGATACGAACTCTAAAAGAAATTGATTCACCAAATTTCTTCGATACTTACTCTCCAGAAACCAATATCGATTTATCCTGTGCCTACATACCAAAAGACCGTCTGATTCTCTTAGGAGGCGGACATATTGCACAGCCAGTCACAGAATTTGCCACAAGATGCGGCTTTGATGTTACGGTAGCAGACGATAGGGAAACATTTGCTAATGGCAAACGTTTTCCTTTGGCTTCTCATATTGTCTGTGGTGAATTCGGACAGTCTATTAAGAATCTATCTATTACAGCAAACGACTACGCTGCCGTTATTACCAGAGGACATAAGCAGGACGAGCTTTGCCTGCATACACTCTTAGCCGGTGAAACCTGGCCTGCTTATGTCGGGTTGATCGGTTCAAAAAAGAGAGTTTCTAAATTAAAAGAACAGTTTATTATGGAAGGCTTTTCAAAGCAGAAGGTAAACCAGATTCACACTCCAATTGGTCTTTCTATCGGTGCAGAAACACCAGAAGAAATCGCTGTTTCGATTGTTGCAGAACTGATTCAAGTCAAACGTGCCAGAAATCCAGTGCAGTCCCGTATTCAAACTGTCTTAAATTATGACACCTTAGATTTTCTGGAACAAATGGGCAAAATAAAAGAACCTTTTGCAGTTGCTACAATTATTTCTACAAAAGGTTCTACGCCTCGAAAAGCCGGTTCTATGATGGCAGTCAGAAAAGATGGTTCCATTATTGGCTCTGTTGGTGGCGGATACGGCGAAGGAGTTATTATCCAAAAGGCCTGTGAACTTATTGGCACAGACACTTTTCAACTCGTAACCTTGGATATGGATAACGACTTTGAAGATGAAAACGGCATGGTCTGTGGTGGAACCATGCAGGTACTTATTGAAGGATAATTTTTATTTCAATAAAATCAGTTTTTCTTTTGGAAAGCATACATTTACTGTAGTTTGACATGCCGCAGGTGAGAGAGCCTGCGGCTTTGCTATTTTCCACCACAGCTGTGTTTCATTGTCTGTAACTGTATTCTTTAACAGATACTGCATTTCAAAAGGCAGCTCCGTTATATGGATTATCTGCATTTTAAATACATTTTCCTTCTTATCGATAGTTTCTACAGTCGTCTGAGTACTTGTCTCTCCATTTATTTTCATAATATCATGGGCACGGATTCCGATATAGTTCATATCTTCCGTTACAAACTCATTGGTCTGTAATGCCATATTCCAGTCTTTTGCAAACACTTCCCTCTCTCCGGTTTTCTCAATACGAGAGATATTTTTACATCCCGTCAATCTCGCTGCCTGCATAGTACTAGGATGTGAAAACAATTCCTTTGTCCTTCCATATTCTACCTGCTTTCCACTGTCCAGAACAATTAGTTCCTCACTAAACCGGAAAATTTCATCCCGACTGTGGGAAACCATCACAACAATCCCTGGATAATCAGAAAGCAAGAATTCCAGTTCCAGCTGAAGCTGTTCTTTCAAATGAGTGTCCAATGCTGAAAATGGTTCATCCAGAAGAATAATATCCGGTTCACTGGCAAGAATCCGTGCCAATGCCGTCCTCTGCTGCTGCCCACCTGAAAGCTGATGTGGAAGTCTTGAAGCAAAACCTTCCAAATGAAATTTCTCAATAAAGCTTTGTGCCACCTTCCTTTTCTCCCGTTTTGGAAACTTAAGGCCAGCCATAATATTTTCTTCTACGGTCATATTGGGAAATAATGCATAATTCTGAAACAGATATCCCACTTTCCGCATCTGCACTTTCTGATTCTTCCTAGTGTCAGAATCATAAAAAACATGATTATCTGCTGCAATTTTTCCCTTATCAGGGCTCAGTATGCCCGCAATGCATTTCAATGTCATGCTCTTTCCACAGCCGGAAGGTCCTAAAATACCAATTCGTCTTGCTTGTGTCTGAACGTCTAAATTCAGATGAAATTCCCCTATTTGTTTTTCTATCTGTACTATCAGCCCCATAAACTGCTACCACCTTTTTACATATTTCATTCGTCTTCCTGTTGCCAGATTCATGGCTACTACAATCGTAAATGCAATGACCAGAATCACTGCTACCCAGATTCCAGCTGTCACATAATCACCATCCTGGATTACCATAGCCACTCGCTGGGAAATAGTCGCTGTCTTTCCTGGAATATTGCCTGCCAGCATGGAAGTAGCACCATATTCTCCTAACGCACGGGCAAAAGTCAAAATCGTCCCGGATAAAACACCTGGTCCTGCAGAAGGAATAATAATCCGAAAGAAAATTTTTCTTTCCGACATGCCAAGTGTCCTTCCTGCGTAAATTAAGTCTATGTCCACCTGTTCAAAAGCTGCTCTGGCATTCCGATACATTAGCGGCAGTGCTATAACAGCTGCCGCTATAACACATCCAGACCATGACTGAACAATTTTAATTCCAAACCTCTCATATAAAAAAATGCCAAGAGGCCTTCTCTTACTAAAAAACAATAGTAAGAAAAAGCCTGCTACAGTTGGCGGCAATACAAGAGGCATCGTCAAAATCCCATCGAAAACAGCTTTGAAAGTCCCAGACATCCGAAGTATTCTGGAAGCCAGAATGATTCCCAGAAAAAAGCAGATAATCGTAGTCACAACTGCCGTTTTTAAGGAAATAAACAATGGACTGTAATCCAGGCTTCTAAGCACATTGAAAAATTCGGTCATAAAAAGCCTCCTGTCGTACCTTATTCTACATTTGTATCAAAATAATACTTATCAAATACAGCTTTTGATGCATCCGAGGTTACATAATCATAAAATCCTTTGGCTGCTTTGGTTTCCTCAGCGTCTGCTTCGTCATTTTTCACCATACAGATTGGATAAATAACATCACCTGTTAACTTATAATCCACATATTCTAAAATATCTAGATCATCCTCAAATCCGTAAGTATCCGAATAATAGGTAGTTCCAGCTTCACAGTTACCATCTTTTACAGCAGTTAATACTTTGCTAACATTTCCCTGCTCACTGATTTGGGTACCTAACTTATCCTGAATCGCAGCTGTTGTGATAGTGGAAACGTCATCTACTGCATCCAGCATACCCAGATTCACCATAGCCTGTCTTGTATACTTTCCAACTGGAACGCTCCCATCTGCTAAAGCAATGCTGGATGCCTTGCTGATATCCTTAAGACCCGTTACTTTAGTACCGCTGCCTTTTCTGGTAATCACAACGACCTGATTATTTACTACATTCTTTCTCGTTCCATCTGTCACAAGCCCGTCTGCTTCCAATGCATCCATCTGTTTTTGAGCTGCAGAAAAGAAAATATCACAGGCAAATCCCTGCTCTATCTGTGTCAGTAATGTTCCAGAACTATCTGCATTAAATACAATTTTTACATTCGGATTATCTTTCTGATAAGAATCTGCTAATTCTGTCATAACCGTATGTAAACTGGCTGCAATAAATACCTGTATTTCTGTCTCTTTACCTGATTTTTTCGTATTCTGAGATGCCGTGGCTTCTTTCTTTTTCTCATCGGAACTTCCTGTACCACATCCACAAAGCATAACGGCAATCAAGGTTAAAATCAGTAATCCTGTTATTCTTCGTTTCTTCATCATATCCCTCCTGCTTAATTTTTTAATAATATCGCGTAGGAGAAAAAAAGTCAAGAAATCTGTAAAAAACCTATTATTCTTATGTAATACGTGGAAATTTTATTTGTTTGTAAGGATAAACTTCTTCAAATATTTTTTTTCCGTGGTCGTCCATGAAAATCCCAGTAAATATAAAACCTGTGTAGTAAATGCATTATCTGGCTCGTTTGGCACAGTATCTATTTCTTCTTTAGACGGTAGATAAGCCACTAAACCAGCAAGAGTTTCATTTTTTGAATTAGAAACTGCTGACAGCAGATCCTTTTGAAATACCTCATCCGATACACACTTTAGTGGTACCCGTTCCTTCAATACATCAAATACATCTGCCATTGGTATCTTTCTAGAATTATATACATGAAAAACATGCATTTTATCTTCTAATTCCGCAAGTTTTAAAATTGCTTCTGCGGTTTCATCAATTGGAGAAAATTCTACCTGCTGTGTCAAAAACGAAACCGGAAATTCACCTAATGCTTCATATCCACGAAGCCTTCTTAAAAATCCATTCGTTTCACGGTTTCGTTGAAATTTTCCATCTATGGCACGTCCCATGAGATTACCAACACGAATGATTTTTCCGGACATCCCCTCTTCAAGAGCTGCAAGCATAATTTCTTCTGCCTTATATTTACTTAAAACATATTGGTTTCCAATTATCTGGGAAATATCAAAATCACTTTCTACAAACGGATGTGATTTCCATTTATCCGTAGTTGTCCTGTTTCCTGCTACACTCACAGTTGAAATATGTATCATCTTTCTACTATTTTCTTTACACAAGTTTGTCAGCAGTTTTACGGCATCCATATTAACTTTCTCCAGTATATCATCTGCTGCAAAATGTTTGACACACGCAGCACAATGTATCAATGTGGAAAAATCGTATGATTTGAGCGATTGAACCGAATCTGGCACCGTTATATCTCCTTCCACAATCCGAATCCGCCTGCTGTACATTTCCCAAAACGTCATACCAAAATAGTATGCCGTCTGTTCTCTTAGTCTTCTTTCTGCACCATCGTTTCCTGGACGGACAAGACAGTAGACATATCCATTATTTTGTTCCAGATATTCTTTTAATACATGAATACCAAGAAATCCTGTTACTCCGGTAATCAATACATTTCCAAGAGGAACTCTTTTCATTTTCATAGCTTCATCGGCTGCAGGATGAGATAAGATCCTGCTAAATCGTCTATCAATCCTTTTTTCTGAAGATACCGCAATTTTTTTCACAGTATCTTCTTTTTCTCCGGATTTTTCCAAAATACATTGTTCTAACTGAAGCGGTGTTTTATATCGGAAAATATCAGCATAAACAACAGGCAGTTTTTCTGCCATGCATTTCATAGCTACTTTCGATGCCAGAATAGACGTTCCGCCTAATAAAAAGAAATCGTCTTCCACACCAACCTTCTTTCTTCCTAGTGCCAATTCAAATGCCTCGCATAGCAGCTTTTGAATCTGAGTAGACGGTGCTGTATACGGGATGTCTCTCGTAAGCATTTCTGGTTCCGGCAGTTTCTTTTTATCAATCTTTCCATTCACCGTTAACGGCATCCTCTCTATCGGCATCAAAACTCCAGGAACCATATAATCTGCAAGATGCTGTCCCAGATATTCTTTTAAATGATTTCTGTTAATTTCCCTATTTCCTGTATAATACGCACATAGATACTTGTTTTCCTCCGCCCCTTTTACCAGAACAACACTTGATGTTATACCAGGATATGTATTCATTACTGCCTCAATTTCTCCAGGCTCTACCCGCAGTCCACGCAGTTTTATCTGCTGATCCATTCTTCCTGCAAAAGAAATGGTTCCATCCAGATTCCAACAGGCAAGGTCACCAGAATGATACGCTGGTGTCTTCCTAAATGTAATAAATTTTTCTGCCGTTTCCTCTTTCATTCCTACGTATCCTTTTCCAACTCCCTCACCTGCAATCAGCATTTCACCAGGAAACTCTGGAGGCAGCATGTTTCCATATTGATCTACAATATAAATTTCCATATTTCCAAGAGGCTTCCCTATAGTAATCTTCTTTGTATCTGTCAGCACTTCTGCTGTACATGCAACGGTTGCCTCTGTCGGACCATACGCATTAATAACCAAAGCCCCTGGATTCAGGCTGTGAATCGTCTGTAAAAGGGATTTAGTAAAATCTTCTCCCCCTATGTAATAACAGCAAATCTGACTTAATGCTGTTTTCATTTCTGGTACTGCCAAAAGTCCCGCCAAAAGAGATGGTGTTCCAGTTAGACTATTTACCTGATAAGTCTGAATGAATTCTGCCAGAACCAATGGATTATGACGTGCTTCCTCACTTGCAATACAGACAGTTTTTCCATGATACAGCCAGAAACATTCTTCATGAACAGATGCATCAAATGTAAATGCCGTGACTGCCAAGGCAGTTTTTGTACGTTTTATTAATTGCTCCATTGCTTCATTTCTTCCCGCACAAAGCACATAGTTTACCAAATTTCGATGGCAGATTATAACTCCCTTTGGTTTCCCGGTTGAACCTGACGTATAGATACAATATGCTGGGTTTTCCGGTGTAATCGCTGGTACTGGGTTTTCTATATGGTTATTTTGGTACAGTTCTTCCAAAGAGACAGTTTTTATCTGTTTCAAAAAAGTGCTTTCGGTTTTTAAAAAATCTGTCTCCGTTATGAGACATACCGATTTGGAATCCTTTAAAATATAGCAGATTCTATCATCCCTATAATTTTCTCCAATACACAGAAATGCTGCACCTGCTTTTAAAATTCCTTCACGGACTTCATAAACAGATACACCACGGCGAAGCAGAAATGCCACTACATCTCCTTCTTTTACGCCTAATGAGCGAAGGCTCCAGGCAATCCGGTTTGCATTTTCATTTAATTCACGGTAAGTACGCATTTCCCCATTTCCAATTATAGCTGTTTTTTCCGAAACTTCCTCTGCTTTTCTCTCCAAAAGAACATTCGCAGTGGTTCGTTCTAATTTCATTTTGGTCTGATTAAAAGAATTGATTTTCTCTACTTCAGCCCTGGATACCAGACTAACTTCTCTTAACTTATTTTTTACCAGAAACTCCTCTATAATCTGGATATAGCATTCCAGCATACTAGACATTTTTTCTTCCGAATACATGTCGTCTCGATACTCCAATACATAACATACTTTATTATTTTGTACCACCACGTTTAAACTAATCGGTGTCTTGGCCAAATCCAATGCCAGCTTTTCAAATTCTATTTTTTCTCCACCAAATGTATCCTTAGAAAATCCATCTCCCTGATATGCAAATAAATAATCTGCTCGAATTCCATAATCTGCACAAATATCTGCAAAAGAGTAAATATCATAAGACATACTCGTTAATATCTGATCCCGTACACTTTGACAAAAGTCAGATATAGAAGTTTCCCCAGCATACTGGATATAGATTGGATACGTTTTTACCAGCATGTCAACTGTTCCAGACATTCTTGAATCATTTCTTCCATTATAAATGGTTGTAAAAAGTGCATCTTCTCTACCATTATATTTACTAATCAGGAAACCAAAGGCTGACAGGAAAAATGCATTCATTGTAACATTGATTTGTTTACAGAATGCCTCACAGTCCACTCCATTTTCTGACTGCATCACCAAGTCTTTTCTCCCAGGTTTTATTTTTTTAGAGTCTTTGCTCGGAAGATAATCTATCTCCACATCATTAAGCAGTCCACTATAATAGGTTTTAGCTTTTATCAATGCATCTGTTTTTAATAACTGCTGTTCTTCCAGTGCCACATCAAATCCAGTATATTCTTCTGTCTCTAATTCCTGATCATAATATGCCTTTTCAATATCTGACATCAAAATCTTTAAGGAAATTCCATCGAATATAATATGGTGAAAATCCAAAAACAGATATACATGGGCTGAGCCTGTAAATATGAGAATCCGATAAAGCTTTCCATCCATCAGCTGAAATGGCTTAACCAGTCTGTTTTTGTCCGGCTCACCTTTTACTACTTTTACCTGTGTCATAACTTGGTCATTTCTTCGAAATCGAATCTCCCCCCTGTCATCAAAATAAATCGTTCCTTTTAGATAACTATGACTATCCACTGTTTTTCTACAAGCATATACCAGCTTCTCTGCATTAATTTTTCCCGGCAGTGTTAACAGAATTGGAATATTATAAATTGTAGTTCCTGGATGAGACATACATTCAGCTAAAATGCCACTCTGGGTCCGGGTAAGTGGATAATCTGCCTGCTTTTCATAAACCGTTCTTTTTCTGCCCTTCTTTAAAAACCCATCCAACTTTTCCACCGTAGGATTTTCCCGTAAATCTCCAATTTTAATATCAGCATGAAACATTCTTGAAATCATAACAAGCAAATGCATAGCACCAATTGAATTCAATCCACTCTGGAACATATCGTTTTTAATTCCCATACTATAATTTCCAGTTATCTGGGCAATCAATTCTAAGAGTTCTTTTTGACGCTGATTCTCTGGTCCTTCCAATGGCTTTCTTTCTTTCATCTCTGGTTTTGGAAGTGCCCGCTTATTTACTTTATGATTCGCTGTCAAGGGAATTTCAGGGATTTGTAAAATTACAGAAGGAACCATATATTCTGGTTTTCTCTGGCGGATGTATGAAATAAGTGCATCCGTATTTACTTTTTTTTCAGATACAACATATGCTGCAATATACTTATCCCCAGCTGCATGCTCTAATACTACTGCAGTCGTTTCTTCCACATCTGGGTAAGACTGGATTACTGCCTCTACCTCACCAAGTTCGATGCGAAATCCACGTATTTTTACCTGACTGTCCTCTCTCCCAATAAAATCAAGTGTTCCATCGGATAAATACCGTACTAAATCCCCTGTCCGATAAGCCCTCCGATACATTGGATCATCAGAAAATGGATTTTTAATAAAGTCTTGTTTCGATTCTTTCTCCTGATTCAAATACCCTTCTCCTACCTGAGCCCCTGCACAAATCAATTCTCCTACAGCACCTACTGGTACCTGCCTTAACTGTTTGTCCACTACATAAAATTTCAAATTAGAAGATGGTCTTCCGATTGGAACCCGTATATAATCCTGTTCTACTTTCTGACTGGAAATAAACACTGTATTCTCTGTTGGCCCATATAGATTCCAGAATTCAAACTCTGCTCTTGGCTTTATCGGAAGCAGTTTTTCACCACCAGTCAATAAATACCGTAAAGATGGTGCTGTTACAAACTGTTGGAACTGCTGCCCAACCTGAGTTGTCATAAATGAAATTGTAATTGCGTTTTGTATAAAATATTGATTCATTTTTTTTAAATCCAAACGGATTTCATCTGGAATAATATAAACTGTTCCTCCACAGGTCAACATCAAAAAAAGTTCCATCATATGTGCATCGAAACCATAAGTTGCATAAGCACCCCAGCGGTCTCTGCTGGTAAGCTTAAATTTCCGATGATTGTGTTGACAGAATGCCACAAGATTCTGGTGTGTAAGCTTTACACCTTTTGGAACACCTGTTGTTCCAGATGTGTAAAGAAGAATAAACAATGAATCCGGATTTATGGGAATGTCCACTGGTTTCTCATCTGGAAGATTAGCCACTTGATCAATAAATAATATTTCTCCATTATATTCATTTAATGAAGAAACAAATTCCCGTTCTGTTATCAGATACTTTGCCTTGGAATCCTTTATCATATATCTCAGACGCTCCGGTTCATAATCAGAAACCATTGGCTGATATGCTGCACCTGTTTTTAATGCCCCAAGTGATGCAAGCACCATATGCTCATTTCTGCCTATATAGATAGAAACAACATCCTGGCTGCAGCATCCTTTTTTCTGAAGATATGCTGCAATCCTATCTGTAATAACATCCACTTCGTGATAAGTATAAGAATCTTTTCCATATACAACACAAATATGTTCAGGTGTCCGCCTTGCCTGTTCCCGAAACATCTCTACAATATTTGTCTGAGTAGAAAACAACTGCTCCGTTTGGTTAAACCGTTTCACCAGCATATTATCATCTTCTCCAAACAACGAAATTTCATCAGTTGTCTTACAGGACATCAGCTGCTCTACCGCTTTTAAGTATGCATTGGTAAAATTCTTTATAAAACTAAAATCATAACGATCTGTTTCATATTCTGTCTTTACTATAATTTCATCAAAACCATTTTTGTATGCCTGCATAAAAAATGGATACTGGGCACGTTTAGAGGCAAACGCAATATCCGACCGCAGCTTCCCTCCTAATGGTTCTAAAAGGATTTCCATTGTTTTGACAGCATCTCCCTGATAAATAAACTGCATATCAGGTACTAGATTGTACTCCTTTACCATATCTGTAAAAGAATACACATCCTGCTTCCTTGTTTTATCCATCTGTATTTTTAATTGTTTGAGCATCCTATTTATATTTTTTTCAGATGGCATAACAACTGGAAGCGTCTTTGCCATCATCCCAAATGTATTTTTATATTTTTCATTTTTTCTTCCATGATAAATAGTGTTAAATACGGCTTCTTCTGTATGATTAAAAACACGGATTGTAATTCCAAATGCAGCCAGAAGTAAAATATTTTTCGATATATGTAAATTCTCACAAAATGCTTCTATTTTGCAGACGAGAGATTTATTCATTCCGGCTTGATACAATCCTTTTTCTTTCTTTACTCCTTTTTTTACTATAGTCGAAACCGGAAGACTGTCCGTTTCTGTATTTTCTAAAAGTCTTCGATAATAGTTTTCTGCTTCCTTAAATTCTTTCCCCTGTCTGCGCTGCATGAATTCTCCTGCCTCGTCAAATCCAGTATATTCCTCATGATTAAGGTATCCTTTTCCCTTCTGATATGACCGCACCACATCCTGTAAAAATATCTTATAAGAGGTTCCATCTGTAATGGCACGATGAAACATAACAAACAGCCCTGTTTTTGTTTCTGTCGTAAGAATTACAATCCGATAAAGCGCCCCACCATCTAATTCCAAGGGCTGTATTAATTCTTTTACATCCTGCTCATATTCCGAATCTTTTGTTTCCATAATTGGAATATCTGGTATGAAATCATCCTGTCGTATCTGTCGTACTTTTCCATCGGAATCCTTAAAGAAAACGGTCTTTGTCATTGGATGTGCATCCATTGCCTCACCCACTGCCTCTCTCAGTCTTTTTACATTAATCGTTCGATCCATTTCATATAAAAACGGTAGATTATAATATAACGCATCTGCACAATTTTTACAGTTAGTATAAACCTCCATCTGCGTATCAGAAAGTGGATAATCCTTCCTTTCTTTTTCAATATTTGTGTTTAGTATTTCTTCCATATGCATTTTTCTCCCTTATCTTTTATAGTTCGTTTTATTATACCACTACCGAAAGAAATTAGTAATAAACTTCTGCTTTTTAGAGTTCTGAGCTTCATATGAGCAGTCTGTTGTATTCTATATTAAATCTATCTTTCTGAAAAACTCCCCAAGTGCTTCTCTTTCCAGTTCTCTCATATTTTCTATCTGGCCAATCACCTTCCCCAGAATTGAAGGATCATTTTTAAAATTATAACTCAGAATAAGGAAAACAACTGCGTTTGCGCACTTCTGAATTTCCTTATATCTATCATTTAATTCTGCATAAGATTTCTTTCTCATAGGATCATGCTTCTCTAAATAAGATAGACGCAGGTGCATAAGATTTTTATGATCATACATCATATAAAACTCCCGGTGATCCATATGATCTAATTTCGATGCGATTGCTTCACCTACGTATCGAATCAGGGCACTATATACATTCATACCAAAGACCATTGGTGCTTCTTCATTTTCATGATACATGTCCCAATATTCCGGAACCTTACTGTTATAATAGTTAGATATGGAGTTTAGCACATTGTCCACATTGAATTTAAATTCAACTTCTTCTGGCTTTTTCAACTTAAATAATAACATCTGTCCCTTTAAATAATTACTTTTGTCATCTTCACTGCACTTATTATATGCTTCCAGAAAATCGTCGAAGCTTACTTCACAGCTGGTGTATTTTTGAGAATAATCAAACATAAAATCCGTACAGTAAAATACTCGTTTCTTCTTATCGTATCCATAAATCAGGGCATCATGGCAGAATGTTTCATAATGATAAAATATACTTGGTTTTATATAGTAATAATCAAGAGTTATGTTTACATAATTGTGATGGTCGATTGCTTGGAAAACAAATTCCAAAATATCCATGTTCATATATGAAATCATTTTATTGCTGATGCGCTGTCTGGTAATCCAAGGACAACATTCTGCCGGACGGATATGGTTTGGCATCGGGAAATAGAAATCACTATAATAATATCGAGCAATATCCTTATTGCTGAACATTTGAATGTAATTACTGAGTATCCATTCATAAGCAGCATCCTCTGTGGATAATATGGATAATAGAT
Organism: uncultured Clostridium sp.; assembly: GCA_934438135.1. Taxonomy (GTDB): domain Bacteria; phylum Bacillota; class Clostridia; order Lachnospirales; family Lachnospiraceae; genus Clostridium_AI. The sequence continues at coordinate 29,483 of CAKSBP010000020.1, read as the reverse complement.
GTGCATGAAATGTAAACGTAGTCAATACTGGATATTTCATAGGAAGCACTACAGAGGAATCTGGATAAAAAGAAGGAAAACTCTCTTTGTCATCTAACAATTTTACAGGGCTGCTTTCGGACTTCATATCCTTATTTTCTAAAAGCCCCTCCTCATCTTCCAAAGATAGTTCTTTGGAAATAGGTTTTTCTGCTTCTATTGACACAGCTTCTGGCATGTTTTTATAACGCCCTGTTGTATCCAATGCTTCCAGCCGTACAGCCAGTTCATGCACGGTAGGATTTTCATAAACATCACCAACATCAATTGTAATATTCATTTCCGTCTGAATATCAGTCACAATACGCCTTACAATCAGACTGTTTGCACCAATTTCAAATAAATTGTCCGTATTATTTATATGTTCTACATCAATTTCACTTTCAAGTATAGCTGCCAGTACCTGTTCCATTTTTGTTTCGGGTACATGACTGACTGTTTTTGGTGGCTCTATGTATTCACTTTGTCCTAAATCCGTTCTCAACAGCTTTTTCATGTGATTTCTTGGAAATGGAACTTTACGAATTTGAAATGTCTGAATTTTCTTATAGGAAGGAAGCTGGCGATTGACTTCCTGTATAGCAGCATTTACTTTTTCCCACAACTGACCGTTATCGTAATTTTCCCAATCAGTGTTATAAATTTCTGCACAAATCGTTCCTTTCTTCTCATAGACCATTGCCTCAGAAACAATATCCTGGTCAATAATAAGATTCTCTAATTCCTCCGGTGATACATTTTCACCATTACTTAAAATAATCAGATTTTTTAAACGTCCCGTAATAAATAAAAATCCATCCTCATCCAGATAGCCTAAATCCCCCGTCCTCAGCCAGCCATCCTGAATGGTTTCCTTGGTACTCTCCTGATCTTTATAATAACCATTCATGACACATTTACTCCGACACCAGATTTCACCATCTACTATTTTAACTTCCACACCAGGCAGAGGCTTTCCGACAGAACCAAGTTTAAATTCATTAAATGTATTAATCGCAATCGATGGAGCAGCTTCTGTCATACCATACGCCTCTTTTACCACGATTCCCCAATCCCAGAATGCTTTTATGTATTTCTGATTCAATTTTGCTGAACCACAAGTCATTCCAAACAATCGGCCTCCTGTAACTTCCTGAACAATTTTTTTGATTGGAATATCTGGTGTCTTCTGTGATTTTTTCATGATTTCACGGTAAATCTGTTCTACTAATGCAGGAAAAACAGTAATACTGCACGGCTTAATAATCTTCATATCATCCAGCAGCAATGTGACATCCGTACTGAAGTAAATAGCAATTGCCTGAAGCATATGAGTCATAACAAATCCGAGAAACATGGCATGATGAATCGGCTGGATTGCAATTGATGTCATACCGCTGCTTTTTGCAACCGCATCCGCACCATAACTATCCGCTGTTGCACATGCATTCGTACAGATATTTTCGTTGGAAAGTACAACCGCTTTGCTTTTTCCAGTTGTTCCCGAAGTAAATAGAATAATGGCTCCTCTTTTGGGATCCTGTTTTGGCAGTTCTATCCTCTCTGCATCTGTATCACCTAGCAGTTCCGAAATAGGAATAATTTTTTGAACTCCTCTGGAAGTGTGCATGATTTCCTCTGCCTTTTCTGCAAATTCATCTCCGTAAATCAAAGTATTAACATCTGTTCTTTTCAGTAAATCATTAATCGTTTCTATTGGATAATTACAATCCGGAACTACTGCTGTGTTCGATGCAATAATCATTCCAAACAGCACCGTTAAGCTTTCGTAAGATGTTTTCCCCAGTAAAGAAACATGACTCCCCGTGATACCATGTAAAATCAAACTTTTTGCAGCACCAAAGCAATCTTTCTTAAAATCGCGAAACAATTTTCTTTTGTATTCCGTCCCATCTTTAAAAATAAAAGCCTCACGTTCTGAAAATTTGTCACAGGTAAACTCCACTAAATCTCTAATTGTATTATAGTATTTCATGTTATCTCCTCCGCACATAATGAATTACCATTTAAATAAAATGATGTTTATAGTAAACTTTCTCCCTTTTCATTGTAAACGGAAATATACTCTAAATCAAGCTTTCTTAAGTTTTTTATCAATGGATATGGCATAAATCAAACACCAGAAGTCTGGAATAAACTTTCACTTCATCCTGGGAATACAAAAAACAGACTCCTCTGTCCGAAGAATCTGTTTTCTGCTCTTATCTATTTTTGTAACTCTGTTTATTTTCCGTAATAAGCTTTCAAATACATTTCTTTGATTTCACTCATTAATGGATATCTTGGATTTGCACCCGTGCACTGGTCGTCAAATGCCTGTTCCACCATTTCATCTAATGTCTCTAAGAACTCTTTTTCACTTACGCCATATTCTGCAATGGTTTTCTTAATTCCAACTTCTGCTTTTAATTTTTCAATTGCTGTGATGAAGTTTTCAAATTTTTCGTCATCATTTTTACCCTGAATGCCTAGGAAATTCGCACATTCTACATATCTATCCTGACAGTGTGGGTACTGGTACTGAGAGAATGTTCCCATTTTTGTTGGAGCAGCCACCGCATTAAATCTCATTACATCTGTGATTAATAATGCATTTGCAATACCGTGTGGCAGGTGGTGGAATGCACCTAACTTATGAGCCATGGAATGGCATACACCTAAGAATGCATTTGCAAATGCCATACCAGCCATAGTGGAGGCATCCGCCATTTTTTCTCTCGCGATCGGATCGTTTGCTCCATTTTCATAAGCACTTGGCAGATATGCAAAAATGTTTTTCATTGCTTTTAAAGCAAGACCGTCTGTGTAATCCGTTGCCATAATGGATGCATATGCCTCTAAGGCATGTGTCAGTGCATCAATACCAGAAGAACTGGTTAAGCCTTTTGGCTGATTCATCATCATGTCTACATCAATAACTGCCATCTTAGGAAGTAATTCATAATCTGCAAGAGGATATTTTACACCTGTTTTCTCGTCTGTGATAACAGCAAATGGTGTTACCTCGGAACCTGTTCCAGAAGAGGTTGGAACCGCAATAAAGTATGCTTTTTCACCCATCTTAGGAAATTTGTAAACTCTTTTTCTAATATCCATGAAACGCATTGCCATATCCATAAAATCTGCTTCTTTATGTTCATACATTACCCACATAATCTTCGCAGCATCCATTGCAGAACCACCTCCGATTGCAATAATGGTATCTGGTTCAAATGCACGCATTGCTTTGACACCTTCCATTGCACAGGCAAGTGTTGGATCTGGAGCTACTTCATAAAATGTTGTGTGCTGAATTCCCATTTCATCTAACTGGTCAGTTACTACTTTTGTATATCCGTTTTTATATAAGAAGGAATCCGTTACGATAAATACTTTCTTCTTATTCATTTCATCTTTTAATTCCAAAAGTGCAGTTGGTAAGCAGCCTTTCTTAAAATAAACTTTTTCTGGAGCTCTAAACCAAAGCATATTTTCCCTCCTCTCAGCTACTGTTTTGATGTTAATTAAGTGTTTTACACCTACGTTTTCGGAAACCGAGTTTCCTCCCCAGGAACCACATCCTAAAGTAAGGGATGGAGCAAGGGCAAAGTTGTAAAGGTCACCAATCCCCCCCTGTGCAGCCGGTGTATTTAACAGGATACGACATGTTTTCATTTCCTGTTCGAATACTCTGACTTTATCCTGTCCTGTTCCAAGATTGATATAAAGAGAAGACGTATGTCCATATCCACCATCTGCTACTAACTGTTTTGCTTTTGCAATCTGGTCTTCAAAACTTTTCGCTTTGTACATTGCTAATACTGGAGATAATTTTTCATGTGCAAATGGTTCTTCAATCTGAACACTTTCTACTTCTCCAATTAATACTTTTGTATTTTCTGGAATATCAAATCCAGCTGATTTTGCAATCGTTACCGGTTTCTGACCAACAATTTTGGCATTTAATGTGCCATCAATTAAAATTGTTTTTCTTAACTTGTCCACTTCCTCTTTGTTGCAAATATGACAGCCTCTTGCAAGGAATTCTTTTTTTACAGCATCGTAGATTTTTTCATGTACGATAACAGACTGTTCAGATGCACAAATCATACCATTGTCAAATGTCTTGGAGTGAATAATAGAGTTGACTGCCAATAAGACATCTGCTGTTTCATCGATAACTGCTGGTGTATTGCCGGCTCCAACACCTAATGCTGGTTTTCCAGAAGAGTATGCTGCTTTTACCATGCCAGGTCCGCCTGTCGCCAAAGTAATGTCTGCACTTCTCATGATTTCATTTGTTAATTCAATAGAAGGCACATCAATCCATCCAATGATTCCCTTTGGAGCACCTGCTGCAACAGCTGCATCTAATACAATCTTTGCTGCTGCAATCGTGGATTTCTTTGCACGAGGATGTGGGCTGATAATGATAGCATTACGTGTTTTTAATGCAATCAATGTTTTAAAAATTGCAGTGGATGTAGGGTTTGTAGTTGGAATAACAGCTGCAATCAGACCGATTGGTTCCGCAATCTTCTTAATTCCGAAGGATTTATCTTCTTCCACAACACCACATGTCTTGGTATCTTTGTATGCATTGTAAATGTATTCAGCTGCATAATGATTTTTAATTACCTTATCTTCTACAATACCCATTCCAGTTTCTTCTACTGCAATTTTCGCAAGGGCAATTCTATGTTTATTGGCTTCCAAAGCTGCTGCCTTAAAAATTTCATCTACTTTTTCCTGGGAATAGGAAGCAAAAATTCTCTGTGCTTCTCTTACTTCGTTAATTTTTATCTGTAACGCTTCCACGCTGTCTACGATTTCATTTGTTTCTGCCTTAATTTCCATAACTTTTTCTTTTTTTGCCATCGTAATATTCTCCTACTCTTGTGTATTATAATAAATTCTGCTGTAATCTTTAATTCATCTTCGATTTATATACGATTTTGTTATTTTATTAACTATTAAGCAGAAATTACTTTTCTTTCGTTTTTCTGAATATAGTATATTTGAATATTGTTAAAATGTCAACAATCTTTTTCGTATTTTTTTATGTTATTTTTTACAATGTTTTCATTTAGATTAGTATTCTGTAATTTCAATGGATATAGATAAGTATTTTCTTTATATTATTGTATAATTATTAACGAATTTGATAGTAGAAAATTTTCTTAACATAAAAAAATCTCCAGTCGTAAATCAGGCTGGAGATTTTCACCTATTATTCACCTTATAATTGTGAGACTATCCTTCTACATTTTCAATCTCATCGCTGAGATCTTTCGATAACTCCAACTCTTTGAAATGGTCATCTTGTGGAAGTAACATATGAAAACCAACGGTTGTATCAATTTTAGCAGTTGCTTTATCCACTGCTACATCCAGCATATGGCCACCTTTGGTTTTATCCGAAGAAATAAAATGCAGATGCCATCCCGGTGTATTCAGTCCTCCCATATAATCTGGACAATATAATGCAACAATCGTTCCCTTTATATTGCTATATGTATAAAAAGTCTGGTCTGTTTTCATTACCGTATTTAAATCTTTATATGGTTCTTTCTGTCTTTTTTCACTTCGAACCTCTACCTTCTGGAAAGTTGCTGAGATTTTCACCATATAAAAATCATTCTTATTATTTTTAGTAACAGCCTCTGTCAACTGCTTCTTTATGTCATCCATACTGGTAACATTTTTTAGTTGTGCGGTAAAATCGCTATGGAAATCTGTTACGGTTGAAAATGGTACCTTCGTACTGTCTTTTGCTTTTTTTACAGTACCATCAGCAAGAGCCTGATAAACCGTTCCATTGACTACAATCATCTCACCATTTAAACCATCAAATGTTCCAAGACCTGTATCACCAAGTTTTTTTAACGATTTTACGGATACGGAGCCATAATAGTTTCCCTGCATTAATGACTGCAATGTCGCCACCTGATATAACGTTTCCGGATTCGATGTTCTCTTTGTTGTAGCTGCACTGCCATTGCATGTACATATTCCGCATAATAATGTTGTTCCTATAAGTATTGCTAATTTCCTTTTCATTGTATATACTTCCTCCTCAGCTTTTTTGAGTAAAGAATACAATGTCACGAAAGCAGTCTATGCATGTTGTAGTAATATTGTATTCTTTGCTTTATCTAATATATTTTCTTTCTAAAACACCAGTTCCATCTGCTCCCCATCTTCCACTTCAATCCTAGCTGCCTTCACTGTCTTCATCGCTTCCTTTTCAGAACCTTTCACATGCTCGGCCTTCACGTAGCTTAAATCCTTGGTGAGCCCAGATTTCATTAAATTCAGCACATAAATATTGTCAAATCGATTATAAATTGCTTCCCCACCAAGCCCAGACAGGCAGATTAACTGGGTATTAGATTTTTTTGCAATATCCATCAGCGGCTTTAACAGATGGGATGCGTTGGTCTGGGCGAATGGGTTGTCCATGATCAGGACCTTTCCTTCTTCCCGCTCCACAAATAAATCCGTATCATCTCTCCGCATATAGCTAAGTAAGCTGGAAAGCACGACAAATGCAGAAAGAAATCCCTCACCGCCTGAATTCTTCGCCACTTCCTTCCAAGTAATTGGATATTCCCTATCTGCTTCAATTTTATAAAGTTTAATGCCAATTGTTGAAATTCCAACGACTGAATCATACAAGTTTCTTGTTGTAAGAGCCGCACCAATTACTTCTTCCATATTTTCATTTTGAGCCAAACGCTCCATCGCACGGTTTGTTAATCCTTCGATAAAATTCTTCAGCCGAACAAAAAACGTATTTTCCTCTTCCTCCCAGTTTAAGAGATTCAGACGAAGCATTTTCAAAGAACGTCCCTGAATCGTAATCGTGGAATTGCGGTCAATTTTTCCAAGATGTTTATGGACATCTCTCACATAATCGAACAGCATCTCTAGAATTTTTTCCTTTTCTTTTGCAACCATGGACAAATCGATTTCCAGCTGTTTCAACAATGCCTGATAAGAACCAAGAACAACGTCCAGCTGCTCTTTAACTGCGGAAGGACTTTCGATAAGATGACGAAGGCTTTCTATCGGCTTCTGGAAAAACTCATCCTCATAAATTTTGTTATACTGCATATCTTCCAGCTTTTTATCTAAAACATTTCGACTCTTTCCAACATTTTTTTGAGACATCCTGTAATCCCGGATAAGTTCTCCTCGAAACGTATCCAAATGTTTTTCTGGTAATTGAGCAACTTCAGATACTTCATACGATTCCAGTTCCTTCGAAAAATCACACGCTTCCTCCGTTTCCAGATTTTCATACTCTGCCAGAGTAGAAACATTCGTCTGATATAACTGTATTTTTTTAGAAATTTCCCGTGTTCTTCTTTTCTCGTCTGCTACCTCTGCCCTTGCAAGACGAATCCGCTTCTTAAACTCAATATTTGTAATCTGTGCCTTAGGAATCAGTTCATCCTCGTCAAAATTGGATTTTACCTGCTTATAAACGTTTTTAATCTCACTCTCGCAGACAGCAAGCTTTCTTAACACTTGCTGCAATTTATCTTCCTGGGATTTTAACTCAATCTGTGCACTCTTTTCTTCCCGCTCCAGTTCGCTTTCTCGGAATTCATCTGGTATTACATCACGAAACTCTGGCTCTTCTAAATGAGAAGAATCCTGCTTTTTAAGCAACGCATCCTGACGTTTCCTAAAGTTATCTCTTTCTCGTTTCAGACTTCGCTCCAGTTCCTTAAGATCTGAACTGACCTGCGTCGTAATTGCCTCATATCTTGCTTCTATATCTTCTATATCTTTCTGTATTTTTTCACCGCTCTGGTAGCTTTTATAATCCGATGCCTTCTTACAAAAATAGGCATGCTGCTGCTTCTGCTGACTAATTATATCAAGAAGCTGGGATATCTCCACTTGTGCCTGTTTCTGCTCCTGCCCAATCTTTTTTAAAGACTCCTTTCCTTCCTCTATTTTTTTCAAAATCAGTTCATGTTCCCGTCTTGCGTCCAGGTAAACTTCATAACGGACAGCCAATGCCTCAAAATCCTGCTTCCGGTTCTCATACCAGATTTCTTTCTTTCCAGCCACTTCTATTTTTCCATCCAGCTGTTTCATAGAAATCCAGCTGCTCTCCTTTTTCTGTCGGAGCCTGCTTATTTCCTCATCCAGAAGCTTCAAATGCTGTTTTGCTTCCACAATTCGTTTCTCACAAGACTGATAGGCTTCCCGCGTCACCTTTTGATGCTTAATCAAATCACGTTTATCTTCATAAACACAAATTTCTTCTTGTTTTCTCTCAAGTTTTTCCTGTTCCGATCCGATTTCCTTTTTCTTCTGAACCAACAGCCTTTTCAAAGCTTCCTCATCCAAAAGTCCTTGGTTGAAAGAAGTAAGAAAATACATGGTATCTGCTTTTACTACATTTGCAGAACCTTCATTTGCCGGATTACTCAAGTTTTCACGAACAGTGACTGGAACTGGAAAAGACATATAAAAATCAAATTTGCTTTTCTCCAGTTTTTCCACCTCTTTCCGGCTCATAAGAATGCTGTACGGCAGAAGCGGATAAGACGAAACCAATTGCTCATTCTCCTCCTTGGAACAGCCATTTTTCTTTAAATATTCCATTCCATATATAAAATGAATGTCTAAAGCACCTAACAGTCTTGCCAGTTCTTCCGGAAGTTTCAGAATTTTTCCACTCTCCATGTTCTGATATTGGATCTTTAAATTCTCCAGATTTCGTCTAGTCTTAAGTTCTCCCTCTTTCAGACTTTCTATTTTAAAATAAAACGCCTTCTGGATTTCTTCGTCTTCAAACTCTCTTTCCTCCGAAAATCCGATATAACGCAATGCTTCCCGACGCATCTTCCGTTCTTCCTCATAGAAAGACAAAGTTTCTGCTTCCTTTTCAAGCATCAGATTCTGACGGCTCTGTTCTTTCTGCTTCTCCTCTATCTCCCTGCCCATAGTATTGAACGTCGTTTCCAGCTCCATTTTTTCCTGCTTCCGTGAACTTAATTCCCGAAGAAGTGTTTCCTGTTCTTTCTCATAGGTTCTCTGAAGCACATATATTGTTCCCTCTTCGTAAGTGCCAAGAATATTCCGTCTAAGCTCAGCCTGATACTGCCTGCAAAAATGCTCTTCTTCTACATCATACTGTTTCAGCTTTTCCTGCACACTTCCCAAACGCTTGCTGTATTCCTGCTGCCTTTCCTCATTGTGTTTCCGTTGGGCTTCCTTTTGAATCTGAAACACTTCCCGCTCCTGTTTTCTAATATTTGCTGTTTCTAATTCTTCTGCCTTCTGCTCCCTTTCCTTTTCATAATAAACACGCAGATTATACCCTAGGTTATTTCTCTCTGGAAGGTTATTCTGTTCATCCTGTTTTAATAGTTCCAGACGGTTTTCCAAGTTCTGCACTTCCCTGGATGACTCCTTGTATTCCTCTAACAGTCTGGCACATTCCAAGATATTCCGCCTCTTTATCATCTCCGCAGTTTCTTCTTCCATCTGACGTATTGTTTCCCGGAATTCCTGTTCTTGTTTCAACAGTTTTCCCTTATCTTCCAGCATTTGATATCCCTGATAAGAAAGTTCTTCATACTGAATCGTATGAATAGAGTTTTCCAGATTCAAAATTCGCTCTTCTGACTCCGCCGCCTGCCTTTGAACCTTTTCCAGAATCTTCTTGAGCTGAACGCTCAAACTTCCGATTTTCTTCTCATAATCGGTCTGCTTTTCTGCTGCCTCCTCATACGCATCTGTTCTATCCTGCACCTCTTTTGCATCCTGACAAAATGTCAAAATAGTATCCTTTCGTTCCATTTTGGCTTCATTCTGTTTGTATTGTGTAAAATATTTATACAAAATAGATGAGAACTGCTTCATTCTGTTTTCTTCTTTATTCAGCTTGCTTTCTACTGCCGACAAAAACCATTTATCTATTAATCCAGATTCATCTTTCGCATCTTTAAAAAGTTCGGATAGTCCAGATTCCTTCAGATTTACTTTCTTGATAATCGACTCCCATTCTCCATGGTTAATCTGATATTGTTTCAGACGTGTAAAATACTGCCTTTGCTGTGCCGACTGATTCATGTCATATTTCTGAAATGTGATGCTTTTCTCCTGTTTCATTTGTTCATACAATTTTAAAACTGCCTGATATCCTAATAGCTTTTTCTTTTTTCCATCCTGTTCTACAATCGGAATATGCCGTATATCATAGGCATTTGATTCCTTATATTCATAAATGATAGACGTGATTTCCAATTCTTCCTTCTCATCCTCTTCAGAAAAATCCTGTTTTTTCCGAACCATAAGTCCCGTCAGTACATAGCCTGCACCGCTATCTAATACCCATTCCACTAGAATATGCGTCGGCCGGTTTGTCGTAAAATAACTTGCAAATGGACGATCTTTTGTGTCCCGGTATCGTTTTCTTACAAATGGGGCTGTCACCATCTGAACCAATACCGATTTTCCACCACCATTTTGCAGGGAAAGGAGCGTACTTTCTCCATCCAGTTCAAAAATTTCATCCTCCATTTTCATTGCATTGTTATTATAATTTAAATTGACGATACGCAGACAATTCATTTTACTCATAGCCCTTCACCTCCAGCACTTTCATCACACGATGGAAATTATTTTTATTTAACAGGTTCCAATCCATGAAATGATCCAATTTAAACGTTGTCTTTATCATTTCATCTGCTTCAATATACTCAATAAGTCCTTGTTTCTGCAAAAATATCAGAATCGTATAAAAAAAACCCTGCTTCGTTGTTTTCGCTTTTGCACCCTTTGTTCCCTCTACACTTTTCAGTGCCTCAAATGCCTCTGACATATTAGAAAATGCAATACCAGAGTTTTCTTCTTCATCCTTTTTATTTTCCATGCCTTCTCGCAGTCTCTCTGCCACACAGTTAATCAATTCTCCTACTTTCATAAAATCTCTTGCTTTACTGGTACTTCCTTGTCCATCATAAAACTCAACCAGAAGTGTCAGGATAACAAATTGTGACAGGTAGTAATCCTTATCGGTTGCCCCGGATTTACATAAATCCGCCTTCAGGTTTACTTTCGAATACCCAAGAAAATCATTTTTTTCATTTGGTATCAGGTAAATTACATTTCCATACCTCTCGATAGCACTGTCCGCCAATTCTCCCTGCTGTTTTACCAGATTCATTACCGTTTCCTGCTCCAGATATGCCTGATATAGTTCCTTTGCATCCTGCTCTGCCAGTTCCCTGTGCTTTAACAGATAATAAAAAATTTCCTGGCTCTTCTTGATTTCATCCATTTCATATGCCATAACTGCCTCCTATTCTGCCAGAAATACAATATCCGAGCACCGGATTTTTTTCTTTCTGCCACTTTCACTCATTACATTTTCAAACAATACCACATTTTTTTCTTCTGCCCGGAATACAGTCAGCCGCTTCAGATTCCTTAGTTTTTCATACTCTTCTAAAAGTTCCAATAAACTGAAATTAATTTGAAATTCCTTCACCTGATCTTCAAAATGTTCTTCCCGCTCCTTTTGCAATGCTTCGATATCAAACGTTCCATTTTTTAATAACTCGATCATGATTTCCCGGAAAATTTCGACGTTAGGGATTAACTGCTTCCGCTCTTCCTCTGCTAATGACTCCTGAATTTCAGAAAGCCGTATCCTTCCAGCAGAAACTGCATGCCTAAGCAATACAGCCAGGCTCCGCTTATAAAGCATCATTTTTTCTTCTAGTTTTTCAGCCTGCTCCCTCAACCACTCCTCGCTGTCAAAGTCATCCAGCTCCTCTGTATCTTCTTCCTCCTTCATAGTGATCCTTTTCTGATACTCAAACGCTTTTCCAATATAGTACGTTTTCTCTATCTGTGGATGGAACAAAGGCCGAAAGAAAACATCCATATTTTCAAGGCTCCCTGCATCTTTAAGTACTTTCTCATAGAAATCATTTCGAAGAGAAAACCTCTTGATCAAGGACATCTGAGATAAAGACTCTAGTTCCTTCGTATACAATGCCTTCAAATCAAAATGGGAAGATAGAATTTTCTGGTACTCATCCAATGCACGGTTTAAGTATTCCTCAATAATTTTCAGGTTTTTTAAATTGTTCCAATCGTCTTTATTCAATTTTTCCACATGAATATTTTTCTCTTCGAGTTCTGCCACCAGATGCACTACATGTACCCGATATTCCACAAATTTTTTCTTTGTTTCATCAATCGTCGCCAGATTTCCTTCCAGAATATCCTTATAATCTTCTACAGAAAACTGCAATGCATTCTGCCTTATTTTCCGCATTGCCTCTTCCATCCGCTTTAACTGAATCCGCAGAAGATTAAAGATATTTTTAATATCATCCACTGCTTTATCATAACTGGCTTTCTCTAGATGCAGGTGAAAAATCATCTCATGAATCGTAAGCTTTAGATTACTTTCTATCTCTAGTGTAGAAAGCATCAGATTATACCCATCGTCCGTCAAATAATACGACGTTCTCCTGACATCTCCATCAACATAAACGATTTTATTGGCAATAAAACTGATATGTATGTTTTGAGTGGTTTTATCTTCATAATCAAAACCTTCAAAATACATAGCTCTGCCTTGTTCACATAAAATATCATTTACAATAAAATCCGCCAGCTCCTTGCAGGAATCATAAGACCAATTCTTCTTTAACTGTTCTACATTAATCGTATCTAGAAAATTTCCAATATCCTGAACTGTGCAGACTTCATCCTTCAACGATTGCTCCATAATAAAAAGCAATACAGAAAACACAACGTTAGTCTGCTCTGTAAATGTAGTTAGGCCATATTGTTTCCATGTCTGCTTTGGTAAAATATTCCGAAAGAGCAGTGCATATGCCCCCACGTTCTTCATTCGTTTTGTAAAGTTTTTTAAAAAATTCAGTTCCATATCTGCTCCTTATTAAAAATCTTTCATTTGCAGGATTTCCTGGGGAATGTATTTCCCCTCTTCTAAAATTCGTCGGATATCTCCTTGCGTTTTCTCCGAAAAGGAATTCATAAACTTCGTACCAATGCTGCGGTTCTGACCTTCTTTTGTATCTGGCAGTTCTTTCAGGCTTACAACTCCATCCTTGGATGCTTTCTGAATCATAGCTTCATAGGCATCACAAAACACATCTATCTCAAATACACCTTTCATCTGTTCATAAAGCCCTTCGTAAATAATAATCCCTTCATAATCCAAATCACCAAAATACAGCATTTTATTTTTCTTCTCTGACAGATAATCCTCTACACAAATCTTAAAATCAGAAAACGCTTTGTAAATGGCTTTTCCACCACCATAAATAACCGTTCCTATTTCTTCTCCAAAAATCGTATCTCCACCAGCTAAAAGATGCCGTCTCATACTGTAAAATGTATCCTTATTTTCAATAATCAGAACAGTCTGAGGCACACTCTTAAAATGAGAATAATACGCCAACGGCTCGCTTGTCTGATATATATTCAATTCTTCCAACCCAAAAGAAAGATTCTTAAGAATCCGCATTCCGCCTTCTTTCTGCAAAAACTTCTCACGGTGGAAAATCTCAAAACTCCGCTCATTTAATGATGCCGGTACGTTAAGGCTCTCCCGCATTTTCTTCAAATATCTGCTTAACAAAAGAACATATGATCTATCCTCTTTATATTTTTCCATATTTTTTAAATAATATTCTGGATTCAAACTAAAATCCAGCTGATAAAGCAGTTCCTCCTGATAAAGTTTATAATCCGGAGGTGTCGTTATAATATGATACGACTGATAAAGAGCAGGCTTCTTTCCATTCAGCCTGCTGCTTTTCACTGGCTTTAAAATACCCGCATCCTCTTGTTCCTTCACATATTCTGCAAACTCAAGATAATCTACAATACCTATAAATTCCTGTATTTCATCTAAGGCAGCTTTTTTTCGATTTAATTTTCGTATGTCTTTCATGTTATACCTCGATTCGCTATTATCATAACATAGATAGAAAGAGATGGAAAGGATAGATTTTGAGAATTTGGGCGAGATTTATTCCACAGCTTTGCGTCTATCCTGTAAGTGACTTGGCGAATAATCATAAGCAAAAAAGCCACCTTTTAAACAGATGGCTGCATCTGCTATAAAAGTGGATTCTAGTATTAATACTAATCCTTACTCTTCATCGTCATCTGGCTCATCCCAGTTATGATATACTTCCTCTACATCATCTATTTGAGTGGTTGATTACTGTGTTGCCCTGTTTATAAGGGGTTTAGAATACTGCTATTCCTAAAGCCTATTAACAGATACCTTAACTAGTGTACTGTATCATTGATATTTAGCCCATCTGCTACTTCAATTACGAAGTAGCAGATGTAAGCACTGGATATAGATTAAGTTCAATTTCTGCCATATCAAGCCAACTCCCATGCTTTGGAGTATAGTGGATTTCGAGTCGTTTTATGATTCTCCTTGCTTCTGCTGGAGGAAATGCCTTATAAAGTGAAGCTGCTTTATGGGTGTTAAGGTTATCCATCACCAGTATGATTTTCTTTGCATCTGGATACATTTCATCCGATAGATATTTGATTTCCATTGCCCAGTCAATTGCATTGCGATGTTCATGGACATCAACAACATCTTCCATACAAGCTACAAAATCAGCATCTTCTTTTGAAGGAATACACCAGTAGTCATTCATGTGAGGTCGAAGTTTATTTTTTTTAAAGCCCTGCCAATTGTATCTTTGCTGACTGGAACATCAAGCACAATTTTTGCCTGTTCTTCCAGCAAACGAAGTGTCCAGCGGGAATGTTCCACCGGTGCAGGACTACATGCAATCTCGATAATACGAGCCTTGGCACGCCCATCAAATTTTCTACGTGCATTATCAGAATTAACATTACGGTTCAAGGTAATGATACCCTGGATGCCTTTCTCGGAATAGAGTTTTACCGTATTGGTAATTGTATCCATACAAACACAGTTTGTCTTGGCCGACTGTTCATGAGTAAGAACTTTACCATGTGCATCATCTAAATCAATGATAATCTGACATCTGTTCCGAACAGTTTTTGGAGTTTGCTTTTTACGCATAATAGATTTCAGCTCTTTGAGTTCGTCATCTGTTAATGAAATATTGTATTTTTTGGGTCTTGCCATCTAAAATCACCGCCATTTCTTTTAGTATACCATGAAACTTGGTGACAGACCAGTATGATTCGAAAACGCTTCATAGCCAGTGTCACGTTAAAAAAAATACCGTTTTCCCGACAATGTCATTAAGTTAAGGAATGACATTGGGCGTGTGGCTCTTTCAAAAAAGCATTTAGAAACTATTTCTAGTTTTTAAGTGCTTTTTTGTGTATCACAAAAAGACAGATTGTCATCTGTCTCACAGACTGTCGACAAAGTCGCATGAAAATCATGTGACTTTGTCAGTTTATGTATAAACCGGTATGAACATCACTTTTTCTATGGTATAATTAGAGTATTATTAAAAAGGCGGTGTTTTGTTTTGCTTACCAAACATGTAAAAGAAAAAAGAGACTAAATACAAATGTTTATTATGGAAAGATCCTGTCATGCTGATAAAAATTCCCCTGATTCAGTATCTGTTCGAAATCCGAAGCATGCGTCAGACGATAAAGGAAATTGAGGTAAATGTAGCATACCGTTGGTTTCTTGGACTGGAAATGTCGGATCCTGTGCCGCATTTCAGCACGTTTGGTAAAAACTATACACGCCGTTTTAAAGATACGAATCTGTTTGAACAGATTTTTGCAAAAATACTGGAGGAATGTTACCGCTGGGACTTCGTAGATGATTCAGTTGCATTTGTAGATGCAACGCACATCAAAGCATGTGCAAACCGCAGAAAAGCAATCAAAAAGACAGCAAAACAGGAAGCACTGTTTTATGAGGAAATGCTCCAAAAGGAAATTGAGCAGGATCGGACGGTTGAATCATTGCGTCTGAATAACGGCGTTCTATCAAATGAATCTGCGATACTCTTATCAAGCTGTTCTTTCATTGCATTATGTATTTTTTCCAGTAAAGCATCTTGTAATTTTCCGCTTACTTTCTGAGTATCAATAACCTCATCCATACTAATCGGTACATTATGTTTCAAATCGAAATTAACCGCATAGGATACAGGATAGCCGTGATTTCCTTCAAGATAATCAATGTTACCTGAAAAGAATATAGAAATAAAATCATCCGTTATGTATTCCATATGATACTATTTAGAACATCATACTTTCCTTGTTTTCCTTTATCAATAGATGGTTCTTCTGTCTTTTTCACCTGGAATAAATCCCAGCAATATTTTGAAACTTCAAATTTCGTTTCTTTTTCATGTGTCCCCCTATCATTTATTGAAAGATTTCTCTCTACTATTTTTCTATATCAAAGCTAATATACTCATGATATCCTGACCCCGCTGTTATTGAAAAACGTATATAGATTTTTTTATTTTCTATATAAAACCCTTCATTTTTATCATAAAGTTGTTTATCCAATTCATCAACAGGAAGCTTCTCAAATGCTTCTACACCTTCTTCTTCAAGCTGCGTTTCCATTGCGCCGTGCGCCTTTTCTAACATATTATCTTCTAAAACTACCACATCATATAAACTAAGTGGTTTATTCTTTTTCAAATCAAAGTTTATAGTAAAAGATATATTATTAGGATGAGCCGCACCATGTGCATTGTAAAATCCAGTAAAAAGAATGGAAATAAAATTATCATTTGCATTTTTTATTTCATAATCCAAATCAATATCGATTACTGTTTCCTCATCCTCGTAATATAGTTCATCCACTACCCTTGCCAATATAACACTATTCACTACCGTCATATCTTTCCTGGTATCCTTAAGAACAGGATATCTAACATTAAATTTTCCTTTATGTTTGCCTTGTTTGTATTTCTTATCTTCTATTGTATACTTTCTATCTGATGATTGAAAAAATTCCAGTGCTTCTTCTTTCAGATTAAGTATATTGTCATCACTGGATTCAACATGCTCAAACATATCCTGCTCCACATTCTCTAACTCTCCATCATAAGAATCCTCTGTCTTTGATGGTAAATCTTTCATTGCTGATGCAGTCGGCAAAATATTTTTGCTATTGCTACATCCTATCAAACTAAAACTTAAAATTAGAAATGCCATGACTTTATAATATTTTTTCATATCTGCTCCTATAATAGTTTCTTAATTTTATTATATGCTGCCTTACGCGCTTCTAATTTTGCAAGTCCTCCATTGACCACTTTAGTAACAGCCTCTACATCTGCACCATTATCAATTAGAGTATTAATTTTTTTATTCATCCAAAACCATCCAGATGCTTTCCACGCATAATTTTCTCCTACATATTCCGCACCTTGACTGTACACTTTAGAATCTCTAACAAATGGATTGTCAACACTTTGTTAGACACTTTTTTAAGGTGATTTCTTCTGTACTCGGTTGGTGTCTGGTAGCCAAGTGCAGAATGGATTCTGTGATTATTGAACCAGTTTACATAATCAGCTAATTCAAGATGGAGTTCCTCCAGAGAGGAAAATGTTCGTCCCTTGACAAACTCCGTTTTTATTATCTTATAGGTAGCTTCAGCTACAGCATTGTCATAAGAACAGCCTTTCATGCTTAAGGAACGTTGAATTCCGAACGTATCTAGAGTTTCATCAATCCGTTTATTTTTGAATTCGTTGCCTCGATCTGTATGAAATATTTTTACTTGGTTAAGGTTTGTTTTTACCTTTGCGAACGCCTGGGTAACAAGGTGAGCATCCTTATTTCTTCCAGCACTATAGCCAATGATTTCACGATTAAAGAGGTCAACAAGAATACATATATAATTCCAAGCCACTCCGATTCTTACATATGTTAAATCACTTACTACTACGTTGTATTCGGTTTGGTTACTGAATTGGTGATTTACGATATTTGCAACCTTTGATTCATTGCATTTATCCACATGAGGCTTGTACTGGGCAACTGTATAGTTTGACACTAAGCCTTCCTGTTTCATAATGCGCCCAATACGTCTTCTTGAAACCTGCTGTTTCAGTTTGGCAAGCTCTTTTTTGATTTTACGAGTACCATAATTATTACGACTTTCCTTAAATATACGCTTTATTTCACCGACAAGCAAGCTTTCATCTGGTTTCTCTTTTGCTTCGTAATAGTAGGTACTTCTAGGATTTGTAGGACTTTATACATTGCTGATATTGAGTATTTGTGAACATTATTTTTTATTACATTTACTTTCGTCCGAATATCAGCGCCGCTTGCTTTAAAATATCATTCTCCATTTCAAGCTGCTTGTTTCTCTTACGAAGTTCTATCAGTTCCTGCTCCATGGCAGAACGGTTGTCTTTCTCTTTAAAGGAACCGGTAGTAGTTGATTGCTTAATCCATTTGTCAAGTAAGGAGCCTGAAATGTCATATTCACGGATAATATCACATTTACGTTTGCCATTGAGATAAAGCTGGACTAATTGATTTTTGAATTCGTCGGTATAGGTACGTCTTGGTCTTTTAGTAATGTTTGAGGTCATGATATTTGTTCTCCTTTAGAATAGTAATATTAGTTTACATCACCTTAAAAAAACTGTCCAGTTAATTGTAACCTATCCATAAGATTCCTTTAGACCTTTCTCAGATAGATAATACATATACTGCTGTATATGCTTATAAGATAACTCCTCTAACTCAACTAAACCAAACTCTTTCTCAAAATAGGAAAAGCAAGCTAAACTATTATTCTTATAACTCTTAATAGTTCGCTCGCTTAATTTCCTTAATTGACAGTCAAATATAAATTCTTTCAATACATCTTCTAATAACATACAATAACACTCCTCTTTCTTATCTGAATTGTGTTATACATGCTGATTAGATGTCGATATTTTTCTCAACCACTTTCAGAATATATATCATAACTAACACGTTTTTCTATTCAATTTCAGACTACTAAACTGCTGAAAACCTAGAAAACTCTAGAATTATTCATCCTCATCTGGCTCATCCCAGTTATGATATACTTCCTGTACATCATCATCTTCATCAAGAAGATCAAGTGTCTTTCTAAAGTATTTGATATCATTTTCGTCTGTTAATGTTGCATAGGTCTGAGGAATCATAGTAACCTCTGCCTGTGCCATCTGGATGCCTTCTTTTTCCAGTGCTTCACGAACCTGGCTGAAAGAATCTGGGTCTGTTAAGATTTCGAAGCTGTCATCTTCTTCGTTGAAGTCTTCTGCTCCGGCATCTAATGCCATCATCATCAGGTCGTCTGCATCCATTTTGCATTCTTCCTTGTCGATGATAATCTGACCTTTCTTATCGAACATAAAGGATACACAGCCTTGTGTACCAATGCTTCCATTTCCTTTTGTGAAAGCGTTACGTACATTGGATGCAGTTCTGTTCTTGTTGTCGGTTAAGCCGATAACGATGACTGCGATACCATTTGGTCCATATCCCTCATAAGTAACCGTTTCATAAGTAACAGAATTAAGATCTCCGGCTGCTCTCTTAATACCACGCTCAATTGTATCATTTGGCATATTGTTTGCCTTAGCTTTTGCAATAACATCACGAAGACGGCTGTTATTTTCTGGATCCGCTCCTCCTTCTTTTACTGCAACTGCAAGTTCACGTCCAATAATAGTGAAAACCTTTCCCTTTGCGGCATCATTTTTTTCTTTCTTATGTTTAATATTGGCGAACTTTGAATGTCCTGACATAATCATTCTCCTCTTTTCAAATAGATTCCTAAAAGCCCGCCGCCTGGCAAATCTGTCGAGTCGCGGCAAGGCATAACTAATCTGTTTCATTTTACCACTGAATCCGCCAACTTACAAGTACTTTGTCGACAAAACTGCATACTTAATCCAAAGAAAACCACACAATCGTCTGGGAATTTTCTACTTCTTTCTGCGTCTCTTTATCTTTTGTTTCCTCTGTTAACTGCTCATAGGTAAGTTTTTGATTGGATAGAACAAGAACTGCATCCGTTCCATTGTCAACCAGTTCAAAATATTTATAGATATCTGTTCCATCAGCATAGTACTGATTGGATGACAGGTGATAAACTCCCCCAACAAAATCAATATAATAACAATTTAGACTGCTTCCTTCATATTGTACGATAGACAAAGAATCATCTTTCCCCGCTTTCACATTGGTCTTAAAAGCATCCCAGTTTTCTCTGCCTCCGTATTCCTTATAATTATTAAATACATAAGAACCACTTTTTATCTCTTGATCCAGTTCATTCTGAAGTTCGTCTGACAGACCATAATCTGGATTCCAATCTGGGCATCTGCTGACAAAAGCAAGCATTGCTCCATAACATGCAATGCTTAATACCAGATACACAAGCTGCTTTTTCCAACTCTTGAAAAACTCTCTCCAGCTTCCATGAAGGAATGTTTCCATCAAGAGACATCCAATCAGACATCCAATAACAAGTGCAGCGATTTCCATTCCTTTAGATGCTGCATCGTAACGATAAGCAATCAATTTGGCACATCCTAGAGAAAATGGAATCACCAGAAGAACTTTTATAATAACTCTTGCTATCGGAAAGGTAACTGCATTTCCAATGTATTCTGCTTTTCTCTTCTGATATAAAACATATGCAAGTACTGCGAAAATCACATTCAGAACCAGGAATACTAAAATCACAGATGGCTTATTTCCTACGACATGAAGGAAATCACGATTTATATTATAAAAATGACTATCCTTAGCCAAAGCATAATAACTAGTTAACGGTGAAAGATGAAGCAGTCCCTTCACAACACTACCATATCCATTTTCAATTTCTTTTCCAGACAGATACATCTGAAAGATGCCAGAAATACAAGGAAAATAGAAGCATACAATTCCACTTCCAAGAATACCAAATACAATCGAACCTGTTAGTATCATAGCAATGAGTACCAATAAAAACACTAGCATTGCAGATAAAAGTAATGGAATAGCCTCCAGAATAAGCATTTTGAAAAGCATTCCGGATGCGGAGTTATAACATGCTGCAACAATCATGGCAATTACCAGATTAATCATATAAGGCACCACTATTACACCGACTCCATTTAAAATTCCTGTAAAAAACAAATGGCTTCGCTTATACGGCTGGCTGAAATAAAAGTCGGATTTGCTTTTGGAATGCAGATAGGAAAATAAAACAAGGGCGCTGGCTGCTGCAATGCTAAATAGAATTATTTCTTTGGCAGCACTGTCATAAACAAATGTCATCAGCATATTATTCCGCTCTGCAATCTGACTTTGGTTTAAGGAAACATAATTCCATCCGTATTGTTTTCCAAGATTCATAAAACAGTTTAACAGGTAGTATGGAAATGCCAGAAACATAACAAACAAGCTGGCAACGTAAAGCCACACATTCCTCTTCCATTCAAACTTAAACAACTTCTTAAATAAGGTTCCTGATGTCATATCCTGCTACCTCCGTTTCACTAATAAAGATTTCCTCCAGATTCAGTGGAAGGATTTCATAAAATACCGTTCTTTCTTCTTCCATACGTTTCAGCAGTGCCTGTTCTGAACTTCGCACAGTTGCCGTAACTAATTTTCCCTGCTGCTTCGTTGTCAGAACTTCCATATCATGAAGAACGTCTGCTGCTGTCTTCGTTTCTGGCACTACGAACTGAACTTTGTGGGTGTCAACTTTCATATCCATAATGTCCTTAGACAGCAGCACTCCTCCTTTATGTAGAAGTCCCACGCTATCACAGATATCCTCTAATTCTCTCAGATTATGGGACGCAATAACAGGTGTAAAGTCCCGTTCAGATACCTCTTTTGCAAATACACTCTTGATTGCCTGGCGGATAACTGGATCCAGACCATCAAAGGTTTCATCGCAGAACAAATATTTTGTATTGGTACAGATACCCAAAAGAATAGATACCTGCTTTTTCATTCCTTTGGACAGGTTGCGGATTTTTCTTTTTCTATCAAAATGCAGAGTGTCTAAAAATCCCATATAACGCTTTCTGTCAAACTTAGGATATATCATTTCATAATAATCTGCAATAGATGTCACCGATGTATCTGGGAAAAAGTACTGGTCATCAGATAGAAAACAAAACATCTCTTTCGCCTTGCTGTTTTCATAAACTGCTTCTCCATCTATAGTAATAGAACCCGCGTCTGCTTTTAAAATTCCACTCATAAGACGAAGCAGCGTACTTTTTCCTGCACCATTTGTTCCGAGAAGGCCAAACACAGAGCCGTCTGCGATGGTCAGGGAAACGTCATTCAGTGCATCAACTGATTCAAATTTCTTGCTGACTTTTACTACATCAATCATTGTTCTCCTCCTGATACCATTTTTTAATCTCCGTTACAAAATCATCACTGGACATGCCAAGTTCTTTTCCCTGCTTCACCAATTCATAGATTTCATCTAAAATTTCCTGTCTCTTAACTTCTTTTAGTTTCACAACAGAACCGACAAAATTTCCTTTGCCCTTTACGGTATAAACATAGCCTTTCCGCTCCAAATCGGCATATGCCTTTTGAATCGTATTCGGATTAATTGAAAGCTCTACCGCCAGATTTCTCACGGAAGGAAGCTTGCTGTCCGGATCAAATGCACCACATAAAATCAGTGCAGCCAGCTTATCACTTATCTGTTCATATAAAGGACGTGAATCCTTATAATCTAATAAAATCATAGCCTCTCCTTTCTCTGTATTAAGTGTACTATCTTTATTAATACAGTTAGTATATATCATACACTCTATTCTGTCAACTAATTATTTGCCAGAAATCACTTTCCCCCTGCTGAATTGTACTATACTAGCCAGAAAACATATTATAAATTTAAAAAGATGGCTTTGAAAAATATCAAAAGCCATCTTTTTACTCCCCAATTCTTTGGAAAATCCATTATACACTTTCAGTGGTATCTTTTATTTTACATCCTTCTCCACAAATCTTTTATCTTCAGACCGTTTTTCTTAACCTGATAAATCCAGCTGATTTCTCCAAACATCTTATACACGAACCGTGGAAAAGTCATCTGCACATACTGGTTCTTACTACACTGCAGATTTTCTGCATGATATGCCAGTACTTCCATAGCAGCACCAATTTCTTTTTTCGGACCAGTTCCTGGTTTCACAGATTCTATGCTAACATATGCGCCTCCACATCCAATTCCCAGTCCCTGTCCAAAGTGCAGTCCAGCTTTTGTACTCCAGTTCCGTATCATATGCAAAGCCAGCTGACATTGTTCACCTTCATAAAATCCACAGTTACATAACGCATAAACAAAGATTTCTTTCTGCACTTTCTGTTTCATCACCTCTTCCAGCTGACACAGGCAGGATAACAAATGTGCTGGGACTCCATCTACATAGAGAGGAAATGCAAAAATCAGGATATCACAGGTAAGCAGTTCTTCTATGTCTTCCTCCGAAACTTCCATTCGATTAAATATGAAGTTTTTCATTTCCAATCCTTGTGAAAAGTAGAACTTTAAATCATTTAAAATACATTCTGAAGTGGAATCTTTCTGCTTTGGACTTCCATTAATCAGTGCTGCTTTCATCCTAACACCCCCTTTAGTTCTTCTACATCTTTTACAAAATAAACCTTTGCAGCCGCCTCATCCAGATTAATTTTATTTGCCAGAACAAGCCTTTTTGCAGTCTCTTTTTCATGTGCTGTAATATCTTCTCCATAAAAATAAACCGTCACTGGAATATGATTGGAATAACGATGCTGATGATGCATTTTTCCTGCACGAATGGTAAAGAAAGGATGTATATAGGAAATAGCACGATCCAATACATTTTTTACAAATGGGCTGTATCCTCCATAGGTACATTTACTGACAATTGTAAGATGTTCTGTTTTTGAAAAATATTCTCCTATATTCTGATAACCATCCTGGATTACACACTGACCAGGTGACTTTACCCAGCAGCCAAAACATCCAATACAGTTATGAATTGGTTCTTGCTTTGAAATCACTACAGTATCCTTTCCCCAAGAAAGCTGTTCTTCATCTAAATCCTGAATCACAAGCTTCATATAACCCCTCCATTCATTTTTATGCGTTGCTATCTCAATGCATTAAGAAAAAATATCCTAACACACATATTCCTACTAAAACAACTACTGCTACAGGAATAATCGTCAAAAATGCTGCAATCAACATAGCAAGAAAATCATTTTTTTCCAAGTCCAATGGTTCTTCTCTTACAGAATGCTTTTTGATTTTATGTTCTTCACTTTCCCCATGAAGCTTCTTTAACGCTCTATCAATTTTACCCTGTAAAAACATATTTCCTCCTGCTATTTTCGTCCACCTAGTTTATGATGACAGGCTACAAAATGACCGGCTTCCACCTCTTCAAATTCAGGTACTACCTGTTCACATTCTTCTGTACAATATCTACATCTAGTGTGAAATTTACATCCCTTTGGAGGATTGATAGGACTCGGAATATCTCCCTCCAGAATCAAAGCTTCCTTCTTTCTATCTACATCCGTCGTTGGAATCGCTGATAGCAGTGCCTCTGTATATGGATGATACGGATGTGCGAACAATTTATCCGTAGTAGAAAGTTCCACCAGATTACCCAGATACATTACTCCGATTCTGTCACTAATATACTTGATTACACTCAAATCGTGAGAGATGAACAAATACGTCAGATTGTTCTCTTCTTTTAAATCCAAAAGAAGATTAATAATCTGAGACTGTATCGACACATCCAAGGCTGAAACCGCTTCATCACACACAACAAACTTAGGATTAACCGCCAGTGATCTGGCAATTCCAATACGCTGTCTTTGCCCACCAGAAAACTGATGTGGATATCTATGTATGAAATATGGTGCTAATCCACACTTTTCCATTACTTCCATGATATAATCCTGCATCTTAGGGTCATTCTTTTTAAAGATTCCATGTGCATGCAGTCCTTCTCCGATAATCTGCCCTAATGTCATACGAGGATTTAAAGAGGAATACGGATCTTGGAATATCAGCTGTAAATCTCTCCTCAGATATCTCATTTCTGCAT
The DNA here is from genome assembly GCA_934438135.1 of uncultured Clostridium sp. GTDB lineage: Bacteria > Bacillota > Clostridia > Lachnospirales > Lachnospiraceae > Clostridium_AI. The sequence continues at coordinate 4,380 of CAKSBP010000020.1, read as the reverse complement.
CTGTAACTTCTGCAAGATTGATTCCATCATCTTTCTGACTCTCATATTGTTCAAAGTCCTTATTCTTACAATTTGCCTTGCGGAACTTATCAATCTCTTTCAGTTCTTCTTTTACCTTGTTATCAAGTTCTTTAATACGCTTCTCTAATGCAGGAATCTTAGCTTTCGATTTCTGTGTTTTTCCAATCTCTTCAATTTGTGATTGTATTTTACGAATCTCTTTTTTCGCCTCATACTCACTTAGATAATGTTTTGCCACTTCTGACAGGTCATCAGCAGAATAAATGCCTCCTATTAATGCTGTAATATTGAGCAGCTTATTTTCGAATTCACTTTCCAGCTCAGCAAGTTCCTGCCCTTTTATCCGTTTGGAAATATCATTAGGCATTTTTTGATATTCCTCCCGCATTTTATATAACTTCTGTCGAAGTTCCTCACATTTTTTCTTCTCTTCTGGAAGTTTTTTAAATATTCTTTCTACATAATTCAGGTCAAAGTCTTCTACCGTACGGCCATAGTATACCGTACGCCCACCTGTCTGCTTATAAAGCTGGAGCAGAGTACGTCCAAACGTAGACTTCCCACATCCAGACTCTCCTACCAGTCCAAATGTCTCACCCTCATAAATATTAAGTGTTATTCCATCATTTGCCTTTACATACTCCTGAGGTTTTCCTAACTGCTTCTTTCCAATTGGGAAATACTGTTTCAGATTAGAAATCCTCAGCAGTACTTTTTTATCTTCACTCATTCACTTCTTTCCCCTTTCTTAGGATAAAAACAGCGCACTTTATGTCCATTTTCCACTTCTAATAACTTCGGCTCTTCCTGACGGCATTTATCCGTAGCATATTTACACCGTGGTGCAAACTTACATCCTTTCGGTAGATTAAGAGGATGTGGAACAGAACCTGGAATAGCTTCCAGCCGAACCCCTGAAGGTGTATCCAGACGTGGAATGGAATACAAAAGTCCCTCTGTGTATGGATGCATATATGGATTTTCTCCAAAAATGGAGCGCACTGCTGCCATCTCTACAACCTGTCCACAATACATAACTGCAACATCATCTGCCATCTCATTAATTACTCCAAGGTCATGTGTTATAAATAAGATAGATGTTCCTTTTTCCTGCTTCAATGTATTCATTAATTTCAATATCTGCGCCTGAATAGTAACGTCTAACGCTGTAGTAGGTTCATCGGCAATCAATAATTTCGGCTGACAGGCAAGTGCCATAGCAATCATAACACGCTGCCTCATACCACCGGACAACTGATGCGGATATTGTTTGGATACTGCTTCTGGATTCGGAATACGCACATCCCTCAGCATTTCAATTACTTTTACTGCAGCTTCCTTCTTATTCATTCCTTGGTGAATAAGAAAAGGTTCACTTAGCTGACGTTCAATTGTAAAAATTGGATTCAGGCTTGTCATAGGTTCCTGGAAAATAACGGATATCTCATTTCCACGGATTTTACACATGTCTTTGACAGACACATCTGCAAGGTTCTTTCCATTAAAAACAATTTCACCACTATCAATATATCCATTTCCATCCAAAAGTTTCAGAATACTCATAGCAGATACACTTTTACCACTGCCGCTTTCTCCAACTACACCAAGAGTTCTACCTGGTTCTACAGAATAAGAGACGCCATTTACGGCCTTGACAATACCTTTCTTCGTTTTAAAAAAGGTATGCAGGTCATTTATCTCTAATAACGCCATTGTATCTTCCTCCTTCTAGCGTTCATTTGATTTCGGGTCAATCGCATCACGCAGACCATCACCAACCATATTGATACAGATTACACAGATACTCAGCATAATTGCAGGCAGTACCCATCTCCACCAGTAATTCTGGATAACTACTGAGTTTACACATCCATTCAACATATTGCCCCAGGTAGGACGTGGCAGTTTTACACCAAAACCAAGGAACGATAATGTAGACTCTGTCAGCATACAGCTTGCAAAATCAAGAGTTGCTGATACAATAATAACCGAAATAACATTCGGAATAATATGCCGGAATACAATCGCACTTCGTTTTACTCCCATTGCATTTGCAGCCGTTACAAATTCTTTCTCACGTTCTGCCAGAACCTCCGCACGTACCAGACGAGCAAGAGATGGCCAGCTTAAAACTCCAAGGATCACCATTATGACAAATACTCTTGCTGTTTCTGACATACTGTTACCGATAATTGCATTCATAATCATAGCCATCGGTAAAAATGGCAGTGACGCAACAATCTCCGTTATACGCTGAAGAATAATATCAACCCATCCTCCAAAAAATCCGGAAATACCGCCAATAATAATACCAATAATAGTAGAAATAATAACGGATACTGCACCAATGGTCATAGTCATACGTCCCCCGTTTAACAGTCGGCCAAATACATCACGTCCTAAATCATCGGTTCCCATCAAATAGCCTTTCAGTCCCCATGTTATCACTTTTCCTTTTTCCGTTACTGCATAGTTCTGATAGGTATTTCCATAAATCGCTTTGATATTTTTTGCAGAGGAAGGAACTTTCGTTTGTTTGTAATTGTTACGTCCCCAGGAATATACTTTTCCCTGGTCTGTAAGCATTGTAAAATGGAATCTTCCTCCAAACATAGATACTACATTTCCCTCATATTTCGGAACGTCTTTTTCACTATCACTGGCTTTTCCCCATATAGTAATTTTTCCATCTTCTCCTAGTGCTGCACAGGCATTAGAAGTAGTTGCAATATCTACTGTCTTAGTCAGGTCATCTGGAATTCTGCTCACATCGGAATTCTGACTTCCCATATGTACTACTTTTCCATCTTTCGTTAACGCCATCAACGTTGTATTACAGATAGAAATTTTCGCAATTTGGCCATTTCCCTTTTCCTCACTGACTTTAATATCATTTAAATTCTCATTTCCCCATTCCAGAATTTCTCCATCCTCGGTTAATGCATAGGAAATCTGATAACCAGCAGCAATCTGTACAATGTTTCTCTTTCTAGCAACAGTTGGTGGAATCTGTACCTGTGACATACGGTCACTTCCCCAGCAGATAATTTTTCCTTGATCGTTAAGTGCCATAACATGATCGTATCCGGCAGAAACAGATACCACCTTTCCCAATTCTTCCTGAGACGGCATATCTTTAGCAATGTCGATCCTTTTACTGATTTTTGTATACCCCCATACATAAACCTTTCCATCATTATCTACACCTACACTAAACGTAGAACCTGTTGAGATTTCTTTTACATTTCCCTGTAATTTTTTTGGAACATCCAGCATATTCCGTTCTGGAGCAACATTCGTCTGTGTCTCTTCCTTTTCACTAAGACTGATTGGATCAAAAACAGGTCCAACTAATACAATCAGAAATAGTACCAGAAATATTATTAATGCAGCCATGGACAATTTATTTTCCATGTATTTTCTTATAATAGTCCGCATAGGACTCTGTAATGCTTCTTCCTGCAGATTATTCATTACTTCGTTATTTTTTCTTCCACCGAAAAGTCTGCTCAAAAAGAAGAAAGGGTGTTTTTTCTTCTTTTTTTCTTTATTCATCACGCATTTCCTCCTATTTATTGATTCGTACTCTCGGATCTACGATACCATAACTCAAATCAGTAAGCAGATTACTAATTAATGTAATAACACAGTAAAGCATCTGAATAGCAAGTGCCACATCGTAGTCCTGATTCATTAGTCCCTGATAATACATTTTTCCGATACCATTAATCTGAAAAATTGTTTCTACAATAATAGACCCCATAAAGATGCTCATAAACCATCCAATAATCAAAGTAATTACCGACAGTAGTGCATTTCTCCATGCATGGGAATAAATTACCACTTTTTCTTTCAATCCTTTTGCTCTTGCTGTCCGGATATAATCTGCCCCAAGTGCATCTATCATAGCTGCACGCACATATCTGGTCATACTTCCCAAAGAAGCAATTGTCATAACAATCAGAGGAAGTGCCAGATAATACATACGATCCGCGAAAAATGCCATCCCGGTTCCATGAAAATTCGGAGAATTCATTCCACTAATCGGAAAAATCCTTAGTTTAACAGATAATATATAAATAAAGACAAGTGCAATAATATAAACAGGAATACTATATCCTACAATCGTCAGCACCTGTACAGCATTATCAAATTTGGAAAATTTCTTTACTGCACACCAGATTCCAAGCGGAATTGTAATTCCCAGTGCCAGAATAGTAGCAAAAATATTTATAAACATTGTATTTTTTAAAGGCTGTCCAATAATTTTGATAACATCCTTTTTGTAAAAAGTAGAATACCCTAAATCTCCACGTAAAAGATTCCCCATCCACTTTACATAACGTACCGGTATTGGAT
>CAKSBP010000019.1 GCA_934438135.1 uncultured Clostridium sp. | reverse complement strand
TCCAGTGAGGAGTTATTTCATTTTTTGTAACAAAAAGTGCCGTATTTATGCGGCTTGCGGCGTTTTGCAAACGCCTATATATAATAAATAAAAGGAAGGAGTGTCGCACGATTTTTCAAATCGGTAAAGCGACAATCCTTTTCTCTTGTGTTTATTTTACTTTATAACGCAGCCATACGCTTCCACCGTCTTTTACCTGTGCATTTTCGAGAGAGAAGCCTTTGGCTGTGTTAGCTGCTAGCCCATTTTTTGCTGAAAATAGAGCAGGGGTATCCGTAGAGCCATCTGCCGAAGCCGCAATAACGATACTGATTTCGTCACACATTCCAGCTTGTATAAATGACCAGTTTAATATACCACCACCGCCAAGCATTAATGTATGAATATTGAACAAATCGTACAGTTTTTCCATGGCAAGGGCATAATCCAGTTCATTCCTTCCTGCAATAATATAAGGAATTTCCAGTTTGCGTAGAAATGCTTTATAGGAATTGGTTGCCTTTTCTGTCAAAATTTCAATCACATGAGCGGTTGTGTCTATATAATGGAGAAGATTGCTTTTCCATCCGAGTTTACCAGAAGGATCAACAGATACATAATACATCGGTACATCGGCTTTGATAATGAAATCGCCTTCTGGTACAGCAGCTGCATTTTCATCCAGTTCTGGTTTTTCATAAAACGTAAAATTGTCATCCGTCGTCACGCGTCCGGACAACCATCCCTGATGGTGATAATATGGTTCTTTGCCAAATGCAATCTCATAGAATGCATTTCCAGCTGCTTCTCCTTCCGGTGTATCCATGTAATCGCCCATAATCTTTCCATCAAGAGATGTCATCATATGGCAGAAAATATAAGGTCTGTTCATTCTTAATTCCTCCTGTTGACTTTTTTTCTCATAGAAATATAATTTATTTGTAAAAGTTACTGTTAATTCTACAACTTAAAGTTAAGTTTAAGTCAACTATTTTTTTGAAATTTTTTTGTGACTCAATAATTTTAATAAGTCACCGAAAGACCCAGTTAAACTTCAGAACTTTCATATATGACATAATCGTCATTGCAAAAATATATAGATGTTTCTTTCACATTTTTTCATTGTAACTCCTATCAATGTAATGTCACATTTATTGAAACTCACTAAGTTTTATTGTTTTCTCCGCTGCTTTCTTCGTATCTTTATCTATGTAATGGAGATACAAATTAGTTTCATCATTACGAAACTCAAACTGGTCGATATCCCATTCATCTGAAACATATGGAAAAACATATTTTTTCTCTGTATTATATTCATATTTTTTAGCTACAATCAGTAATGTATCCGTTATTCCATCCGAATTGTCTTCCCATCTTACATAGGCCACCTGTTCTTTTCCAATCGCACGGACATTCTCTATCCAATCAGATTTACGGTTATTTTTATAATCAATAAACTTATCTAGATAAGTTCCCGTTCCTGCTCCAAAATGAATGTCTACTGTATTATCTGTTACCGTCATTTCTGGAGGATTAACAAATGGGCCAAGTATTTCTGAATAAATTCCTTCCCCCTTTTTATTAAAAACATAACATTTATAATAATCTTTGTATCCCGTCAGTAAATCAAGTTTTACCTCTTTAAAATTCTTTTTCTTACATATTGTAGATGGATTTTCTCCTTGGCCTGATACAGTTTCCATTGCAGTAGATATAGCTGACGGATCTGGCGAACCTGTAATTTGTTTTTTATTCTCGGGAGAACATGATATAAATGTACATACAGCACCCATTAAAACTAATATTCTTAACATTTTTTTCACTACTAACACATCCTTATTCTAATTATTTTGCTTTTGTATAGAATCGAAAATGATTTCTATCTATATTATCAATCTTTACTTCTGCACTTGGTATTACCCAATTAGGGGCTTTTCCACCAGGCATACTTTGCGGTGAATAGAAAAATTTACATCCCTTTGTAATATCAGAAATAATACGATATCCAACCTTTAAACATGTTCCAATTAATGATTCATACGTTGTACTTTTTCCATTTCGGCTATTTAAATATTTCATACATTTATTATATTCCGAACTTAAATATGAGCTATACTGTGATGACCAAGATATGGTAGATTTGAAACTTCCATTACTTCGAAAACGTTCGACCGTTCGATTCACAATCGCACTGGCAACTGCTCTTCTCGCCGTCTTATTTTCTCCTACCGCTTCACCAGCAACTGTTGCTATCAAGTATTTATCATCCGTAGGAATATTATCTTTTTCACTGTTTATATAATTGTATACGGTAGTTTTTACCTGATCTATAACATGCGAATTCTGCATCGCATAATAACCAGAATCATCAATATAATACATCGGATTATTCTCACAATATTTATACATATTTTCATTATTATCGATACAAAGATAAAGTTCATCTGCATTTATGAATCTAGCTGTTTCAGGATCGTAATAACGACTTCCTAAATTATAAAATCCGGTTTCTTTATCAAAGTAATATTCACGGTATCGAATCGGATTTAGTTCTCCAACTTCCTGGTCTCCACTTATCTGAGTTATGTTACCCCAAGAATCATACTCATAAGTACAAATGGTATGTCCTGCAAAATCTTCAATTGCAATAATGTCTCCTAATAAATTTTTCACATAAATGTAGTTTTCTTCATTCAAGGAAAATCCGATATATTCATACTTATTATTCAATTGGAATTCTAAGGTATTCACCTCATCCTTCTGATAGGAAATTTTATTATTTATATATTGAAAATCTGTCTCTACTCCATTAACAATCTTGGTGATACGGTTTATATCATCATATTTATATTGTATCGTGGTTTCAAGATTCGTTAATTCGGTTAGTTTTCTTCCCTGCTCCCATTTCATCAGCCAGTCAGAGTATTTTGTTGGATTTCCCATTTCATCATACTGAATTTCGTTTCCGTTAAAATTCGTCATACGGTCTGGAAAATTTACAGAATAATTGTAAGAATTGGAATCTATCAATTTTCCCTGTGTTCCATTATCATATTGGTAGCTCTCTTTTTTACGATATTTCCAATATCATCATAAGAATATACACAACTCATATTTGTATTCTGATTATCAACTCTGATCAACTGTCTTTTCGCATCATATGTATAAAATATACTTTTTCCGTCCTTTTGAATTTCTGATATATCTCCACTATCTTTCAATCTGTATTTTTCACTAACTGTATTTTGATTCCATTCATATGTATAAGTCAAATCAGTTCCATTCACTAATATATCTTGTTTGGCTGCCTCTGGCAATATATCTGTTAGATTGCTCTCTTTCTCATACTGGAATACTTCTTTCCCATTTTTTATCTTATAAACTTGAGATTTTCCATCTATATAGCAGGTCTTCAACTGATTTTTATAATCCATTTTTTCAACTAACTTCCCATCCGCATCATAGTTATATTCCATATCAAATTCTTCTTTACCACCCATACGGATTCCTGTTAGTAATCCATCCTTATTGTAACAGTACTCCTCTGAATCTCCATTAATATATTGAATTTTATTTAATTTATGGCTCAAATCATCTGTGTAATAGTATTTTACATATGCATTTCCGCCGTAAATAACACTTTCTGTTGTTCCAAATGCATCATATTCAAAGGTATAATCTCCGATTTGCGTGTCTTCTAATTTGGGCTGTGACATAATATAATTGGATAATGTACTTTGATTATTAATATTAATTACATTTGCATCAAGATTAATATTTTCTGCTAGAATAGTTCCATCAATATTTAAATTATTTGCATGAATTGTAATTGTGCCGTTCGGTGCATAAATAAGCCCTCTAAAGTTAATGTTTGAATGATTTTCTATTGTGATATTTCCGGATTCACTATACAGAATAATATTTTCAGAAGCAATATCCTCTCCTGCTATCTGTATATTCTTAAAGGCTCCGATATCTGCATTTAAAAATTTCACATTCTGAATATCAACATCTGTATCCGAAAATTTTGTATTTTCAATTTTCTCCTGATTGTCTAAATTAATATTATCTTCTTCATCCACTGTATTCTTTATAAAATAGTTTTGTAAAATAAAATTATCTCTATTGCCGATATTATTTTCTTTTTCAATTTTGTTCTGAAAAGAATCTTTTGAATAGCTTGTTCCATCATATGTAATTTTATCTGCATCAATACTTATGGCATCTGAAACGTATATGTTTTCTACGTAAGTAGCTTTTTCTTCTGCCTTTACAGTAATATCTCCTAAATATAAGCAGTTTAGGAATAACGCAGATATCAGTAAAAAGCTTATTATTTTTTTACTTTTCATATCATTTTCTCCTTTAATATAGTAATTTTACATTGTATTTTCCATTATACTATGGATATATTTAAAATGCTATAACAGCTCAGAAAAAAATATGCAATTAGAAACAGAAGAAATATAGAACTAAGATAATACAGAACAAATTTGTTTAGAATATAAAACCTAACCCGAAATATCTTAAACTCTTTTAATTTTCTCATAAATTCCACCGTCTAAAATTCCTTGATTTCATTGAAACCCCCCATTTTATGTGCTAATATGGAAATTGGGATAAGGGTGAATAAGTTGTAAAGGGATGATTTAAAATTGATAATATTCAATACAATAACGTTAGCCATAATATATATGATAGAACCGTATATATGGTTGAAATGTTTGGAAACGTTGGAATGGAAGAAGGATACATGGAAGCATCCAGGACTTTGGGTATATCTCGGATACTATCTGCTGACATTGGTGAAGCAGTACGTTACATTATATATGAAAAATAATAAATTGGGTTCAGTTTTTATGGCTATTATGATTTTTTATATGTTTGGAGTGATAGTGCTTCTATTTAAGGGGACAGTTCAGAAAAAAATAGCTACTTTGGGAATATTTTGGACTGTTGGAGAATTGTGTGATGTGTTTGCTGTTATGTCATTTAGTAAGGTGCTTCATATTTCTATAAATACAGTACTCCAATTTAGCATGCTTAATAATATTTGCACATTATTTTCGAAAATAGTTCTATTAGGAATATGTTTTTTTATTTACCTGAATAAGAAGAAAAAGTTAATTAATTGGTTTAACAAAGACAGAAAATTATTTCCAGTAATATTTGTATTATCTATTTTTGTAATAATCATTAGTGTTATAATCTATTCTTGGAATTGTCAAGAAAAAGATAAATCTATTATTATGATTGCGTTTAGTGCAGAACTAATTGTTCTTTTCGCCATTGGTTATTTTTCGCTTATATACCGGCAGAGCAGAGAAGAATTAGCGGAGAAAGATGCTGTCATTGAATCGAGTACCAGTCTGGAAGATTTAAAGCATGATCTTCCTTTTCATGCGAGAATGTTGACAGAGCTTGCCGCTTGCGAGGAAGAGAGTGAAATGAGGGAGTACATAAGAAATATAGTAGGAGATGTGGAGATTGCAGAGGATACTTTTCATTTAAAAAATCATTTTGTATCAAAGGTATTGTCTCAACTGGCGATTGATGCCAGAAAGAAAAATATACCGTTTACACACTTTATTGCAGTAGAAGATTTTGTGATGAAGAATAATGAAATTGCAAGTGTGTTATCCAATATTTTGAAGAATGCCATAGAAGCAGCAGAAAAAGTACCACTGGATAGAAGGTTTATTGAATTGGAAATACGTCCGATTAGTGGAGGATATAAAATTAATTGTACCAATTCCTATCTGGAGAAGCCAGAGTTTAAGGATGGAAAATGGGAAACTACAAAGGTAGATAAACAGAACCATGGACGTGGAATTGGAATTATCAGAAGAACAGTAGATAAGTATTCTGGTATTGTGAAAGTGCAGTTTCATGAACGTTCTTATGAAATTGAATGCATTATTCGGGATAAGAGAGAAAGGTAGGGGCTGTATACAATGAGGGAAAGGATGAAGCTTCGGGTATTAATCTGTGAGGATGATGCAGTTATATTAAAGACAAATCAGGCAATGATAGAAGCTTGTAGTGAAGCCATGAAGAAGGATGTAGAGACTTTCCTTTTTCGTAGTGTCAATGAGGAATTGAATCGTCTGATTGAGAGTGGAACCATAGACATTGCAGTGTTAGATATCGATTTGATTAATGGGAATGGATGGACGGTTGCAGATCAGCTACAGGCAAAAAGGCCGAATATACCCATTATATTTATTACAAAGCATGAAGAAAAAAAGGCAGATGCATGGGATCGCATGGCATTTGGATTTTTGAGCAAGCCGGTTCATATTGATAAGTTTGAAAATTTCTATGAAAGAGCGGTAATTCTGGCGGAAGAAAATAAAAACAGAGAGAATGAAGTGTTTCTTCATATTATGGAGAACAGACAGCCTTATGATATTCCAGTGGTGGATATTATCTGTCTGGAGAAAGTCCAGAGGAAAGTAATTATTAAGTCGGAGCAGGGAAAATTTGAAGTAAATGATTCGTTGACATCCTTGGAAGAAAAACTTCTTCCATTCTTTTTCCGACTGAATCAGGGAGTGATTGTGAATCTGAAAAAGGTGGATCATAGAAGCAGACATCAGATTGTACTAGTAACAGGGGATACTTATGATATTGGAGGGACATATATGAAACAGGTAAATGCTGTGTTAAAAGCCAGGGGCAGATAGCTGGAGTAGTATTTACAAAAGATAGAATGCCGAATAGTAGGAGAATGGGGGTGTGGAGGTGGAAAAGACAATCGAGAGGACAGTCTCTTTTTTGACAGAGAAAATAGTTAGAGAACAGGTAAATTCATCTTGTTTTTCTTTGTTTTATCAGGAACAAATTCCAGAAAGAGCAGTCCAGAAATATAAGAAAAAGTAAGGGAAAAAGGAATACAGCGTGGCTTTAATTCTATTTAGTTAAGGAGTGATATTAAGTCTTTGACTCTTTTAAAAAAAGCATTTAAAGATTATTTTTAGTTTTTAAATGCTTTTTTGTATCACAAAAAGATAGAATGCCGAATAGTAGGAGAAGGGGGTGTGGAGGTGAAAAAAACAATCGAGAGGACAGTCTCTTTTTTGACAGAGAAAATAGTTAGAGAACAGGTAAATTCAGCTTGTTTTTTTGTACTTTATCAGGAACAAATTCCAGAAAGAGCAGTCCAGAAATATAAGAAAAAGTAAGGGAAAAAGGAATACAGCATGGCTTTAATGCTATTTAGTCTGCATTCATAAAAATAGTTTTTCCTGCGTTACGCTAAGTAACAAAAGTACATATAGCAGGAATCAAAACATGGTATTACCTTTTTTAAAATTTCTGCAAGTTAAACAAGGAAAAGTTACAAAATGAGCCATAAAATAAGAAATAGAGCAAAAATGAATGGGAAAACAGCAGAAGAAAATCCTCTTATTTTTGCTCTATTTTTTAAACTTTTCAAGAAAAAATAAAATGTGCGTACATTTTGTTTAAAAATATGTAGAAAGCTTGTTTTACTTAGAAAATGAGCACTTTAAAAAGCCTCTTGAACAAAATGTATTGAATCATAATCTGAATCATCTATAATAAGCACATACAAAGTTTACGACCTCTTAGAAGATAAGAAAAAGCCTTTCATGGGCATCCCCTCAATCCCATTAAACTTTGTATAGACGGAGTATTGACACAATAACACTAGTTTTTACAGAAGGGTGACTGCCGGCTAGATGATGCAGTCACTAGTTATAGGAGGAAGGAGAACATTTTATGAGCGTGAAAACAACAAAAGTAAAATATGGATACAATAAGTTATTAGGTAAAATTAAAGAAGTGTATGGAACCCAGGAAAATTTCGCAAAGGATCTTGGAATCGGAAGAGTGTCATTAAGCCAGAGACTAAATAACCGTCTGGAGTTTACACAGAATGAAATCCTGATAAGCTGCCAGCTTCTTAAAATCCCGAGTTATGAGATTCCAAATTATTTTTTCCAGACCGTTGTTTGTTAAGAAAACAAAGTATGAGGACCTGCGGTTTTTTGGGGTAAAAATTCTACTGTCTGCATTATGCTTCCTTCTATGGATGGTTCCCGTTATTGGAACATATGTATTTCCACTTGAGGTAATGAAGTATAAATTTCTTTTAAGGCTATGTTTCTGGCTGGGCTCCATTCTATTTGTAGGATTGGGAATCGATCAGATTCGAGTAATTAAAAGGATACATCTTGAATTACATAAACTTCATTCGGAAAATGAGGAACTAAAGGCCAGGCTCAAATTAATGCAGCAGCAGGCATTGTCTCTGGAACATCTCATGCAGGTACGTCATGACGTCAGGGCACAGTATAATGCGGTTATGGGGCTGGCACAGTTGGGAAGGTATGAGGAGATAAAATCTTATATTAGTTCTATTTATGACGATCTTGCCAGCGTGGATGATTTCCCGGTAGGAATCTCCCCGGTTCTGTCTATTGTCATTGGACAGATACGAAAGAAAACCAGAGAGTATGGGATTGATTTTGAATATCATATAACGTCTCAAGATTTGGGAATGGAAGCCAAAGATATCACAGGTTTATATTTTAATATGTTAAATAATGCAGTGGAGGCGGCAAAAATTTCGGGTGCAGAAAAACCTTATATTGAACTGGAAGTAAAGAAAACAGGAAATTTTGTTTATATACATTGTATGAATAGTGTGGATACTACAAAGCTGAAGAAACGCGGAAAGCGATATGAGACAACGAAATTGAACGAGAAGTATCATGGTTTGGGAATGGAGATTATGGAGAATACACTAAAACAGTATAATGGTAGGATGGAGACTGCCGTGAAGGACGGGCATTTTGTGGTGATAGGGAGATATGCGTGTAAGAACAATCAAATAAAGAAAAAATACAGCAGTAATGCATATAATGTGTTAAAATAGTATATAACTCATTCGTTAAATTTGAAAGAAAAGGGGAGGTTATATGAGAGAAATCAGCAAAAGAATAGCCATATGGCTGCTTGTACTCTTCATAATGCTTGATATAGACAGCATTGGCACCAATGTAGTTTATGCAGCAGACTCTTCCACAAAAGACGAAATTATATACGTAAAAAATGAAAGACAGCTGGCAGAAGCCGTACATGATGAAATGCTTCAATGGAAAACGAATTTTACAGTCCGCTGCAAAGGAAGCTGGGGTAAAGTGTTTTCAGGAAATTTACAAGGGTTATTCGAGGATGCTCTGGCGATTGACGATAAGAGTACGTCGGATGATTTTGATTATATGCGAGGAACAATTAAAACATATGGAGTTAAAATTATAGAAAATTCAAAAGGTTCAGAGTTTATGTTCAGCGTTACCTATAGAGAGACCTGGAAGCAGCATAAGAAAGTGAATCAGTTTGTGAAATCCACATTGGCTAAACTAAATTTGGATAAAAAGAGTGATTATGCCAAGATAAAGGCTATTCATAATTATATTATTAACAGAGTAAGTTACGACCAGTCCTGTACCAATTTTAGTGCTTATTCTGCTGCAATCAAGAAGAAAGCAGTCTGTCAGGGATACGCATTATTATTTTATAAGATGGCAGCAGAAGCCGGTATTCAGGTTCGCTGCGTAGAATCGGTAAATCACGAATGGAATATCGTGAAACTGGGGAAGAAGTGGTATCATGTGGATACAACCTGGGACGATCCCGTTGCATCAAAGCCAATGCTTGTTTATGACTATTTTCTTAAAGGTTCCAAAACGATGGCAAAGACCCATACAATGATGGCTGAATATAATACCAGGGCATTTAAGTCTAAGTATCCAATCAGTACTACAGATTATAAATAAGAGTTAAGGTAAAAGAAGAAAATCCCTTCTATTTCTGAATAACAGAAGCAGAAAGGATTTTTATTTTTATTAACGGTTCATTTCACTCTGAGGTCCGTTGCTCTGGTGAGCTTTGATAATCTGTTCAATTTCTTTTAAGCTTGTAGAAAGAAGATCGCCAGGGATGGTATTCTTTACAGATGCGGTAGCATTACCAAATTCCATTGCTCTCTGGCAGTCCATGTCAGAGGAAAGGAGTCCGTATAATGCACCGGATATGTAGGCGTCACCACTTCCGATTCGGTCAACTACTTCGATGTTTGCATAAGGCTTTTCCTGGTAGTACGTATCGTTTTTGGCATTGTATACAATAGAGCCGAATGTATGGGACTTCGGACTGTGAACAATACGCTGAGTAGCTGCAACAACAGAGATTGGATAATCTTCTGTGAAGCTTTTAATCATATCTTTTACATTTCCTTCTTTTAAGAAAGTCAGTCTTGCAGTATCTTCGGAACAGAAGAAAATATCCACGTATGGAAGAATCTCTTCAATACATTCCTTGGCTTCTGCACCGGTCCATAGATTGGAACGGAAATTCACATCAAAGGAAATCAGTGTATCATGTTCTTTAAAACGTTTAATCATTTCAATCGCAGTTTTTCTAGTCTGGCTGCTTAACGCCAGTGTAATACCACTTGTGTGGAAACAGCGTGTACTTTCATAAATATAATCTGGAAAATCTTCTAAAGAAATTTTGTTAATTGTTGAATGGCGTCTGTCATATACTACGTTTGGCTTTCTTGGATAAGCACCATTTTCGTAGTAGTAAATGCCAAGACGGGAATCTGGATTGTGATCATGAACTAAAAATTCATCATTGACACCAAGGAAAGCAGCTTCATTTCGGACGAAAGTTCCGATGTCATTCGCTGGAATTTTAGAAACAATACCAGTGTTAAGACCAAGCAGAGACGAACCGGAAATTACGTTTAATTCGGCACCGCCAGCCTGTTTTTTAAATATATCACCACGTACAAGACGGTCATTTTCAGGAGCTGCAAGTTTCAGCAGTACTTCACCCAATGCTAGTAAATCATATTTTTTGCTACAATTATGGTTCATATTTTTCAATAATCCTTTCGAGTGTGTGTTATTTATTACCCCAACTAAAATTTTAAAATTTTGAATGCATTTTGTCAATACTGGGGAGGCTAAAAATGAAGAAGATTCCATTGAAAATAAAGGAGGAGCCATTCATGAAAGAATTTACTTATAAAATTACAGATCCAGAAGGAATTCATGCAAGACCAGCAGGTCTTCTGGTAAAACGTGCTGGAGAGTTTAAAAGCAGTGTGCAGATAGGAAAAGATGGAAAGTTTGTAGATGCCAAACGGATTTTTGGAGTTATGAGTCTTGGTGTGAAGGCTGGAAATGAAGTTGTGATAAAAGCAGAAGGAGAAGATGAAGATGCAGCGATTGATGCAATGGAAGAATTTATAAAGAAAAATATGTAATCTGCATTGGAGGCAGCCATGAAGAGAGTGAAGGGAAAGAGTGTCTTTGGCGGCGTTGCTATCGGTAAGGTTCTGGTATATGACAAAAAACAAAAACAGATTGAACGGTATCATATTGAAGAGGAAGAAGCAGAACTTGCACGGTTTGAGGACGCAAAGCAGAAGGCAGTAAAACAATTAAAGGATTTATATGAAAAGGCATTGGTAAAAATAGGTGAAACCAATGCCATGATTTTTGAAGTACATCAGATGATGCTGGAGGATTTGGACTATAATGAATCTATTTTAAACATTATAAAGACCCAGCAGGTCAACTGTGAATATGCCATTGGTATTACTTCAGATAATTTTGCTCAGATGTTTTCTTCTATGGATGACGATTATATGAAAGAGCGGGCTGCGGATGTCAAAGATATTTCCGAGCGGTTGTTATCTGTACTGTCTGGAGATAAAGACGCAGATATGGCATCCAGTGAACCCGTTATTATTTTGGCAGATGATTTGGCACCAAGTGAGACAGTACAGCTGGATAAAGAAAAAGTGCTTGCTCTTGTGACCAGACAGGGTTCTGGAAATTCACATACAGCAATTCTGGCAAGGACCATGAATATTCCAGCTATTATTGGTGCAGATATTGAAATTGATTCTAAATACAATGGCGTGCAGGCAGTTGTCAATGGATTTACTGGTGAGTTTCTGATAGAACCTGATGAAAATACCCTGTCTGAAATGGAAGCAAAGAGGCAGGAGGAGTTTCACAAGAAAGAACTTCTTCAGCAGATGAAAGGTAGAGAAAATGTAACTAAGGACGGACAGAAGATAAAACTGTATGCCAATATCGGAAGTGTTGCAGACGTTGCGAATGCACTAAAGAATGATGCAGGCGGAATCGGATTGTTTCGAAGCGAATTTTTGTATCTGGAATCAAAAGATTATCCGACGGAAGAAGAACAGTTTCAGGTTTACCGTAAGGTGGCAGAAACCATGCACGGCAGGAAAGTAATTATTCGAACGCTGGATATTGGGGCTGATAAGCAGATTGATTATTTCAATATGGAAAAAGAAGAAAATCCTGCACTTGGATATCGGGCAATCCGAATCTGTCTGGATCGGACGGAGATTTTTAAAACTCAGTTAAGAGCATTATACCGGGCATCAGCTTATGGAAACCTTGCAATTATGTATCCGATGATTATTTCGCTGGAAGAAATCAAGCAGATTAAAGTCATGGCGGAACTGGTAAAAAGGGAATTAAAAGAAGAAAATATACCTTTTTCTGAGAAAGTGGAAACCGGGATTATGATTGAAACGCCGGCAGCAGCTCTTATCAGTGATCTGCTGGCAAAAGAAGTAGACTTCTTTAGTATTGGAACCAATGATTTGACACAGTATACCCTTGCAATTGACCGTCAGAATCCAAAACTGGATTCGATTTACGATGCACATCATCCCGCAGTTCTTAGGATGTTAAAAATGATAGCGGACAATGCTCATGCAAATGGAATTTGGGCGGGAATCTGTGGAGAACTTGGAGCCGATTTAGAGTTAACCGAAATGTTTTTAAGCATTGGAATGGATGAATTGTCGGTTTCTCCAGGCATGATTCTTCCGATTCGCCAGAAAGTCAGAGAAACAAACGTAAATGCTGTCAGGGAACAGGAACTACAGAGATTAATGCAGTAAATGAAAAAGATGACTGTGATACTACAAAAATAGTAGCGCAGACATCTTTTTTACATATTTTCCGCGTTGCAGCTTTCTTTTGCTTTTTTTACTATAATACGAACATTATGTCATATTTTTCATAAACTATTATTGAACCTGATGATAGGGTTTTGATAGCAGAAAGGAGCAAAAGTATGAAAAATATGTCTTATGGCAACGAATATTCATATTCTATGCCATATTTAAATAAAGATTCTCAGTATTCAAATGCAGTTCCGGTTTCAAAAAGAGTATATGCTTATGATTTGAGTTCCAGAAGGGGAGGTGCTGACTGCTGTACACCGGATTTTGGTGATGAAGTAGATTCTTTACCAATTGCTATGGGATATGTGCCATGGCAGATGTGGGATGAGGATGTACTGGATGCAGCAGCAGGTCTTGAACAGGGAACCATTTTTCCAGAACTGATTAAACCATTTGTATGTACACCTTGCTGTAAGAAAAAGGGAGGTATGTAAAATGAAAAAGACTGTAAGCCGTGAAGAATTGTTCGAGTATGTAAGACAGATTGATTTTGCATTGTATGATATCACCCTTTATCTGGATACCCATCCTTGTGATCAGAATGCCCTAGCATATTACAAGGAGTATAAAAAGCTGTATGCTCAGGCAGTTGAAGCATATACCATGTATTATGGGCCGTTAAATGCAGACAATGTTTTGGTGGAATCAGAATGGACATGGACAAAGGCACCATGGCCATGGGAAGGAGAAGAAAAATAATGTGGGAATATGATAGAAAGCTTCAGTATCCGGTAAATATTAAAAAGACCAATCCTCAAATGGCGCAGGTTATTATCAGCCAGTTTGGAGGACCTGATGGAGAGCTTGCAGCCTCCATGCGTTATCTCTCTCAGCGTTATTCTATGCCATACCGTCAGGTTGCAGGAGTTCTCACTGATATCGGCACCGAGGAACTTGCTCATATGGAAATTGTCAGTGCAATTGTATATCAGCTAACGAAGAATCTAACACCAGAAGAAATCAAGAAATCTGGTTTCGACAAATATTATGTAGATCATACGACGGGTATTTATCCAGTGGCGGCTTCTGGAACACCATTTACAGCAACTTATTTTCAGTCCAAAGGCGATGCCATTACAGATTTATTTGAAGATATGGCGGCAGAGCAGAAAGCACGTTCCACCTATGACAATATTTTAAGGCTGATTGATGATCCAGATGTATGTGACCCAATTCGTTTCTTAAGAGAAAGAGAAATTGTTCATTTTCAGAGATTTGGTGAGTCTTTAAGATTAGTTCAGGAAAGTCTCGATCCAAAGAATTTCTATATGTTTAATCCAGAATTCGACAAACCAGGAACCTGTGGAAAATTATAAACAGCAGTTAGCTGTTTCATAGAAAGATTTGAAAAATGCTGCTCCAGAATGTGATGTTCTGTGGCAGCACTTATGTTATAATGGCACTAACCAGATGATTACATTATGAACTAAATGGAGGAGATTACAATGTCAGATGACAAAAGAGAAACTGGGAAAAATTTCTTAAAGCTTTGCATCAGTGTGATAGTTACACTTCTTACAACTATTGTTTTTCTATTATGTGGAATGGCCATTGCCAGAATGTTTCACATTCAGGGAGCGTTGGATTTTATGGCTGGAAAACCACGTCAATATTCTTTAAAAGGAACAGCATCTTATGCTATGGTGGGATCCATGCAGGAACTTGGTTTTATTGTGGGACCGTTGCTTGCAGTACACTTTATCTGTAGAAAAAGAGTGTCATATTTAGGTTTGACTTCATTAAAGAAAGATGGAAAAGAACTTCTTGTCGGGATTTTGGCAGGAACAGTTGCAATGACCTTGGTTTTTGGTGTACTTGTGCTTTTAGGAAGTGTAAGAATACAGTCAGTTTCATTTCTTAATCCAGGAGTATTTATCATAGAACTAGTTATATACATACTAGTAGGAATTGGGGAAGAAGTGTTTTCCAGAGGACTATTTCAGTCCATACTTCGAGAAACGAAAAAACGTTTTCTGGTTTTCTTTATTCCATCCGTATTTTTTGGAGCAATGCATTTGGCAAATAAGGGAGTTACGCTGCTTTCTGTATTAAATCTGATTTTGCTGGGACTTATATTTGCCTATGCATTCTATCGTTCCGGAAGCCTGTGGCTGCCGATTGGACTTCATATCACATGGAATTTCTTTCAGGGAGTTGTTTATGGATTTCCTGTCAGCGGGAATACAGATGCCGCAATGATAAAGCAGATACCTGTAAAACTTTCTTTATTAAATGGCGGAAACTTTGGACCGGAAGGTGGAATGCTGGTTTCCATTATGGTTGTTATTTTGTTTTTGGGACTGCGTTATTATTACCGGAACTATACGTATGATTTTATGGAGAATGAATAGCAGAAAATTCTTCTATTATTTTAAATAAAAAAGAGTATCCGTAGACTGGATAACCAGTGCATGGATACTCCTTTTATTTATAAGCCGCGGCTTATTTTAAGCTGATGTGCGATTCGGGTATCTCTTAGGTAACTGTCTGTGCCTCTTCCGCCTCTGCTTCCTGTACAATATCTTCTAAGACGTGTATTAAGTCATGGATAGTGTATAGTTTTACGTCACGCTCCAGAATTGCGTTTTTCAGGTTAGTAGACAGTGTTTCGAATTTTGCCTGAATTGCTGGTGCCACATAGGACATATCATCACCTCATGAATAGTGTGTCCGTGAGCTTCATATTTATTCAGCTTTAGCTTCTCTTTTTTTCTTTGCTTTTTCAATAATAAACCAGCAGTATAAAGCAGCAAAGATAACACCCATTACATAAGAAATTTTAATTGGAATATTAAAACCAATTTGTGCATTGAAAATATAAGTGGAAATAATAAATGCATAAAATGCACCTGGAATTAATGCCATAAGAAATGGTTTCTTTGCAGCAAACAGGTAAATGGAAATGATGGCAAATGCAAAAATAGCGATCGCCTGATTGCTCCATGAGAAGTATCTCCATAAGATGTTAAATCCGGCAGCATTTAATTTAGAGAATAATAAAATTACAATTACAACAGCACTGATGGCAGCACATAAAGAAACACGGTTTTTCGCTTTGGACTGGTCGAATTTAAATAAATCAGCAAGGATCAGACGAAGCGAACGAAGTGCAGTATCACCAGTTGTAATAGGAAGAACAATAACACCGATAATAGCAATCATGCCACCGACTTTACCTAACATATCTTTTGCAATGAACCCAACCATTCCGACTGGAGCAAGTCCATGTGCATCTTTGTATAATCCAAGAGCTCCCATTGTTGCTGCAGCCCAAATCATAGCAATAAAACCTTCTAGAATCATCATGTTGTAGAAAGTCATACGTCCTTCTTTTTCATTTGTAACACTACGTCCGATTAAAGTAGCCTGTGTAGAATGGAAACCAGATACAATACCACAGGCAACGGTTACGAAGAAAATAGGAAGGATTGGGATTCCATCTGGATGAATTCCTTTCCAGTTAGAAAGAGAAACATTTGTCAAAGGATATCCTTTAATAAATAATCCAAAGAAAATACCAACAGCAGATAATAAAAGAATACCACCGAAGATAGGGTATATTTTACCGATGATTTTATCAATCGGGAATAAAGTTGCAATTATGTAGTAAGCAAAAATACATCCATAAATAATCCATATAGTAGGATTGCCAATGGAAGCATCTGTATTAAGAATCTGTGTGGCGAATAAATCACCAGGTGTCGTAACGAATACGGCAACAACCAGTAAAAGCAGCAGACATAAGAATGCATTATAAATTCGATATACATTTTTCCCTAAGTACTTTTTAACTAGTCCAGGCATCTGGGTTCCGTTCTCACGGATAGAGATCATGCCGGAGAAGTAATCATGAAGTGCACCGCCAAATACGCATCCGATTGGAATCAGGATAAAAGCGATAGGTCCAAACAAAATACCCTGAATAGGCCCCAGGATAGGTCCGGTCCCAGCGATATTTAGCAATTCGATCAGACTGTTTTTCCATTTTGGCATAGGAACATAATCAACACCATCATTATTTGCGACAGCTGGTGTTTTTCTGGAATCGGGTGCAAGCGTTTTTTCGCAGAATTTACCATAAACTATTCCGCCAATGAAAAGGATTACAAGCCCGATAATAAATGTTAACATAAAAAAGCCTCCTTAAAGCTATTGAGTTATTTTGCTTTTGCAGAGTATATACGCGCCTATATACTTTACAAATACAACATAAGTATTATAGTATAAGAGAAGGCTTATGTAAATAAGCGGGACCTTGAAGAAATGACAAAAATTAAGAACATGCTTTGACATATTTTAAAGGATTAGGTCGAGAATAAAGACAAAAGACATAAAAATTAAATTCTTTTCACTTTTTCGAAAAATTCCTTTGAAAAATCATAGAATTGTGTTTATAATAAGATTGACTATGTTTAGAAAAGTTTTGGATAAAAATGCTAGATATAGCAGTGGAAATGTTTAATTATTTTTGAAATGGTGAAAATTAAGATATCATTTTTCACAAAATTCAATTGTAAAATGTGTTAAATCTGTCAGGTGGTTTATAAATCTGCCTGGTATTTAAATACGGATATCATATTTGTTGATAGAAGTTATAAATTTTTGAAAGCATACTAAAAATTATCTGTGGGTAGTTGATTGAAAGGAGTAGTATCATGTTGAGTACTGATATTGGAATTGATTTGGGCACAGCCAGCGTACTTGTGTATATAAGGGGTAAAGGCGTTGTATTAAAGGAACCGTCAGTTGTTGCGTTTGATAGAGATACGAATAAAATAAAAGCAATTGGTGAAGAAGCAAGACTTATGTTAGGAAGAACACCTGGAAACATTGTTGCAGTACGTCCATTAAGACAGGGAGTTATTTCTGACTATAATGTTACGGAGAAAATGTTACGATATTTTATACAGAAGGCAGTTGGAAAACAGCGTTTCAGAAAACCAAGAATCAGTGTCTGCGTTCCAAGCGGAGTTACTGAGGTAGAGAAGAAAGCTGTAGAGGATGCAACCTATCAGGCAGGAGCAAGACATGTTGAAATCATTGAAGAACCAATTGCAGCTGCTATTGGTGCGGGTATCGATATTACACGTCCATGTGGAAACATGATTGTAGATATCGGTGGTGGTACATCTGATATTGCAGTTATTTCTCTTGGCGGTACAGTAGTAAGTACTTCTATTAAAATTGCTGGTGATGATTTTGATGAAGCGATTGTACGTTACATGAGAAAAAAACATAACCTGCTAATTGGTGAAAGAACAGCAGAGGACATCAAGATTAAGATTGGTACTGCTTATCCAAGAGCGCAGGAAGAATCTATTGATGTAAGAGGAAGAAACCTTGTTACTGGTCTTCCGAAGACAATTACAGTTACATCGACAGAGACAGAAGAAGCATTAAAAGAAGCAACTTCCCAGATCGTAGAAGCAGTACACAGCGTACTGGAGAAAACACCACCTGAATTAGCTGCAGATATTGCAGATAGAGGAATAGTCCTAACAGGCGGCGGAAGTCTTCTAAACGGGCTGGAAGCGTTAATTGAAGATAAAACAGGAATTACTACGATGACAGCAGAAGATCCTATGACAGCAGTAGCGATCGGTACTGGAAAATATGTAGAATTCTTAAGCGGCAGGAAAGAATAATTGGAAATGCCTTTGGTGCTGGAATTCCGGCACTGGATGGGGCATTTCCTTTCACAGTTTTGTCTGCCTTTTATGGCAGACATGGCTTTTTTGAAAGGAGAGGTCAAATGGTAAGAGGGCTGTATACGGCTTATACAGGGATGAACAATGAGCAGAAGAGACTGGATATTATAAGTAATAATCTAGCTAATGCGGCAACCGCAGGATATAAGTCAGAGGGGGTTACAAGTCAGAGTTTTGATAATCTGCTGACCATTAAGATTAACGATAGTTCCGAATTCGGATTGAATCGTAATATCGGCAGCATGAGCCTTGGTGTAAAACTGGGGGAAGTTTATACAGATTACAGTCAGGGTGCATTTCATGAAACTGGCAATACATTTGATTTGGCGATTGAAGGAAATGGCTTTTTCGCAGTTAATGTAAAAAATACAAACGGCGAAGATAAAACTTTATACACCAGAGATGGAAATTTTAAAATGGACAAAGAGGGATATGTGGTAGATTCAGAAGGAAATCACTTAATCGGTTCCGGCGGCTATCTGCAGGTATCAACAGATGCATCCGACCTTATAGTGGATACAGATGGAAGTGTTTATGCAGATGGTGAATATGTAGACAGGATTGAAATTAAAAATTTTGAAGATACAGACTATCTGAAAAAATATGGTACGAATATGTATGAAGCAGCAGACGGAGCAACGGAAGCGGATGCCAGTGGATTAATCCACCAGGGATTTATTGAACAGTCTAATGTTAATACCGTATCAGAAATGGTCGATATGATAACTATAACCCGTGCATATGAGGCAAACCAGAAGGTAATACAGACGGTAGATTCTACTTTACAGAAATCGTGTAATGACTTAGGTAAGGTATAGGAGGGAAAATAGAATATGATGAGAGCATTATGGACAGCAGCGTCCGGCATGAATGCACAGCAGACATGTGTTGATACAATTTCCAACAATCTGGCTAATATCAATACGACCGGATATAAAAAACAAACAACAGAATTCAAATCTTTACTCTATCAGACAATTCAGGAAAAACAAACAGATTCAGAAGGTAATCCAAAACCAGTTGCCGCTCAGGTAGGTTTAGGAGTTCGAACCGCAGCAATAACATCACAATTTACTCAGGGAAGTATGACAGCAACCGATAACGTATTAGATTTTGCCATTGACGGACATGGTTTCTTTATGGTACAGATGGAAGACGGCAGTATCGGGTATACAAGAAATGGACGTTTTCAGGTGGCAATAGGAGAAGATGGTTTAACATTAGCGGATTCCGAAGGACATCCCGTATTGGATGACACTGGTTCTCCAATTGTTATCCCACAAGGTATGACATCGGACAAGCTTATCGTAGATTCTACAGGTTTAATTAATTACCCAGATGCGAATAATAATGCAGCCTCTACCGGAATTCAAATCGGTATTGCCCAGTTTACCAACCCAGCTGGTCTTGAAAAAATGTCAGGCAGCATTTTGAAAAATACAGATGCTTCCGGAGAAGCGGTCATTGAATCTCAGGGCGGAAATATTTCCGGCAGGAGCTTAATCCGTCAAGGTTATATCGAAGCATCTAATGTACAGGCTGTGGATGAAATGGTTGGCTTAATCGTAGCGCAGAGAGCTTATGAGATGAATTCAAAAGCGATTACTGCATCTGATACGATGCTTCAGCAGGCGAATAATCTCAGAGCATAATAGGCAGGGGAAAGGATAAGATAATATGGCAGGTATTGATACAGGCAGCAGTTATCTGAGTATGCTTGGACAGACAAACTCATTGTCTTCCAGCAGTGCAAAGAAGCTTCAGAACACATTATCCAATACAGATAAGAGCACCAGTACGGACGATGAAATGATGGATGTCTGTAAGGATTTTGAGTCTTATTTTGTTCAGAAGATTTATGAAGAAATGAAAAAAACGGTTCATAGCGAAGATGATGAAGGTGAATATATGCAGTATTTTGGTGATATGTATACACAGGCTATTGCAGAAGATGTTGCGGACAGTGGAACACTGGGACTTGCCCAGCAGCTGTATGAATCGATGAAACGAAATAGTTAAGAATAGAAATACAATAGAAAGGGCTGTTGCATGACTGGCTAAAAGCTGGTGGTGTGGCAGCCTGTTTCGTAATGTACAACTCTTTCATTTTGTGTTATGATCAGAGACAGAATTGATAAACAACAGGAATTGAGGAGAAAATTGTGTCAGAGGTATATGAAGGCTATGTAGAAAGGATTGTTTTCCGTAATAAGGAAAACGGTTATACCGTGCTTGGATTATCCACGGAAGAAGACGAAGTTACATGCGTAGGAACATTTTCTTATGTGAATGAAGGTGACTATATCGAAGTACAGGGAGAAGTAACTTCTCATGCAGTATACGGTGAACAGCTGAAAATAAGTTCTTACCGGATTAAAGAACCGGAAGACAGTTTATCCATAGAGCGGTACTTAGGTTCCGGAGCAATCAAAGGGTTAGGACCAGGACTAGCGGCAAGAATTGTCCGTAAGTTCGGGAAAGATACCTTTCATATTATAGAAACAGAAACTGAGCGTCTTGCTGAGGTCAAAGGAATCAGTCTCAGAATGGCGCAGGAAATCGGTATTCAGTTTGAAGAGAAGAAAGAAATGCGGAACGCAATGATTTTTCTGCAGCAATATGGCATCAGCCTGAACTTTGCAGTGAAAATCGTAGAGACATATGGGCAGTCACTGTATGAAGTCATGAAGGTGAATCCATATAAACTGGCAGAAGATATTTCTGGAATCGGCTTTCGTCTGGCAGATGAAATTGCCAATAAGACAGGTGTTATGCAGGATTCCGATTACCGTATAAAGGCGGGAATGCTATATGTGTTAAATCAGGCAGGAATGAACGGTCACATTTATCTGCCAAAAGAAGAACTGATTGAAAAGACAAAGGAACTTCTTGGAATCGAAGAAGAGAAGATTTTGAATCAGATTATGGATATGGTTCTGGAAAAGAAAATTGTAATCCGAAAAAATGAGGAGCAGGAATGCGTTTACTCCAGTATGTATTACTATATGGAAATGAATAGTGCCCGAATGCTCCTGGATTTAAATATATCCTATACAATTAAGAGGGAAGAAATCGAAAACCGGCTGATTATATTCCAGAAGCAGCAGGATATTCAGCTGGAAGAAATGCAGAAGCAGGCTGTAATTGAAGCTGCCAGAAATGGTGTACTGGTTATTACGGGTGGGCCTGGTACTGGTAAAACAACTACCATTAATGCATTGATTAAGTTCTTTGAATCTGAGGGAATGGAAATTCTTCTTGCTGCACCGACGGGACGTGCCGCAAAGAGAATGTCAGAAACAACGGGATATGAGGCACAGACAATTCATCGTCTCCTTGAAATTTCCGGGGGCATGGATAAAGGGGAATCTGGAACTCATTTTGAACGAAATGAAGGAAATCCGCTGGAAGCAGATGTTATTATTATTGATGAAATGTCTATGGTGGATATCAGTTTAATGTGCTCTCTTTTAAAAGCAGTTTTAGTTGGAACCAGATTAATCCTTGTTGGGGATGTGAATCAGCTTCCATCCGTAGGGCCGGGAAATGTTCTTCGCGATATTATTGCATCCAATGCATTTCCAGTGGTGGAACTGTCAAAAATTTTCCGCCAGGCAGCAGAGAGCGATATTATTGTAAATGCCCATAAAATCAATGCAGGGCAGCCTATTTCTCTGGATAATAAGAGTCGTGACTTTTTCCTGTTACAGCGGGATAATGCAAATGTTATTATCAATGTAATGCTTCAGTTGATTACACAGAAACTGCCGAAGTATGTAGACGCATCCCCTTATGATATTCAGGTTTTGACACCAATGCGAAAAGGAGAATTAGGAGTGGAACGCCTGAACCAAATTCTTCAGCGTTTTTTAAATCCGTCATCTGAGGAGAAAAAAGAGAAAGTCACTAATTCTGGAATTCTGCGTGAGGGTGATAAAGTCATGCAGATTAAAAATAATTATCAGATAGAATGGGAAATTAAAAATAAACGTGGCTTTCTCTTAAACAGCGGTACAGGTGTGTTTAACGGAGACTGTGGCATTATCCGGGAAATTAATCAGTTCGCAGAAACCTTAGTAGTAGAGTTTGAAGAAGGAAAAACAGTTCAGTATTCCTTTCAGATGCTGGATGAATTGGAACTGGCATATGCGGTTACAATTCATAAGTCCCAGGGAAGTGAATATCCGGCAGTTGTTATGCCGCTGTTAACTGGACCGAGAATGCTTTTCAATCGAAACCTTCTCTATACTGCGGTTACCAGGGCAAAAAAATGCGTTACTATTGTAGGAAAGAAAGATACCGTAGAGCAGATGATTTCCAATGTTATTGATGTACGTCGTTATTCCAGCCTGGATCAGCAGATTCGGAATATGGAAGATATGGAAAGTAATAGCACTTTAAATAAAAATTAATTTAAAGTTATCAAAAATATAGGTGCTGGAAGAATATACGTGCAATTTTATAGTACTTGGTTTATAATAACTACATGGGAAAATTAAGGAGGTAATTATGAACAATAATATTTTAGTCATTATGGCTGCTGGTATGGGAAGCCGTTTTGGCGGAATCAAACAGCTGGAGCCAGTTGGTCCGAGTGGCGAAATCATTATGGATTATTCTATTTTTGATGCCATTGAAGCGGGATTTAAAAAAGTTGTATTTATCATTCGTAAAGATCTAGAGAAAGATTTCAAAGAAGTAATTGGAGATCGTCTTGCAAAGCATGTAGAAGTAGAGTATGTGTTCCAGGAATTAGACAACCTTCCAGAAGGATTCAGTCTTCCAGAAGGAAGAACGAAGCCATGGGGAACCGGTCAGGCAATTATGAGCTGCCTTGGAAAAGTGGATGCACCATTTGCGGTAATTAATGCAGATGATTATTATGGAAAAGAAGGATTTCGTGTTATCAGCGAATTTTTGAATAAACCAAAGCCACAGGATGGAACATATCATTTCTGTATGGCAGGATTTTTGCTTGGAAACACATTAAGCCCAAATGGAACTGTTACACGTGGTGTCTGTCAGGTTAATTCTGATGGTATTCTGGAAACAGTTACAGAGACACATGAAATCAGACAGGATGGAGATAAAGCAGTTGCGACAGAGGACGGAAAAGACATAACGATTGCTTTAGACTGCCCTGTATCTATGAATATGTGGGGATTCACTCCTGATTTTATTGGAGAACTTGAGAAACGATTTGCAGATTTCCTTTCCAATGTAAAAGAAGGCGATTTAAAGGCAGAATATCTGCTTCCAACTATTGTAGATGATTTAATAAAAGAAGGAAAAGCGGATGTTACAGTTCTTAATACAAATGACAAATGGTTTGGTGTAACTTATAAAGAGGATAAACAGACAGTTGTAGATTCGATTCAGAGTCTGGTTGATAAAGGAGTTTATCCAGCAAAATTATTTGATTAGGATGGTAATGACAGACGCAGTTAATGAAAATTCTTTTTAATTACACATATCCTGTCAGATGCCCAGTCTGTGGGGACATAGCTGTCCCTGCGGGAAAAAAGGTATGTGATTCATGTAGGACGAAGCCAGTGAGAGTTTTAGAGCCTAGATGTAAAAAATGCAGCAAGCCGCTGGAATCTGAAGAACAGGAATACTGTTTTGACTGCAGCCAGAAAGATTTTTATTATGAAAGAGGACTTGCCCTTTGGATGTACGATGCTGCTATGAAAAAATCCATTGGCTGGTTTAAGTATAGCAGAAGGAAAGAGTATGCTTCGTATTATGCGGATGAGCTTGCCGCCCACTTTCAAAATGAAGTCAGGAATATGAAACCAGATGTAATCATGCCGATTCCTATTCATATAAGCCGGCTCAGGTAGCGAGGCTTTAATCAGGCACAGCTGGTTGCAGAAGAACTTGGGGCAAGGTTAAACCTGCCCGTAGTCAGTGACGTTCTTTTACGAACAGAAAAAACAGCACCGCAGAAAGATTTAAGCAGTGAAGAAAGAGCAGAAAATCTGCGGCATGCATTTACAATTCATCCGCAAAAGATTAAAATGTGTAATGGGTACAAAAGAATATTGCTTCTGGACGATATCTATACGACGGGGAGCACGATTAATTCCTGTGCAAGAATATTGAAGTCAGCAGGAGTAGAAAAGGTATATTTTCTAACACTCTGTATAGGCAGAGGCTTTTAGGAGGTGAGTAAATGGATGTAAGGAATTGCAAAAGTTGTGGACGTCTATTCAATTATCTTACTGGGGCACCAATTTGTCCATCTTGTCAAAAAAAGCTGGAGGAGAAGTACCAGAAGGTAAAAGAATATATCTATGATCATCCAAAGGCATCGATTTCCGAAGTGGCGGAGGAGAACGAGGTATCGGTAAATCAGATTAAGAAATGGGTTCGGGAAGAAAGATTAAGTTTCACGGAAGATTCTGTAGCTGGGCTGCAGTGTGAAGGCTGTGGAAAAATTATCAAGACTGGACGATTCTGTAAAGAGTGTAAAAGTAAATTTGCGAATGGCTTTGAACAGGTAATGGATAAGCCGAAAATAATCGAAATTAAGAAGGAACAGAGAGAAAAAGATAAAATGAGGTTCCTGAAATAGTGTATAAAAAGGCTGATATCGCTTTTCGGATACCAGCCTTTTCTGTTATCTGTTTATTTTACGGCCTCAATACCATCTTTATGGATCACAATTTTCTTTTCTTTATAAAGATGTCCGATGGCACGCTTAAATGCATTTTTACTAAGCTGGAAACGCTCGTAAATATCTTCTGGTGAAGATTTGTCATTCAGTGGAAGAGAGCCGCCGGCTCTTAATAGTTCACGGTAAATCATTAGAGAATCAGTATCCATTGCTACGAAAGATTTTTCACGTAAGCTTAAGTCCAGACGTCCGTCTTCTTTTACTTTTGTAACACGTGCCTGAATTAAATCACCAACTTTTAAGTTTGAGAATAATTCCTGCTTTGGAATCATTGCAGAATACTTGTTATCAACTGCAACATAAGCACCGAAGCTGTCGATTATTTCGTAAACAACACCATGTACTTTGTCGTCTTTTTTATATGGAGAATCTGAAGATAAATATTCATAAACATTCATCGTTGCACAGAGACGGCTTGATTTATCAAGATATAATGCAACTAGTACACTCTGGTCTTTTTTTAATGTTCTTGTCTGCTGCTTAAATGGAAGAAATAAATCTTTTGGAAGTCCCCAGTCAAGGAAAGCACCAATGTTGGTCACTTCTTTTACTTTTAAAACAGCAGTATCCCCAAGTTCCATTACATCCATTTTTCTGGTGGAAATAATACGGTCCTCAGAATCTCTGTAAATATAAACTTCCAGTTTATCTCCAATTTCCATGTTTTCAGTTACTTCACTGTTTGGAAGCAGTACTTTTTCCTGTGTATCTGCATCGGTTCCTAAATAAATACCGTGTTTTGCTTTGTTTATAATGGTTAATTCCTGTCTTTTACCTATCTGTAACATAATTTATAGTCCTCCTGTATTGGAAAATTCAATAATTGCGTAAGGTTTTCCAGATTCGTTATTCAAACATATGATATTCGTATTTTCACTTACATGAAATGCAGGATATATGATATCATGAAGCTTTGCAGCTTTTCTATATTCTACCCGAAGCTGGTTTGCCTGAAATCCACTCATAAGAAAGTTTTCAGCCAGTTTTACATACTGCCCGTTATTGACATGGTGGTTGCTGTCAATATAGGAAGGCATAATTTCAAACGCTTCTCTAGTCTTCATGTTTTCTGGAACGAGAATCCGGCCTTTAATATAATTCATCTCTAACTTTGGATCGATACCATAAGGCTTGATTTCTTCTTCCAAAGCACGGACAGGACGGTTTTTCTCTATATCGACATAAATCCAGGAAGAATCCGCAATGACGCAAAGGTTGTCCTGTTTGTCTGTTATTGTAAAGTTTCGATATCCCATAAACCCTTTTACCAGATAGGGATATGTAGATATTTTAATATCTTCAAATATGGTTGGAAAACGTTTTACATTTATCTGCCAGGAATTTAAAAGCCATGCACGTTTCTTCTCTTTAAAAAATTCAAGTCCCAGACCCATTTCTTCTGAGTGAAACATACTTAGATCCTGAAAATAGTTGATAATCGATGCGAAGTCCAGCTGATTCTTTTCGTTTACTTCGCTAAAACGGATACGGCTGTTAAAGCTAAACATGATACATTCTCCCATTCTTATGATGTAATGAAAAGGATTTCTGCCTCCCATTACTGTGATTTTATTATTATATCATTTTTAAGGAAAAAAACTAGTGAAATGCAAAAAAAGATGCGTTATAATGGAACGGAATGGTTTGGACTAGAATAGCCCTCCATATCTTAGTTAGAGAAAGGTTGATTACGATGAAAAAAGTAATAAGCACAAACAAAGCACCACAGGCGATTGGACCATATTCACAGGCAATTGAGTTTAACAATATGATCTTTACTTCTGGTATGATTCCTATTAACCCGGAAACAAACGAATTAGTTACAGGTACGATCGAAGAACAGGCAGAACAGGCTATTGGCAATCTTGCTGCACTATTAAAAGAAGCTGGTTCTGATGTAGATAAAGTAATCAAAACAACTGTATTTATCAAAGACATGAATGATTTCGCAAAAATCAATGAAATTTATGCAAAATATTTCAAAACAGACTGCCCTTCCAGATCCTGCGTAGAAGTTGCAAGACTCCCAAAAGATGTATTAATTGAAATTGAAGCAATTGCATATAAATAGCAGTATGTATAAAAGATGATTGGAAAATAATATGAAAAGTATAAAGAGTATAAATGAAATATTTCTGCTGACGGTTGTCACAGGCCTGGCAGGCTCGGTTCTGTATCAGTTTCTTGGGCTTGATAAGTGTGATTATTACGTCTCCCTTCTATACAGTCAGATT
Source organism: uncultured Clostridium sp. (assembly GCA_934438135.1). GTDB lineage: Bacteria > Bacillota > Clostridia > Lachnospirales > Lachnospiraceae > Clostridium_AI. The sequence goes on along the minus strand of CAKSBP010000019.1, from coordinate 36,624 downwards.
CTGCTGATACTTCCGGCAGTCTGTTATGTTATCTGGAATCGGCTGCCGCTAAAAGAGCTGCTTCGTATACGGCCAATTAAAATTGGAACCGTTTTCTGGCTCATTTTGTTTGCTTATCTGATTATGCCTTTAATGCAGGAAATCAATTTGATATCGATGCTTTTTGCAAAGAATACCATTGGAAATAAAATGTATGCCATCGTAGAAAATAAGCCGTTTTTATTCAGTCTGCTTTTAATAGCAGGTGTCCCTGCATTATTGGAAGAAAGTGTGTACCGTGGTGTATTTTTTCATACGTACAGTATTCAGTCACCAAGAAAAGCAATACTTTTCAGTGGTTTATTATTTGGTCTGATGCACATGAATTTTAACCAGTTTTCCTATGCATTTGTGATGGGAGCGATTTTCTGTCTGCTGATTGAAGCGACAGATTCGATTCTGTCTTCTATGATTATTCATTTTATTATAAATGGAACCTCTGTCGTTATGTTATATGTAACACCGTATCTGCAAAGATTTATGACAAAGATTACTGCATTGGATAATCAGTCTGTGGTAACAGATGTGAATTCCATTTCAAAGAACAGGCTTTTAGCATCCATCATATCCTATGGAGTAATCGCTGTATTTAGCACTGGGCTTGCAGTTTTAGTTTATATTGCAATTGCAAAGCATCAGGGACGGTTGGAACATGTTAAAAGTATATTCCAGAGAAATAAGACAGATTCGTCCGTGAAAGAAGCAAAGATTTTATCGACACCATTACTAATTGGAATCGTAATCTGTATGCTTTATATGATATTAAATGAATTAGCATAAAAGAAAGAGACGCTTTGAACAGATTTGGTCTGACAGGCGTCTCTTTGTATGTGTAAAAAAGTTAATAAGGAGAACATATAAAATAAAAAACGAAAGGCTTGGTAGAAAAATGAGTAAAATTTATGATGTACTTATAATAGGTTCCGGCCCGGCAGGACTGGCAGCAGCAATTTATGCATCCAGGGCAGAGCTTGATGCAGCTGTGATTGAGAAAGGTGAAATGAGCGGAGGGCAGATTGTCAACACCTATGAAGTAGATAATTATCCAGGAATTCCAGGAATTAGTGGATATGACCTTGCTGTAAAATTTCGTGAACACTGTGACCAGTTGAATGTAACATTTTTGGATGATGAAGTAAAAGACTGCGATTTTTCAGAAACGGTAAAGAAACTGAAATTGGAAAGTGGAGAGGTTTTAGAAGCAAAAAGTGTTATTGTGGCAGCTGGAGCAGCATCAAGAAAACTAAATGTGCCAGGAGAAGAAGAATTGTCAGGAATGGGTGTTTCTTACTGTGCTACGTGTGATGGGGCATTTTTCCGTAACCGTATTACTGCTGTAGTTGGCGGTGGTGATGCTGCGGTAGAGGATGCCATCTTTTTATCCCGTCTTTGTAAAAAAGTCTACATTATTCATAGAAGAGATAAGTTTCGTGCAGCAAAAACATTAGTGACCCAGTTAAAGAATAGAGATAATATTGAAATTATTTGGAATAGTGTTGTCAATAAAATTGACGGAAATGACGTGGTAGAATCTGTAAATATTACAAATGTTAAGAATGGAGAAAATAGGAATTTGTCAGTAAATGGCGTCTTTATTGCCGTAGGATATGAGCCGGAAACAGCAGCTTATAAGGGGCAGGTGGAACTGGATCAGGCTGGTTATATTGTGGCAGGCGAAAACTGTGAAACCAGCATGCCAGGCGTGTTTGCAGCTGGTGACATCCGCACAAAACAGTTAAAGCAGGTTATCACAGCAGCAGCGGATGGAGCCAATGCAGTGACCTCTGTAGAGCGTTATTTCAATTCCCTGTAAAAGGAAGGCCTTCCATTTGTGTGTTGACATTGTGTCATAATATTGTTATAATTATTACAAACTATTTTAATAACTTTGTAACAATTATGATTAGTGTTTTTTGTGAAACTATGGAGGATAGTAATGAGAAAGAGCAGTTTGAGAAAGGCACTTCTGTGCGCGGGGGTATTTGTAACAGTTACTGCTACAAAACAGATGCCAGAAGTACATGCCAGTGCTGTCTCTACAGAGACTGGACTAGCAGGGATTACAGTAACATTTGATAAATTATACGATACACCTACAAATACAAAAGTGACAGCTGAAACGGAAACAGTTGTGACAGAGAAGGCAGTACAGGAAGAGAATACAAAAACAGCAGATGCGAAAGAAGAGACTACAGAAGAATCTGAATTTGCAAATGTCGGTATTTCTATTGCAGATAATTATGTAAATATTAGAAGAAAACCGAATACAGATAGCAGAGTATTAGGTAAGCTTTATAGAGGTTGTGCAGCAACTATTCTGAAGACTAAGGGAGAATGGGTTAAGATTAAATCTGGCTCCGTTACCGGTTACATTAAATCAGAATTCTTAGCAATTGATAAAGATGCTGAAAAGCTAGCAGAAAAGTACGGAACAAAATGGGCAACTATTGATACGACTACATTAAAAGTCAGGGAAAAACACAGTACAAAGGCGACTGTATTAACATTAGTTCCTGAAGGTGAAGATTACCAGGTAAAGAAAGAATATGATCATTGGGTTAAAATTCTTGTTGACGAAGGAGATGAAGACTCCAAAGCGACAGTAGGATATGTATCCAAAGAATATGTAAATCTTCATACAACATTTGAACAAGCAATTTCCATTGCAGAAGAAAAAGCAGAAGCGAAGAGAAAAGCAGAAGCAGCAGCAGCTCTTGCAGCACAGCAGGCAGCGAAGGAAAAAGCAGAACGTTTAGCAGCACAGCAGGCAGCAGCAGAAGAAGAAGCACAGAATTCCAGCAGTTCAAGTTCAAGCAGTTCATCATCCAACAGCTTTAGCAACAGCAGCTCAAGTTCAAGCAGCAGCTCTTCATCAAGCAGTAGTTCCAATAAGAAGCCAAGCAGTTCATCAAGCAGCAGCTCAAGTTCAAGCAGCAGCTCAAGTTCAAGCAGTTCAAGTGCAACTGGTTCTAAGATTGCTTCTTTCGCTTTAAAATTTGTAGGTAACCCATATGTTTATGGTGGTACAAGCCTTACAAATGGAACAGACTGTTCTGGATTTACACAGAGTGTATATGCTAACTTTGGTGTCAGCATTCCAAGAACATCATCTGCACAGTCAGGTTATGGAACAAAAGTAAGCTTAAGTTCTTTAAAACCAGGAGATTTAATTTTCTATGCAAGCAATGGTTCTGTTGGACATGTTGCGCTTTACATTGGTGGTGGACAGGTTGTTCACGCAAGTAATGAAAGAACAGGAATTAAGACTTCCAATATGTATTATAGAACTCCATATTGTGCAAGAAGAATCGTAGGTTAATATAAAATAGTAATAGAACGGTGAGGTGGCTCAGAGATAGGCTGCCTCTTTTGTTTTATAAAAGCTTTCTTTTTTGTGAAAAACTACTAAGCATTATTAGTAATACTTAATAAAAATATTTATAGTACTAATTATTATTCGAAGAAATTCAGAAAGCTGTGTAAAAACTACATAAAGTTTAGAAAATAGAATTGACTTGATTATCGAATTTATTATATTATGGTATAAAATGACGTGAACGAAACATAGTAACATAAAATTTATACACATTCACACAAAAATATACAAAAATCACATATGATATATTTCCTACCTAAAATAACTGTTGCCTTCGGGCAATAGATTAATTATATATAACCTACTAACAAAATCATTTAAAAGGATGAGGAAACGAATGAATCAAAAGAGAAGTATTTATGTGTCAAAAAGAATCCTTGCAGTACTTTTAGTATTTGCCATGATTCTAAATAGTATTCAGTTAAATGGAATTCTTGTTTCTGCAGGGACAGATGGAACTTCAGCTGAATACAAGATTGTAAATTTAAATTTTACAGAAAAAGTAGCGCTACCATATACAGATAATTCAACTGGGGTGAGTGCTACAATCAGCAGAGAAAGTGAATCTGCAGATGCAACAGCAGATTATGCAAGTGGTAGTTTAAAAACATTGAATTGGGACGGGGAAGGAAAGTACTGGCAGATTGAATTTTCGACGAAGAATTTCAAAGACCTTACTTTTGATGCTGCAATCCGCTCATCTAGTACTGGACCGGCTCATTTCAAGGTAGCTTATAGTACCGATGGAACAACGTACACTGATTTGACAGAAGAATTGACGGCAACGAAATCATTAGTACCGCTGAATTCTGTAAAGCTGCCGCAGCTTGCAGAGGATCAGGAAAAGGTTTTTATTCGTGTGTATAAATCGGCTGACGTAGCTATAAACGATGCAGCTGTTCCATCAACAGGTGTCAGCAATATTAATAACATTGTTGTAACAGGAACTTCCATAGATGGAACACTTCCAGAAGTACCGGAGATGCCGATGGTATCGAAAACACCAGCAGAATCTGAGACCCCGGAAACGTCGGAAACACCAGTGATATCAAAAAATTCAGATTCTCAGAGTGAGACAGTAACCTATTATGATCCTGTTTCTGATAAGGAAATCCCAGAAGGTGCTGTTACTATCGATAAGGCATACGAAACAGCAGATGGAACGAACATTACACTAGTAGGACAGATTCAATATAAATATGGAAAAAATGGAAGCTTAAATACTACAATCCTAGAAGATGTAATTGATGGAAAAGTTATGGGATTCCAGATTTACAATGCAATGAAGGACTATAATGTGGGTGATGTTGTAGCTGTTACAGGAACTGTTACAACTTATGGAAATGTAAAACAGCTTCAGAAACCTACTGATGGAAATATTACGGTAGAGAAACTGAAAGAGGATGAACTGATTGGTGCACAGGCTGTAACATTGAAACAGCTCAGTGAAAATAGTGAAGATTATCTTTCGGAATATGTAGTAATTAAGAATGCAACACTTGGAGCATATAATACAGCAAATACACCAATTACAGATGCAGATGGAAACAGCTTAAACATTTACCAGAGTGCAGCTTATCCAGATGGCCTAGAAGCAGGAAGCAAAGCAAATGTATACGGTGTATATTCTAAACATAACACAACATATCAGCTGCGAAATGGAAAATCAGAAGACAGTTTTAAAAATACTGGTTATGAAGTAGAATCTTCTGTACAGACCCAGCTCGCAAAATGGGCTGGAAATGGTCAGTTTGACGGCAATACCGTTTACGGTGATCTTTATGCAGAGAATGATTTCCTGGATACCAATGCAAAGATTACACTAAGCACAGGAAATAAGCCACAGTACACAAATACAGTAAATGGAACAACAGAATACTATATTGGTTCTACAGGACTTCCAGAAGGCGGATACTATCAGCTGGAATACTCCAGTGATAAGTATGCATCTATGGAACTATCTTTTAAGTTACGTTCTTCCAATTCAGGTGCAAAATACTACAATGTGCTTTATAGTACAGATGGGGTGAATTTTGAACGTGCGGATAATATTTCCTATACCATCAATACAACGACTTATGTAGATGGTGTTGCAAACAATACTTCCAAAACGTATACGAATATGAATCAGCTTGAAGCAACAGCGGCTTGGCAGAGCTATAATGTAAAGCTGTCTGATGAAGCGGCTAATGCAGATAAAGTATATGTAAGAATTCAGGTAGCGGAAGGAAATAGTCGTATTGATGGAAAAGCTAGTGCTGTTTCCAATACGTATGTATCTAGATTTACAAGTATTGCAGTAACAGGTTCACCAATCATTTCCAATGACATCTGCTCTCTTGTAGCATCCAAACCAGATGCCGGAGCAGTAGCATTAGGAAGTGAAGTAGCACTTTCCAGCAAGACAGACGGTGCTTCTATTTATTACAGCTTAAATGGTGACGAGTATAAAGTTTATAATGAAGCCAGCAAGCCTGTATTAAAGAAACTTCCAGCGACATTGACTGCTTATGCAGCAAAAGAGGGGAAAGAAGACAGTGTTAGAATTACGTATGCTTATACACAGGCCCAGGCAGCAACTGTAAAAGCTTCTCCAAACGGCGGTTCTGTAAAATTAAACTCAGAAGTAAAACTTTCCTGTGAAACAGAAGGTGCATCTATTTTTTATTCCTTAGATGACGGTGTAACCTATGAGAAATATACTTCAAAAATCCAAGTAACAGAACTTCCGATGACAATTAAAGCATATGCAGCTGTGGAAGGGTATATCAATAGCGAAGTAAAAACATTAAATTTTACAGAACGAAAGAATGAAAACTATAACACCTATTTTGGACAGATTCATTCTCATACTTCTTATTCCGATGGTGCAGGAACGGCAAAGGACGCCTTCGAATATGCAAGCAAAAAAGCAGATAATATTGATTTCCTTGCAATTACGGATCACTCTAACTATTTTGATAACGACACTTCCTGTACGATTACAGATGGTTCTGCTAGTTCGGAATGGCAGGAAGGAAATCAGCTGGCAGAAGAATATACAACAGATAAGTTTGTAGGAATCATGGGTTATGAAATGACATGGTCAGGTGGTGCACCAGGACATATGAATACTTTCAATACTTCTGGTTTCCTAAGCAGAAATATGAAGGGATACGGAAATGGAAGCAGTTCATCTCTTGTCAATTACTATGCAGCACTGAAAACTGTTCCAGATTCTATTAGTCAGTTTAACCATCCGGGAACCACTTTCGGTGATTTTTATGATTTTGCATATTATGATACAGCTATTGACCAGTTGATTACCACAATTGAAGTTGGTAATGGAGAAGGTGCAATTGGCAGTACAGGTTATTTCCCATCTTATGAATATTATACAAGGGCATTGGATAAAGGATGGCATGTAGCTCCTACGAACAACCAGGATAACCACAAAGGTTACTGGGGAAATGCAAATACAGCAAGAACAGTAGTACTTGCCGATTCTCTGACCAGAGATAATATTTACGATGCATTAAGAAACATGAGAATGTATGCAACAGAAGATAATAACCTGAGTATTAATTACACATTAAATGACGAAGTAATGGGTACGATTCTGGACGAAACGCCGGATTCTGTAAACATTCAGGTTGATTTAAATGATAAAGATACAACAGATAAAATTGGTAAGGTTGAAGTTATTGTAAACGGAGGTCTTTCTGTAGCTTCTAAAACAATTACAAGCAATACAGGAAGTGCACAGTTTACTCTTTCACCAGATTACTCATATTATTATATTAAAGTAACACAGGCTGATGGTGATATTGCAGTAACAGCACCTGTCTGGATTTCTGATGTAGATGCTGCCGGTGTATCTGAAGTCAGTACAACATCTGACCTTCAGGTCCAAAATGAAGCAGTTGATATTAAAACAGAGATTTATAATAATAACAATGAAAACCTTGAAGTAAATTCGATTGTTTACTCCATTGGAGACGAAATAATTAAAACACTAGAAGGCGAAGAATTAGCAGCAGCAGGACTTAGTACTTTGGCATCTCAGACGACGGGTTCTTATACATTTGATTTTACTTATGACAAAATAGGAAGTGCAACAGTAACTGTTACGGTAAATGCTTCTTCTAATGGTGTATCTAAGGTTTACTCTGGTAAACTGGAGTTAAATTATGTGGCCAGAGATATGGTAAGCAAGGTGCTTATTGATGGAACACATTTTAATGATTATGTAAATGGCTACTATGCCGGAAATATTACAAAGCTTGCAAAATTAGCAGCTTCTAATTATGAAGAAGTAATTACCAAAACAGATAAAATTACAAAAGAAGATTTAAAAGATACTTCTTTATTAATTATTACATCACCAGCAAAAACATCTGGAACAACATCAGATAATATAGCTTACACCGCATCACATTTTGAAGATGATTTTATCAATATGGTTGCAGACTATGTAAAAGAAGGCGGAAAAGTAATGCTCTGTGGTATTGCAGATTACAAAGATAGTTCTACAACACAGACTTCTACTGAACTGAATAAGTTATTAACTGCAATGGGTGCAACAACCCGTGTGAACAGCGATGAAATTGTGGATGATGACAATTTCAGCAACCAGAATTACAGACTTTACTTTGATGATTTCAACAAATCTTCTAAGTATGTGGATGGATTAGTGGATGGAATGAAATATAGCTGTTACAGCGGATGCAGTGTTCTTTTGGATAAGGAATCAGTAGCATCTGGAAAAGCAGAAGCAGTTGTTTATGGACATGATACAACGTATTCCATTGATTCCAAGAAAATGGATGATAACTATGTAGAAGTGCCAAAGGGAGACATTGTAGCATTTGCTCACGAAAATGTTGGTGAAAACGGTGGTGCTGTTTGGGTCGGCGGAACCGTATATGTTTCTAATTATGATGTAGACGAAAAAGTGAAAAATAATACCGATGAACTTTCTTATGCCAATACAGTGATTGTTGCGAATATTCTTGCGGAAGTACAGAAAGAAATGAAAGTAACAGATATCGCAGAAGTACGTAAGGCAGGCGAAGGTGAAATCTTTACAGTAGAAGGTTATGTAACAGCTGGAACAACAAATATTGCAACAACGTTCTTTGATACAATTTATATTCAGGATGATACAGCTGGTATTGATATTTTCCCAATCTCTGTACAGGGTATTCCAATTGGACAGAAAATTAGGATTACAGGTTATGTGGCAAGTTATCAAGGCGATAAAGAGCTTATGGTTATGAGCTATAAACTTCTGGATGGTTCTAAGATTTATGAACCTAAAAAAATTACAACTAAGCAGGCGACGGATTATGATGCCTGGGGTGGAAGTTTGGTTCAGGTGTCTGGAACAATTACAAAAGTGGATTATGCAGAAAATGTTCTGAACTATATTTATATACAGGATGAAAGCGGTGTAACCTGTAAAGTCCTGACGGATGGTTATATCGGTTCTTCCACAGGGGTAGATCCAACGGAAACCATTGTGAAGGTTGGAAATAAAATTTCTGCATCAGGTATTCTTTACATGAATCCAGATGGTGTATGCATTCGTGTACGTGACCGTGCAGAAATTAAGCTGATAAATGAAACAGTACAACCAGTTGAGCCACAGGTGTATAAAATTTCCTATTATTTAAATGGAGGAAAAAATGCTTCTAAAAACCCAGTTTCCTACACAGCAGGTGAAACAGTAATCTTACAGGCACCTTCAAAAACAGGTTATACATTTGATGGATGGTATACAGATTCTTCTTATAAGAAGAAACTATCAGGAAATACCATTAGTTCGAATGCATCTGGTAATATAGCTGTATATGCAAAATGGACTGCCAATAAATATAAAATTCAGTTCAGCAAAAATGATTCTAAAGTATCTGATTCCATGAAACCGGTCAGTGCAGTTTATAACAAGACTTTGAAACTGCCTGCATCTTCTTATAAGCGTGTAGGATATGTATTTGCAGGATGGGCACTTAGTGCAGATGGAAAAGTTGTTTATAGAGATAAGGCCTCTGTGAAGAACTTAACATCTACAATGGATAAAGCAGTAACATTGTATGCGAAGTGGACGAAAGTAACGGTTGATAAAGTGAAATTATCTTCCGTAAAAGCAGCCAGCCGAACATCTTTAAAAGCTTTTTATAAAAAGGTAAATGGTGCAGCAGGATATGAAATTGTTTACTCTAAAAGCAGCAGTTTCAAAAATGCAAAGACAGTTAAAGTAGGTTCAGGTACTCTTTCTAAAACATTAAAAGGTTTAAAATCCGACACAAGATATTATGTAAAAGTACGTGCTTACAAGAAGGATTCTGCTGGAAAGAAAGTATATGGAAACTATAGTACAGTTAAGAAAGTATCTACAAAGAAAAAATAGCAGGATAGATATAATCGGTGCTGCAGATTCTGCAGCACCTTTTTTCATGAAAGGGAGGAAATATGCGTAAGATTCGATTGCAGATAAATTATAAAGAACTATTCATCCGGCTTGGGGCTGTTCTAATAGCAGGATTGTTATTTGCAGCGGCATACTGGTATGTTCATTGTCAGATGGCAGATAAGGTAACCCAGGAGGAGCAGAAAACGTCTTATGCAAAAGCTGTTGTACTTGAATTGCTTTCAGATGATACAATGGTGGATAAAGAATATGAAAATGTACTTCGGGGTTCTCAAAAGATTTCTCTTAAGATTACGTCTGGAAAGCATAAAGGCGAGATTTATGAGATTAAGAATTACATGAGTGCGTTATTCAATATTAACTGCCAGAAGGAAACCAGAATTGTAGTGCGTATAGATGCTATGGATGATGGTTCTTATAATGTATCGGTTTATAATTATGACAGAGAATCGATATTGACTGCAGCCGTTCTTGTGTTTGTTCTTCTCCTTTGTTTGATTGGTGGAAAAAAAGGCATTATGTCACTTCTTAGTCTGGGTTATACCCTGCTGATGCTTTTTTTTGTTCTCATTCCGGCACTATATTACGGAGCACCGATGCTTCCAGCGACAATATTGGTCATTCTAGTGACGAATCTGGTAAGTTTTGTGATTATTGATGGAATTAACAGGAAAACAATCAGTGGATTTTTTGGTACTTCAGCCGGTGTGCTGTTTGCGGGGATTTTTGCTTATATCATGTGTCAGAAAATGCATATTACTGGCTTTCAGACAACTGAGGCGGAATCTCTGCTTTTGGAATGTTACGATCATGGATTGAAAATAACGGATATTTTTACAGCGGGAATTCTTGTTTCAGCACTTGGAGCAGTAATGGATGTAGCGATGAGTATTGCATCAGCAATTCATGAGCTGGCATCTGTAAACGAAGAAATGACGGCCAGGCAGTTGTTTGCTTCCGGTATGAATATTGGACGAGACGCTATGGGAACCATGTCAAATACATTAATCCTTGCATTTGTTGGATCTTCTCTTAGTACTATTATTATGATTTATTCATATAACATTCCACTGACTCAGCTCTGGTCAACGGATTTAGTAGCAAGAGAAGTTATCCAAGGACTTTCAGGAAGTGCAGGAATTGTTATGACAGTTCCATTGGTTGCCTTGTTTGCATCTTTGATTATGCGTGGAAAAAGGAAACAGCAGTAAGCAAAAGGGGGCAGACCCCTGTTGCAACAGCAAAAATTTAAGAGAGTATAGTTAGTACAATAAGGAAAATTGTTTGACTATTTAGAATAATAATTTTATCCCAATATTTATAATCAGTAGGCAGATTGGACAAATTGCACAACATTAACATAGTGGTAGATAGCAACCCGCCTAATTTGAGAACAGAGATGTGGATGAACAGGAAAAGTTATCCACATCTCTGTTCTGCATTAGACAAGCCTTTTTCAGTTATGCACCGAGTTATCCACATTATCCACCAAACAGTGTGTGAATAAAAGTGAGGATAAAAACTGTCAATCCACGAAAATATGTTTTGTTTTTTGTGCAAAACAGGCGAAAAATGAAGCTGTTTAACTTCATAAATAATTGTCAGACAATTATGAAATAATGTTAGTTATTGTATGTGGAAAAAAGTAAAAAAAGGTAATAACCGAACTATAATGACAATAATCGAAAAAAAGGGATAATTGAATGTGCAAATTCGGCTAATTAACTTGAATTAATTAACTTTTATGGTATAATAAACATGTACTAAAGTTTATTAATTATTTCAGCATATAAAGTAATTAATAAAAATAAGACAAAAGGAGTTGGGCAATATGAAATATATAATTAGTGGAAAAAATATTGATGTAACCGATGGTTTAAAAACAGCAGTTTACGAGAAAATCGGTAAACTTGAAAAATACTTCACTCCTGATACAGAGGTACATGTTACACTCGGTGTGGAAAAGGAAAGACAGAAAATTGAAGTGACCATACCGATGAAAGGAAACATCGTTAGGGCAGAACAGACATCCGAAGATATGTATGTATCAATTGACCTGGTAGAAGAGGTTATTGAGAGGCAGCTTAGAAAATACAAAAACAAAATTTTAGAACAAAAGCAGGCAGCGGTTAATTTCAATAAATCCTTTATGGATGAAAAGATCGATGATGACGATGAAGAAATTAAGATTATAAGAACCAAGAAATTTGCGGTGAAACCGATGGATGCGGAAGAAGCTTGTGTGCAGATGGAACTGCTTGGACATAACTTCTTTGTATTCCGAAATGCAGATACTGATGAAGTTAATGTAGTATACAAGAGAAAAGCAAATACGTATGGTTTAATTGAACCGGAATTTTAGGCCATAGATAAAAAAGTGCCAGCTGATAAAAAAGCAGCTGGCCTTTTTGTTTGTCTGCCATGGAAACTTTAACGGGCATAAGTCGAGAAACATGCCCAGATAGAGTTCTGTGGCAGAATGTAAATAGTTTTTATCTCTGTAAAACAGGGAAGAAAGGCTCATGGAAATTGTAAAAAATCAGTTGCCTGTTTTCGGGTATGATGGTACAATGTACTATGGGTTATAAAATTTATTCAATGGAAAAGCATTGAAATACTAAGAGTACAGGAGTGAAGCTAATGAGTTTATTTACTAAGCTTTTTGGGACGCATAGTGAAAGAGAAGTAAAATTGGTCACACCAATAGTTAATCGAATAGAAGCACTTGATGAGGAATATCAGAAATTATCAGATGAGCAACTAAAGGCAAAGACCGTAGAATTTAAATCCAGATTGGAAAAAGGTGAAACATTAGATGATATTCTGGTAGAAGCATATGCAACAGTCAGAGAAGCTGCATCAAGAGTGCTAGGTATGAAGCATTACCGCGTTCAGTTAATCGGTGGTGTCATTCTGCATCAGGGTAGAATTACAGAGATGCGTACTGGTGAAGGTAAGACACTTGTTTCGACGCTTCCTGCTTATTTAAATGCATTAGAGGGAAAAGGAGTTCATATTGTAACAGTAAATGATTATCTTGCAAAGCGTGATGCTGAGTGGATGGGAAAAGTCCATGAATGGCTTGGTTTAACAGTTGGTGTTATTTTGAATGACATGGATAATGATGCCAGAAGAGAAGCATATAACTGTGATATCACATATGCGACCAACAATGAACTCGGATTTGATTACTTAAGAGATAACATGGTTATTTATAAAGAACAGCTTGTACAGCGTGATTTACATTATGCTATCATCGATGAGGTCGATTCCGTATTAATCGATGAAGCCAGAACACCACTTATTATTTCTGGTCAAAGCGGTAAGTCTACAAAATTGTATGAAGCCTGTGATATTTTAGCAAGACAGCTGGAACGGGGTACGGAAAAAGAATTAAGCAAAATGGATATTCTCATGCAGGAAGATAATGAAGAAACAGGTGACTTTGTTGTAAATGAAAAGGACAAGGTAGTTTCTCTGACAGCAGATGGTGTTGCCAAAGTAGAAAAATTTTTCCACTTAGAGAATCTTGCAGATCCGGAAAACCTGGAAATCCAGCATAATATAGATTTAGCATTAAGAGCAAACTACTTAATGTTCCGTGATAAAGATTATGTTGTAAAAGATGATGAAGTGCTTATTGTCGATGAATTTACTGGACGTATTATGCCAGGTAGAAGATATTCCGATGGTTTACATCAGGCAATTGAAGCCAAGGAACATGTAAAAGTTAAGAGAGAAAGTAAAACTCTTGCAACGATTACATTTCAGAACTTTTTTAATAAATACAAGAAGAAATGCGGTATGACAGGTACTGCTATTACCGAAGAACAGGAATTTAGAAATATTTATGGCATGGATGTTGTAGAAGTTCCTACTAATCTTCCGGTACAGCGTATCGATTATCAGGATGCTGTTTATAAGACAAAGAAAGAAAAACTGAATGCTATTGTTAATGAGATTTGTGAATCCCATAAGACAGGACAGCCAGTACTCGTTGGTACCATTACCATTGAGGCTTCCGAAGAAATTAGTGCAATGTTAAAAAGACGTGGCGTGCCGCACAAAGTCTTAAATGCCAAGTTCCATGAACTTGAGGCTGAAATTGTTGCAGATGCAGGTCAGAAAAATGCGGTTACTATCGCAACAAACATGGCAGGTCGTGGTACAGATATTAAACTAGGAGACGGTGTTTCTGATTTAGGCGGATTAAAGATTATTGGTACAGAGAGACATGAATCCAGACGTATCGATAACCAGTTACGAGGTCGTGCAGGACGTCAGGGTGATAAGGGTGAATCCAGATTCTTCTTATCTTTGGAAGATGACCTGTTAAGATTGTTTGGTTCTGAAAAGTTAATGAACGTCTTTAATTCACTTGGCTATCCAGAAGGTGAACCAATTGAACATAAGATGTTAAGCAATACAATTGAACGAGCACAGAAGAAGATTGAAAATAATAACTATGGTATTCGTAAGAACCTGCTGGAATATGACCAGGTTAATAACGAACAGCGTGAGATTATTTATGATGAGAGACGTAAAGTATTAAACGGCGAAAGCATGCGTGATACAATTTACAAGATGATTACAGATGTTGTTGAGAAAAATGTAAACATTGCTATAAGCGATGAGCAGGATCCAGAAGAATGGAATCTGGAAGAATTAAATGAACTGCTTCTGCCGATTATTCCTTTTGAAAGAATTAGATTGACAGAAGAACAGTTAAAACACATTACAAAAAAAGAACTTCTTCAGAATCTGAAAGAAAAGGCTGCCAAACTGTATGAGCAGAAAGAAGCTGAGTTCCCAGAACCAGAACAGATTCGTGAATTAGAGCGAGTTCTTCTTCTGAAAGTAATTGACCATAAATGGATGGATCATATCGATGATATGGAACAGCTTCGTCAGGGCATCGGCTTACAGGCTTATGGACAGAAAGACCCTGTTGTTGAGTTTAAGTTTATGGGTTATGAAATGTTCGAGGAAATGACAGATGCTATTACAGAAGAAACGGTAAGAGCGTTAATGCATGTCCGTATTGAACAGAAAGTAGAAAGAGAACAGGTTGCAAAAGTAACTGGAACCAACAAAGATGAAAGTGTCAAAGGACCAGTAAAAAGAGTAGAAAAGAAAGTACAGCCAAACGATCCATGTCCTTGCGGAAGCGGAAAAAAATATAAATTCTGCTGTGGAAGATAATTTTGTAGAACAAGGCATGTAGAATGAAAGGAGCGTTGAGAGTGGTTGAATTAGATCAATATAAGTATAAATTAACAAATTACAAAGAACCTTTACGCGAAGTGGGGGATTCACTTTGACTTAGCGAATAAAAGCCTTCGAATCGAGGAATTGGAACGAGAGATGGAAGAACCTGGATTCTGGGATGACGCTGATAAGTCACAGACTGTCATGAAAGAGCTGAGAACATTAAAAGGCGTGAAAGAACGTTATGAAGCTCTTTGTGGACAGTATGAAGATGTGGAAACATTGTTAGAGATGGGATATGAGGAAAATGATATTTCACTTATTCCAGAGATTGAATCCGCACTGAATGAGTTTGTTGAAAATTTAGAAGATTTGAGACTAACAACGCTTCTTTCAGGCGAATATGATAAAAACGATGCTATTCTGACGCTGCATGCCGGTGCCGGTGGAACAGAAAGTTGTGACTGGGCATCCATGCTGTGCCGAATGTATCAAAAATGGGCCGACAAAAAAGGCTTTACCTGTGAAATGATTGATTTTCTGGATGGTGATGAAGCAGGCTATAAGTCTGTTACACTGGAAATCCACGGAACCAATGCATATGGATACCTGAAGTCAGAGCGAGGCGTACACCGCCTTGTCCGTATTTCTCCATTTAATGCAGCAGGTAAGAGGCAGACATCATTTGTATCCTGCGATGTTATGCCGGATATTGAAGAAGATCTTGATATTGAAATTGCAGATGACGATATCAGAATTGATACCTACCGTTCCAGTGGTGCCGGCGGCCAGCATATTAATAAAACATCATCCGCCATTCGTATTACCCATTATCCTACAGGAATTGTGGTTCAGTGTCAGAATGAACGTTCCCAGCACATGAATAAGGATAAGGCTATGCAGATGTTAAAGGCAAAGCTGTTTATTTTAAAACAGGAAGAGAATCTACAGAAGGAAGCCAGCATTCGTGGTGAGATTAAGGAAATTGGATGGGGAAGTCAAATCCGTTCCTATGTGCTCCAGCCATATACTATGGTAAAAGATCATAGAACGAATGTAGAAGTCGGAAATGCAGACAGCGTTTTGGATGGAGCAATTGATCCTTTCATCAATGCGTATCTGAAGTGGAGTGTGTCATCACGTTGATAATCTGATAAAAATAGATAGGAGGTTTGACTATGGCGATGAAAAAGCAAGTATTATTTTCCGTGGAAAATGGTATTTATGGACTTGATGTCAGCGAAGTTATGGGAATTGAAAAAGAGCTTGATATTGTAAATGTACCAAATGCACCATGTGATATAAGAGGTATTATTAATCTTCGTGGTGAGGTTCTGCCTGTTTACAGCCTGCGGAACAAATTTAATCTTGATGAACGTGGAGACGGAGAACCAGGAGAATTTATTATTGTTAAGTCACATGGCGTACCTCTTGCACTGGATGTAGATGCGGTAAAAGAAATTGTAGAAATTAACGACGAGCAGGTTAGTGAAATGCCTGCGGTTGTTATGAATGAACATACATCTTATGCAGAATCAGTTGCACACATTGATAAGTCTTTAGTTCTTCTGCTGAATCTGGATGGACTTCTAAGTGAAGAGCAGAAAGAACAGCTGAATAAGTTTATGAAGAGTGTCAATTAACAGCGGATTACAGCATGCTGCCAAAAGAACGAATAAAGAAAGGCATTGCGAACAGTAGGATACTGGAGAAATCAGTAAAATACTTCCGTAGTGCTTTTTTTATTTTAAAAGAGTATGTGCCACACGCACACTTTTTATTTATTTTCTAACACATTACTTGCAATCTAAAAAGAACTGTGCTAATATATCTTTCTAGGAAGAACAAGTGTATTTCCTGTACAAACACATAGAGGAAACGTGTACAATATAGAGGATGGTAGTATGAATGAGAATAAAAAATACTTTCTTGTAAGGGAAAAAGCCCTTCCGGAGGTTCTTCTGAAAGTGGTAGAGGCTAAGAGGCTGTTAGATTCAAAAGGCAGGCTTACCATTCAGGAAGCAACAGACGCAGTTGGTATCAGCCGCAGTTCATTTTATAAATATAAAGACGATATTTTCCCATTTCATGAGAATGCCAGAGGCAAGACAATTACGTTTATGCTTCAGATGGATGATGAGCCGGGACTGTTGTCAAATGTGTTAAATAAAATAGCAAATCATGGAGCAAACATATTAACAATTCATCAGAGTATACCGGTGAACGGAATTGCGTCTCTGACGACGAGTGTCCAGATACCGCCGGAAATTTCCGATGCAACTTTGATGATTGATGATATAGAACATCTTAATGGAATTCATTCACTAAAGATATTAGCAAGAGAATAATTTTAGGAGGAGCAGTATGATAAATATTAGTGTATTAGGATATGGAACGGTTGGTTCAGGTGTTGTAGAAGTACTGAATACCAATCAGGAAAGTATCAGTAAACGTGCAGGACAGGAAATTAACGTCAAATACGTATTGGATTTAAGAGATTTTCCAGGAGATCCAATTCAAGAGAAAATTGTGCATGATTATAAAGTCATTGCAAATGATCCGGATGTGAAAATTGTTGTTGAGACAATGGGAGGAATCCATCCAGCGTATGAATTTGTGAAAGAAGCATTAGAAAATGGTAAAAGCGTTTGTACATCGAATAAGGAATTAGTAGCAAAACATGGTGCCGAACTTCTTGAAATTGCAAGAAGCAAAAAGGTAAACTTTTTATTTGAAGCCAGTGTTGGCGGCGGCATCCCAATCATCAGACCGTTAAATCAGTCTTTAACAGCCGATGAGATTGAAGAAATTACGGGTATTTTAAATGGAACAACGAATTATATTCTTACTAAGATGAGCAATGAAGGACTTGATTTTGATACAGTTTTAAAAGATGCTCAGGAAAAAGGATATGCAGAAAGAAATCCGGAAGCAGACGTAGAAGGATACGATGCATGTCGTAAAATTGCAATTCTTACTTCACTTGCATATGGAATGCAGGTTGATTATGAGGATATTTATACAGAAGGTATTACAAAGATTACAGATACAGATTTTAAATATGCAAAAAAATTAGATGCAGTCATTAAGATTTTCGGGGTAAGCAAGAAAGATGGGGATAAAGTGTATGCAATGGTTGCACCTATGATGATAAATGCAGATAATCCACTTTATAGTGTAAATGATGTATTTAATGGAATTTTTGTAAGAGGAAACCTTTTAGGCGACGTTATGTTTTATGGAAAAGGAGCAGGAAAGCTTCCAACAGCCAGTGCAGTAGTTGCCGATGTAGTAGATGCAGCAAAACATCTCGGAACAAACATTATGACAATCTGGAGCAGCAAGAAGCTGGAACTTGCTAATATTGACGAAGCAAGTCAGAAATTCTTTGTGCGTTTAAGCGGTTCAAAGGCAGAAAATGAAGAAAAAGTTAAAAAAGCATTTGGTGATGTAAAAGTAGTAGATGCGGGCTTTGCAGAAGAATATGCTTTCGTAACAGATACGATGAAAGAAAAAGAATTTAAAGATAAAATGAATGCATTTGACAATATGATTACAAGAATCAGAGTTGCATTCTAAAAGCAGGTTGGGAGATGTAGACATGAAATATGTGGTTGTTTTAGGAGATGGGATGGCAGATGAGCCAATCGAGGCATTAGGGGGGAAAACACCTTTAGAATATGCCTCCACACCATTCTTGGATGAATTATCGAAGAAATCCAAAATTGGTTTAGTACATACAATACCAGATGGAATGAATCCAGGCAGCGATACCGCAAATCTGGCAGTAATCGGTTATAATCCAAGAAAATATTATACAGGGCGTTCTCCATTGGAAGCGTTAAGCATCGGTGTAGATATGAAAGATACCGATATTGCAATCCGCTGCAATATTGTAACGGTTTCTGATGATAATCTTCCTTATGAACAGAAGACAATTATCGATCATAGTTCCAGTGAAATATCAACAGAAGATGCCAAAGTACTGTTAGAAGCAGTAAAAAAGGAACTTCAGAATGAAATGTTTCAATTTTATGTTGGAACTAGCTACCGACATCTGTTAATATGGGATAAGGGCGATGTTGTCGAACTGACACCACCACATGATATCCTTGGAAAGGTAATTGGAAGTTATCTTCCAGAAAATGAACTGTTGAAGAATATGATGAAGAAGAGTTATGATATTCTTAACAATCATCCACTAAATGTAGAAAGAGCAAAAAAAGGTCTGAATAAGGCGAACTCAATCTGGTTCTGGGGCGCAGGAACCAAACCAGCGTTGGATTCCTTTAAAGAAAAGACCGGTAAAAAGGGTGTTATGATTTCTGCAGTTGATTTATTAAAAGGAATTGCTGTAGGAGCAGGTCTTAAGAACATAGAAGTAGAAGGAGCTGATGGTACCCTTCATACAAATTATCAGGGAAAAGCAATGGCAGCTGTAAATGCTTTGGTTCAGGACGGATATGACTTTGCATATATTCATGTAGAGGCACCTGATGAAATGGGTCACCAGGGAAGCGTTGAGAGAAAGCTGGAAGCCATCCAGTCTCTGGATTCCAAAGTAATTAAAGTTGTTAAGCAAGAACTTGATAAGGCCGATGTAGATTATAGAATGCTTGTGATGCCAGATCATCCGACACCAATAGCATTAAGAACCCACACGAGTAATCCAGTTCCATATCTGATTTACGATAACACAAAAGAAGAAGAACATGACTGGAGTTATAACGAAAGAGAAGCGAAGTTAAGTGGTAATTATTTAGAGGAAGGTTACACTCTTCTTTCTGAATTTTTAGAATACAACAAATAAGGAATGAACAAAATTAGGAGGCAGCTATGTTAATAGTAAAAAAATTCGGCGGTACTTCTGTAGCCGATAAAGAGAGAATTTTTAATGTAGCCAGAAGATGTATTGAAGAGTACAATAAGGGAAATGATGTTGTAGTTGTATTGTCCGCAATGGGAAAGCAGACAGATGTACTTTTGGCACAGGCAAAGGATATTAATCCGAATGCCACAAAAAGAGAACTGGATATGCTTTTAACAACTGGTGAGCAGACATCAGTTGCCCTGATGGCGATGGCTATGAATTCATTAGGAGTTCCAGCAGTTTCATTAAATGCATTTCAGGTGGCAATGCATACAACTCCAGTCTATGGAAATGCAAGACTGAAACGAATTGATACAGAGCGTATTAAGAGCGAACTTTCACAGAGAAAGATCGTAGTAGTAACCGGTTTTCAGGGAATCAACCAATTTGACGATTATACAACACTTGGAAGAGGGGGTTCCGATACAACAGCTGTTGCACTTGCAGCATCGCTGCATGCAGATGCCTGTGAAATTTACACAGATGTTGACGGTGTATTTACGGCTGATCCAAGAATCGTTAAAAGTGCAAGAAAATTAGATGAAATCACATACGATGAGATGTTAGAGCTTGCGACACTGGGAGCAGGAGTACTTCATAACCGTTCAGTTGAACTGGCGAAAAAATACGGAGTACAGTTAGTAGTTCGTTCAAGTCTAAATACCAACGAAGGGACAGTTGTCAAGGAGGAAGTAAATATGGAAAAAATGCTGGTAAGTGGTGTAGCATGTGATAAAAATACTGCTCGTATCGCAGTAATCGGATTAGAGGATCAGCCAGGGGTTGCATTTAAATTATTCAACCATCTTGCAAATCATAATATTAATGTGGATATTATTTTACAGTCTGTTGGACGTGATGGTACAAAAGATATTTCCTTTACCGTTGCAGCAGATGCAGCAGATGAAGCAGTTGAAATTATTGAAAGACATAGAGCAGGCAGCTTAAAATGTCATGAAGTTGACGTAGAAAAGAATGTTGCCAAGGTATCTGTTGTAGGTGCCGGAATGATGACAAACGCAGGCGTTGCAGCTAAGATGTTCGAAGCTTTATATGACTGTGGTGTGAACATAAAACAGATTTCTACATCAGAAATCCGTGTAACTGTATTAATTGATGAAAAATATGTTGATGTCGCAATGAATGCAGTACACGATGCATTTAGTTTAGGAAAATAGGTTTAGGAGATAAGAATGATATCAGAAGCAGCAATAACCACGATGTGTTCCATTTTAGCCACGACCGTTTTGGGAGTGTTAATTGGCTTACTCGTAATGGTAAAAAAATTTAAAGAAAAAGGGGTAGCTACGGCGTTCTTTTTAGGAGCACTTGGATTTTTTATATCTCAAATAGTCTTAAGAATGCCGATACTGAATGTGATTTCAGGAAGACCTGCATTTGACGGATTTGTAAGCAGTCATTACATCCTGTATTCCTTTTTACTGGCACTGTCAACGGGATTTTTTGAAATGGTTGGAAGATGGTTTGTACTAAGATACATGATGAAAGGCCGGATTACTTATCACAAAGCATTTAGTGCAGGCTATGGACATGGTGGAGTTGAAGCAATGTTCATTTTAGGATATTCATTGATTAACAATATTGTAGCAGCCGTATTGATTAATAATGGATTAATTGAGGATGCAATGAAAGATACAGGGGCAGCGCAGTCAGATATTGACACACTGATAGATACGGTAGTGAATACAAAAATGAGTTCTTACTACTGTGATTTAGCAGAAAGAGTATTGTTTTTATGCATTCAGGTAATGCTTACAGTTCTGTTAGGATATCTTATTATGAAGGGCAGAGAAGTTTTTGGAATGCTTGTTACGATGTTTATCCACACAATGGTTAATTTTGTGCCAGGTGTTGTGGAAGGAATGATGGATGGAAGCGTAGGAAGTGGAATTTCACAGACGACGGGATATATTATCCTTTTTGCTTATCTGATAGTAGTCACATATGCAATGTTCCGTTTTGTTGAGAAATTAAAACCTCAGATGGACGGAGTTGCAGTGCAGAATGGATTTATTAAGGCAGAGGAAAAAGAGCAGTTTCCTAAATTTTAAAAATAAAAAGGAAGAGGCATTGGAATACGAATGTGTTCGGATGCCTCTTTTCCTACGGATTTAGCCTGTTCAAAACGACTGTATAAAGATAGAGTTGTTAATGCTGTGTGCCATGCCAGATTTCATTAATCATACCGTCGAAATCAACCATTCCTTTATAGGGATTATTTTGTATGTCGTCAAAAGGTATACCTGCTACTAAAGATTTAAATAATGTATTTTCTGTAAGTGTGGGTATATCTTCTATAGTATCGGTCTCTATCATTCGAATAAGTGGAACTGTTAAATGAGTGGAAAAGTAATTTATAAAGTTATCTTCGAAATTTTTTGGAAGTTTTTGTGCGGTTATTTCTATTTCAGAATTGTCTGTTTTGACAAGATGTAGCGGCATTGCCTCTATAGTTTTTTTCCAGTGATAATAAATCCGGTCAGGGTTAACCCATGACTGCGCTTGAACTGCATATTGCCTTCCGATTGGAATAACTCCTTCTGCAGGTATTGGAAAAAAAACAGATAAATTTTTATTTAATTTTTCTATAAGTTTTGCTATATCAGGACTGACTTTTTTACCACTGTATACCCGAAGCCTTTTTCCGCCAGCATCAAGTCCTGTTGGTATGGAAGCATTATCATCATATAAAATTGCAGACTGCTTGTTAATAGGAGTAAGTTTATCTTTTGGTTTTCTGTAGATACTTTTTTTTCGTTTTTTTCTATATGATAAATATTTTAATAATAGATTGTATCCTTCTGAGCTTTTAGTACCCCAAGCTGGTGATGCAGATGTATTTTTTAGCTTTTTATATGTCTTTGCTTTAAAGAGAAAATTAGGTTCGGTAGGGTAAACTACCATTCCCGTTTTATCATAAATACCTTTTCGAACGATACGATCAGCATAATTTGCAAATACAGTTTCGAAATAGTCATCATCGTTCATGTCATCAGGTTTAGACCCCAAATTATATCCTCCAATCAAAAAAGCAGGATCTTTCCAAGCAGGATTCTGTGCTCCAGTATTGAGAATATTATCATAAGCATTTAACACTTTTAATTTATTTTCTGTTTCAAAGCTAGGGGCATCTGTATCTACAGAATGGATATAAACTCTTCTTTTTACTGTATCAGTAGAAGCACTTTCGTTTTGTCTGGCTGGCTTTAAATTTTCTTCTATTTGTGATTTTAGCTCTAATGCATTGTCTGTTGCCTTTGTTCTTAATAGACCATAAGGGACATGTTCCATTGCAATTGTATTTAGTTCCTTTTGAATAATGCTAGGATTCTCAATTGATAAGTTTGTAGTACTTGCTTTTGTTTGAGACACTTGACTATCTGGATTTGTCTGGTTCTGCGGTGCTGAAGAGCTCTTATAAAACTCATACTTATCAAATAAATCTTCAAAGCTATTAAATGTAATGTCAATGTCACCATATTTAAAAGATACACACCATTTGACAAATTCCATATAATTTGAAATTCCTCTTGAACTTAACCAGATGTGGCTGTATAAAACATTTGTAACTGCGTTGCTATCATCTTTTTTTTGACGTAGATTATTATGATTAAATACAAAACTAACGCCTAATCGTGCACTCCTTTCTTTTTCACTCCATGCATTTGATTGTTCTGCATATTTCTTAGCAAGATCTGATGCACCTTTTTCTAGTGAATAAACAATGGATGTCCCTATATAGCCTCGCTGATATCCAGATTCACTTTGAACGTTAAATTTGTGATTTATACATTTATCGGGGGATAAGTCTATTTTTTTTAGATTAAATGATTCCCCAGGCTTACGTTTAATTTCTGTTTTCATTTGAACGATATCTCTGAACATGTTTTGACCATGCAAGTGCTCATTTTTCAAGGGTGTTATAATATCTTTTTTATAAAACTGCAATGCTTTCTTACCCATGTCATCGGCTTCTTGCTCTAATCTTTGCTCTGTATTAGCACGAGTGCCATTTATGGTTTCCGTTACTGAAACTCTTCCCTGCTTTTGCTGTACTACATGCCATGCTTCATGAGGAAGATGTTCCTCTTGTCCTGGTCCAATATGAATATCTGTCCCACTTGTAAAAGCTAATGCCTGAAACTGTGTAGGCTTTGGTGAATTATAGTGAACATGAACATCCTCCATGGAAATGCCAGATATATTTTCTATTCCTGTTTTTAAGTTATCGGGAAGCCCTGTTTGATTTTTACGTTTTGACAGCTCAGGAATTGCAACAAAGTCAGATGTACGAAATTGTAAAGGATGGTTATTTGTATATGCTTCTGTTTTGTTTACAGATTTATCATTTTTTTGAGTATTTATAAAGGAACTCTCTTTCATTTTTTCGCAATACATTTCAAAACTCCTTTCTTAAATTTGTATTCTGATTGTTTTTCTGATGATATAAATTATATCATTTTCTAGCGTATTAAGAACATACCATTTTAGAAACCTCTATAAATGTTTAAATAGAGTACAAAGGTATTACTTCTTTCTGCGAAATTTGTCGCCAACAACAGGTTGTTATTCCATCTTCAAATGGCTATAATGTAAGCAAACTCAATAAGAAAGGAACCGCTATGGACATATTAAAACAGATTAAAGATGAACTAAATATTGAACTCTGGCAGGTAGAAGCCACAGTAAAGCTGATTGATGCGGGGAACACTATTCCTTTTATCGCCAGATACCGAAAAGAGCAGCATGGTTCATTAAATGATGAACAGCTGCGTAATTTAAACGAACGATTAACATATTTAAGAAACTTAGAAGAGAAAAAACAGCAGGTACTTGCAAGCATTGAGGAGCAGGGCAAACTGACAGCTGAATTAAGAAAACAGATTCTGGAAGCAAAGACACAGGTCGTAGTAGAAGATTTGTATCGTCCATATCGTCCGAAACGAAGAACCAGAGCAACCATTGCCAAGGAAAAAGGACTTGATGGTCTTGCAGCAGTTATTCGTCTTCAGATGACCAACGTTCCTCTTGAAGAAGAAGCGGAAAAATATGTTTCAAAAGAAAAAGAAGTTGGTTCTGTAAAAGAAGCCATTGCAGGTGCTATGGATATTCTCGCTGAGTCTGTTTCTGATGAAGCAGATTACCGTATGCATATCCGTAAGGTAACGATGCAGGAAGGCATGTTAACTTCTCTGGCAAAGAATCCAAAAGAAAAAACTGTTTATGAAATGTATTATGATTATGAGGAGCCATTAAAGAAAGTGGCTGGTCATAGAATCCTTGCCCTAAACCGTGGTGAAAAGGAAAAAATTCTGAACGTGAAGATTACTGCTCCAGAAGAAAGGATTTTAATGTATCTGGAGAAGAAAGTCATTACCAGAGACAACCCTATTACCACTCCAGTATTAAAAGAAGTGGTAGAGGACAGTTACAAACGTCTGATTTCACCTGCTATCGAACGTGAAATCAGAAATGATTTAACAGAAGCAGCAGAAGATGGAGCCATTAAAGTATTTGGTAAGAACTTAGAGCAGCTTTTAATGCAGCCTCCAATCGTGGGAAAAGTAGTACTTGGATGGGATCCTGCATTCCGTACCGGCTGTAAGCTTGCAGTAGTCGATGAAACTGGAAAGGTATTAGATACGGTTGTTGTTTACCCGACCGAGCCACAGAATAAAGTAGAAGAAGCAAAGCGAATCGTGAAGAAGTTGATTGATCAGTATAATATCTCTCTGATTTCAGTAGGAAATGGAACAGCATCCCGAGAATCTGAGATGGTAATTGTGGACATGTTAAAGGAAATTAAGAAGCCGGTTCAGTATGTAATTGTAAATGAGGCTGGTGCCAGTGTATATTCTGCCAGCAAGCTTGCCACAGAAGAGTTCCCGAATTTTGATGTTGGACAGAGAAGTGCAGCCTCTATTGCAAGACGTCTTCAGGATCCATTAGCGGAACTGGTTAAAATCGATCCGAAGTCCATTGGTGTTGGACAGTATCAGCATGATATGAACCAGAAGAAGCTGACCGAAGCATTAAATGGTGTAGTCGAAGGCTGTGTAAATAAAGTTGGTGTGGATTTAAATACTGCATCGGCATCCTTATTAGAATATATTTCAGGTATTTCTAAAGCAATTGCAAAAAATATTGTACAGTATCGTGAAGAGAATGGTCGTTTTACTGAAAGAAAGCAGCTTTTAAAAGTTGCTAAGCTTGGGCCAAAGGCTTATGAACAGTGTGCTGGATTTATGCGCATTACTGATGGAAAGAATCCACTGGATGCAACCAGTGTCCATCCCGAAACATATGATGCAGCCCAAAAATTATTGGAGAAACTAGGGTACCAGCTTTCTGATGTAAAAGGCGGTCTGACCGGCTTATCTCTTCTTGCAAAAGATACCAAAAAGCTGGCACAGGATTTAGGAATTGGCGAAATTACCTTACAGGATATTATCAAAGAATTAGAAAAGCCAGGCAGGGATCCTCGTGACGAGATGCCAAAGCCGATTTTAAGAACAGATGTCCTGGAAATGAAAGATTTAGAGCCGGGAATGGTTTTAAAAGGAACTGTTCGTAATGTAATTGACTTTGGTGCATTTGTTGATATCGGTGTGCATCAGGATGGATTGGTTCATATTTCTGAATTATCCAGCAAACGATTTGTAAAACATCCGCTGGATGTTGTTAGTGTAGGGGATGTTGTGGATGTAAAAGTGTTAAGCGTAGATTTACAAAAGAAACGGATTCAGTTAACTATGAAATTATAGGAAGCAGGATAGGAATTAATACATTCCTGTTGACAATTCTCAAGTATTGGCATATGATAAAAAATAAATATAAAAATAATAAAAAAGAGAGTTCTTCGGGGCAGGGTGTGATTCCCGACCGGCGGTAAAGTCCGCGAGCCAATGCAGGAATGCATTTGGCTGATTTGGTGTAATTCCAAAACCGACAGTAAAGTCTGGATGTGAGAAGAATAACATGACTTTATAAATAGAACGAAATATTTATAAGGAAAAGCCCTGATAGTAAAATATCGGGGCTTTTTTCATTCGTGTTACCCATTCCATCAGAAGAACCCTAAATAAGGGAGGAATTTATATGTCAGAAAAATCTGCATATGCAGCAACAGCTAAAACTAAAAAAAGAATTTCAACAAAACAGATGGTAATCGTTTCAATGTTTGCGGCATTATCTTATATTTTAATGCTGATTAAACTGCCAGTGGCTTATCTTGGCTTTCTAGAAGTAGAATTCAGTGATATCCCAGCATTTGTAGCAGGCCTGGCTTATGGACCGGCAGCTGCAGTCTTGATTGAATTGATTAAAAATCTAGTAAAAGCAATTACCAATACCTATACAGGAGGAGTTGGTGAGTTTGCAAATTTCATTATTTTATCATCCTATATGGTGCCAGTCTGTTTCCTGTTTAAAAGATATCGTCAGGGAAAGAAAATAATTCTGGCGTTTGCAGCAGGAACGATTTGTATGACAATAGTAGGTGCAATTGCTAATTATTTTGTATTAATTCCACTGTATGCAAAGATTTTCGGTGGATTAGATGGCATTCTTGCAGGTGCATCAAAAACAGTACCTACGATTCACAGCCTTGCAACTTTAATTGTAGTAGGAATCTGTCCGTTTAATATTTTGAAAGGAATTATGATATCTCTAATCGGATATTATGTGTATAAATACATCATCCGCTACATTAAATAAGAAAGCACCGGATGCTCAGTTATCCACCAATTCCTGTATAGTATTTTTGAAACCATTGTGATATAATTGAAAATTAGCAATGAAAAGATTCATTAGAATATAGTTATATCATATTTTTAATTATAGTAGGTAATATTAGGAGGCAGACCATGAATATTGTAGTTTTAGCTGGGGGAGTCAGTACAGAACGTGACGTATCCCTGATTACAGGAACAAAGGTGTATGAAGCATTAAAGAATAAAGGGCATCATGTTATACTCGTGGATTTGTTCATGGGATTAGAAGATATGGAAACTGTTCCATCCGACATTTTTACCATGGACTATAACTGGGTAAAAAATGCTGCGGGCATTACTGATATTGATCCTGACATCGAAAAAGTAAAAGCAAAACGTAAAGATAAATCAAATAATATTTTTGGCGCACATGTATTAGAAGTATGCCAGATGGCAGATGTTGTATTTATGGCATTACACGGTTCCAATGGAGAAGACGGAAGAATTCAGGCAACTTTTGATTTAATGGGTGTAAAATATACAGGAACCGGATATTTAAGCAGTGCACTTGCTATGGATAAAGGACTTTCCAGAAAAATTTTCCTTGGTGCTGATGTACCGGTAGCAGAAGGAATCACCTTGAAAAAAGGTGAAGACAGTTCTAAGTGGAACACATATCCTTGCATTGTAAAGCCTTGCTGTGGTGGTTCCAGCGTTGGAGTAACGATTGCAGCTAATAAAGAAGAATTTGAAAATGCATTAGAAGTTGCATTTTCTTTTGAAAATGAAGTAGTAGTTGAACAGTTTGTAAAGGGAAGAGAGTTCTCAGTTGGTGTTATCCAAGGAAAAGCACTTCCAATTATTGAAATTGCACCAATACAGGGATTTTATGATTATAAGAATAAATATCAGGCAGGAAGCACAATCGAAACCTGTCCTGCCAAGATTACAGAAGAAATGACCAAAGAAATGCAGGCTTATGCAGAAGCTGCTTATAGAGCATTAGGAATTGAAGCGTATGCAAGAGTTGATTTTATGATGGATGAGACAGGAAAGATGTACTGTCTTGAGGCAAATACACTGCCAGGAATGACACCTACCAGCCTATTACCACAGGAAGCAGCTGTGTTGGGAATCAATTTCGAAGATTTATGCGAAAAGCTCATTCATGTTTCATTAGAAAAATAGAGATAAATAAAGAGGGATGTAATGTCATGAAGAATATGTCATTAGAAGTAATTGCAAAAGCATGTAATGGTACTTTTCACGGAACGGAAGAAGATAAAAAAAAGCTGGTTCAGGGAATCGTTATTGACAGCAGAAAGGCTGAAAAGGACTTTTTATTTGTTGCAGTAAAAGGTGAGCGTACAGACGGACACAACTATGTTTCACAGGTTTATGAAAAAGGCGTGGCAGCCTGTCTGGTTGAAAAAGTACCGGAAAAGGAAGAGGGACCATATATTCTTGTAGAGTCTTCCTTACAGGCAGTTAAGGATATTGCAGAATACTACCGCAGTATATTGGATATTAAAGTAGTAGGAATTACTGGAAGCGTTGGAAAAACAAGTACCAAAGAAATGATCGCATCGGTACTGAAACAGAAATATAAGGTATTAAAGACAGAAGGTAACTTTAATAATGAAATCGGTGTGCCTTTAACTATTTTTAATATCAAAGAAGAACATGAAGTAGCTGTTCTGGAAATGGGAATTAGTGACTTTGGTGAAATGCATCGTCTTTCTAAAATGGTAAAACCAGATATTTGTGTAATGACCAATATCGGTCTTTGTCATTTAGAAAACCTGAAAACCAGAGATGGAATTTTAAAGGCTAAATCCGAGATTTTTGATTTTGCATCTCCTTCCTGTACAGCAATCTTAAATGGTGACGATGATAAACTCATTACTTTAAAATCCATAAAAGAAATTCATCCTTTCTTTTATGGCATGAAAAATGAAAATGATATTCATGCAGAAAATATTAAAGACTTAAATCTAGAAGGAATTCAGTGTGATATCTGTTGGAACGGCCAACGTGTTCCTGTAACCATTCCAATTCCAGGTATGCATATGGTTTACAATGCATTGGCCGGTGCTATGGTAGGTATTACACTTGGTTTATCCATGAAAGAGATTCAGGAAGGTATTGAAGTCCTGAAACCAACAAAGGGCAGAAATAATATTCTATCCATTCATAATATGACTATAATTGATGACTGCTATAATGCAAACCCAGTATCCATGCGTCGCTCTATTGACGTACTATCCAAAGCATCTGGACGTAAAGTGGCGGTGCTTGGAGATATGGGAGAACTTGGTGAAAATGAGGAAATGCTTCATTACGAAATCGGAGAATATGCGGCAGAACATAACATAGATTCTTTGATTTGCGTCGGTGCACTTTGTGAGAAAATGGAACAGGGCGCGTTAAAGGCGAAAACCAATATGGAAGTCATTCATTATAAAGATGTTGATACTTTACTTTCAAATCTGTTAAATCATGTAAAAGCTGGAGATACTATATTAGTAAAAGCTTCTCATTTTATGCAGTTCGAAAAAGTAGTAAAAGCATTTGAAAATAGTTAATAGCCAGCCATGGCTGACTAACAGCTATAAAAACGGGCTGATACAGTTGCTTTCCGCTGTGTCGGCCTTTTCGCTTAATTGAAAGCTTGTTTTTTTATTTCAATTTGTTATAATTCTAGTTATAGGCTGTTGTAAAATGAGATAATTGATGTTGTGAGAGAAAGACGAGGTAATTAAGTGGAAAAAGAAGCAAATCTGAAGATTTTAATAAAACCATCAGATATGCACCATTATCTGGTGCAGCAGACATATAGAAGTTTTTCAGGATGGTTTGGAGTATTGCTCAGTATCGCAGCCTTAGTTGCACTAGTGACAGGCTATCAGACCAATGAAGCGTATAAAAATGTGATACTTCTTATTATTGGTGCGTTATTTTTAGTCGTTCAGCCTTTACAGCTGAAAATGCAGTCAATACAAAAGGTTCGTTCTATTCCAATGTTTCAGGAACCACTGGAATATAAAATTAACCATGAAGGAATAAAAGTAAGCCAGAAGGATGAAGAAATGGCAGTAGAATGGAACAGTATCCGCAAAGTAATTGAGACAGGAAAAAGCATTCTTGTATTTACTTCACCAGTCAGCGCGTTTATTTTTCCGAAAGAACAATACGCTGATCAGGTTGATATTGTCCGTGAAATAATAAAAGAAAATGTGAAAGAAGAACAATGTAAATGGAGAAAGAACTGATATTTGAAAGTTTCAGCCAGAAGGATACTTTTGAATTTGGAAAAAAACTTGGAGAAAGCTGTAAGCCGGGAGATGTTTTCTGCCTATTGGGTGATTTAGGTGTAGGAAAGACAGTGTTTACACAGGGGTTTGCAAAAGGCCTCGGAATTACTGAACCAGTCAATAGCCCTACATTTACCATTATTCAGGAGTATTATGAAGGAAGAGTACCATTTTACCATTTTGATGTGTACCGGATCAGCGATGTGGATGAAATGGACGAGTTAGGGTATGAAGATTACTTTTATGGTAAAGGAGTATGTCTGATTGAGTGGGCAGGTTTAATCGAAGAGATACTTCCAGAGAACAGAAGAGTAATTGAAATAAAGAAAGATTTATCAAAAGGTCTGGATTACCGGATAATTATACTGGGGGATGAGACAAAATGAAGATTTTAGGAATTGATAGTTCAGGGTTGGTAGCTTCTGTTGCACTTCTTCAAGACGAAGAACTGATAGGAGAGTATACAATAAATTATAAGAAAACCCATTCTCAGACACTGCTTCCTATGCTGGATGAAGTGGTGAAAATGGTAGAAGCAGATTTGGGAAACATTGATGCCATCGCAGTTGCAGCAGGACCTGGGTCTTTTACAGGACTAAGAATCGGTTCCTCTACAGCAAAGGGGCTTGGACTAGCTCTGAAGAAACCAATTGTTCCTATATCAACTATCGAGGGACTTGCATATAACATGTATGCGACAGACGGGGTAATCTGTCCAATTATGGACGCAAGAAGAAATCAGGTATATACGGGAATTTACTGTTTTGAAGATGATACGCTGAAAGAATTATGGAAGCCTTGCGCTGTACCAGTTACGGAATTGATTGAGAAACTCAATGAGATTGGTAGAAGAGTTAT
Organism: uncultured Clostridium sp.; assembly: GCA_934438135.1. GTDB lineage: Bacteria > Bacillota > Clostridia > Lachnospirales > Lachnospiraceae > Clostridium_AI. Next base: position 4,814 of record CAKSBP010000019.1, on the reverse strand, counting down.
TTTTACTGGAGATGGAATTCCTGTTTTCCGCGAAATGTTGAAGGAAAACCTGAATTTGGAATGCATGTTTGCACCTCCTCATCTTGCAAGACAGAGAGCTGGAGCAATTGCCAGCCTTGGCGCTCTGTATTATCAGCAGGGAAAATACGAAGATGCTGCGGAACACAAACCGAACTATTTGCGTCTTTCCCAGGCAGAAAGAGAAATGAAAGAGAAAATGGCTGCCCAAATGGCGGCAAAAGAAAAAGAATAGGTGGAGATATATGAAGATTCGCTTTATGGAAGAAAAGGATGCTGACGCAGCTGCACAGCTAGAAGCACAGCTCTTTTCCAGACCGTGGACGAAACAGGATTTTATAAATGCTATGGCAGACAAGCATAATATTTATGTTGTTGTAGAAGAGAATGGCAAAGTAATTGCTTACTCCGGTCTTTGGGGTGTTGTAGATGAAGGTCAGATCACTAACGTAGCTGTTTCTAAAGAATTTCAAAATCGAGGAATTGGCTATGCAGTTATTACCGAAATGCTTGCAATAGCCAGGGAAGAAGGATTAAAAAGTTTCACACTTGAAGTAAGGGAAAGTAATCAAAATGCAATTAAGTTATATAAAAAATTAGGTTTTATGAAAGAGGGAATCCGAAAGAACTATTATGAAAACCCAACAGAAGATGCACTTATTATGTGGCTGAGGGAGCCGTTGGAAATTGAAGAGTAGTCTCAAGGTCATATTCGGATTTTATTTGGAGCTTTGATTCCAAAGGGAGGGATAAGCACAATGGCAGTTCAGAGGATATGTTGTAATGTATGTGGGCAGATTATTGAGAAGGAAAACGGAATTTTGAAAGAAGATGTCTTTGAAGGAGTCAAAGAATGGGGGTACTTTTCCAATAAGGATTTAGAACTTCATAAATTTTATATGTGTGAAGCCTGCTATGATAAGATGGTATCGAATTTCAAAATACCAGTTACAATTATCAGGAAGACCGAAGTGATGTAAGAAAGAGGAGGCGAAAGCTTCCTCTTTTTCTCATTCTGCCATTCTCGGAAATATGCCTCATTATTTGAAATCAGAAATAATGTGTGGTAATATGTTAAAGTGGTAAAATCGAGTTTTACCATGCATAGAATGAGAATAGACAGACACTAGTAGAATAGAAAGCATAAGAAAGGAAAATTCATGTTAGATATATGTTTACTTGGTACCGGAGGAATGATGCCCCTGCCACACAGACGCTTGACATCTTTGATGACAAGGCTCAATGGAAGCAGCCTGTTAATTGATTGTGGCGAAGGAACACAGGTTTCTATTAAAGAGAAAGGCTGGAGCTTTCATGCCATTGACCTTATCTGCTTTACCCATTATCATGCGGATCATATCAGTGGACTTCCAGGTCTTTTATTATCTATGGGAAATGCAGAGCGTACAGAGCCAGTAAAACTTATCGGACCAAAAGGACTGGAACGGGTAGTAAATGCACTGCGTGTCATTGCACCGGAACTTCCATTTCCATTGGAGTTTATTGAGGTGACTGAACCAGAAAAGAGATTTTCTATCAATGGATATGAAATTGATGCCTTTCGTGTAAATCATAATGTTACCTGCTATGGTTACAGCATCCAGGTTCCAAGAGCCGGAAAGTTTATGCCGGAAAAGGCAGAAGCAAATCAGGTTCCGAAGAAAGCATGGAGCAGACTCCAAAAGGGTGAAACAGTTGAAATGGATGGGAAAATCTATACAACTGATATGATACTTGGACCGAAGAGAAAAGGAATTAAAGTAACTTACTGTACGGATAGCAGACCTGTTCCTATCATAATGGAAAAAGCTGAAAATGCCGATATCTTTATATGTGAAGGAATGTACGGAGAGAAAGATAAAGATGCAAAGGCGAGAGAGTATAAGCATATGACTTTTTACGAGGCTGCGAATCTTGCAAAGGGAGCCAGAGTAAAAGAGTTATGGCTGACACACTATAGCCCTTCACTAGTAAGGCCAGAAGAATATTTAGATGATGTAAGAAAGATTTTTAGCAATACCATTACAGCAAAGGACAGGAGAAGTTTTACACTTGAATTCAAAGATTAAGTCGTAAGGCAGGGGGCGGTATTTATGAAAGGCAGGAAGTTTTTTAATCTAAAAAACATTATTGCAGTACTGGTGATGATAGTAATTGTAGTAGGTTTTTATGCGTATACAGCAAAAAAATCCGATAAGAAGCAGGTTTCCGGTAAAGAATACGACGTTCTGGTAAATAAGGATTTAAAATATGCATATCCTGAAACGCCAGGTGAAGTAGTTAAACTTTATTCAAGAATGGTAAAATGCATGTATAGTGGTAAATTATCGGAGAAAGAGCTTGAGAAGATGGTGGAGAAGCAAAGGCTCCTTCTGGCTGATTCCCTGTTGGAGAAAAATCCATTGGATAAGCAGCTTCAGCGCTTAAAAAATGATATTAAGGATTATGAAGAGGATGATAAAAGCATCATCACTTATAAAGTAGCCAGCAGTGAAGATGTATCCTATTCTAAACATTTTGGGAAAAAGTATGCGGTACTACAGGCAGCATTTACAGTAAAGGCAGATAAAAAATATGAAAAAACATTCGAAGAGTTTACGCTTTGTAAGGATAAAACCGGTTGGAAGATAGTTGGGTGGACTCTGGCAGATGATAACGACACAAAGAAGTAAAGAATAGAAGGTAGCAGAATGAAAGACGAAGTTTACATTTTAGGAATTGAATCATCATGTGATGAAACTGCAGCAGCAGTTGTAAAAAACGGAAGGACAGTCTTGTCTAATATTATTTCATCTCAGATTGATCTTCATAAATTATATGGAGGTGTTGTACCGGAGATCGCATCTAGAAAGCATATTGAAAAGATTAATCAGGTTATTGAAGAAGCATTGAAAGAAGCTGATATGACATTAGAACAGATGGATGCAATAGCAGTAACGTATGGTCCTGGTCTGGTAGGTGCACTGCTTGTAGGTGTGGCAGAAGCGAAGGCAATCAGCTATGCAGCAAATAAACCACTTGTAGGTGTACACCATATTGAAGGGCATGTATCTGCCAATTATATTGAACATCCTGATTTAGAGCCTCCATTTCTATGTTTGATTGTTTCTGGTGGTCATACTCATATTGTAGTGGTAAAAGACTATGGGGAATACGAAATCATTGGCAAAACCAGAGATGATGCAGCAGGAGAGGCTTTTGATAAAGTTGCAAGAGCTATTGGTCTTGGTTATCCGGGAGGTCCTAAGATTGATAAAATGGCACTGGAAGGAAATCCGGATGCAATCCATTTTCCTCGTGCTCATATTGAAGATGCACCATATGATTTCAGTTTCAGCGGAGTAAAATCAGCTGTGTTGAATCATATTAATATGTGTGAGATGAAAAAAGAAGAAATTAACAGAGCTGATATTGCAGCTTCTTTTCAGGAAGCAGTCGTAGATGTTCTGACAAAACGTACAATCATGGCGGCCAAGGATCTTGGAATCAAAAAAATTGCACTTGCAGGTGGAGTAGCATCTAATAAAGGCTTGAGAAATCGAATGGATAAACTATGTAAAGAAAATCATTTTGAATTATATTATCCATCACCAATTTTATGTACAGATAATGCGGCTATGATTGGTGCAGCAGGTTACTATGAATATAAAAACGGAACAAGACATGGACTTGATTTGAATGCTGTTCCGAACTTAAAGCTGGGAGAACGATAATCGATGAGAACAGATAAAAATACAGCCATCATCTTAGCCGGTGGAAAAGGAAAACGTATGAATAGTTCTGTCCCGAAACAATATTTATTGTTACGGGATAAGCCTGTTCTTTTTTATGCCCTGAATACCTTTAATGAATCGGATTTAATTGATGAAATTATTTTGGTTACAGGAGCAGAACAGATAGAATATTGTAAAACGGAAATTGTAGAGAAATATGGTATTACGAAAGTATCCTCTATCATAGAGGGGGGAAGTGAACGGTATTTATCGGTGTACAATGGTATAAAAGCGGTGAAGTCAGCAGATAATATTTTTATCCATGATGGAGCAAGACCGTTTGTTACAAGAGAGATTATTACAAGAACCTATGAAAGTGTGCTTACAGATAAAGCATGCGTAGCAGCAATGCCGGTAAAAGATACGATTAAAATAGCAGATCAGGATGGCTACGTCAGAGAAACACCTCCGCGTGCGCTTGTTTGGACTATACAGACGCCTCAGGTGTTTACAAAAAAACTGATTGAATCAGCTTATCAGAAATTGATGGAAAGTGGTCGTACAGATGTCACAGATGATGCTATGGTAGCAGAAACCATGCTTCGAGTTAAGGTAAAGCTGGTAGAAGGCAGTTATCAGAATATTAAGATAACAACACCAGAGGATTTGATAACTGGTGAACATTATATATAGTCTAATAAAACATTTGTCTTATTTCAAAGAAAATTATAAAAAAGGTTGACAAAAGAAATGTCAGATGATAGAATATATCTTGTCGCTGTGGTTCGGAGAAAAACGAAAACAGCAAAAAAAGTTCGAGAAAATAAAAAAAGAACTTGACAGATTAAGTAACGCATGATAAAATAATCACGCATTTGGAGAGGTGTCCGAGTGGTTTAAGGAGCCGGTCTTGAAAACCGGTGACTCCGTAAGGGGCCGTGGGTTCGAATCCCACCTTCTCCGTTTAACTGAATAGTTAATATAATCAGTCGATTATGCAGAAGATATGGAGAAGTACCCAAGCGGCTGAAGGGGCTCCCCTGGAAAGGGAGTAGGTCGTTAATAGCGGCGCGAGGGTTCAAA
>CAKSBP010000018.1 GCA_934438135.1 uncultured Clostridium sp. | reverse complement strand
CTGAGAATAATATTTACTTTTCAATGTGCAATGCCAGTGTTTTGCCGGCATGATCACTCAAGATTCCGAGAGATCATGAAATTAAGCTATGACTGCTTATAAGTAGGTAAGAAATTCCTTCACAAAATTAATATCCATCTCTTTGACGATTAGCAGATTCTTTAATAATCTTTCTTTCAGCTGCTCTTCCTTACTATGAATGTAGAGCAAATTCAAATTTAATATGACGTTGAAAAGTTTTTCAATTTCAACAATCTTCTCATTTAAACTTTCATATTGTTCATCCGTCAAGAAATGTATTTTTTCATAAATTGAATTCGAAGCCTCATTATCTTTTTGTGTTCAGTAAGCACAAAGATTGTTCGATAGTCCGTTATCTTTTCCAAATTATCCTCTATAACGGTGTAAATATTCACTCCAAATTTACGATTAAGCGGATTGCCTAGAAGGTCATCCCGATAACCCGAATTTCTTCCCTCTAAGTACTCTCTAAGGTATCTTTTTACATCCTCTTTCTGCATCTGATATTCAATACAAGGGAATATCCTTTTCATCGTATACATGTTCCATTTACCATTTGGCACAGTTTCAAATGCCTTTTCAAATGCCTCATAAGTGATAACCGATCTGCTATATGTTTTCATTTCATTATATCCGATCATATGGAATATTCTCTTTTCTCTATCATAGCCATATAGCATATTCGCATGGATAAAATGTCTCTTTTGGTACGCTTCACACTTCTTAAGAAAGTATTCATCTAAATTCAGCTCAACATAATAATGATTATCAAGGATCTCCTCAATTAAATCAGTAATCTTGACAAATTTTCTTAAGACATCCTATTTAACAGGAGCTTGCTGAATCCATGGATTCTTCTGGTTATAACGGAATTCCTTATTGAGCGAACTGAAATAATTTAATGGAACATCCATAAAATCCTCAAGATTGTTTGAACTGTGAATCTGGATATAATTTGTAAATAACCACTGCTCAAAACTGCTTACTCTAGGTTCTGAATAGAATCCAACATAAAATTGTTCTTCTTGAATAGCAATCGATTGGAAATAAACTAACTTCCAGGACTGCCCATCTTTTGAACACTCAAATTCCAGACCATCAGGTATTACACTAACCCTTAAATATTTCATCTCGCATCCTACCTCAATAAAAGTACCTTCCATTTGCTGAACTCCATTCTTTCCTTCAAGGAAAATTCGATTATCTGGAGCAAATACACAATAGAAGTACTGTTCCATAGATTCTATGGAACCAAGTTTTATCAGGATTCCGTTTTTCGTTGTAAATGAATTCTCTCTAAACTTTTCCACACAAACCGAAAAGGTTCCAGTTTCTTACACTCTGTTATACAGAAACACACTTTTATTGAGCTCATCTGTTATCTGAGTCATCCCTAAATGTAATGTTCCGTTATCCTCTCTGCTAATTAATTTACAGCATTTTTCTGAAACACAGTATTCTGTTTGTTCCTTTTTCTGAAAACTCCACATCATATGGCCAATTACTACTTCTTCGCCCCCCTGCCATAGAATCTGCTGTCACAATTGCCAAATAATCTGCGTCATGTGTAAAAGACCGTATCAAAGGTTTATCATTAATATTTAAAACCGTCATACCTATCCCCCCTTTATCTCCATAAGTTCCTCTAACACCTCTTGTACTATCTGCATATTATCTATATCATACTTTTCAACCATGCCTATCTGTCTTGGAAGAATAAATTTGACCTTGTCATCGACTGCTTTCTTATCATGCTTGATAAAAGCTAACACTTTCTCTTTATCACAATCATGTATAGATGGAAGAACCGATAGCCTTTCTATCAGTCGAATAATTCGTTCCGTTTCGTGTGATGTAATAAAATGAAGCCGCTCTGCGATATAGCATGCTCCAATTATTCCTATGGCTACACACTCTCCATGACGGAACTTATAATCACAAGCACTCTCAATTTCATGACCAAATGTATGTCCAAAGTTAAGGTTCTCACGTTCTCCTAAATCCTTTTCATCTCGCTGTACTACTTCGGCCTTTATCCTGCAATTCCGATAAATCAGTTCTTCCATCACTCCTTCATCCAGTTCAAGAATTCGTTCCAGATTATCTTCTATATAGTGAAATAAGATTTCGTCCTTAATAATTGCATGAACTATAATTTCAACTAGCCCGTTCTTTAACTCTTCCATTGGAAGTGTTTTTAGAACGCTGTAATTTATATAAACTAGTACAGGCTGATGGAATGCACCGATTACATTTTTTATCTTATTGTGATTTACTGCAGTTTTACCACCCACACTACTGTCCATCTGTGCAAGTAATGATGTTGGAATCTGAATTAATGCAATGCCGCTGAGAAATGTTGCTGCAGCAAACCCTCCCAGATCCCCAATTACACCTCCGCCAAGGGTAATCATCACATCTGTCCTGCACACTGCATGCTTTATCAGGAATTCGTATATCTGTCCAGCTGCCTGCAGAGATTTACTCTGTTCACCAGCTTCTACAACGTAAAACAATACTTCTAAATACAGCTTCACACTTAGTACGAATTTCATCAAGGTACAATAGTTCCAGATTACGATCAGTTAGGATTACACATTTTTTATATTCTTTCTTAATACAATATCCCAGATTCTCAAAGGAATCTGTAATCATAATAGGATAAGAGGCATTGGCTAAGTTTAAAGGCAGTACTCTCATAATCACGCCTTGCCCTTTTGGAAATCACGGATTACGTCCGCAATATCTTCTACAAGTTTTTCATCAGATAAAAGAATATTATGGTTCAAGCAAACAACAGTATCACTTATCCGCTCTGAATTCACACAAGTTTCTTCCCCACTAGAAGAGTTTGAAACCATTCTCCATTTGCCCTTTAGCAAATCAGAACATACTGGAAGCTTATGTAAGGATTCATAAGAACGGTTGCACGGAATTCCTGATTCCCTGAGGTATTCTATGAAATCAGCCCGTTCTGCTCCTCCAAATTTATCTTTATTATAGTAGCACATAATCATATAATGAGGATTTATCGTCATCTCAGGATTGAATCTCTGTAGTGTTATCCCCTGTATATCTTCAAAGCACTTTTCTAAATGTTTATAATTCCTTTCTCTACATTCAACTTGCTTTGACAGACGTGAAAGCTGCGCACGTAAAACAGCACCTTGGAATTCTGATAATCTTGAGTTGGTTCCCACTAAAACATGCTGATAACTGGTATCTCCTTCCGCTCTTCCACAATTTGCCTCTAGCAAGATACGCTCCATGTATGTTTCATCTCCAATAACAATACCACCCTCACCTGATGTCATTAATTTTGCGTTCTGAAAGCTAAATGTCCCTAGTGTTCCGAATGAACCTGCCCCCTTGCCATCCATAAATGCACCATGGGCATGAGAGCAATCTTCTATTACCAATAAATTATACTTCTTGGCAATCCGATTAATTTCTTTCATATTTGCGATATTCCCTGCCATATGTACTGGAATAATTGCTCTTGTTCTATCCGTTACGGCCCTCTCTATCTGCTCCGTATCAATGCAAAAAGTATCCTTTTCCACATCTACAAAAACTGGGATGGCATTTACTGCTAATACAGCCGAAGCTGTCGAGTAAAATGTAAAGTCTGGGATAATGACCTCATCTCCTTCACCAATTCCTAATGCTTTCAAAGCTATTTCAATAGCTTGAGTACCATTAGCAACGGTAATCCCATTATCACACCCTTGATATTCAGCAAATTCCTTTTCAAATGCTTTCACTTGATTCCCAGCATTTCTCCACCAAACAGCAGATTGCAAAACTTCTTTCAATTTTTCTTCTTCTGTTTCATCAGCAATTGGCCATTCTGGTATACTCAATATCTTTTTCATTACATTATCTCCTTATCTGTACGACGTTGTATGAGTTTCTTTACATGTTTATCAATTAATGCTAGTGCTCCCATTACTCCGTTTTGATCATATAATTGAGAGGTAACTATTTTTACTTCTCTTTTATCTTGTATCGAATCCTTAAATTGCTTTGAGAGCGGTTCTAGAATCAGCTTACCACTTTGAACAATTCCCCCACCTACGATAATAAGTGGTACATCCAGTATCATAGCAAGATTAGCAAGTGCATCTCCTATGTATGTTCCCGCGCTGTCAAAAACTTCTTTCGCTGTCTTATCCCCCCTTACTGCTAGTGCAGCAATTTCTTTAACCTGAATTTGCTTATGATTGTCCTGTTTCCTTTTCTCGTAAAATATTCTTTCAATAGCCAGTCCAGATGCCACTGCTTGTAGACATCCTTTTGCTCCACAAGTACATAGGGCATCATTACCTGCCACCCTGATGTGTCCAATTTCACCTGCCCATCCATGATGTCCCGTTACCAGGCTGTCATTTAAAATAATTCCACAGCCAATTCCTGTAGAAATCGTCACATAAGCAAGAGAGGTATATCCTTTCCCTGAACCTATGTACTGTTCTCCTAGTGCAGCAACATTGGCATCATCCCCCATTGCAACTGGTACATGATAACATTGACTTAAATAATCCATTAAAGGGAAATTACTCCACTTGTCATTGTTCGGCCACATCGTAATCCTTCCGGTTAGTCGATCAAATAAAGCAGCCATACCGATTCCAATTCCTTCTAGTATACTATCTTCCTCTTGTTTTATCTGACAAATTTTATCAATATGTCTTTTCAGATTTTCTTCTACTTCATTTTCTACAGAAACTTTTCGTATAAAACGATATTTCATTACATCTGAAATTCTGCCACTACTTTTATCTAAAGTAGCAAATTTTACGCTCGTTCCTCCAAGGTCAATTCCGATATAAAACTTATTCAAGTTCTAATTCCTCCGTTAAATCGTGATAGCAGTTTACTCCGTCCACAATCTCTTCCCGATACAGATTCTCAATTATAGATACCGTCATATAAGAAATGGAAAAATCGTGAAATCCAGTTTTTCCTTCTATAAGAGCATTTACATAATAAGAGAGCATTTGTTGGAATGCACATCTGCTATGGTTATCATCGGGTTGAAATGTCATTACTTTTTTCACTCCATTGCTCTCATATTCTAATGTATCCTTTTCCCACAGCCTCTCATTACTGAAACCAAAAAGTGTTTTAAGAATAGCCTGGCCTTTCGTTCCCCTTAACTTAAAATAGGTACAGTCTGCTTTCACAGGAGCTAACCAGCTTAGATTCACATTCATTTTTTTTCCATCAGAAAACTTAATTCTGGCAACTGCAGTATCTTCTACATCCAATTCAAATTCTTTTTCCTCATCTCTTTGAAACCAAGATGCTGCTCCACGATCCTTAAGCATTTCCTCGTTACAGCGGGAAGTAGTTAATTGATACTCTTCCACAGAACTTTCCGAACCAAGAAAGGAACTGCAGATATCAATGACGTGAGATCCTAAGTCAGTTAGCACACCTCCCCCTGAACAGTTTCGATTAGTAAACCACGTTCCAGGTCTAGGCACGCCAAACTTACGAATCCATCCACCGCTCACTTCTTTCAGTTGTCCCAGCTGACCGTTTAGGATAAGCTTATGAATCGTTTGTATGTCCTGCCTCCAACGATTTACTAATCCTGGCATATAAAACACTCCATTATTCTTTGCAAGGTTCTTAATTTCTTCCACTTCTTCTGCCTTGAATGCAGTTGGTTTTTCACAGAGTACACTAACTTTGTGTTCTAACGCAGCTTTTGAATAAGAAACATGCGTATAATTTGGTGTGGCAATAATGACCCCATCTAATCCACACTCTAAAAATGGCTGAAACTCTTGAAATGCTTGCTTAATACCAAATTGGCTGTAGACTTTCTCTGCACGTTCAAAGCAGGTATCATATACTGCCTTTATCGTGACATTCTCATTGTTAAGCAGTGCCGGAATATGTGCATTGGTTGCAATCCATCCTACACCAGCAATTCCAATCTCGATTTTTCCCTTGTTCATGATTTTCCTCTCATATACCTTGTTATTTACCATAAACGTTTTGATAAAACTGTTCAAATTCCTGCAGGCTCATCTGTTGTTCTACATCAGACAGGGCACTCTCTGGATTATTATGTACTTCTACCATAATTCCGTCAGCACCTATAGCTAATGCAGCCCTGCTCACTTCTTCAGCAATATCTTTTCTGCCTAGAGAATGACTGATATCCACCAGAACCGGAAGTGAAGTTTCTTTCTTAAGGATAGCCACACAAGACAAATCCAATAGATTACGTGTACAGTCATCATAGGAACGGACTCCTCTTTCACATAACATGACATTCTGATTCCCGCCTTGTAATATGTACTCCGCTGCACACTTAAATTCACTGATCTTAGCACTCATTCCCCTTTTTAATACAACAGGAATATCCGTTTTTCCTAATTCCTTTAAAAGTTCAAAGTTCTGCATATTCCTTGCGCCGACCTGCAGGATATCAACTGTTTTGGACATCTCCTCCAGATATCTTATATCCACGATCTCAGAAATAATTTTCACATCATATTTCTTCCTGATTTCATCTAAAATTCTTAGCCCCTCTATCCCTAAACCTTGAAAGGTATCAGGTGATGTTCTTGGTTTAAATGCTCCTGCACGTATCACACCTATCTTCTTCTCCTTCAGATAAGCCGTGATTTTGTCCATCATGTCGTAACCTTCTACGGCACAGGGCCCTGCTATAATAAGAGGTTCCTCTTTCCTTAGTAATTCGCTAAAAAATTTTCTTCCATCTCTATTCACAATGTTCATCTCCAATCACACTTAATCTTTGATATAATCCAAAGTCCTAACGTTCAGTTCATAAATTAATTTAAGTACTTGAGTGATCTCCGTCATTTGTGATTTACTACATAATTTAAGCGCATCTTGGACTGCATTATCAAAAGCATTATGAGATTCTCCTGATAAAATATATTCGCAATTTACTGACAATGCCCTTGATATACGATATAGTGTGTCTGCCGAAAAACCTTTTTGTCCTGTCTCTATTTCATATAAAAACTTGGATGATATTTCTGCCATTTCAGCTAATTGTTCTCTTGTGAGATTGTTATTTTCTCTTCTCTCCCTTATACGCATTCCTGCCTCATGATAAAAGTTATTCACAATAGATTCCTCCTATTTGTATTCAAATAATGTTATGTTCCGATTAATTAAGTAAGTTCTAAATTCGATGAATAGAAGGAAATTGCTCAACCATAAGCTTAAATTACGTATACTAAATCTTGACATTGCGTCAGTTAATGGCTAAGACTTTCTCTTCTAATACTCTCCCAATGTAGTATTTAAGCTGATGTACGTCAGATACAATATAATCCGGCTTGCTTTGTATCATCTGATAGATATCAGCTTCTCCCCACATAACTCCTATGCTAGGCATATATATCGCTTTTGCACATTCTACATCGTTATGAGAATCACCTATCATAACCGCATTTTCTTGGATAACGCCAAGCTGACGCATAAGTTTAATTAAGCTTTCAGGATCAGGCTTGGGATTCTCCACTTCATCCGAACACACAATTGCATCGACGTACTGGTATAAATTAAGCTTTTTCAATATCATAACTGTTCTCTTTCGTTCTTTTCCTGTGCACAAACCTAATTTGATTCCTTGCCTCTTTAACTGCTCAAGCAAACATACCATCCCATCATGTACTTTAATTTTGTCTATCAATTCAATACTTATCTCCCGGTAAGGTTCAATCATTGCTTCAGGTAATTGCATCTTGCTAAATATGTTCGCTAGAGAATCGCCGCTGTGACTAAAAAATTCATCAATGGAAGGCAGATTGTCATCTCCAACTACTCTCTTATAACTTCCAATAAGAGCCGCCTTTTGCACTTCAGCTGAATCAATGATTACACCATCAAAGTCAAAACAGACAGCTTTAACCTGGTTACCATTTTCTTTCTGGTTTAAAAAATGGTTCATATAACGTAGCGCAGCTTCATAACCTATTTCCTTCAATCCACTAATTACTCCCAATGCATATTGTGAGAAGACGGATTCTGAATGCCATTGTTCCCTTGCATAAATATTGGACAGATGAACTTCCACAAAAGGCAGCTGATACGCTGTAATAGCATCAAGAACTGGGTAACCCGTTTTACTTAACCCCGCTGGATTTATTATCAAACCATCTATCTTTCTCCAATGTTCCTGGATATAATTCACGATATCCCCTTCGTGATTAGATTGAAAAAACAGGGTATCTAAATTTAAAGTATCTCCCAGCTCTTTTAAATCAGCGATAATCTCAGCCAAAGTAGTTTTTCCATAATATTCAGGTTCTCTAATTCCTAAAATATTTAAATTAGGTCCATTTATCACAGCAATTGTTCTCTTGTCCATATTACAACTCCTTATTAGCGTTCTCTCTACACTTGAAACTTATATATTCTATGAGTTCCTTGACAGCTGCAAAATTAGACACAATAAGCTGTTCGTCATCAAATACAATATTAAATTCCTTTTCACAGCGAAGCACCAGCTGTATATACGAAATTGAATTTAACGCAAGATCATCCATAGAACTTTCTGCTGATAATTGTTCTATTGGAGTGTCCAATACATCATGAATAATTGATAAAACTTCTTTTTCATATTCCATTCTCATTTCCTCCTATCTTCGTATTCTATCTCAAAATTCTTTTTCTATCTTTGAACACAAGATTCCTATTATTAATTTAATACGCTTTTACACATCTCACTCTCATGATTGACCTAAAGCAATAAATTTCCCAGTTCTTCGGATGTTAAGTCAACCATATGAAATTGTTGCGGTGTAATCTCTTCGCCATTTTTATTGATACAGTGTTCAACTATCCTTTTTAGATGAAACTGGAAGCCTTCTGCTAGCTTTTTCATTACATCTTCCTCTATCCAGTTGCATCTGTATGTGATATAAATCTTTAGTTTTCGCTGATAGATCAGCGTATTCACCATTATACTGTATGGAAGAGAATTTAGCTGTGAGCTGTCTGACGAATTAAAAATCTGTTTCACTTCAAAATAATTGCTGGATTCTTCCGTATATTCTCCCAGATAATTCATGCAGATGGTAGATGCCTCCTTAAGCGGCTCTTTTCTGTAGTACTTTAATAAACCAAACTCATATCCAATTCTTTTTCTGCTTCTTATCTGTGTTTTCAGGTCATTTATCTGCTTGCTTAATGATTCCGGTTTTACTTTTAAACTGAGAGGATACAAGACTGTAAACCAGCCAATAGTTCGATTCACATTAATGTCTTCTATTAGATTTCTCCCATGACCCTCCACTTGAATTCTGATGTCCTCTTCCTGGGTTATATCTTGTATTGCTTGCGCTAAAGCAATAAGCTGCAATTCTTCGGGCTTTGTGTTGTATGTATCATTAGCCTCTTTTTTTACATACTGACTTATCTTTTCAGACATTTCTAATTCCAGCACTGCGGTTTTGGACTCTTCTTCCTTCTTGTTCTTATAAGGAAATAATTCATCCTTTTCAAAATTCCACATGTTTTTATTCAGCTTTTCCGATTGGCTCCTTTGTAAAAGACTCTTGCTGAATTCGGCATAGGATGCTGTCTTTTCTGGCAAGCTATACTTTTCCTTTGGCAAAGCCAATAGAGTTCCAAGGTCTTCTAACAGGATACGAATTGAAACTGCGTCCATAATTAAATGATGTGCTATGATCAGTAGATATTCTTTTTTCCCTTTACGAATCAGATAAGGACGAATCAATAAATCATGTGACAGATCGAAGAGTGGATCCGCTAATTGCTCTGTTATCTCGCTCATATCCACCTCATTATCATCCTCTGAAAGGGATATGGATTTTACTACTTGTCCTTCCTTAAGATGCTGATTGTTATAATAAAGCCCCTTCTTTTCCTGATCATAATTTAAGCGTAGAGTATCGTGATGTTTTATCAGATAACAAAAGCAGCTGTTAATCGTTTCTATCGAAACATCCTTTTTTAATTCTAGCAGTACGGACTGATTGTACTGTCCCTCCTGCTGGAACTTCTGATTAAAAAACCACTCCGTAATTGGCAGATTACCTACCTCACCTTTACAGATTCCCTGCTCATATGTAATATGCACTTTCTGTTTCACCTCTCTAGCCATTTCGTAGAAGATAGGATTTTGCAGAATATTTTTTACGGATAATTCATATCCATTATCAAACATATGTGACGATATCTGGATTGCTTTAATGGAGTCTCCACCTAAAAGAAAAAAGTTACTGTCTGGCAGAATGGATTCACTATCATGCAATACATGCTCAGCAATCTTAAGTAATTGTGCTAACGCTTCGTTATCAGTCAAATCCTTATCAGAAATAGTATCTTTTGAAGGGATTGGCAGCTTATCTGCATCAACTTTTCCATTTATCGTTAATGGAAATTCCTGTAGAGTCTCATAAAATTCTGGCACCATATAGTCTGTCAACTCTTCTCTTAGATAAGTCTTTAATTTATCTATAGGAACTATCTGCTCTGAAAGCAAGTATGCACATAATGCTTCTGTATTCCCCAGCTTAACGGTCTTAACTACCACGTCACTGGCCATCTTGGATTCCATTATTTTGCTTTCTATCTCTGACAGATTCACACGATTCCCTCTGATTTTCAGTTCATTATCATTTCTTCCATAGTAATAGAGCTTTCCATCTTCCTTAAATGCAGCTAAATCTCCGGTCCTATACATTTTTCCATCTGGAATAAAAGGATTCTTTATAAACCGGGCATTATTTTCTTTTTTCCCTTTATAGTAACCTTGTGCAACACTGGCTCCACCAATATATATTTCACCTAACGCATACTTGGGTACTGGCTGCAGATCTTTGTCTAGCATGTAAATCTGGGTGTTTGAAATTGGTTTTCCTATGGATACCGCTTCCTCATTATCCACATCCTGAAAACGGTAAATCATGCACCCAACCGTTGCTTCTGTAGGTCCATATTCATTATAGATTTCAGCAGTTCTATTAAAATGATTAAAAAGCTTCCTGCATACCTCTGTTTTTAAATTTTCTCCACCTAATATAAATGTATGGATTGATGAACTTTTCACTGGAATATCAGTGATTAAGGCAATATGAGATGGTGTAATCTTTACAATCGTTGACTGGTTATCTTCCAGAATATATTTAAAGACATTTCTACCATCCAGATTATCATAAAGCCTGATCTCTCCACCACATATCAGTGGCAAAAACAGGGATGTAATAGTAAAATCAAAAGAAAAGGACGAATATAGAGGAAATACCTCTTTGTCTCGTTTAATATAGGTGTCCTTCGCCCACTGTAGATAGTTCATTAAGTTCTTATGGGTAATTATGACCCCTTTAGGTGTTCCTGTTGACCCAGAAGTATAGATAATATATGCCATATCCTCTTCGCAAGGTGGCATTCCTTTATCCATTTCCTCATAAGCTTCGTTCCATACGTCTTCTGTCAGCTTTATAAAATTTCCTTGGAAATCTGTTTCATTCTCATAAGCAACCAGGTATTCTGTACCTGACTCCGAAAGGATATTACTTCTCCTTCCATGAGGAAGTTTTTCATCTATCGGAAGATACACGGCGCCTATTTTGATTATTCCGACAATCGATGCAATACTGGCCATATCATATTTGGGAATGATAGCAACAATATCCCCCTTTTTGATACCATGTCCACAAAGGATATGCGCCATAATATCGGATCTTCTATCTAATTCTTCATAGCTAATGCATTCTTTTCCTTTTGACAACGCAATTCTGTCTACATATTTTGAAACACACTCCTGGAACAAATCTAACCATGTTTTTTCTGGTACATAAGATACATCCGTACAATTAAAGCCATAGATTAAGCTGTCATATTCCTGCTCCTCTAATAAATTTAAATCTTTTACTGGACGTGTCCCATAGCGCACAATTTTTCTAATGAGAAGCATCAGTTCCTGATAGATATCCGAAATCATTTCTTCTGTATATACAGCAAGCTGGTAATCGAAATCCAGCTGCATTTTTACATGATTCCAGTGTCTTAGTATAATCTGCATTGCATATTCCTGCTGCCCGTTATAGAATTCTGTATTTTGAACACTAATCTGCTCCATGTTAGTAGGCAATGAAGTGTTGTAATAGTTGATACATACATCATAAAGCCTTTCCTTTTTATTCTCGCTAAGCTTTATATCCTCACATAACTTATTGTACGGATATCTCTGATGCAAATACACCTTTTTTAAATCTTTCATTACTTCTTTCATTACATCATTTACTGCTAGATTATTATTTATCTGATAACGGTATGGCATCGTATTGGTAAAATTTCCAAACATTTCTCGCTCATTCTTGGCTACTCTGCCCAGTAGAGGAATTCCTATAATCTGATCCGTATTTCCAGTCTTTTTGTAAGCATATAATAAATATGCTCCAACAAAGAAACCATTTATGGTTATCCTGTTCTGCCTAGTATAAGTATCAATCTCAGACATTAAAGAATCATCCATGATATATGTTGTTCTCTTTCCTTTAAGTATGTCACTGGATATAGATGAATTCTCAGGAATACTGTCATACATGTCTAACCAAAACGTTCTGTCCTCTACACATTTCCCAGATTGCAGATAACTTTCTTCGCCCAATACATATTCAAGATAGGATGCATTATTGCCTTCCTCCACCCCAGCATCTTTTACAATACGTTCGTAAGTTTTCGCTACCTGTTCCGTAAAAAGTTTCATTGACCAGCCATCTGCAATGATATGGTGTATCTTAATCAGATAGCCATACTGATTCTCTGAGAGTCGATATAAGATAAACTTGTAAAAAGGCGATTTTTCCATTGCAAAACAGGCTGCCGCCTCTTCTTTACACCATCTTTGGAATGTCTCTTCGCTTTTATCTTCTGTGGAAAAATCCTTCCAGTCTACAGGAGATTTACAATCATTGATATAAAAGTATACCTTGCCATCCTCTTCAAAAAATTCAAAATGAAGCCCTTCGTTACGCTCTATCACTTGTTCGATTGCCTTTTTGAGTGCATCTGGATCTGGCTTTCCATTGAGCATTACAGTTCCACCTAGATTAAACAGCGATGAGCCCCTGTATTTCTTTTGTGCATACCAGATTCTTTTTTGCGCATTAGATAGTAGATATGTTTTCTGCATAGAATTCCTCCTTATTAGACCGAAGACAAAATATTACCCTCTTTTTCTTTATTGATTTTCTCTTGTAACTTCACAATAACGCGGAAAATTTCTTCCACACTCTCCTGATTGCCTAATAAGACATAATGAGGCAACCATATAACTTCCTCTGCTATTTTTTCTGCATTTGGAAGGTCATACTGTTCTTGTTCTTGGGATAACGTAATATGGCCTCTGAAATCCTTGTTCTGATAAAACTCTGTATTGGAAACTACAGGATATGCTATAAATGCTGGAATCCCCTCTGCACGCAGGCGTTCCACGAATTCATTTCTTGAAATGTTACCAAATTTACTGCTGCAGTAATAAAACATATACATATAGTGGGTATTAACTGTTACCTTCGAACTTTCCTTTTGCGGTGTAATTCCATCTATCTTTTCCAATAACTGATTTAATAAACGCGCATTTTCTGCTCTTTTCTGATTCAGACCTGCCAGCCTTTCAAGCTGTGCAATTAAAATGGCACCTTGAAACTCATTCATTCTGCTGGTGGTTCCTAACACTAAATGCTGATAAAACTTATCATCGGCAGGCCTGCCTACTCCATGCAGCAGAAATAATTTCTCGTACAGCTCTTCATTATTCGTAATGATAGCACCACCCTCACCACAGGTCATAATCTTTCCGTTCTGAAAACTAAAGATAGCAGCATCGGAATAAAAACCTATCTTTTTGCCATTGAAGGAAGCACCATGTGCATGTGCTGCATCTTCAATTACATATAGATTATGCTCTCTGGCAATTTTGCTAATTCGTTCCATGTCACACATGTGACCGCCAATATGTACAGGTATTACCGCTTTTGTTCTTGGTGTAATTGCCTTTTCAAAGGCTTCTGGTGACATGCAAAATGTATCCTTATCTACATCAACTGGAATAGGTGTTACATTATTGCACATCGGTGCTGTAAAGGTTGAAATGAAAGTAAAACCTGGAACAATTACTTCGTCTCCTGCCTGAATATTCAAAGCTGCTAACACCAGTTCAATTGCTTGCGTACCACTTGTGACTCCCAGACAGAATCTTGCATCATGAAACTCTGCAAATTTCTTCTCAAACTCAGCCACCATAGTCCCACTCATTCTCCACCAGTTACCGCTTCGTATTACTTTGGTCAACAATTCAATCTCTCTGTCTCCTGACATGGGCCATTGGTGGAAAATGTTTTTCTTTGTTTCATCTCTCATTGCCATCCTCTCCTTCTCATTACTTTCCTATGAAAAACTTAATATCTATCTATAAAAAGTCCTGTTGATTATTTTCCAAAACCAAGAAAGGCCTTCACATTCTTTTCCTTGCATATTCTTTTAAATTCTTTAAATCTGCTGTGCATTAATTATCTGCATGATTCCTATATAATAACTCCTTTCCTGACAGCTGTTTTACCTTAGTCTTTCTTAATAATATCAATTCCCAGATCAATTAAGAGTACATTCTCATTTATGGAAAATTCTACTTTAGCTCTTCCCTTCCTTTTATCAATCTTCTTGATGATTCCTTCTCTGCCATACAATGGTCCATCCGTGATACAGATCTTATCGTTAACCATAAGAGCTTGAGAAATCTTAATCAACCCTTTATTATCAGTCATACTAGCAATCTGTGTAATCTCATTTTTACTTACTTCCAGAAAATAATAACTACTTTTTAAAAAATTTATAATGTGAGGAATTCCCCTTGCTTGCATATAGAATTCATAAATATTATCCGTCTTCAGCAAAACATATCCTGGAAACATTTTTTTCACTACTGTTTTTCTTATTCCCTGTTTTCGTTCATATATCACTCTCTTGGGCACAAGTAAACTATATTTTACCTCACACTGTCCGCTTTTATGTAGCGCGTCTATATTTAGACAAACTTCTTCTTCAAATCCGGTTTCAACAAATATGGCATACCAACTCATAAAAACCTCCGCTTGTAATTTTATTAACTATTCTGTCTTAATAAAAAATTTTGCTCTAATAAAAAGGTTAACATTTTAGATCAATATCACGAATAATGTATGATTTGCCCCTTCCCTTGTAATTATAGTCTCTTTTTAGATACTTAAAATCCACTATTGTTCCTTTTCCTTATACATATAGCAATAAAAAGCAATCGATCAATAAGCATTCCAATTACAATAATAACCACCATAACAGCCACCACCTGATTAATGTCTGCTAATTCTCTCCCCATTGTCAATGTATACCCCAGCCCGTCGCATGAATATAATACTTCTCCTGACATCAAAGCCCTCCAGGCAAATGACCAGGATTGTCTTAACCCTGACATAAAACCTGGCAGTGCAGAAGGTAAAATCACTCTCAACAAAATATCTTTCTTTGTTGCCCCCATAGTTTTGGCTACTTTAATGTAGAGTTCTGGCACTTCTTCTATGGCATCCCTGATAGCTAATACTACACTACATACACTTCCAATAAACACGACAAATATAATTGCACTTTCTCCCAGTCCAAACCACAGAATTGCGAAAGGCACCCAGCAGATACTCGGTAATGACTGTCCCCCCAGCAATAAAGTATGTATATTCTGCTTTAAATAAGGATTTATCTCTATTAGTATTCCAAGCAGGGTTCCAGCAGCTACTGCCAGAGAAAATCCAATGCTCACTCTTACAAGGCTGCACTTAATTGCCTGAAATACAGTTCCATTTTCTGATAGGTATATTAAACTTCTGCACACCATAGCTGGATTTGGAAAGGAGTATCCTTCCCAAATTCCTAATATCTGAACGCCCACATAATACAATAACTTCCATATTAGAATAATTCCACAATAAAATAAAAAATTCTTAGATTTGCTTTTTATCATATTCCACCTCAACTATGCTGTTTACCTCATCGATTACACTATGTAATATCTCTCTTCTCATTGCCATAAATTCTTCAGAATCAATTCGCCTTGGTCGTGGTAAATCAACCTCATATATTTTCTTGATTTTACCTGGGTTTTCAGATAGCTCAATGATCCGGTCTGCAAAATAGATTGCTTCTTCTACGCTATGTGTGACATAAAAAATGGTCTTACCTGTTTCTTCCCATATATCCTCCAGTTCCCTTCGCAATCTGTTAATTGTCTGTTTGTCTAAGGAAGAAAATGGTTCATCCATAAGAAGCATTTTACTGCCTACCGCTAATGCCCTCGCTAAAGAGACTCTTTGCTTCATTCCACCAGATAGTTCATGAATTTTGTTTTTCCGAAAATCCCATAAACACACCATCTTCAAGTATTTTTCAGCTACTCTATCCTGTTCTGCCTTATCTGCCCCAGCTAGTTTCATTCCAAATTTTACGTTATCCATAACATTTAACCATGGATACAAAGCATGTTCCTGAAACATTACCGTTCTATCCGCATCTGGTCCAGTTACCGGCTTCCCATCTATATATACCCCTCCCGAAGAAGGTTGTTCCAAACCTGCAATCAGATTCAGCAGACTCGTCTTTCCACAGCCAGAAGGACCAATCACACAGATGAATTCCCCCTCTTCTATGGCAAGATTAATATTTTCCAGAACATCATATTCTGTACCAGCATACCTTTTTGACAGATTCTTAATTTCTAAAAGCATAGTTCTTCCTCCATGTCTTATTCAGCCGCATCTACTAGGGCAGTATCAACTAATTCTTCGTATGTTGGCATGTGACGGATAAATCCTTGTTCTTTGGCAGTTTTCGCAAATTGGTTTATTGCCTCACTAATTACCTGATCGGTAAAATTCATCCTTGCAAAAGAACGATTGATGATATCTGTTTCTATGCGTTTCCCTGTCAGCTTTTCTAACTGTGTGTTAATAAGTTCGATCGCCTCTTCCTTATGAGTACCTATATACTCAGTCGTTTCCCTGTTTACTTTAAGAAACTCCTGTACCAGATCCATGTGTTCTTCATAGTATTTACGATTCACAATGATAACGGTTGAAGGATATGCTCCGCTCTCAAATATTTCATCATAATCCAGAATAATTTTCGCATCGCAATTGGCCTCCATAATACTTCCCCAAGGTTCGGGAAGCAAAACGGCATCTATCTGCCCACGCTTTAACATACCTTGTGCATCTGCATTTGCAACAGCCACTATTTCAACAGTACCTCCACTTGATTTGGCATCCATATTATGTTCCGCTAATAAATTCAGCAAACACAAATGTTGAGTATTACTTAACTGAGGAACTGATACCGTCTTGCCTGCCAGATCTTCTACTGACTGTACGCCTGAATTACCTGCTGCAACAAGAACAGCTCCTCCATCACAGGCATTGGAAATTATTTTCACATCGCCTCCTGATTTCACATTTGCATTAATTGCAGGAACAGGTCCAATAAATCCAATATCAATCTGGCCTGCAAACATTGCTTCTACTTCAGCTGGACCTGCATTAAAGGTATACCAGCTCACCTTACAGTTATCTCCCAATTTATCCTCCAGACTATTCTGTCCTTTCATTACAATTGCCAGACTGTGTGTAATATTTGGAAAATAGCCGATCCTCATAGCTTGCTTATCTGTTTGCTTCTTCGAGCACCCAATCCCCAAACACAGAATCAGAACCACTATTCCAGCCATAATAACTTTTTTCATATGCTTCTCTCCCATAGGCTTTTAAACCAGTTTGCAAAATATTTATAAGATAGTAATGTAATTCTTAAAGACGCCTTCATTTCTCATCTTTAAAAAATTGATAATTTTCCACTTTCCAGTTTGATTAATTTGTCAGCTCTGTCAAAGTACCTGTCATCATGTGATATTACGATAATTCCTTTTCCCTGTGACTTTAACATTGGTAAAAGTTCTTCATAGAAAAACTGTCTAAAATATGGATCCTGTTCTGCAGCCCATTCATCAAATATCAGCATAGGCTTGTCCTCAAGACAACTAATGATGAATGCCAGCCTTTTTCTTTGTCCGGTTGAAAGTTTTAAATCTATGAATTCGCCTTCGTCACTAATCTCCACTTTATCCAAAAGCCCCATCAATGTCAGATATTTTGTAAAATCCTCTTTCCTTGCTGAATAGTCAAAACCATAGAGTCTTTTAAATAAATTAAAATCACTAAACACGGATGCAAACAGCTCATTTAGCTCCCTTGTCTCTATTGGTTTCTCATTCATCAGGATTTCACCACTCATAGGTTTGTATAGTCCTGTAATTAACTTGCCTAATGTAGATTTACCACTTCCATTGCCACCTGTTATGTAGATAACCTCTCCCGTGTTGCATTCAAGTGAAATAGGACCTACTGAAAATCCTGAATCTTTATCATCTTGCTCTTCTGCAGGATATTGGAACATAATATCATTTAATACAAGGTGTACCTCCTTGGCCATCTCTTTTGGTTGAACCGGTACCTCCTCTAACACGAATTCTTCCGACACATCATTCAGCTCATCAAGCAGCTTATCAATCCTTTTTACATTTACCCTTGTTTTGATCAATTGAGGTAAAATCGATGTTATCGCTCCAAATGGCCCAACCATGTAAAATACAATAAATAAATTCTCTCTCAGCTGATTCATGTCATTTCGCAGATCAGGAATCAGAATAGGAAATAGAAAAACAACTACTCCAAAAACAGCATTGTACATCAGCATATTGTAGAGTTTGAAATCCAGAAACTTAATGGAAGCCGCCTGGTTAAACTCTCGAAACATATTAGAATACCTTTTTATCTCCTCCCAGAAAGCCAGTCTTCTAAGGCGATTTAAGATGAGTTCTTTGAATCCGGACATAAGTTCAGATATCTGTTCAAAGAAGGTATCCTGAATATTTCTGTTCTGTTCCCAGTATTTTGATGCTATTCGGCTATTGATAACCGCCAGAATCCCATTAATAAAAATGATACTCAGGGAGGCTAAAAATGCATAAACATTCTTCGTCAACAGATAGAATAAACAAAAAAACAGAGTCAATATATTGGAACCAAATCCGACAATTAACTCTGGTAACTGTGATATTGCTGAACAATCATTGTTCAGCCCTGAAAAGATACGTTCGCTGCCAATCGTTTCTATAGACTGATAAGAGGAAGACAAAATACGCTTTATCATATTCACCCTTTTTTCATAGGTTAATTCATTTGCAATGACAATGATACGCCCCTGCATGAGTTTATAAGTGTAGATATTAAATAGCAGGGAAAACATAAAATAAACTAATAACTCTTTGGAGTACTCCAGGTTTCGATTAAAGGATTCATTCATAGTAAAGATAATCAGTGCACTGGTAACACCATTTAGCAGACTAAGGACAACCAAAGTGAAGTAATTTTTCTCGTCTTTCTTGATAAAATTAAATGCCAGGAGTATGTATAACATAATAAGAACATATGCAGCAAAACCACTGATACACCCGAATTTTATCATTTTCGAACCCCACACACCAACTGCCTGCCAAGATAATCGCTGAAATAATATATTAGGCAAGTAGTAGGTACAAAATCCTCCAAACAGAATCAGTGGAAAGATAAATACGCTGCTCGCTAACTTTGCTCCTTTCATCTTTAGACGTTTTCTTTCTCCCTTTCTAATCTGATACAGGGTTCTGAACAGTAAAACCAGATAAACCGCCACTAGAAGTACAGAAGCAAACGCAATCAGCGTAAATTCCCTATCCAGCATTAAATAACTGTCTGTTTCGTATTTTTCAACCTTTTTCCCCTCCACTATATGCATGATATTCTCTGCAAGATAATCCGATGCATTGGAATCTAAATTGGTAAGGATACAGATTCCCCAGCCGTCATCAGGTTTCATGATAATCATGGATGAATAGGTTGGATTGCTTCCGCCATGTCTGATGTCATTCCCCTTAATATTGATACTCCATCCCCCTGCATACTGATAATCATTTACAGAATTAACAGTGGTATCTGCAATGTGTGATTTCTCAATGATCTCCTGAAATTGTTTTTCCACTGGGACCAGACCCATTTGTATGCGAAGCCAGCGAGCCATGTCTGTAGCATTGCTATAGATATATCCTGCTGGCGTATTGCCTCTGTATGTTGGTGGATTATATGCAGCCGATTGAAATTTTGTTACCTTGTAACCATCAGCTACCGTTCCAGCCGCTTCTGCATCCTCTTTAAACATAAATGTATTCTTAAGTCCTAATGGTAACAGTATGTGATTCCTTATGTATTCCTCATAGCTTTCCCCGGTTACTTCCTCAATAATGAGTCCCAAAATATCATAATTAATCGTTGCATACTGATATTTCTCTCCAGGAAAATAATCCAATTTAATACCATTAATATTTTCAATAGTCTCATAAAGTGTGCGGTCGAAACTTCCTTCTGGGAAATCCCCAATTGTCTGAAAAGGAATACCGCTTGTATGATGAAGTAATTGCGATATCGTAATATCTACTTCTTGGTTAATTCTTTCATTCTGATACATTCCATCAAAAGATACGTGAAACCAGGGCAGATAAGTTTTGATAGAATCATCTAGAGAAAGCTTCTTCTGATCCTCTAAAAGATAAATGCCCAATGCAGTATATGCTTTAGATATTGAGCCAAGTTCATAAAAAACTTCTTCTGAAGTCTCCTTCTTCTCTTCCTTATTCTGATATCCATAGTTCAGATATTTTGTTTCCTCATTGTCAATAATTGCAATGGATGTGCCTGGTATTTTTGCCTTCTTCATCACCTTCTCGACTAATGCATCTATTCTTTCTTCTTTGGAAGTACTGTTTTTTGTTTCCCTGGTAAAAAAGAAGAACCCTGCTATGACAAGCACCATAAACAGAATTCCAAGAAGTACAAATCTCGTTTTTCTTTTCAAAGCTGTTCCTCCTTAAGATAGTAGTTTCAAGCTAAAAATCATCTGGTATCTCCACGAATGAATTCTGATTGTCAAACTTTTTGGCTATCTTTTCAATATCTCTTTGATAGGTATCAAATTCTGTGAAGAATTTCGTCGCCTGCTCATTTCTTTCTAAGGTCTCTGTTTTTTTCATACTTTTCTCTGCGAATTTCTTGCAATAACCACACTGATCACAAAGGTCATCACAAGGCCCCTTTAAGAATCTTTCAATATATCCATCTAGGCTTTTATTGTCTACAAATGGCTGAAAAGCATTATATGGTGAGAATAAGGTAATCAAGTCAAAGAGATTTCCATCAAAACTTTCGTTCATATAATACCGAAGTGCCTTCACAACATCTCCAGTAGCTACATTTTGTCTTCCTTGTATCTTAAAATGCTGAATTCCCAGCTCGTAATAACAATGGAGATCTTCTGGCCTTATCCAGTTTAAGCGGAGTGGATTGTGAAATCCTCCAGCCTTTTGCAGAGAACACCGATTCGTAAAATAATCCTTAATATCCTGTCCTTCATTACGTGAATTACAGTGCCCATCGTGGTTATAATGAAACATCTTATAGGAACAATGCCTGTAACAAACATTATTAATAATAATCTCTGATGAGGTATTTACTACCTTCTGGATGTTTCGAATGGCTCTAAAATCTCTTGTGATATCAGGGTCTAGAACTACCCTTTCCGCTCCTAACTTCTTATAGAATAAAGCCTTATCAGGAGAAGCAATCTCACAGATAGCCGAAGCTTTCAGTTTAAAATCAAGCAAAGAACCCTTAACCAGTTCAAATATGGCTGGAGAAGTTACGGTCAATGCATCAATCCCCATATTGTATAAGGAATGTAAAAAATGGAGCAGCTGCTCCATTCCCTTTAATGTAAATTCATAATTACCAAAGCAGGCAGGATTTAACGTATAATTGAACCCAATCCCTCTGTCTTTCGCATACTGTACATACTTTTCCAGTTGCAGCAGTGTTACTTTAGTCAAAACCTCTGTTACTCTTCCCGAACTTGGCAAAACTGTCTGGGTTGCCTGCCCATAGACTTCCAGGATTTTTCCTTTTCCATAATATTGCTTATTTAAGTCTTCCAATTGATCTATGGTTTCTTCCTTAAAATCAGCAGGTATACTAAAAATCATCATAACATTCACCTCCTACCTGCAACATGTTCCAACATCCATTATCCTGATTGCGGTTCAATATTTCACTTAATGTACTGTTTTTCTTCTGCATCATATCTTCCAATACTTCCTTATACTCGTTTACTAGCTTCTTAATACTTTCTTCCTTGTAATACTGTTCCTGATAAGAGATATCAATGAAAAATCCTCCGAATGTCCTAATCTCAATTGTTAATCTGGCACCTGTTGTAATTTTCCTTGTGCGAAGACTCATAGTAACCGCATCTTTCCCAGCAAGCAGACTCGTATCAACGGGATAATTCTGTATTACTATAATAGAATCAAATAATGTTCCTGTCGGTTTTACCTGTCTTTTTGCAGCAATCTGTGCATACGGAATGTATTGATGCTCTCTTATCTTTAGCATGTTACTATATACTCGGCGAATATACGTTTCTATTGTCTCAGATTCCTCTATGGTAATTCTTAGAGGAATCGTATTCATAAATAAGCCGATTGTATGATTGATACCTGGAACTTCAGGAGGTCTTCCATCAACAGGAGTCCCAAACACAATATCTCTTTGACCGTTTTCTTTATAGTATAAAATTCCCCAGGCAGCATAAAACACAGCCGCATAAGAAACGGATAGATTGGCTGCATAGGTTCTAACCTCATCGTAAAGTGCACTATCCTCTTGATGCGTAAGCAATCTCTCCTGATTCTGGAAGGCCGCATAACGATGAATTTTGGGAAGAATCGTTTTCTTCCTAAAGCCCTCAAGGTAGGTCTCCCAGAAATCCAGGTCTTCCCTTTTATCCTGTCTTTTAAGAAATTGCAGATACTCTTCTAGCTGAGCCTTTTTGGGATAATACACCGGCCTATTCTCAATAAGCTGGCACAAAGTCTGATAAATATCTTCTAAGAGAATGCTGTTGCTCCATCCATCGAATAGGATATGATGATTGATAATAGTTACCTCATACACCTCTTCTTCTAACTGAAAGATTATGAATTTTAGAGGATTCTTACAGATATCCAAAGGTATCTCAAAACTCTTCTGCTCCAGTTCTTCTACTTTCGCATCTTGTAACGCTTTTTCCGTCTCTTGTATGTCATACTGCTCGATCGGAATGCTTACCTCCTTTAATACTATCTGTACCGGCTCTCTAAGATTTTCCCATCGAAAAATGGTTCTCAGCATCTCGTGCTCCGATACCACCTTGTTAATTGCGTCTGCTATCTGGGCAATCGTCATCTTTCCCTGTAGCCGGTATCTCGTGATTTCTTTATAATGACTTCCATTCGGTTCTGCCAGATAGGATAATAATAAGGTGGACTGGAAAGGGGTAAGTGGCAAAATATTTTCTACATTCTCCTTTGGTATTCTCTCCAAAATGTATCTCCTCCTTTCGCTTCATGCTAGTAAAGACCCTGTATCTGAAACTCCTCCAAAAAGATGGCTAGCGTGATTACCAGAATCAGCAGATCACTTTCATAAGGCAGATTCAGGCGAAAATCAGGTTGTGAATACTGATGTACAAGTTTCTCAATATAGTCAGGATTAAAAAAGCCCATTTTCTTGATCTTCTCATAGGATAACAAATCATGTATATATTCTGTTTCTCTTTCTTTTAGCTGCAATAGTTCTGGAGTCCCCTGCGCAACAAAAGCAAATTTCGGACGGTTAATGATTTTATCCGGCAGTTTATGCTTTGCAAGTTCCTTTAAGATAAATTTCTCCTTAAAATTATGAAGTTTTAGTTCTGGAGGCATCTTCTTCGCGAACTCGATTACCTTCAAATCTAAAAATGGAAAACGTGCTTCAATGGAATTCGCATAGCACATACGGTCTCCATGATCGGCTAGCAGATGTTCTGGAAGCCTTAGTTTAAAATCAATATAGGACCGCTTATTGGTGATATGTACATTTTTCAATTTCTCCGGTGAAACAACCGGATAATTAAGGCAGTTAAAATCAGAAAACCGTTCCATCATTTCCTTGGAATAAAGCTTCTCTTTTACCAATAGTAAATCCGTAAAATTCCTTTCATAGAGAAAATTTTCATCTCCCCATACCAAATGGCGCAATCTTCGTTCCTCTGGTGACAGATTCACTTGCTTATCCTTTCCTCGCAATATGTCGAATTTATAACCAACATACCCTCCAAACAGCTCGTCTGCCCCCTCCCCAGTAAGCACTGCCTTAATATTTTTTTCATGTACAGACTGGGACAGGACAAAAGAGGCAGTATTGTACGTCTCCTTTAGCGGGGTTTCTGAGTGATAAATCGCTTTCGGAAGAAGACTCGCAATCAGCTTTGGAGACACCATAGATTCTGTATGCTCAGATGAGATCTGTTCCAACATCCGTTTCTGGCTTTCCACTTCAGAGATTCTCTTGTCTGGGAAATTAATCGAAAAAGATTTCTTTTCTCCTTTTATGTACTGATCCACATAGTATGCAATGAGGGAGGAATCAAGGCCTCCACTTAGATAAAATCCTACTGGTACATCTGCGTGAAGCCTTGTTTCTACGGACCTTTTTAGTATCTCCCCTAACTCTTCGACATAATCCAATATTGCTCTGTCTTCCAAAGGAACATCCTGTTCTGGATATTCTAAATCCCAATACTCTACATTTCTAACATTACCGCCCTGTATACGAAGATAATGTCCATGTTCCAGACTATTAATATCTTGAAACATCGTTCTTGGAGCAACCAGTCCCGGAAACGTGAACATCTGATCAAGTGAAGTCAAATCCACACTTTTTTTCACCTGCTCATGCTCTAGAATTGCTTTTATCTCTGAACCAAATATAAAAAGACCATCTGTAATGGTATAAAAAAATGGTGTTATACCAACTTGGTCTCTAGCACAAAATAATTCATTCCTTTTTTTATCGTAAATGACAAATGCGAATTGTCCATTCAGACGATTCAAAAATTCTGTTTCATATTCTTCATAAAGGTGAAGGATTACTTCGATATCTGTATTCGTTCGAAAACAATGTCCTTTCTGTTGCATTGCACTTTTCAGCTCTTTGTAGTTATATATTTCACCATTGCAGATAAGAATTATGCTGCCATCTTCATTCGCAATGGGCTGCATGCCATTGTCCAAGCCAATCAGGCTCAGTCGATTAAATCCCAGCGCAATATTGTAATCGAAGTAGGTATCCATTCCATCAGGTCCCCTATACTTTATCTTATCAATCATTTTTCGTATGTTTTCCCTCTGAATTCTGTTTTCACCTCTTAAGTCATAAATTCCAGCTATTCCACACATATTTTAGCTCCTTCTCTGGGATTATTGATTACCCGTCCGTTCGATTACGGTTTCTGCCAGTTTCTTAATAGTGAAGCAGGTAAAGTAATCCGGAATTGTAAGAATGCCTGGATATTTCTTCTCTACCTCATTATTCATAAGCATAATCAATAAGGAATTCCCGCCAATGTCAAAGAACCTGCTATTGATATTGAAATTATTGTGCTGCAGTATATTTCCCCACAATTCCACGAAGAACTGTTCGGTCTCATTAAGTTCTCCCTGGTCTTGAGAGGCCTCCTCTAATGTTACCAGATGATTGAGCTCGTCTACCGCAATCTTACCATTGCAGTTCATTGGCAAAGCAGTAACCTGTCTCAAAATACCCGGTACCATATAATGTGGTAATTTTTCACTTAC
The DNA here is from genome assembly GCA_934438135.1 of uncultured Clostridium sp. Lineage (GTDB taxonomy): Bacteria > Bacillota > Clostridia > Lachnospirales > Lachnospiraceae > Clostridium_AI. The sequence continues at coordinate 39,408 of CAKSBP010000018.1, read as the reverse complement.
CTTCTCCTTAACCACATCCAGATCTACCTTCGTCTTTGCCTCGACTACAGCGACTAATTCTTCTTGTTCCTTCTCCTTATAGATCCAGACATAGGCATCCGATATTCCATCCTGTTCTAGAAGTACACTGGTTATTTCCTCAAGCTCAATGCGAAGACCATGAAGTTTTACTAGTCGATCCTTTCTTCCCAGATACTCCAGTTCCCCATTCTGGTTCCATCTTGCCTTATCTCCAGTCAGGTACAGAGTCATATCCTGATTAAATGGACTGACTATAAATTTTTGCTGGCTTTCTTCATTTCTGCCTATATAGCCTTTTACGACTCCTTCGCCAGCAATACTCAATTCTCCAGTCAATCCTGCTGGCAGTATCTTATGCTCTTCATTTAAAATATAAACTGCTGTATTGTCTATTGGTTTTCCAATGCAATTGCAATTATCCGCATCCATATTCTGCTTTGCAGCAGCTGTTATTGTGGCTTCTGTTGGACCGTACTCATTCATTAATGTTACATGAGGAAATTTCTCCTGTGTTAAGCGACACAATGCGGGCTTGGTGGATTCTCCTGCCAAGACAATGAAACGAATGCTATCCCATTCCCCCATATCAGCCTGTTCTGCCAGCATCCGGTATAGTGTCGGTACAAGGCTAAAGTTTGTTATCTTCTGCGTTTTTATGACCTGATTCACGAATCTGATATCTCTCCATAACTGATTGTGAATCAGAACACAGCTTCCGCCAGACAAAAGTACTGGTAGTATATTGGTTAACGAACCATCAAAAGCAGGTGAAATAAGCTGCAGCGAAATCTCCTTGTCTGAATACTGATACGCCTTCACTCTCCACAGAATGAAATTCATTAAATTTCTGTGTGAAACCCTAACTCCCTTTGGCACTCCTGTCGAGCCAGATGTATACAGAATATAAGCGGTATCTTCTAATGTTTTCATAACCGAAACAGATTCTTTACTAGCTTCCTTCCATGCAAGCATGTCAGATTTTAAAACAGTGGTATCCGGTACGCTTACTATTTCTTTTTCCAGATTGGTAAGTAACCATTTCATCTTGACATCATTTGCAATGGCATTGATTCGTTCCTCTGGATATTCTATATCCAGAGGAAGAAAAGCGGCACCGGCTTTCATAATTCCAAGCATTGCGATGATTAAGTCCAATGAATTAGACATTAAGACACCAACTGCATCTCCTTTTTCTACTCCATGCTTTAAAAGAATGTGCGCCAGCTGATTTGATTTTGTATTCAATGTTTCATAATTTATAGTGAATACATCATCTAATCCTTTATTCGCAACATAGACACCGGCTGCATTGCCTCCATATTGAGCAGCAATATCCTCGAAGAACTGGTCTGCCGTTTTCTCATTCTCAAACAGATAACGAGTCTGATTCCAGCTCTTAAGCTTCTCCAGCTCTTCCTTATCTGCCAGTACGATTTCCTTCAGTGGCAGATCCAGATTTTGCAATGTCTGGTCAATAATATATTGATATACGCTGCTTATCACCTGCAAAAACTCCCTTGATACATGGTTCGGGTTATAATGTATGATACCGGTTAACGTTGTACTCTTTGCAAATGAGATAATAAAATCACTATGTAAGCTGTCTAAGAAAGTATCTGCTGCCTCCTGTGTATGTAAACTCTCCAATGCCACTACATATTTTACAAAATCTTCATAAGGAGTATGGCAGTCGGCCTCAATAAGCGCTTCTTCCATTGTATAAGCCTGATACTGATATTCTGTTAAAAGTTTTCTCTTAACGGCATTTAAAAAACTTCTGAATGACATAGCAGGGTCAATTGTACTTTGTGTTAATATTCCTAGATTCTCTGTACTAGGTCCTGTAGTCAGAGCTGGTACTCCAAGCCTGATCTTCTTCGTTCCCGTTAATAAGTAAAACATAACTTCAAATGCCGACATTAAATAAACATACAGCATCATATCGTTACTTTTACATACCTTTATCAGCTTATCTGATAAGTTCTGTTTTATCTCAAATTCCATTTTCTCTGGTTTTAAATTCTTGCTGTTTCCAGATTGATAATCACATTCCAAGAACAGCTCCTGAAAATCACCACTTAACATCTCCTGCCAATATTGTCTTGCTTCATCATACATTATCTTGCTTTTTTGTTCCTGCAACTGATCTCACCTTACCTTTCTTTTCCCTGTATTCCATTCGGAAAGAGAATCCTAGAATCTGTTTCCTCTTCTAGTTTAAACCAGAACCGTTCATATAATTCATAGCTGTTTAATGGACGGTTCACATAACTGCCTTCGTATCCGATTGCCTTTCCATAATGGACAAACACTTCTAACATTTCATCCCATGTACTCTGAATCTGGGATTGATAGGCCATGCACAGCTTTGTTTTGTTCTCAACATACTTTTTTACTGGATTATAAAGCGGATTAAGATTCCACTTTTTCTTTCCCTTATTTACAGCTTTCATGTAATAATACTTATCTCTTGTGGAATACGGAAAATCTTCATAAAACAATATCTTTTTCTTTTCTTTCTTTCCTATTTCAAACAATGCCTGATTTACCAGAGAATGATCGATATGTTCTCCCATCCCCATGGGACCTATTAGAAAATCTGGTTCTTCCACAGATATGACCTTTTCAAGCAGTTCTGTGCACTGACGAAATGTGACTAATTCACTGGTACTTTCTGCCTTCCGATAAGCATAATCAGTAAGTTCCCCAAATAGAATGCGAGAACCTAATTGTTCTTTCCAGATATAATAACTCTCTTGTTTTCTAATGGATTCTTCCTGGCCTCCCCTGGAAAATATGCAAAGGCACAGGACATTCATAGCATCTTCGATCAACTGAAGAAGACTGGCACCCATTGACAATACTACGTCATCTGGATGTGGTTCAATTAACAAAACCTTATACTTTTTTTCCTTAGGAAATGCGATAGCCAGTTCTCTCTCTTCTATCACAATGCTTTCCCACTCCTTATTGCCAGACTCCTTAGGGTGCAGCTCCCTGTTCATTAAATAGGAATCAAAATCATTATGAAACAACATATTGTTACAACTGGCTTAACGATTCACCAGTTCTCCCCCCATATAAATAATCTTTCTGCCAGCTATATACTGTTCATTGCTTATGACATTCATTTTCTTTTTAATAAACTCATCTAATCTGGTTTTTTCTGCTTCTATATCATAGCCTGCTTCCTGCTTATAGAATTTTAAGAAGAACTCATAGTTAAATGCAGCCATTTCCTGACGCTGTTTATTCACATAGTCTTGAAACTCTTCAACCACTTCTCCTATATCTGTTCCCTTATATCGCCGTCTAAGCCTTGTAATAAAAGTGTGTATGATAATATCAAATATTTCAAAATCCCAGACCGACTGCAATTCTAAAAATTTTCGACTCTGTATTACCAGCTCCTCAATTCCCTCATTTTGAAATCTATATTTATACATTCCATCCAGGAAATCATACTCCTTAAGAGTTAAGCCATCCTGCAGTAATTTTTGTTCCATTAAAGTACCTGGATACACTTCCAAAACCCAGAAATAATGTCTTATGACCTGGCCAATTCCTGTCTCATAAAGAAATGTTGCATTGTCATATAAATCCTCCATATTGCTGTATGGGTGAAACATAATAAAGCCAAATGTAATATAGATATCAGGATAATCCCGGAAAAGCTTAACCGTATTCCAGTTATCTTTCATTCGTGCATTCTTATTTAGAATTCTTAGCCCATTATCATTACCAGATTCAAAACCAATATTTACTTTTTCAAGCCCTGACTTTATTAAGAGTTCCAGAATTTCCCCATCCTCCTTATGCCAGCTTTCAGCTCTAAAACAACAATTGTAATAGATAGGCAGTTTTCTATCAATAATCTCTCTTGCAATACATGAGATCCTTTCCTTGCCAGCCTTGCCTACATCCTCAAAGCTGGAATCAACGAAATCAAAGGTATGAAAGTTATAAGTATTAACAAGATATTCGATTTCATCTACGACATTTTTAGGGCTTCTTCCTCTCCAGCGAGGTCCCTTCTGTTTTCTTCCGACAAAAGAACTGCAGAACGCACAGTTGCCGTAACATCCTCTGCTTGTTGATAATCGAATGTATTGTAGATTTTCGTTATACTGAATAAACTGGTCCCTAGCTGGAAATGGCAGGGTATCCAGATCCTCTATCAGTTCACGGTCCTCATTTACAATGACATTGTTCTCATCATCTCGATGCATAATACCCTTTACTTTTGCTGGATCTCCATGAACTTCTAAACAATGGACTAAATCACAAAAGGTCAGCTCTCCTTCTCCCTTTATAATAAAATCCACTGGATTATATTCTCTTAGAATTTCTTCTCCTGAAAAAGTCGCCATGTGGCCACCGAATATAATTGCTCCTTTTGGATCTGCCTCTTTAAGCACTTTCGATAATTCTACTGCATATTTTAATGTAATACACGTTGTCGTAAAGCCATACACATCATAATGGCTGTCGAGCAAGTTCTGTACTGCCTTTTCATCATGTACATTACTGATCTCCAGAATATCGACTGTATGCTGGTTTTGTCTTAGACATGCAGCAATATATGCAATTCCCATATGTTCTGTGGATTTCACTAAATCTCCTCCAAGAACAATTATCAATGCAATTTTCATCATAGTATTTTCGCCTCTATTTAAGTGGCTGCCCCTCCTTCTTCCTCTTCTAGATACTCATTTATTCCAATAAACTGATAAGATGGTACCGTGACAAGTTCCTCCCAGGAAAGTTCACCAGCCTTATATAGATTAAGAATCTCCCAAGGGGTAAAACATTTATCACATTCTGTTATCCCGTTGTTTTTATGTAACAGCAATCGGTAAATCTTATCTGTTCTGACCTTATCTATCACCTGTTCTGGCTTCTCTTCTAACACACTGCCTAATGAAGTAAACCAGTAATTTGGACATGGTGTAATAATTCCATCATCAAATACTCCTATACTGCACTTTGGTATCATACAGGCAGTTTTTCTATGGCCAGTTTTCAGAAATTCGTATAGACTTTTAAGATACGTCTTAGGCGGCAGTATTTCTTTATACGTATCGTAGCTTGTAATCAGTTCCTGGATGCTATCTAACTGCTCCTGCTTCGGATAAAATTTATCCCGCTCAACTCCTCTTACTGGGAACGGCAGTAACATCACCTTTTTCCCCTTATACTTCATAAAGTAATCAGCAAAATCCTTAAGAACCGCTGTGTTTTTATCAGTAAGAACACAGTTGATTTCAAGTGGAATATCGTGTGCAGCAATTCGATCAATAGAATCAAGAATTTTTTTCAACGCACCTTCATCTTTGCTTCTGTAACCATTTCCAACCAGAGTATGATGGTCTAATGAGAGCTGAAAGCAGACATTTTCTATCGTTTTCAACTCATCTAAGTCACTCTCTTTTATAAACAAGCCATTGGTTAATATCTGAATAATCTTTGGTTTTTTGGCATGTGCTTTGAAATATTCAACAATATTCCTGATTAGAAAAATCTCACCACCACTGACCTTGAGAATACCGATATCAAAATGCGCATCTAAAAGTTCCGTAATGTTATCTATTTTTTCCTTTAGCACCGAACCTTCCACATATTCCAAATGCTTCTTATTCCCCATATTCTTATGGGTTTCTTTAAAATTAGATGACCCTGTCAAACAGTACTGACAGGCCATATTGCAATTGTCTTCCGCTATTACAAAATCAGCAAAAAGTATTTTCTTTAACCTTTTTTCCATACTTTCATACCTATCCCTCTACTTTGTTAAAAACAAAAGTCTATTATGTATCTGTTTTAACTTTACTGTTTTTACTATCTTAAATTGTGTCTGTTCTACCAATACTAGAAGTTCTTGAAAAGTCCTCTGATTGGTTCCACCATGAGTTATCCAGTCAAGCAGTACTCCCGCATAGAAAACGTCTTTTTCATCTGCATAGATATCTGAGATACACAAAACCTGTCCAGGTTTTAATACGTTATAAAAGTGTTCTAATAGCTCAATCAGGTCCGATGGCTGATAGTAATGGATACTGTTATATAAAAAAATAAAATCATATGTATTCTGTTTCCATTCCTCTTCACTAAGGATTCTGATTCCTCCCTTGCCTCGCACCCCCTCATATAACTCATTTGAAACATCTTCAAACTCTCTATCAACACAGATATCACAGCTGATCCCTTCCCATCTGTCTGCACAAAGTTTACTCATTCCCCCTATGCTTCTTCCATACTCTAGCATAGCGGTCTGACTGCTTATGGTACATTCACGCCGAATTGCAATTAATAATAATTCCAGGTTTCCCTCATTCATAGCAGCAAAATAATCTTTTTGCTCCTCGATTGTAAATGCATCACTAATGCAATCTTTCTTTTCAGCTGCTTCCTTTAACCTTGCAAGAACCTGCTCCGGGTGATTCCACCGATTCAAGAGATTCCTTTCATAGGAGAGTACATTTTGATTCTTTTTTAGCTGTTGTAGCGGTCTTATATATTCTGGTGGAATTTTAATTCCCTCTTCTGTTTCTTCGAGTATTCCTCCAAACACAAGCGCCTGAATCAGCATTTCTAGAATCTGTGAATTGCTCTCAGTAAGTTCAGCCAATTCCTTTACAGAACGCTCTTTCATGAAAAGCAAATCAAAAATCCCGATTTCCCAGGCTGCTATGAACACAGTCGAACATTTATACCCCCATATCTCACGAAAGAAGTCCATCGTTTTCCTCCATCAATAGATCTTTTCTTATTTTTCCCATTTCATTTTTAGGAAGAGCACTTTTCATTTCTATCATGCCAGGTAGCTTGTAATACTCAAGCTCCTCGAAACAGCGGTGTCGTACATCCTCTTCCTGTAGTGTTCCCTTCGGGACAATTACTGCTTTTATAGCTTCCTTCTCTCTTTGTTTCACACCGAATACCACACAGTCGCTGACGTTCGGCATCTTTTTTATCACTTCTTCAATTTCCAATGGATTGACCTTTCGACCTCCAATGTTAATCATATTTTTAATTCTCCCAATAATATAAATATAGCCATCTTCTTCTGCTCGAACTAAATCCCCCATTGGAAAATATTCTTCTTCATCAAACGGATTACCAGGAGCATCAAGATAGCCCCTTTGCATCCCAGGACATCGCACCCAAAGTTCACCTTGTGATCTCCGATACCCTGCCTTGCCATCCGCATCGACAATTTTCACCTCAACTCCAGGCATTGGTACTCCCACTGAACCCTCATATTTTTTATCACTGCATAGTAACAGTCCTCCCGTTTCCGTACTTCCATAGGTAGGACTTGGATATATCCCAAACTTCTTTTGAAATTCCTCTTTCAACGTCTTCGATAAGGGACCTCCTCCAGCTAACACCGTTTTAAGTGCATTTACTTGGCTATCATAATCTGCTTTGCTGATACAAAGTAATTTCACCATTGCTGGTACTAGAACAAGTCTTGTTATCTGTTCACGAGATAAGATTTCCAAAACTGTCCTTGGTACAAATTTATCCACTATGTACATACAGGCCCCGCTGGTAAATGCTCCCCCTATTACCGCACCTAATGCAAAGGAATGGTATAAAGGGGATAACCCAAGCAGTATATCTTCATCTGTAAAATTAAGAGCATCTCGATACGCTTCTCCTTCATGGGTAAGTGCATCCAAGGTTCGAATACTAATCTTTTCTCCCCCTGTGGATCCAGATGTTATATGGTAAAATTCCGAGATCCGAACCACTCTATCAAATCGGCAGCTCATACTCCTATTATGGAAAATATCCCCACTGAAATTATCATCCATGATAATCCCTTTTGCCTTTACTCGTTTCGCTAATGATTCAAGCGTCTGTGGTTTCCGATCATCTGGTAAGGGAACTACAATACATCCAGACCTCAATCCACCAAGAAACATAATTGTAAAATGCAATTTGTTTGTTAGCTTTAGAAGAACTGCATCTCCCTCCTGATATCCCAGAGTACACAGATAATTCGCTGTACAGTTTATAGCTTGTTCAAGCTGTTTATAACTCATTTGCTCACTGCTGGTCTTTATGGCAAGATGCTCTGTGTCTTGTTGTGCGTAGTTATGAATGTATTCAAATAGGTTCATAAAGCATCTCCTTTAAAATTACTTCAGATACATCACATATTGTTTCGATTTGTCCTATATTGATTCGTTCCCCCATAATCATTGTATCTTCATAAGTATGCATACCTGTAAAATGCCTTTTCTTTAACACTTCCTGGCTTCCAAACTCTCCTTTAAAATCATATCCATCACCCGGTATAATTAATAAATCAGGTGCCTGGCTACCATATGTACCTTGAAAGAAATCTTCTTTCCGCACAACATCTTTTACCAAGAGTGCCCCTGCTTCTTCATTTAACTTGAGTAGCTGTTCTTGTACTGTTCTTATCATTTCTTCTGTGCGGTGTTGTGTAGGGAAATAAATTCTTCCTGGTGCCAGCGAATAGCAGACCGAATCCTGTGCAATTGTAAAAAAATTCTTATCCTTAGAATCCGTGAATTTTAGATACCCTTTCTGCTCCAGCCAGGTATTTAAGAAAACTTCCTTTTCCACTGCCTCGAATCCATGATCGGATACTACTAAAAAAGCGGTCTCCTCGTCCAAAACATCATAAACTTGTTGTATATAGTCATCTAACTTTTCAAAAAACAAATCTACACTCGTATGAAAAACCTCATCTCCAGCTTGCCATACTTCATCCCAGAAGAAATGAAACATGCGATCCGTTTCCATAATATTTAGCTGAAAATAATCCCATTCTTCCGTCTTTAACAGATCAAGACACACTTGAAATCTTGCCTCCATAATCGCCAGAAGCTGGTTCATTAGCTTTTCTCTCTCACATACAGCCAAAGAAGCATCCGCATCTAATTCATAACCATAAGTCTTAAGCTGCTTGTAAAACTCATAAGGATAAGTGGCTTTCTCTAAGGAAGGTGCCAAAAAGGAAGACACTAGAATTCCATTAACTTCTTTCACTGGATAGGAGATTGGAACATTCATTACGATAACATGTTTTCCATGATCCGATAGTTTTTCCCATATATTATCCACCCTTCTATGGGTATCAACAGGAATATAGATGGTTTGCGTTTCTGGTTTTGCTTCGGTAAAACCAAAGATATTGGTTTCTTCTGGAGGTTTTCCTGTGGCATAACACGTCCACGCAACAGAGGATACTGTAGGATATACGGACTTTATTGGTTTCAAACTGCTTTTCTTTGCAATTCTCTTAAAGTTTTTTAACTTTCCCCTTTTGAACAAGCTCTCTACAAGAGAATATGGCATTCCATCTAACCCCAATACAAAACATCGTTTCCTGCTCAAGCTTTCACCTCCTAATAGCTAGTAACCAAACCATTTCCACATATATTCTTATTTTTGATTAGCACAATTTTACTCAGCGCCACCAGTTCTTTCTGGTTGCTTACTATCAATGAACCGTCTAGCTCAATCTCTACATCACATACTTCTAACTCATTGATCTGTGAATTATCGCCATCCAAGATCGATAATTCTGAGGAATCCATCTTTCTCATTATTTTACTGATAGAGCAATCCGCTTCCTGGGTGAGACAATGGATCTTGAACTTTTCATTCACATGCAGTTTTTCATGAGATAACCACAATATCGTTGCTCGAATCTTATGAACCGATGATGCCGCAGCTTCTTTAGAACAAAGAACATCTCCCCTTCCAAGCTGCTTTTCTTCTTCAAGTGTAAAGCCTATGGAATCTCCTGCCTCATATTCCTCGCTATCATCTAAGTATTTCATGACCTTCTTGATATGAACTTCTTCACCATTTTCCTGTAATACTAGCGAACATCCCTTACTTACTTTACCTGCTTCAATACGTCCAACATAAACCTGCTCGTTGTCAATGCCATACACATCCTGTACAGGAAGTAATGTTGTGCTTACTTCTTCTTTCTTGCCATGCAGATCTTCTAATGCTTCCCATAAAGTTGGTCCTTTATAGAAATCTAATTTTGGTGTTCTGGTTAAAATATTTTCTCCATTTAAAGCTGAGACAGGAATCGTATGAATCGCTTCTATATGAAAGGCTGCGAGCTGTTCCCTGATTTCAGCTTCTAGCTTACGATAAACCGATTCACTGTAATCTACTAAATCCATCTTATTCATTACCAGAATCAGCTGCTTAATTCCCAGCATAGATAAAATGAAAGAATGTCTCTTCGTCTGTTCACAGATTCCTTCCTGTGCATCCAGAACCAGAATGGCTGCATCAGCTTGCGCGGAACCTGTTATCATGTTAGTGATAAATTCCACATGACCCGGGGCATCAATCAAAACATATTCTTTTCCATCTTTTTTCAGAAATGCCTGCGTCGTATCAATGGTAATCCCTTTTTCTCTTTCTTCTTGCAAATGATCTAATAAAAAAGCATAATTAACGTTTTCCTTCTTTTCTCTCGCAATTTTTTCAACTTCTTGAATCCTGTCCTCTGATAAAGATCCAGAATCTAATAAAAGTCTACCAATAACGGTAGACTTTCCATGATCCACATGACCAGTAATTACTATTTTTAATTTTTTATCTTTCATATCCGAACCGTCGCCCAAAGCTATCCTTTCCTTTATTTTTACATATATCCAAGAGCTCTTAATTTCTGCATCATCTGATCAGACTCTTTATCCTGTACCCGACCACTTCGCTCTGAAACTTTTGTTGTCTTAATTTCATCAATAATCATATCTACTGTTGTAGCATCTGATACTACTGGTGTACAGCAGATTTCACATCCGATACTCCTGTACCTTTTTCCTTCCTTGCTCAGATAGAGATCAGTAATTGGGATGTTTTCCCTCTTAATATAATTCCAGATATCCACTTCTGTCCAGTTTAACATAGGATGCACGCGGATATGTTCTTCCTTGGCAAGTTCCGTTTTATATTGATCCCATAGTTCCAGTGTCTGCTCATTATAGTTCCAGGTGAATTTTTCATCTCTTACAGATAAAACTCTCTCTTTTGCACGTATCCCATGTTCATCTCTTCGAATTCCAAGGTATACTGCCTCTGTTTTCGAGCTTTTAATATAATTTTTTAGCGCATTGGTTTTAAGCTCTGTACAGCATTCCAGTCTATCCTTCTGTGGGCATACCCCACACTGAATGGCCTCTTCATTTTTAATAATATGCAGATCCATTCCCCATTCCTTTGCATATTTATCGCGGAATTCATATATCTCTTTAAATTTATATCCTGTGTCAATATGTAGTACAGGAAATGGTATCTTTCCAAAGAAGGCCTTTCTTATGAGCCAGATTAAGGTTGTGGAATCTTTCCCAATCGACCATAGAACTGCTTTCTTAGAAAAACTTTGATATGCTTCCCTTATGATATGAATGCTTTCATTTTCAAGGGCATCTAAATAATCCATATGTTACCTCCATTGAATCCATCGTAATCGTTATTGTCTTGGTATTATAACTCTTCACACACTGACTGTACTTTCTCCCAAAGAACCCTTTCGATCTGAACTAACTCGTTCAGTCTCGTATCAATATTTTCTCTGGTGTGTTCCTGTACAATGAATGCTGACTTACAAATCGTATTGGCAAGTATGAACCAGCGTCTGCTTAAAAACTTCATATCGTCGCTTAAGCTAAACCATACTGCTTCCCTGGATTTCTGACCAAGAATCGTAAAATAATCTGAAAAAAACTGATAAGTTGTAACACACCCTCCAAAATCTACCATGTGATTATGGATTGTTTTTAGAACATGTTTAATTTTATCGATATCCTGTGTTATGAACCATGATAGCAGGTCCTTTCTAAACTTCCGCAAGCCTTTAGCACCTATCAGAACTTTCTCCTCCGGTACCTCTCCACCTATATAGGTATGTGCTACTGTCAAAACCGGCATGCATAATTTTTCATAAGAAAAATCCTGAAAAGTTTTTATTTGCCTGTCTTCTTTTGGCAGCGGCTTAATCGCCAGACACTGATATCGAAATCTTTCCTGATAGATATCTCTGGCATATTTCATGCTATTTAGAAAACTATCCTTACTCAGGAACCCTTCAAATGTTTCAACTCTTTTTTTAGGAATGTATGTGTCAGATGCAATAAAATCATCACCCTCTAATCCAATGATGTTAATGCAGTGCGGAACATCATCCTTAAATTGTTCTGGCATATAATCTAAGTATTTTCTAGAGGTGATTGCCATAACCGGATATCCATTGTTCAGATTATCTCTAACGAAACCAGCAATTTCGTCATCATCATCTGAAGTGTTATGATGTATAAGCTCCAGGCCAAAAAATCTGACTGCATTTTCTATTACGGTTAATACATCATAATAGATGCCTCCCATTCGCAATTTTTCATCTTCACCAGGAATAAATTCTTCGTAATAAAACATATTGGCAAGGGATACTGCAAAAACCATATACTCTCTTACTTCATAACCATAAAAGTTCAATATATCACGCAGGCAGCTTGTAATGCAGATATTTCCGCCTCCCGTTTTATACCCCTCAAGCTTCATCGTGTTTACGCACCTCCAGTTCCTTTTTAATTGACTGCAGGCTCTCCTTCACTTCTGGCAGATTGAACATAGGATTGTTCTCACATAACTCCTCCAAACTAATGGTTCCATTAAAATAAAGATTGTAAATGCTGCAGAAGTTATAACATTTTTTACATACTGGCACTCTTTGCTCTGTTTCTAATAATAACTTCTGGAATTTCGTATTACCAAAGCGTTCCTTCACTGTTTCTGCCCCATCATCAAAGAGATTGCCAACATTGAATTCGTCGATTGATAATACATTGGTACAGCCTTTTACCTTTCCCTCATCCGTTACAGTCAGACTGACAATCGGATTATAGCAGGTATATTCCAGACGCTCTCCACGCAGCAAAGCTAAATAGTTCTCCATATACGCTTTTGGTGGAAGCAGATGTGCATATTTCTCATAGTCATTTACCAGATTCTCAATATGCGCGATCTTGTCCGGTGTATGTCTGTATATTCCAGACTTATCAATTAACAGTAAAGGAGTCGATTTTATTGCATTCTTTACTTTACCTCCTGGCAGATTATCTAAATACTCCAGAAACTCTCTATAATGCTCGATATTGAATCGGTGTATGACACTGGTTACCTCTGTATACACATCATTTTTCTTTAAGACCGCAATAGTATGTAATACTTTTTCCATTAACTCCTTATCGCGGAAACGGTATTTATTCATATCAAAAGTGTGTCCATCAATGGATATCTGCATTAATACTCGTTTTTCGTTGATAATCCACTCAAGATCCTCATCTTTTATAAGTCTTCCATTGGATTGAATCAGTACATACTGATAATGCTTGAGCAGCTCCTGTACATATTCATGCAGGTTTTCCATCAGGAACATCTCCCCTCCGCATATCTTTACGAGCGGGCTATCAAAATGTTCCTTAGAAAATGCTAATATTTCATCTAATCGTTTTTTTAGTTTCCCACTATAGGAATAAGGAACATTAATGTTTTTTCCCTGCAACAGATAACAATACGCACAAGATGAGTCACAGTGCATCTGTTCGATTAGAAAATTGGTGATTAATGATTGATTCAAAGCTTTCATGTCGATTAACTCCTTTCTTTCATTATAGGGTAAATCTCACTGCAAAAGATATCCTTTAAGGCTTTTCCCTCTTCTCTATACACTTGATTCACTTTATCACAAATAATTGGCAACTGTTTTCTATAATAGTCGCTCTGATTCCTCTCCAGCCTGATCAAGGCTTTTCGATACATATTGGCAATCACTAAAGACTGTTTCCTATTCAGCAAAAATCTTTCTTCTAACTCAGCTGTATCAATATCATATAATTCCTTGATTAACCGAAGCTTAAAAATGAAATTGCCATAACCTCCAACCATCAGCCAATGATAAAACTGGTTCCTTCTCTTCGCGAACTGGAGCTGCTCCTGCACAGATAGAAATTCAGTCTTTCTCATTTCTTCTAATTCCCTATCAAAAAAACGAAATTCACTTTCCCAATGCTTCATATCATTTTCAATATCCTCTAGCAAATCTTTTTTGACTGCCTTACTCATCTGGTCAGTAATATTTTCTTCAATGGAATCAATATAATAGAGCAAATTCTGATAGGTGCCTTCTTTGCAATAAATTGTTTGAATCATCTGGTCTAAGTCTCTATATTTCACTGTTTTGGAAAGAATGCTTAAGTATTCTTCTTTTTCATCATCAAAGCCTACTAGCGTATATCCATGTAAATCATTATCATCCACATCATAAACTTTTGATGTATCGAAATGCGTATCATAGATTGCGAAGACAAATCGTCTTTTTCTGATTCCCTCTTTGATAAATTCTTCGTAACTTTTTTGGGAATCATCGTATTGTGTAATCTCTCCGTTGTAATATCTGCATACATTTTCAAAGAGCTGAAAAACATTCTTCTTATAGGCATTTATCACTTTATGTATACGCTCCTGTTCTTCTACGAACAGAAAGGAAGTGGTACCTATTACAGGAGTATAGCTTTTTACACCAGCCTGACGCAGAAGATACCAGAAGTTATATTCCCTGCAGCCAATTAAATCTATGATAAATTCTTCTTTTGATATAAGATTACCCACCAGCGCATCCACATCATAATCAATCTTTACCACGACTTGCTTCCTCCTGCTTCTGCACAATAAAATCCTCAAAATCCTTAATTGTTTTCAAATGCTGGATCCTTAGCTCATCTGACTCGAATGACAAATCAAAACAATCTTCAATGTCAACTAAAAACTCGATAGAATTCAATGAATTCAAGCCTCTTTCATATAGATCCATATCTTCTGTAATCTCTCCCACGCAATATGTTTTCACTAATTCCAATAATTTTGCCTGTATATCATCCATAGTCTGTTCCCTCCTTTATATATAGAGACCTCCATCTACTTTAATTTCCTGTCCCGTAATATATGCCGCACTCTCTGAGGCTAAAAAGTTTACCACTAAAGCAACATCAAGAGCCGTCCCTGTTCGCTTTTGAGGTATTGTTTCTACTACATTTTGAGGTACTTCTTTATTCGCTGTCTCCGTCTCTATAATACCAGCTACTACTGCATTACACTGTATTCCCTTTTCACCATACTCTTTCGCAATAGCTTTTGTGAAACCTATAATACCCGCTTTTGCTGCACAGTAAACAGACTCCAGGGGTAACCCATTGGTCCCTGCTATAGAAGAAATATTAATTATATTACCCTTACGCTGCATCATCATTAACTTAACAGCATTTTTCGTACAATAGACTGTTGATAGTAAATTAGTATCTAGCACGTTTCTTATCTCTTCTTTGCTTAGTGCAAGTAACGGTTTCTTTAAACTCCCCCCTACATTGTTGACCAATATATCCATCCTCCTATATTTCGCTGAAATATAGGAAAACAGTTCTTTTACATCCTGCTCATTGGTCGTATCGCAGGTTACATAATCGAGCAGTGGCTCTTTTGACTGCAGTAATAGAAATTGCTGATTCAGCTCCTCTGTTTTTTTACGAGAACAGCATACTACCCTTTTTCCACTCTTTAGCAGTTCCTGCACAATCGAATATCCTATTCCTTTTGTACCACCAGTTACTAATGCTACTGGACTACCTTCCATATGCACCCTCCCCTGTCATTTCTGCTTCTTGCGCTCCTACTCTGCCAGAAGACTCTTTGCTTTCATATTTTGTGCCTTCTTGCCCAGAAGCTGATACATTGTTGGAGCTATCTGGCTAATGTGGCATTCTTCATTTTTGATAACCTGATTACTAATGTCTGGTCCAACTCCTCCCCATACAGTATCACTATGCCAGCCAGTTTGTGCATGACGAGTTACACGGTCAGACCAATAGGTATCACCATAAGGTAAATATTTATAATCATAAGGAAGTACAATGATATCTGGTGCCAGTGTTAAACCTTGATAATAATCTCTTCCAAAAACCACATCCTTAAACATTGGATTATTATTATAAGGATTTGGCATCTCCTTCAATACTTTTATGACATCAGACAGCATCTGCTCGTATTCGGATTCCTCAACAATACCAGACTGGTATAACCCTTTTCTGTTAATATTAATTCCCTGAGTTCCCTGTACTGCCTCGAAAGCATATGTTTTCTCCCAGTCAGGATATCTTCCATTGGAAGCTGTTTTCAATAAATTCTTCTCTTTTAGGTAAGGATTGATTTCAACAAACTCAGTTAAAGGCTGAAATCCTACTGATGAGAACAGAAGCAGGTTTGCATGGTCTCTCTCTACATTTTTCAAGACATCTCCTAAGATAGCATCACAATTCCGATACATCTGATAAACCGCTTTATCCGCAAGCTCTATATTAGGGTCATTAACTTCATTCATATAAAAATGACATACTCTGTCGATACAGGTATAGTTAATTACGACTACATCCACTTGCGGATCATCCATTAACTTTTTACAGATTTCATGTCTCATGCCTTCTACCCTAAAAATTTCATTCAAGAAGTTTTCCTTCCCCTGGTTTTTGAAAAATGCCCCCATATCCTGGACATAAGGCATTCCCTGTGCGGTAAAGTTTCGGATGAGATCTTCTGGATAGGAAAATCGTAAAGTACGATTCATCGCATATGTAATTAAAGAGCCGTTCAGTTTGTAAGCTGGATGCGTTCCAAAAATATTAACGATGCTAAATGTAACATCCTGCATGTCATCCTTCATCCACAGCATGTTCTCCATTGTATCTTCTGAAGTATATGTTTTTGGAATATAGTCATAATTATGAGCCTTCCAATAAGATAACACTCCATGTTCGTAATCCTGAATACCCGAAAATGCTGATATTAATCCAGATGCTTCATACGGAATTTTACTAGTCTTCAAATTACCGATATAACCTTCCTTTTGCACACGTTCAAAATGCTGCAGCTTTCCTCTCTCTATATATTCTTGCAATATGTCAGGATTCATTCCTTCAAAAGATATTACATATAATTTAGCCATTTAACTTACCTTTCCCTTTCTTTTATTTCCAAGAATAGAATAATAACCATACAAAGCACTTCCAATGGAAGTACCATTATCCCCACTTGCTGCCTGTATATAGACATTTTTAAATAATCCTGATTGATACACCTTATAATTTGTAATACTGTTTAGTGCAACTCCTCCAGCAAAACAGCAGTAATCAGCCTTTGTAACCTCTTTCACATAACGGCTCAGAGATAGCAGATATTCTTCTGTTACTTTTTGGGCTGCATAGGCAAAATCCTGTTTCATTACATTTGCCTCTTCCGCAGTTTTGCAGCTGCTAATTCTATCTTTTAAGGATAAAAAAAAGGCTATATCTGCCTCTCCCATTTCGATTCGCCCATTTCCTATATAGCGTATATGTTTTTTAAATTCTTCATAATAAGTCTCCTTGCCATAAGGAGATAATCCCATAGTTTTCCCTTCCTGATGTTCCCCAAAACCGATTACATCCGTTATGAGAGAATAAAATATTCCTAAAGAATTTTTTATATAATCTGTACCAGGCAGATTTCTTCCCTCGATTTTATCTATAAGCTCAATCTTATTTCCATTTCCATAACCGAAAGATATTGATTCATAGACCTCATTTTCTCCATCTGTTCTTTTTGAACCAACTGCATCCACTACTATGACTGCTGCCTTATCGAATGGTGAAGTATAAAAAGAACTGGCTGCATGAGCCATATGATGGTTGATAAGAGTCACTTCCCGCTCTAATCTGCGGTGCATAATAGGATTCAAGATATCATTACCAACTATCAGGTCAATCGAATCAATATCGATTCCCATATAATCCAAACAGTATTTTCTCGAATATCCTTTTGCCAGGTCTAACCCTAATCCCTTACAGTTCTTAACTCTTGTTAATCTTTCATCCTCAATCATGCACTGTATCTCTCCGTCTTTCACTAGGCAGGACGAGAAATCATGATTAGATCCTCCTAATCCCAATACGTACAAAATACCAGCTCCTTACTTAATCTTTGTAATCACATAATCTTCCATGAAGAGTTCATCTAAATCTGTACTAAGGAAACAATTCACAGCATCCCTAGGTGATTCCACAATAGGTTCCTTATTGATATTAAATGAAGTATTAAGAACGACAGGTATCCCTGTCATCTGATAGAAGGTTTCAATTAACTTATAGTAAACAGGATTCAATTCCTTCATCACAGACTGCAATCTTCCTGTACCATCCACATGAACTACGGAAGGAATCTTATCTTTCTTTTCCTCTAACACATCAGCTATCATCAACATATAAGGAGATGGAATGTCGAGATCAAAGTACTCTTGCTGATGTTCATATAAAACCGACGGAGCAAAAGGCCTGAATGGTTCTCGAAACTTAATCCTGCGATTCACGATATCTTTCATATCTTTATTCCTTGCATCTGCTAAAATACTTCGATTGCCTAGTGCTCGCGGCCCACATTCTGCTCTTCCTTGGAACCATGCAATTATTTTACCCTTTGCGATTGCCTCTGCAGCTAACTCATATTTATGAAAAGAATGGACCACATGGACTTTGACTTTAAATTCCTGAAGAGCTGCTTCTATTTCTTGATTTGTATACGATTTCCCAAGGTACGGGCTAAACATATTTACACCTTCTTCCTTTATAAATAACCGAGTGCTTTCAATTTCCTTTTTGCTTCTTTCACTTCATCTGCTGTATAAGAATCCGTATTGGCTGATGCATTACATACACTAAGCTTCTCTATTTTCTTTTGACTGCTGCGGTTAAAATCATAGATAGGTTTTCCCTCAAAGTATTCTGGTATTTCGATGCCAAAATAACTTAATATTGTTGGAGCAATATCCACGATGGAAGCTTCCTTTGGCATGAAAATATGCTCAATTTCATTACCATATAGGGCAAATATTCCATCCATGTCATGCATTCCTTTTTGCTCTGGCTCGCCAAATAGAGTTCCAGGTTTAATCTCATGATGTACCATGATTCCATAATCATAAGGAACTATGATTATGTCAGGTGCTTTATCCACCACATCCCCTGTATAGACTTCTTCTCTAGGCAGTACTTCTTTAAACAGAGGCTCTTTGGTATCAGGATGAACCACCTTTTTAAGCTCCTGTATAATATGATTTCTAACAGATTGATACTCCTCTTTCTTGACACATCCATTTTCCTGTCTTCCCGAAAGATTAATATTCACCCCGTAGGAACCTGGTGCAGACATAAAGGCAGTTGTTTTTTTCCAATCTATCTCATACCTTTTGCCGTCTTTTAAGCACTCCAGCCAAGAATCCACTTTTACGTCAAATAGCGCTCCTTCTTTGGTATCTTCCAGATCCTTTTCACTTTCTTTTAATGCTAATGCGCCAGTCTCCAGCAGATACGACTGGACATAAAAGTTAAGGTTTCCTCTGCAAAAACCGTGGTCTGATAATACCAAAAGCAGTGTATCCTCATCGAGACTGTCAATAATATCGCCTATAACAGTATCGGCTTCTTGATATATGGCTTCAATTGCCAATGCTAATTCCTCTGCTACACTGTCATCATAATAGCTGCTGCCTTCATCCATGAAGTTCCAGTAAAAATGAGAAACTCTATCCATCTCTGTGAAAACCGAAATATAAAATTCATACTGATATTCCTGTATTAAGTGTTTTAGGGTAATTAATCTTTTTCTTGTAATCTTAATTGCTTTCGCAGCATAATCCTCATAATCACCTTGGAACATAGTGCTCAGATCGGAGATATAATGACCTCCATTCTTAGCAATATCGATTAATAAACCATCCGGATAAGCATACCTAAGTGTATTGTTAAGTGGCCAGGTCAGTATAAAGCCATCTAGTTCTTTTGGTGGGTAAGTCATAGGTACATTTAAAACTCCAGTCCGATACCCAAGCTGATTTAACATCTCCCATACCGATAGTACATTTAAATCACTGCTTCTCATAAACTTTCCCATGTACTGTGGGGCCTGGGTATCCCAAAACTGATAGATACCGTGTTTTCCGCTATTTACTCCAGTAAATGCTGATGTCCATCCTGGTGCAGTATGAGGTGGATTGGTTGAATACAGAGTACCAAGTTTATTCTGGTTCATTAGGCGGGAGAATGCTGGAAGCTTGTCCTTCCATTTCTCAACCAGCTTCATGGTACACCCGTCAAATCCCATAACAATCATTTTCATAGGCTATCCTCCGCGCTGTCTAATACCGCTTTCCACTCTACTAAATCTTTCAGTTTCTCATTAAAGTACTCTTTTAGAATACGGATGTATCTATGTCTATGTTTACCGATAAAATAATCGATAGAACTATTATGGATCTCTTGAAATTCTTCACGATAATGAGTGATATGATAGTTTGCCGCCTCCACAGAATAGGAAAACTCATATCCAGCCTGATAAGCATGGAATCCAACCTCTAAATCTTCACATCCCCAGGATTTTCCCATATAGGGATCAAAGTTTTCTATCTTCAATAAGCTTTTTCTTTTAATAGAAAAATTCCCTCCGTTGGTCCCAATCCAACGGACATAGCTGTCGCAATCTGATGTAGACTGATATAATTCATAGATATCTTTCTCAAATTTCGACAGCCTTCCATTCTCATCCATGTATTTCTTTAGCTGCTTTGGGTCTTTCACCATATCTAACGTCAGTACATTGGTTAATAAATTTGCTTTCGCCATCTGGCCATTATATAGTTCTCCAGTCGAAGGATTCGCCATAAATTTAAGTACTGGAAAGCTATAGATTCTTCCATGTACAATGAGGTTCTCTTTGTCTTTATGTGCATTGATATGACTTGTAATAAACTCTTTGCTAACCAGCAAATCATCATCCATAAAGATTAGAAGTTTCCCTGTGGAGCCCATAATTCCAGCATTTCTGGCTACGGAACGACCTGAATTATCTATATGTATTACTTTGATGTTCAAGTTCTTATTCTGTTCCCTGAAATTCTCTAAATACTCCTTCGTACCATCATCCGAACCATCATTCACTATGATTACTTCTGTTTCTTCTATGTATTCTGCTGTTTTCAAAGTCTCTAAGGTTAGAATAAGACGGCTTAGCTTATTATAGGTAATCATAATAAGACTTACTGGAGCATAAAGCACATCCCTTTTCATCATTCTTGACCCTTTCTCTTAATGATATAATCTGCTAGATTATCCAAAGTAGTTAAGAGCTCTGAACTTAAATCTTCATCCGGGAATCTCATATCAAAGGCATTTTCAACCCATACAAGAATTTCAAGTGCATCTACTGAGTTGAATCCAATTTCATCAACAAGGTTGTCACCCTTTAACTCCTCAGGTGTCATGTCAAGCTCCATTGTACTAATAATAATTTCCTTTAATTTTGCGATTACTTCATTTCGATTCATAATTTCCTCCATTTCTGTACCATAACCATTTATCTAATGGCTGTACCCTCTTGTTCTATGTAACTTGCAATTGCCTCTACTGTTGACTTGTTAAATAAATCTCCCAGATCTAGTTCTACTTCAAACTCATTATAGATTTGAGCTATCATGTTCAATACATTAAGGGAGTTTCCTCCAATGTCCATAAAACTGTCTGTTACATTTATGTTATCAACATTGACAATCTCTTTCCAGATTTCTATAATTCGTTCTTCAATATGGTTTCTAGGTTTTCTGATTACTTTTGTTTCTTTGAGCATTCTTTTACTCTCCAGGTTGGCGTAATCCACCTTTTTGTTAGCAGTCAAAGGAATTTCGCTTAATCGGATAATCTCGGCTGGAATCATATAATCTTGTAATTCCTGTTTTAAGTAGTTCTTTAGCTCTTCTTCCTTTACCTCTTCGTCGGACACATAATATGCCTTTAAAACCTGATTTTCATACGGGATATTCATATACTTTTCCTCATATCCAATCTCTTTTAGAATCGCATTCACCTTATTGATATCAATATCGCTGAACTGGAATTCTTCTTTCTTCGGTTTTGCTAAGAGGCGCGTCTCCCAGCAGTCCTTGGAAGTGTAATTATCATACCCATGTGCTCTTTGCTGCAGATAAATTCCTACGTCATTTATCAAACAGTTACTGGAGCATTTTCCTGTATCCTCCGGCTTTTTCCAGAAAGAACATTTCTCACTTAGATATTGATAAATGTCCTCCTTCGTTACATCATAGTAATGGTAAAAATCAAGGAAAGTAACTGCATTAAACATATTTTTAGTTACTTCATATTCCTTTTCCATATTCTCAGTTACGTAATCCGGTTTACAGAAATAAACCATTCTGTGTTCCTCGACTTTCGATTCCACTTCCTCTAAGTCAAAACAATTCTGCCTATAAATGTTCTCCAGTCTAAGGTCGAAGATCTGTCCCCGGCTAAATCCTGTGACAATATACTTAATTCCTTTATCATAGGCAAGTTTCAGGCTACGGTAACTGAGCACTTTAAAACAGCCATTGCAGACACTGGATTCTTTTTTTATGCCAGCAAGAAAAATATCATTCATGTTATCCTGCTTATCAACTACATAATCCACCTTGAACTCTTCAAAAGAATGTATGAGATTTTGATATGCCTGCTCCGATGTATGGCCATTATCGAAGAAGTAAGCCAGTACTCTAAGCCCCATATTCAATAACTTGCTTAGTACATAGGTGCTGTCCTTTCCTCCACTATACAATACCAGACAATCGTATTCTCCTTGAGGTTCTTGTGATTCCTGGTTCTTTGAAAAGATTGCTTCAAAATCTGCTGGCGTTTTAAAATACTGATTAATCTTTTCACTATTATTTTCATATAGTCTACATAAATTACACACCCCCTCCGAATCAATCTCTACATGTGGAAAACCATTTGGTATCCCGCATCTTGTGCAGACTTCTTTTTCCCTGTTTGCATTATGAAAACTGCTGTAATCCACAACACAATCTTTTATTGCTGGGTAGCTTTCAATCTTTCTTTCAATTTCATCAACTTCTACCCTATTTCCCCTTATTTTAATCTGCTTATCTTTTCTTCCAGTAAATACAATATTTCCATCTGGTAACAGTCTGCCATAATCCCCTGTTTTATAAATGATATCCTCTTGCTTACTAAATGGATTCTGGATAAACCTTGACTGATTTAAGGAATCATTTTTGTAATAGCCTTTTGTCCTATACGGAGTTCTGATGTAGATTTCTCCCTTATCACTAATATTTCCTTCCCCATCAACCAGGATTACTTTGCAGCCTTCTATAGGCTTTCCTATTGGGATTTCCTTCTTTTTGCAATCTTCTTTTTGAATGTAGTAGAAAAGTTTTGCTAAGGTAGTTTCCGTAGGTCCATAGAGATTGATCAGCTGTATTCTTTCACCGAAGATATCATACCAGTATTTTAATGACCACGGTCTCACTTTCTCTCCTGCAAGCAATACATACTTAAGTTCTTTAAAATGTTCTGGTGACAGCAGGGAAGAGTTCAGCAAATGAAACAGGCTAGGAGTACAATGTACAACCTGAATCTTTGCCTCATCCAGCCATTTTGCCAGATTATTGCTCAAAATATGATTCTCTTTTGATGGTAAGCATATCGTTCCACCTGATAATAAGGGTACAAAGATATCTCTAAGATACGGGTCATGGCAAGCTGAAGTAAACTGACTGACTCTGGTGCCCACTCCGATTTGAAGTTCTTTAATCTCCCATAAGATAAAGTGAAGCAAGGATTTATTTACTCCCACTACTGCATTTGGATTTCCTGTAGTTCCTGAAGTAAAATAGATATAAAGTTCATCCTCTGTCAGATACAGTTCCTCTCCGATAGAAGATTCTAAACCGTATTCTTTCTTTAGCATATCTTCCAGAGATTGTGTAGCTGCCTTGTCCTCAACCAGGCTTTTTATCCCTGCTTTCGGTTCATCATACAGAACAAGCTGCACATCTGCAGTATCTACCATATGCAGTATCTGGTTCGTTGCATATTCTTCGTCCAGAGGAACGAATACACAACCAGCCTTCATAATGCCAAGCATGGCATAAATGGTATTTACCTTGTTTTTCATATAGACACCGACATGCGCTTGTCGATTATATCCTGCTGCCTTAATTCCACAGGCTATTTTATCCGTAACATCATGTAGTTCCTGATAGGAGATGCTCTCTCCCTCACATTCTACTGCAATCTGTTTCGGATACTGTTTCATTATGCTCGCCATATACATCTGAATGGTTTCTTCTCTATTCATGTTCTTTCCTTTCCTTTTATTAATTCAACCAGCATCTTTGAGCATCGAGAGCTGATTTTCTTTTTATCACTAACTGTTCTTGATTCGGTGTTATACATTCTTCTGTCTTTTCCAGCATAACGCATGTATTACCACCTTCCCTGCCAAAATGTGCAAGCAGCCTCAAGTCCTCGTTCTCATTAGACGTAAGCTTATCCTCACCATTTACCTTGGAAAGTAAAACCTTTACTACTCCCATGAGTCCCGAGGAAATGTCAAGTCCTTGTATATCTTCTGATAAAATATCCAGACAAATCTCATCAGATGCTGTGTTTAATTGTTCTCCTAGTATTCTTTTCAACGTCTCCCTATCCTGCAAGCTGGAAGTACCTGATAATTCCACTAAGCTCAACATTTTTTCAGTACCTTTTATAGAGGCTACACAATCACTGATTACCTTTTCCTTTTGCGTTGCCTCACTACCTGAACTTCTATTTGACGCACAGGACTTAATGATTCCGTATAAAGGGTCTTTGGCTTCTTTCGCATCAGTTAGAGATTTTAGCACCATTGCAATCACACATTCACCGTTATGCTCCTTATCAAACGGAAGAACATTCAGATCAATTCCACCTGCTACCGCTATCTTCGCATCTTTACTGCGTATTGCATTGCAAGCAGACTGTAACGCTAATAGAGAGGAAGAATCTCCTGCATCCATTAACATACAGTTTCCTTTCCAATCAAAGGTATAGGATATTCTTCCAGCAATCGCTGCCGGCAGGTTACCTGGCACTGCAAACGAAAGCATATCTGGATCATAGGTTTCAACTAACCGAAGATAATCTTTATTTTCTCGATAGCCTATATACACTGCGGTATCAGAACCTTCATTGATTGGGATTGCAGAATCCATAAATGCACTATAAACGGTATCTAGCATAAGTCTCTGGTTCGGATCCATGTAACCGGCTTCCTTAGGCGAAATATGAAATGTTTTATAATCGAATAAGTCTATCTCCTTTAGATAACAGGGCTTCTCTCCTTGTGTTTCTGGCAGCACCTTATGAAGTTTATCCATATAATGCTGTAAATCGGTAAGCCTTTTTCCAGCAAGGCTCTGACAAAGTGGTTCTTGTTTTTGCAGTTTCCAGTCATACTCCTGGACGGAAGTACAATCTGCAATTTTTAGTCCAATCCCCACAATTGCGATATCATCTAGCATATGTATCCCCCCCTTTTTCTATTTTTCCTAAAGAACACCTGATGCCTCAAGATATTGTGTACGTATATGTTCCGGCACTTCCTTTAAATCAAGTATTGTAAAAAGCAGTTTCCTTGCCTTATCATCTGATTCACTTGTACCGTTCCTGTTTTTACATATGGATTCTAACTCTCGGTAAGCTTTGATGATCTGTTCATCATAACCTAGTGTGTTCTTTGAATAATTCTTTGTACTAACGGCGATTTTCATGTATTCCTTTGAAATGTTGCGTTTTTGGCTACTCTGTGAAGTTAATACCCCTGACAGATCCCAGTTCTGATTCATTCCGTAGGCATAAGTCTGACATCCTGGAATCGTCTCCTTTATCATTGCAGAAAGATAATTATGTGCTCCCATTTCAATCGTATTTCTGATACCATGTAATTGCATGTATCTCATAGATTGAAACCATTTGACAGGTCTGACCAGATGTGCTGCCAGGCTCATTACTATCTCATCTTTCTCAGCAGGATATGGCATTCCACTCACATTTCCTATGACTGTAGTCTCCCCTTTATGGAAAGAAATACTTTGTAGCAGATTCATCATTTCACCTGTAATCGGTTCTAATAACGGACAGTGAAAAGGTGGCATCATAATCATAGGTGTTACGTTAGCCCCCTGCTCCATTACCATATCTTCTATCGCCATTACCGCCTGTGTATCCCCAGATACAACCAGCTGATTTTCTTTGTTATAGCACGCAATATATACGTTCTTTCCTTCTTGCTGTAAAGCATCACATAACTGGTCCACCTTATCCGCATCTAATCCATCAATTACGGTCATGCTTCCCTGCTCTCCGAGAGAGTATTCAAGGCAAAGGCTTGCTCGCTTTTCCACAAGACGAATCGCATCCTTAAAATCCAGAATGCCGGAACAGACCAGTGCTGCATATTCACCTAGACTATGCCCTGCCATGAAATCCGCTTTGATACCTGTCATCTCCTGAAACACTTTGAAGGATGCAACTCCGTAAGTAATAATTGCAGGAAATAATGTAGTCAGGCTATTCAGTTCACTTACCCTTCCTTCAAAACTGATTCTTCTAAGAGGGATACCCAGGATGTCTTCCGCTTCTTCATATACCCTCACAGCCGATGGAAACTGTTGGCATAGACTCTTCCCCATCCCAACAAACTGTGATCCCTGACCTGGAAATACCACAGCAATCTTATTCATAATTCCGTCCTCCTTCCTATGCCTGCTTTCTGAAATTGTAGATTCGGTATGATTTTCTGCCAGACTTCATATTGTTATAGATCTTACTGCCAGGCATCCCAATGAAATCTTCTAAATCTTCCCTCTTACTTAATTGTTCTACTCCTTTATATGCCAGCACCTTTTTCCGGTACTCTTGATAACAGGATAATAATACATTCGTAGTAATGTCTGTATAACGTAATTCTTCCATTCCTAAGCTTTTTAAGTACTCTATATTGGCATCAAAAACCGAATTCTCGATTACATCTGCATACAAAAAAAAGCCTCCCGGCCTTAGTATTTTACTAACATTTTCATAAAAATTTTCTATATTGGTGTAAGCACTTGATGATTCAATATTAACAATTACATCAAAACTTTCTTCTCCAAACGGTAGCTTTTCGGCATCTCCAACCGCAAAACTGATATTCTGGCTGTCAAGATAAGAATGACAGAATTGTACATTTGCCTTGCATAAATCAACTCCTACTGCCGATTTCGGCTTATAATATTGATGAATGGTATACAGATTTCCCCCTCTTCCGCATCCCACTTCCAGCAGCTCTTTTCCATCAAAATCATAATCACCAATCACCTCTAAGATTAATTTCACAGAATTTTTACTAATCGCAGTTACTGGGATCTCCTGCACTGCATACTGCTGATTATCGTCTGGCGCGTAACCTAAGTTTAAAAAATAGACATTGTCTTTCATTCCTGACTGCTCGATGGACTTTGCGACATTTGTGTACCCGTCTTTCACTTCCTGCTTATGGGCAGTAATCGTATAATCCATGTTCTCATTCCCATACTGGTCACTTGCCTCTTCTATCAGCAGAACTGGAATCCCGTCCTTTACAGGATAGTTAAGGCCACACTGCACACAAGTCATATGGTCAGCCATATTGATCACATTACTATGACAATTAGGACATTTAAATTTCGTATTATCCGTCAACTTTCTTAATCCCTTTGCACACCACAATCCCTAAGTGGATTAACGTAAAATGTGGCATTCCTTTCTTTCATATTTAACTCTTATTATCCCCTTCTGTTAAAATGGCTCTAGAAAATCTAGCAGCATCTCATTTACCTTCCCAGCATCAGCAACTGT
Organism: uncultured Clostridium sp.; assembly: GCA_934438135.1. Lineage (GTDB taxonomy): Bacteria > Bacillota > Clostridia > Lachnospirales > Lachnospiraceae > Clostridium_AI. Next base: position 11,533 of record CAKSBP010000018.1, on the reverse strand, counting down.
CAGGCTGTTTATTTTAACAGATGGTTCCTCGATAGCTTTTTGAATCATGCCTTTAAAATCATCTATAAATGTTTCCATTGTTTTCTTCGTAAACTTAGCAGTACTGTATGTTAAATCAAATACCATGCTGTTATCTTTTTCGTAAAACTCTAAAAGAATATCCTGATTGGACGCTTTGTAAGGGAAGTCATAAGGCTTTAACCTGATATCATCCGAAAACTCCATATCTTCAAATAGAATTTTATGCATCTGGAATGAAACATTTGCTTCCAGCCGATATCCAAACTTCTCTTGAATCTTCTCCAACAGCTTGTCATACGGATATTTCTGATGCTGATAGGCTGCTATAATATTCTCCTTTACAACCAGCAGTAATTCCTGAAATGTCAGCTGTTTATTCACAAAGGTTCTAAGAGGCAATACATTTACAAACATACCTACTGTCTGTTCAAAACGAGCATAATGTCGTCCTGTTGTAGTTACTGCTGTCACAACATCCTGGCTGCCTAGATTCCTTGACATGAGTATTTGAAAAACAGTCATAAGGTACCAGTAGCTGGTCATATTAAGCATTTTTGAATATTCTCTGATGTGATTAGAAGTATCCTCTTCCAATTGGAAATGGATTCGTCCACCTCCAGACGGATTCTTCTCCTTTCCATCATATAATGCCACTAAGTTCTGGTTCGACATTTCTTTAGCAAATACCAAAAGCCAGTAGTCTTCATCATTCTGATAGGCCCCGGACTGATATTCCTTTTGCTGCATAAGCGAGTATTCTCGATACTGGGCATACTCCTTGGACAGAGTTCTGCCTTGATAAAGCTCCTTTATCTCACTCATGATGATTCCCATTGTAACTTCATCCGAGATAATATGATGTACACTGAACAGGAAATACGTTTTCTCTTCTACTGTCGTCACTACCATAACTCGCATCAATGGCGCTTTACTTAGAGCAAATGGTTCCGACAATTGTGCAATATATTGATTGATATCAATACTGCCTTCTACATATTTTACTGAAAACTCAATATCGTCATGTATCTTCTGTACCACCTCTCCCTTCCATAAATGAAAAGAGGTTCTTAATGCTTCATGACGTTTCAGCAGATTGCGAAATGCCTCTGTCAGCTTTTCCTTATCCAGTTTTCCCTCTGTCAATTCCATAACATAGGAAATATTCCATCCTGATATGTCATACTCTTTTTGATTTAGTAAAAATAATCTCTTCTGTGAAGATGACACTGGGTAATATTCCTGAGTAACACTCTCCACTACCTGCATATGTTCGCTCTCTGTTGAATCCATATACTTTTGCCTAATTTCTTTAATGAAGCAGTAAATCTCAGGATTTTTCAATAAATCTGAAACTACAGCCTGTATACCCAAAGCTTCATTTATATGACTGATCACCTTTAGGGCAATTAGAGAATCGCCGCCTATTTCATAGAAGTTTTCTGCCAGACTGATTTTTTCATACCCAAGGTAACTGCATAAGATATTAACGATAATTCGCTCTCTCTCACTAAGGGTGTCTGCCCCTTCACCAATAATTTCAATCTGTTTTACCTCTTGTGTATGCTGTGTTTCGTTGGCTTTCTCTCTTTCATATCTTTCATTTTCTTCTAAAATGCTGTCTGAGAATTGGAATGGAATCATTTCCTTCATGTTAAACAATAGGGAACCATAATTTAACTTTCCTGCTATGGTATATCTGCCCTGTCTGGATAGTGCATCTTCTATTGATGCCAGCAGTGCCAGGGTGTCCATTGGGTGGAACAGATGCATTTCCTGAACGAACTCAGTATCAAACTTCTCAATGGTCTTCTTATAAGGCGCTAAACTTAAAACTTGGATATTCCTGCTGCATAATCGGCCATAGTCTCCAAGTGTATCTAAGAAAGCATTTGCTGCAATATATCCCGACGAATCCAGACCTCCTGTAATGGATATCGGAGAGGAAAGTACTGTAAATAAATCAAATGGTATTGTGCTCATAGCTTCTAAAAGATTGCAAGTACCTGTGATTTTGGAGGCAATACTCTGTTCGAAACCTCCTGCTGTTCCGGCACTGATTGCCATTCCAGACTGTCCTACTCCATAGCCAGTACACTGGAACAGTCCATTTATTTTATGATGCCGAGTGGTACAATCCTTAATAATATCAGTTACACTTTTCAGGTCCGTGATATCTTTGGAGTATATGTGAATGTCACAGCCTAGATTTTCTATCTCAAGAAGTCGTCTAATATTCTCCAGCTCATTGCCATCGTACTGTTCTGAATGAAGCAGTGCATATTCCCACTTATCCCTTTCAGGAAATGCTCGCTTGGTTATAATTGCAATGTGTTTTGCTCCCCAATATGCAATCGCATTGGCAATTTCAATTCCGATGTTACCAAGTCCACCTGCTATGATATACACACCTTCTGGCTGGAATACATAAGGCGCTGATTTTTCTGCCACAGCTCTTTCAAGCACCTGCGTGTAACGTTTTCCATTACGGTATGCAACTAAATAATCAGAATTCGTTGAGTTTATCTCATCCCATACAAAACTAACATCCTGGCCGATATCAATAAATCTACAGCTTATATTGTGATATTCACCTTGTATTGCTTTACCAAATCCCATAAATGCTGCATTTCCACAGTTCTCTGAAACATCTTCCACATTCACACAATATACATTGGAAGCGACTAAATTCAATCTGCAGTCTCCTTTAAAAACCTGCCCTAATACCTTGCAGAAATTATACATATATAAAAGACCATCTGTGACTTCCATTGCATTGTCTGATAATGCGTTCTCCTTTTTCCAATAGTCTACATCGAAGATAACCTCTAATGAATCGTCTGCTAAAATATCTTCAAACAGTTTTGTAAAATCCTCTATGTACTGTCCACACTGATAGGAAAATTCATTCTGTTTTTCATAAGGCCCAGACATATTCACCTCGGTAAAGCATATTTGCTTATCCCTTAAATATTGAGCCACTTTACTTCCTGTACTGCTTCCATTGGAAAAGAATAAAATATTTTTCTTCTTTTCATCAGTATGTTCTTCGATGAATGCTTCTTTCCATCCTAAACAACAGTACTCCTTTTCTTTTTTAAGAGGTTGGTTCTCACTTAAATCCACCCAGCATCTGGTTTTCTCAAAAGGATATGGCAATAAGCTGACTTTTTTAACATCCATGCCCTCATAAACCTTATCCCATTGTATGGATTTGCCCTCAATATATGACTGTGCTATCTGTTCCCATATGAAAGTCTGCCCTGGAGCTGGCCCCTGCCATACAGACGCCTTCTTATTACCATCATCCGAAACCTGTCCAAAGTATAGATTATGGTCCGGCAAATTCTGCTGGGCAAGAAAACAAGATAACTTATGGATTAAATCTTCTTTGTCACTAAAAATAACTGCAACACGATAGTTATAATGATCCCTACATGCATTGGCAGTATAGCAGATGTCGTTAAGTAACTTATTCTCATAATCAAAATTGATATAGTTCCAAAGACTCCGCTTTAATGCCCCCTCTGTTTTTCCTGAAACAGTTAACAGATAGGAAGATGGCTGGTTTTCTATGTTTTGTCTAGATGGATGTTCACAAGCTCTCTCTAAAATGATATGACTGTTGGTTCCAGTAAATCCAAAAGAACTTACTCCACATCGATAAATGGAATTCTCAGATTCCCACTTTGTATTCTGGATATTGACATACACCGGTGTCAGCGGAAATGTGATATATTTATTTGGATAGGAAAAATGCAAGGTAGCTGGTATCATCTTATGTTGTAATGAAAGCACTGCTTTTACAAGCCCCAAGATTCCCGCAGCCGCTTCCATGTGTCCATAATTGGATTTTACGGAACCGATTCCACAAAACTGGCGAGAAACATTTTCTACTTCAAATGCTTTGGTTATGCCCTCTACTTCAACTACGTCACCTAGTTCTGTAGCAGTCCCATGAGCCTCGATATAGGTAATCGTAGCGGGATCTACTCCTGCATTTTCCCAAGCTTTTCGAATTACCTGCGACTGTGCTTCGCTGTTAGGTGCTGAGATACTTACCGTAGCTCCATCCTGATTACAGGCGCTCCCTTTAATGACTGCATGTATGATATCTTTGTCACGCTCAGCTTTTTCCAGTTCCTTTAAAAGTATGGTAATGACACCTTCGCCACCGCCGCAGCCTTCTGAACTTTCATCAAAGGATCTGGTTCTCCCGTCACTCGATTCCACACCAATATTAGTATGAGTGAGAGGTAAAAGTCCTAGTCTTACTCCTCCTGCTATGGCCATGTCAGCTTCGTTGTTCTCTATCGCTTGACATGCCTGATGTACTGCAACTAAAGAAGAAGAGCAGACGGTGTTGATTTTGGTACTGTTCCCCTTCCAGTTAAAATAATCCGAAACTGCTTTGGCAGTTACTTCTTCATACCTATCATAATGTTCAGAAAACTTTGCATAGTTCCCATATTCTTCGCTATTGGAACATCCTAAGTATACGGCAATATTACTATCACAAATCTTATCTCTTGTATATCCTGCATTCTCAATTGTTTTCCATACTGTTTGAAACAGAAGTCTTTGAGCTGGCTCTAATATAACTGCTTCTTCATAAGTCATACCAAAAAACTGGTAATCAAAATAATCTACATTTCCTAAATATGCTCCCAATGGTATTTCATAATCGCTGATATCTTGTTCTGATGCTAGATAATATTTCTCCATATCAAGCTTCCTATGTACTGGCATTTCCCTGACACAATCTACGCCTTCTTTTAATATCTCCCACAATTGTTCTAAGCTATCTGCATAAGGTAATGTAAGACCAATGCCTATTACTGCTATATCTTTCATCCGACCGCCCTTCCCGCTTGAAATCACTAAGCTTTTTTAATCTAACGTTACATATTATTGATGTACCCTACTAGCTTCTTCTCAGTATGAATTAGCTCTGGTTTCAATTCTAAAATCTGCCTAGCACACACATTTCTTTTTATAATAATGTTTTTAACCACATAATTCTTTAACTTTCTCCACAATGCAACATTTTGCTGCAATGTTTCTTCTATCAGCGTTAAATTACTATAATGTGATTGCTCACGAAGCAGATTCACATAGTCCAATGCTTTAATCCTTGACCATATAAATCCGGCAAAAGAAAAGACAAAGTCTGTGGAATCTATCAGATTGGTGTCATAATCATAATATTCCAGATTCTCGATATCCTGAAGGAACAAGGCTATTGCATTCTCTCTTTCCTCTTCTGTTTCATTCATAAATGTCTTTAACTGCTCTGTCAATGCCTTACACATTTGTTCTGAAAGTACTTCCTTTCTCGTAAGATAAAAAGAAAATGAATATCCTTTTTTTAATGATTCAATATCTAACTCTTGTAAACCAGGTATTAAGTAAACATCATATACATTAAGCATTCCCTGCTCTTCCCTATAGGACTCTGCTAAAATATTATGTTCTCTATGTAAAGCGTTATAGTATTTATTCCAAGGTAAATAAAATGCATCAATATTTACACCTAAGAATTTATTATCTCTTACTCTTTCGATTAAGTAATTCTCTAAATCCTTACTTTCTATAAACTCAATATTGTACTCCAGATTAGTATAATCATGGATAATTTCATGAACAGGTACAAATGAAGTTGCAATAATACTATTGAGGAACTCATCCTTTCTTAAGTATTCAAATCCAAAGGAATTGATAAATACCTTTCGATAATCCTCTCCAAACTGTTCAAACATATTAGAAAGGCTACAATCAATGCAATCATAGTATTCTTTCTTTTTAATCGGGGTCACACTCATCACCTCCTAATTTTCTTGAAACAGGTATCTGCTCAGATAACTAATATTACCAAGTTCCTTTGCAGTAAACTCTTCCTTATTGAGATTCGTATGATACATTGTATTAAGCTTTACTAAAATCTTATCTAGTGTACCAGGCTCAAGTTCGATACGCTCAAGATCACGGATTATCTTCAGGTTTTCAATAATATCAGCTGAACAGTATTCTGAAATAACCTGGAATATGGATTCTTCAATTGTTGTGATTTCTCTCAGTTTACCTAGAAGTTTCGTGCCTCCAGTCGTTTCTGTTACACATTCATGAACATATTCATATAGCAGATCAAAAAAGGAAAAATAGGACATTTCATAAAGTTCATCCTGTAACTCTATGCCGAAATCTAACTCGATATCTACAATGATCTGAATGTAATCTACTGAATTAATGGCTAACTTGGTTATATCATTATTCTCTTTTAAATATTCCCTTGCCGCAGCCCTGTTTTCTTTATCTACTGTATTCACAATTATATTGATTAACTTTTCCCTAATATCCATTGGAATCCTCCTCCCTACATTCCAAAACCTCTAAGATTAAATTTTTTTCAAGACCATAGGCTTCTCTTAATAAAGCGTACACATTGGCTGTGTAACTCTCTTGTTTCTTTGCTGAATAATGAAAAAGTCCATAGTTAGACATAATTTGTTTCCATATATCCTGAAGCTTTTGAAATACTATCGTAAATGCATGTTCTTTACCAAAAATCCGGTGAAAACGATAGTATTCAATTTTTTTACAGTTAAAAATCTCTACAAAGGAATCTAATATTTTCTTTGATGACTGAATCTGTTCCGAATGGTCTAATCCCTCAAAATGCTTAATAAACAATTCGAAAGCATCCATTCCTGCTAATAACTCTCTTTTATTTGATTTCAAATTGCGCAAAAAAATAAAACGGATTGGAGATGTCTGACACCTCTTATCTGTTTTACAATATTGGAATATTGTGTTTTCTCCATTTTTTTGATTCTCAATGATTAACTCAGCGGAATGTGCTGCAAGTAATTGTTCATAGGTAACCTTGAATTTTTTGTATGTCAGATTATTAAGAATCTCTAAATCAACAATACTGAATAAGTTCTCTTTGTCATCGTACCCTTCAATCAGGATTGTATGGGTATTATGAGATTTTTTGTAACAATCTAAAATATTGGGACAATAAAAGCTGTCCACTGCAAGAATAACCGGCCAGTTCTGATTGATACCATTTTTTATCTCACCCACAATATCATCACTATTGATTTTACTTTCTACCCTAATGCCTTGTTCGAATAGTATTTCATTCACTTCTTTGATCTCATGACATTTTATCTGTAGATTCCTGCTATCTTTTAAACATTCATAATAGAAAATATCGTTACTTAAAACATAGCTTATGTCCACTTGAAAATAGTTCATTACAGAAAACAGTGAATTGAAAAAACAATCCCTGTAATAGACTTCATTAAACGGCTCCATACCCTGGATTATACATGCTTCCATCATTTCCCCCTCCTAGTCCTTACGATAGCATCCAGTACTTTAACGCAAATGAATCAAGCGTTTCGTAAATTTATCCTTGATTTCTTTAGCATCTGTTATATAGGTCAGCTCAATTCTCTTTGCAATTTTAGGAATGGTCTGATCAAAATATTTTTCATCCCGTTTTAACATGACAGCAGCTTTCCGGAACATATTGGCTATCAGAGATGCTGTTTTCCGATTAGCAAGATACAATTCTTCAATGTCCCGGAAAGAAACATGAAATGACTGTTCTAATAGACGAAGCTTAAATATAAAGTCTCCATGAATGCCGATCATAAGCAAATTATAGAAAACATTCTTCTCATCTGCCATTTTAGCCTTTTGCTCTCTTGTAATCCCACTTCTAAGATAATAACCTGCAACCTCTTTTCGGAAAAATTCAATCTCCGTATCCCAATCCTTTAACGTATTATCGATATCCTGTAAACATTCTTCTCTCAGCAAATCCTTTTGCTCAGGAGAAAGGCTTGTAGTGGATGCCCCTTCAAAGTAATAAAGAATATCATCATATTCTTTATATTTACGATAACCGTCTTCAAGCATGTTATCCAAATCCTGATATGTAATTTCCCGATAATTGCTCAATATACTAAGATATACCCCTTTGTCATCATCATAACCTACAATGGGATGTCCATGCTTCTCATTATCCGAAGACTGGTAATATGCCAATGTATTATAAAGGTTATCAAACAGGGAGTAGACAAAGCGATTATGATGAATTGCATTCTTAATAAAATCCTGGTAACTTCCATCTTCCTCTTGATAGATTTTTCTCTTCACCTGGAAAAGACGTTGCGCATTCTGAATTACAATATCTGAATTATAGCTTCTCTTTATCAGCATCCTGTAAAGATTTTCATGTTTTTCTTCATTTATGAAGCAGACGGTCCCCAAAACAGGAGCAAAACTTTGGATTCCAAGCTGCCTAAGAAGATACCAGACAGTAAATTCCTTGCAGCTCATAAGATCAACATATAAGCCATCTTTAGACAAGATATCTCCAATCAATTCATGTAAATCAAATTGTATTTTTTCCATAATCCCCTCCTTAATTATTTTTTAATTTTTGCATCCCTTACCATGTTCGTAAACTGGTCATACTGAGAATAAAAGTTTTCTGCAAGGTGAAATACTTTATCAATCCTATCATATTCCAGATGTTCCTTTGCAAAGTTTTCGCAGTACTTACAAGTCGTACAGTCGTTTTTACAAAAGCCATGCTTATTAACAAAAGGTTTGATGAATCCATCAAGTTTCTTGTTGTCAACATATATATGAAATGAATTTGTTGGTGAAAACATGTCTAATAATTCCATCAGATTCCCATCAAAATCACCTTTCATATAATGTTCCACTCCGCGAACCATATCTCCGTCCATTGCAGCCTGTCTTCCCTGCAATTTGAAATAATGGATTCCTATATCTGTGTAGTAAACTAAATCTTCTGGGCGAATAAAAGCCATCTTCAATATATTTACAGGACTTTCACATCGTTTCATGATACAGCGGTGTGAATAATATGTTGTACTAGGTTCCTCTGTATATACTCCTGAATCATGAGAAGTCTGATTATGGTGAAACATTTCATAGATACAGTTTTTATGACAGATTACATTCGTAATAATTTCTACCTTGTCACCGAAAGCATTACGGATATTCTTTAATGCTTCAAAATCACGGTTGATACTTTCGTCAATGACGATCTTATCGACTCCTAATTTTTTATACGACATTGCTTTATTAGCATTCACAACCTGACAGACCGTTGAAGATTTAATCTCGAAATCATATTCATGCTGACGAATAATCTCCATTAAAGGTGGTAATGTAACCGTAAGAGAACGTACTCCAATATTATATAGCTCATCTAGAAAATGAACGATTCTATCAATTCCTTCTTTGGTAAATTCCATATTCCCCATGCATGTTGTGTTTAACGTATAGTTAAACCCTATGCCCCTCTCCTTCGAGTATGCGATATAGGCCTTCAGACGATCCATATCAATCCGGGGAAGCAAGTCGTAAGCTCTGCCTGATCCAATGCAATTATCAATGGTAACCTGCCCGTATGTCTCTATGACCTGTGAATCTGTAAATTGTTCATTCATTTTCGCATACTGATCAATCGTATCATTCTTAAAATCTGCAGGTACATTAAAATATTTTATCATTTTCACTTTTCCTTTCTTTACTCTAAAAAAAGACCATTGCAAATCACTTTGCAATAGTCTTCTTTATCACATTTCTTTCTTATATAAAAATAATTTAAAGTCACTATCCTTATCCGGAACTTCTTCACCAGCTTTTTTATATCCCATTTTTTCATAAAAATGATGATTACGATAACTTTTATATGGGGTATCCAAACTCCATGACCTGGCTTTTGGATAAGTCTCTTCTATTAATCGTATAACTTGCTGTCCAATGCCTTGATTCTGGTAAGATGGATGAATAAACAGTGCTCCTAATGTGTAATGATCCCTTCGGTCATGAAAGATAACAGTACCTCCTATCATCTCTCCATCTTTTAAAATCTTAGATGTTTCACCTTGATGTATGAAACGAAGTGCATGATGTTCTATATCAATTAGAGGAGGATACTCACCATACTTGATTTTATCTTCCTCAAATGATGTAATTGCTATCTCTGTAAATTCGCTGATATCTACATTTTCCAGCTTCTTTAGCTCTATCATATATGACCTCCCTGCATTAGGTAATATCACATACACATAACTATCTATACGAAGCTTCTCTGAAGGCATAGCTTCGCCGTTAAACAGGTTGTTATGTCGAGTTTGTGGATTCTCTATATTAAGAATGTGATAGCCCGCCGAAACAGGGTATATCTTTATCAATATAATATCCCTTTTTCCTATTTTTCTAAACGTTCTATTGTTCTTAATAGTAGGAACTATCGTGGTTATTAACCTAATCACAATTTACGAAATCTACTTCCAATTCATAGCTTCCTGTTCAATATCCATAATCATATATACGGATTCCAGATCTTCTTTTGAATTTATGTAAAATGTCAATAAGCGGGCTTCTGAATAGTTACAGCAGTATTTTATTCCCTCAAACTCTCTTACATTCTCTTGTCCACAATGATTATTACATTCGATACATCCAAATTTCTGCAATTCTTCTCTTAAATGGTCTGAGAGCATGTCCTTCTTTTGTGCCAGCTTCTCCACAGTTTCAATAGCTAGTCTTATTTCTAGACATACTGCATCTGCAACTACATTGACATTGAATACAAACGTATTTTTAGATTTGGTAAAACATTGTAGTATCCAATGTGGAGTATAATATTCATGTAATTTTGGCTTTACGCATAATGGATAACGCTCACTAATCGTTTCAAACAGGCATTGCAGATAATCCGCTTTAGTATTAGCAGTATGTAAAATGTCATCACGAACTGGTGAGATATCTTCTCTTCTGGTACTCTCATTCAAGATTAAACTTCTATAATCCAGCTTATAGAACAGTCCCTGCATTCTTGCATAATCATTATTATTAACTTCTTTGAAGGCATTCTTCATTATGTAACTTAATGCCAATGGGACATAATCATAATTATCACAATACAGATGGAAAACCGTACACTTATTTAAAGTATCTGTTTCTTTCCCATTCTTATAAAATTCACAATAAAAGCCGAACTGTGAAAGATTCTCTACTGGTTTATTCATGGATAATTTATAGTGACTTTTTAATTCCTTCTTGACAATTTCCAGATAATATTTGCTTCCCTGCTGGCATAGTTCTCCTGTGTATCCCGCTGAATATAAAAACATCAACGTATTAGCCACATTATGTAAGCTTTCAGCTGGATCCTCTATATCAAACACTTCAACTGCTGAATAAATATCATTGAATAATTCTTCTAACTGCTTAAGACCATTTATTACAAGCTCTGGTTCATTGAAATCAATTTGTGAAGCAGTTAGTTCCTGCGGAAACTGACATATATTCAATTTGAAAAAATTGAGTCGCTGTTCAAAACTTTGTTCATGAAATAACATTTTTAACCTCCTATAATGATAAATAATCTCTCGGAATCTCTAAGCCAATAAATTCAAGGCTTTCAGATTCCTTTTCTATTAAAATCCCCCACTTT